>CAYJMG010000003.1:55073-173789 GCA_964371355.1 uncultured Dehalococcoidia bacterium
GCGTCGGTGTCGGCGTGTCCGTCGGCGTCGACGTGGGTGTCTCCGTCGGCGTGTCCGTCGGCGTCGGTGTCGGCGTGTCCGTCGGCGTCGACGTGGGTGTCTCCGTCGGCGTGTCGGTGGGCGTCGGCGTCGACGTGGGGGTCTCGGTCGGCGTCGACGTGGGCGTCTCCGTCGGCGTGTCCGTAGGCGTCGGGGTGGGTGTGTTCGTCGGGGTGGCCGTCGGCGGAATGTCGGTGACGGCGGCGTCGAGACAGCCCGCGCCGGCTTCGACACCGACGGGGTTGCAGCTCACAAGCTGGAACGCGAGAGCGTCGGCGGCGCGTACATGGAACAGCGCGAGAGCGCTCTGGCCGGGGCCGCTGATGGTGAACGGCACAGTCGCGAGCACGACATCGCCGGATGGGCCGACACCGCCGACCGAGCAGGCGATGAAGGCGTCACCCGTCGCCGGGTTGCCGTCGGCGTTGGGGTCGGCCTCCGCGAGGTCGCCGGTGGCGGCGACGGCGTTGCACGCGAAGCCGGGGAGCGCGGTCTGTGGGGCGTCCGCGGTCAACCACGAGGCGTCGTAGAGCAGCGTGAGCTGGAACGAGCCGAGGCCCGCACCGGAGGGCACGCCGAGGGCGATGATGTCCACGTCGAAGGTGCCCGACGGTGGGAGCTGTCGTGTGCTCTGCAGGCCGAGCAGGGCCGGGTCGGTGTCGACGACCAGGCACACGGGCGAGGCGCCGATGGGCGTGCAGGGAGGCTGCGACAGCGGCGTGATGGTCGGCGTGGGCGTATCCGTCGGCGTCGCCGTATCGGTTGCCGTCGGCGTGGCCGTATCCGTGGCTGTCTCGGTGGGCGTCGGCGTCTCCGTCGGGGTGTCCGTCGGTGTCGGCGTCGCCGTGTCCGTCGGCGTCTCCGTCGGCGTGGCGGTCTCCGTCGGTGTCTCCGTGGGCGTCGCCGTCGCCGTTTCCGTCGGCGTCTCCGTCGGTGTCGCCGTCGGCGCGATGTCGGCCACGAACGCATCGAGGCAGCCGGCGCCGGCTTCGACGTCCAGCGGGTTGCAGCTCACGAGCTGGAACGCCAGTGCATCCGCCATCCGGGCACGGAACAGTGTCAGGTCGCTGGTCCCCGCGCCCGTCACCGTAAACGGCACCGTCGCCAGCACCACCTCGCCGTCGGGACCCGCAACGCCGATCGAGCAGGCGATGAAGGCGTCACCCGTCGCCGGGTTGCCGTCCGCGTTGGGGTCGGCCTCCGACAGGTCGCCGCTGGCCGGTGTGGCGTTGCAGTCGAAGCCGGGGAGGGCGCTGGTGGGCGTGCCCGCCGTCAGCCACGAGGCGTCGTAGAGCAGCGTGACCTGGAACGAGCCGAGGCCCGCGCCCGTCGGGATGTCGCGGGCGACCACGTCCACGTCGAACGTGCCCGAGGGCGGGAGCTGCCGTGTGCTCTGCATACCCGCGAGCGCTGTGTCGGTGTCGACGACGAAGCACACGGGGGTCGTGCCCTCCTGCGTGCACAGCGGCTGGCTCTGCGGCGTGATCGTCGGCGTCGGCGTATCCGTCGGTGTGTCGGTGGGCGTCGGCGTGTCCGTCGCCGTCTCCGTCGGGGTCGCTGTCGCCGTGTCGGTCGGTGTGTCCGTGGGCGTAGCGGTATCCGTGGGCGTCTCGGTTGGCGTGGGCGTCTCCGTCTCGGTTGGGGTCAGCGTGGGCGTATCCGTCGGCGTGTCGGTCGCCGTCTCCGTTGGGGTCGGAGTAGCGGTGTCCGTCGGTGTGTCCGTCGGCGTGGGCGTATCCGTGGCTGTCTCGGTGGGCGTCGGCGTCTCCGTCGGGGTGTCCGTCGGTGTCGGCGT
Organism: uncultured Dehalococcoidia bacterium; assembly: GCA_964371355.1. Taxonomy (GTDB): domain Bacteria; phylum Chloroflexota; class Dehalococcoidia; order DSTF01; family JACRBR01; genus JACRBR01. The sequence continues at coordinate 56,908 of CAYJMG010000003.1, forward strand.
CGCCGTGTCCGTCGGCGTCTCCGTCGGCGTGGCGGTCTCCGTCGGTGTCTCCGTGGGCGTCGCCGTCGCCGTTTCCGTCGGCGTCTCCGTCGGTGTCGCCGTCGGCGCGATGTCGGCCACGAACGCATCGAGGCAGCCGGCGCCGGCTTCGACGTCCAGCGGGTTGCAGCTCACGAGCTGGAACGCCAGTGCATCCGCCATCCGGGCACGGAACAGTGTCAGGTCGCTGGTCCCCGCGCCCGTCACCGTAAACGGCACCGTCGCCAGCACCACCTCGCCGTCGGGACCCGCAACGCCGATCGAGCAGGCGATGAAGGCGTCACCCGTCGCCGGGTTGCCGTCCGCGTTGGGGTCGGCCTCCGACAGGTCGCCGCTGGCCGGTGTGGCGTTGCAGTCGAAGCCGGGGAGGGCGCTGGTGGGCGTGCCCGCCGTCAGCCACGAGGCGTCGTAGAGCAGCGTGACCTGGAACGAGCCGAGGCCCGCGCCCGTCGGGATGTCGCGGGCGACCACGTCCACGTCGAACGTGCCCGAGGGCGGGAGCTGCCGTGTGCTCTGCATACCCGCGAGCGCTGTGTCGGTGTCGACGACGAAGCACACGGGGGTCGTGCCCTCCTGCGTGCACAGCGGCTGGCTCTGCGGCGTGATCGTCGGCGTCGGCGTATCCGTCGGTGTGTCGGTGGGCGTCGGCGTGTCCGTCGCCGTCTCCGTCGGGGTCGCTGTCGCCGTGTCGGTCGGTGTGTCCGTGGGCGTAGCGGTATCCGTGGGCGTCTCGGTTGGCGTGGGCGTCTCCGTCTCGGTTGGGGTCAGCGTGGGCGTATCCGTCGGCGTGGCCGTCACCGTGGGGGTATCGGTGGGCGTGTTCGTCGGCGTGGCGGTCGGCAGGACATCCGTCACGGCGCCGTCGAGGCACCCGGCGCCCGCCTCGAACTCGGCCGGGTTGCAGCTGGCGACCTGGAAGGCGAGCGCGTCGGCGAGCCGGACGTGGAAGAGATCGAGGTCGCTGGCGCCGGCGCCGGTGACGGTGAAGGGCACCGTGGCGACGACGACATCGCCCGTGGGCCCGGCGCCGCCGACGGAGCAGGCGATGAAGGCGTCACCGGTCGCGGGGTTGCCGTCGGCGTTGGGGTCGGCCTCGGACAAGTCACCGGCGGGCGGCAGCACGTTGCAGCCGAAGCCGGCTAGCGATGTCGTGGGCGTGCCGGCGGACAGCCACGACTGGTCGTAGAGCAGCGTGACCTGGAACGACCCGAGGCCGACGCCGGACGGGATGTCGCGGGCGACGAGGTCGACATCGAAGGTGCCGGAGGTCGGCAGGTCGCGCGTGCTCTGCAGGCCCGGGAGCTGCGGGGCCGTATCGACGACGAGGCAGACGGGCGTCGTGCCCTGCTGCGTGCACAGCGGCTGCGACAGCGGCGTGATCGTCGGCGTCGGGGTATCGGTCGGCGTGTCGGTGGGCGTGGGCGTCGGCGTATCCGTCGGGGTGTCGGTCGGCGTCGGTGTGTCCGTCGGGGTATCGGTGGGCGTGGGCGTAGCCGTGGGTGTGGGCGTGTCTGTCGGCGTCGGCGTGTTGGTGGGCGTGGGCGTGGCGGTGGGCGGCAGGCCGTTGAAGACGATGGCGTTCAGGCAGCCGCCGCCAGGGTTGGCGCCGACCGGGTTGCAGCTCGCCATCTCGAGCGCGTTGCCATCGGCTGCAGCGGCCTTGAACAGGGTGAGGGGCGAGGTGCCGGTCCCGGTGACGGTGAAGGGGATGGTGGCAATGAGGACGTCACCGGAGGGACCGGCACCAAAGGTGAAGCACGAGATGAAGGCGTCGCCCGTGGCGGGGTTGCCGTCGGCGTTGAGGTCGCCCTCGGGCAGGTCGCCGCTGGGGGCGGGCAGGGTGCAGTTGAAGCCGGCGCCGGCGAGCGGGCTGGTGGGCGTGGCGGCGGTGAGCCACGAGACGTCGTACAGCAGGGTGACCTGGAAAGTGCTGAGACCGAAGTTGTCCGGCAGGACGTCGCGCATGTAGACGTCGATGCTGAAGTTGCCGCTGGCCGGCACACCCTTCGAGGTCTGGTAGCCGGGGACGGAGGGGTCGGCGTCGACGACGAAGCAGGCCGTGCCGGTGCCGCCGGGCTGGGTGAAGCACGACGGCTGCGCCTCCGGCGTGAAGGTGGCCGTGGGCGTGGGGGTGATCGTCGGCGTGTTGGTGGGCGTGCCGGGCGGGAAGATGCCGACCTCGGAGTCGGAGGTATCGATGATCTGGACCGGGATGCTCGAGCCGTCGGGATGCGCGAACTCGGTGCCCATAAAGCGCAAGTCGACGATGCCGGGGTTCAGGGCGCGGAAGCGGACGGTGGCGAGCGTGGCCGAGCCGGAGGGCCCGGGCGGATTGAGGCCCTGCGTGACGCAGCCGAACTGGATCTCGCCGTTCGCAACGGGGAATTGGTTCGGCGGCTCCACTTTAGGCAGGCACGCCACCGTGCGGCCGGTGCTTCCGATGAAGGGTGATTCGGTGACGCTCACGACCTCAAGCTGCTCCTGCGGGGCTCCGCCGAGGAAGCGCAGGTTGAACTCGAAGGCGCCGAGGTTCGAGACGTCGGCGACGTTCACGTCGACGTTGAACTCGTCGCCCACGTTGACGGCCTGGAGCGTGGGGAACACGGAGAGCTTCGCCTGGCCGCCGGGGGTGGGCGTGGTCGTCGGCGTCGAGGTGGCGGTGTTGGGTGGGCACACGCCGGGACACGGCGTCGGTGAGGGCGCGACGGTGATAGTGACGCTGCCACCGAGCAGGACGCCGATCGGGTATTCCACGCCAAAGGGCGAGATCACTTTGGCTGTGGTGGGCGCAACGCCGAGCGGCGTCGAGCCGGGTGCGGTCGCCTGCATGGGGCGGAGCTGATAGGTCACGAGCAGGCCGCTGCCGCTGGCGCCCGGGATGCCCGCATCACCGATGGTCACGCAGTTGAACTTCCAGAGGCCCGGCGACGTGTCCGGCGTGGGTGTCGCCGTCGGCGTGTCGGTGGGCGTGGAGGTCGGCGTGTCGGTGGCGATGATGGTACCGGTCGGCGAGGGCGTGTTTGTGGGCGTGGGGACGCTGGACGTGGGCGTCTCCGTGGGCAGCGGGTCATCGCCCTGAGCGAAGCAGGTCGGCGAGCGGCCGCTGGAGCTGATGAACGGCCCGGTGAAGGCACCCACCTTCTGGAAGATGTTGGCGTCGTACTGCAGCTCGACCGCGAAGGCGCCAACGTTGACGGCGTTGTCGACGTAGACGCCTACGTTCATCACGTCGAACTGCTGGACGGTCTGGGACGCGGGCTCGATGCGCAGCGTCACCGGACCGGGGGTGAAGGTCGGCGTGACGGTGGAGGTGGCGGTGTTGGTGGATGTGGCCGTCGGGCAGGGGCCGGTGCACGGCGTGGGCGTCGACGTGATCGTGGGCGTGGCGGTGTCCGTCGGCGTGCCGGTGGGCGTGCGCGTATTGGTGGGCGTGGGAGTGAACGTGGCGGTGGGGCAGGGCCCGCCGCAGGGCGTGGGCGACGGCTCGGGGCCGATGTCGAGCTGCGCGGTCTCGGCGAAACCGACGTCGAGATCGAGCACCTCGGGGCCGGCGTTGTTGTTGGGGTTGCTATCACGATAGACGGGGTTGGAGATGATGATTCTTACCGATTCGAGCGCGAGTGTCGTCGTCCCTTCCAGCGCGGGAAGCAGCGTGAACGTGGCGAGGGTACCGCTGCCCCCGGCGCCAGGTTTGAAGCCTGGGACGTTGGGGAAGAAGGTGCCGATCGTGATGCAGCTCAACGTCACGGACGTGCCGGTCTTCACTAGCGGCGTGCACGTCACGGGGCGGCCTGTGCTACCGAGGAACGGACCGGGGACGGCGCTGATTGTCGAGAGGTCGCTATTGAAGAACAGGGGGTCGTAACCCAGGGTCACCTCGAATGAGAGGACGTCCGACACGTCCTCGATCTGCACGTCGACGCTGTGCGGCACGTTCACGTTCGCGTTCTGCGCGGGTGGCGTTATACAGACCGCGGCGGCGATCTGGGGGCCACAGCTACCGGCGGGCGCGACACCGGTCGGCGACGGTGTTGGGGTGTTGGTAATGGTAGGCGTGTTGGTAATGGTGGGCGTGTTGGAGGGCGTGAAGGTCACCTGCGGCGTGCCACCTGCGTCCTGAATCAGGACCTGGGCCGGACTCGCGCTGATAACGTCGATGCTAGTTTCGGGGAGGCCATTGTCGGACATCTGCGCCTGTGCGAACGAAATGCTGGTGGTCGCCGCGACAGGCGAGATAGCCGTAAATGAAAGCAGAGCAAGTTCCTCGTCCCCTGCGGGGTTAGGACCCGACGATGTACATCCATAGAGGATCGTTCCTACACCCTGTGGAGTCACACTGATTATCGGATCCGGGCAGAGGAAGAAGGGATTGGAGGTCCAAGGCCCCGGTGCGACACCAGTAGGCAGGATGGAGACGAGCGTGGCATCGTATTGCAGCGTGAACTCCCACGCGCCGAGCTCGGCGTCGCTGGTGCTCCAAACAGAGAATCCGAAGCTTGATCCGGACATCGTCTGGATAATGGCGGGCTCGATACGCATCGTGCCGGTAGGAGCCGCGCTCGCTGGTGTCCGTTCAGAAAAGGCGGCTTGGCCGATGACGGCGGCGAGGGTGAGGACGGCGCAGGCGGCGAGGGACGCGAGGAGGCCGAGGAGCCACCCGCGGTTTGCCCGAGCCACCGGCGAGGTTCGGTTCACGCCACACCCTTCACGTTGACAAACGCCTCGCGAACCTGTGCCATATCTGCCCGGGACGGGGGACCGGGAGATAGAAAAAGGAGCACGGGCCTGCAAGCAAGGCCGCGCTCCCCCGCGGACACACTTCTCTTGCGACGAACCGCCCGCGTCCGTGCGGGTGGGCAGCCTCCTGCTTCGGCTATCCGGAACGTGGGAGCTTCGAGCCCCCTGCCGCTGCCACCTGCGGCGGGGACCGGCGCGTGGCGGCCCGCCCGGGCCGACCCTGCGCAATTCTACCCCAGACCGATAGGGATCTTACGAACAGCCCCAAAGCTGTGTCAATCAAGAAATAGGACAGGGAGTGTTAAAGGATGACGTTACCCGCGGGTGCAGGGAGTCGGTCGCCGGGGGACGGCGGCGGAAGACGCCGGAAGGCAGAGACCGGAGGCCGGCTGTCGTGACAGGGAGGCAGCATCAAGGGAGCGTGCCGCCTGGCGCTCCGGCGGCGTAAGAAACCGCCCACCCGATTGTCATATCTGCAGGAGGGCCGCCGGGGAGGGCGGCCGCGGCGCTATGCTATCGTTTCGTTCGACCGCGCTCCGCCATTCGCACGCTGTCCTCCCGGCGGCACTGGCGACGACGCGCACCCCACGGGAGGAGTCATGGACGACGCCCTGCTGGTCAGCCGCGCGCAGACGGGCGACCTGGACGCGTTCGGCCAGCTGTACGACGGCTACTTCAACCGGATCTACGACTTCGCGTGGCGGATCCTCCGCGATGCCGACGAGGCGGCGGACGTCACGCAGGACGTGTTCATGAAGGCCATGCAGAACCTGCCTGGCCTCTCGAAGGCCGCGAGCTTCAAGTCGTGGCTCTTCACCATCGCGCACAACACGGCGGTGACGCGGGCCGAGCGCGCGGGGCGCACGGTGCCGCTGCCGCAGCCCGTACACGAGGAGGCGTTCGGCGCGTTCGACGTGCCCGACCCATCGCACCTGGTGGACCCGGAGCTGGCGACGGGCGACGCGGAGCTGGCGGACCTGGTGTGGGAGGCGGCAGCGGCGCTGAACCCGCGCGACTACGCGCTGCTGGACCTGCACGTGCGGCAGGGGCTGGACAGCGCGGAGATCGCCGGGGTGATGAACGTCAGCAAGGGCAACGCATACACGATGGTGAGCCGCATGAAGACGGCCGCGGCCGAGGTCATCGGCAGCTACGTGGTGGCGCGGCGCGGCAGCGCGGACTGCGATGGCCTGCAGCAGGCGCTGGCGGAGTTCGAGTTTCCGCCGTACACGGAACAGGTGCGCAAGGCCGTCGACGCGCACATCAAGGGATGCGAGACGTGCCAGAGCGCGCGCAAGCGGCTGACATCGCCACTGGAGATCTTCGGCGGGTTCGCGATGGTACCGGCGCCCCTGGCGCTGAAGGGCGACGTGTGGGGCAACGTGTCGTCGGCGTGGTACGTCAGCGGTCCGGGCGCGGGCGGCGCGGGCGGGCAGCCGCCGGCGTCGGACCTGCCGCCGAGTCCGTACGCGATGGCCGGTGACGGCGATGGCATGGGCGGTGGGGGCGGCGGCGTGCTGCCGTTCGGGATGGGTGGCGGCGGGGGCGAAGGCTGGGACCGCAACAAGGTGATGTGGTTCATCGGCGGCGTGGTGGGCCTCCTGCTGTTCGCGTTCGCTGGCGGCGCGCTCATCGCGGGAGCCATCGGCGGAGGTGACGGTGGCGGCGGCGCCGGGAGCGCGACGCGCACGCCGACGCCATCGCGTACGCCGACGACGGTGACAACGGCCTCGCCGGGTGTGATCATCCACACGCCGACCCCGAACCTGACGCCCTCGTCGACGCCGCTGCCGACGGACACGGCGTTGCCGACGGACACGCCACCGCCGCTCCCGACGGACACGCCGCTGGCGACGGAGACGCCGACACCGGCGGGGACATCGACGCCGACGCCGAAGGGCGGGACGGCGACGCCGACGCCGGAGGAGCAGGAGCCCTCGCCGACGAGGTGCCCGTCGTCGGGCTGCCCGACGCCGACGCCCACCGACACGCCGCTTCCGCTGATTCAGTAGAGGGCGGGCGGGAGCCGGACAGGTGCCTGCACCCGGTCAAAATCACAGGAACTGGGCCCGCGGGCTGCGCAGGAATCCCTAGCGCGGGCCGATGATTCACCTAAGGGGGGCGCCGCGCCACCTTTGGGCGCGGCGCGTGGGCATGCGCCAGAACTCGACCGCCGGCGAGGGCCTTCGGCCGTCGTTGTCGTGGCTGCTCGAACTGCCGCCGCACTCCGAACGCACCATGCGCATGGAGTCGCTGATCGCACGTCTGCGGCTGGTGGTGGTGTTCGCTAACGTCATCGCGCTGACGCTGTTCCTGGACACCGACGGCTGGCACATGGGCCTGACGTGGGCGCTGGTGATCTTCACGCTGGTGTACGGCGGGCTGATCGTGGCGCTGCGGCCGTACCGGCGCTGGATGGCGTTCCGGACGAGCATCATGACCGCGGTGGCCGACTCGCTCATCATCGCGATGTTCATCGCGGCGACAGGCGGGGACCGCAGCCCGTACTACATGCTGTATTTCCTCTCCCTGGCGGCGGTCGGGATGCGGTTCGAGCTGCGCCAGGTGCTGGCGGTGTGCGGGATGTACGCGGCGTCGTACACGATGGTGTACCTGTGGTCCTGGGACCCGGGTGGGGACGCGTTCGGGCAGCTATTCCTGCGGTGCGCGTACATGGGCCTGCTGGCGGTGAGCGTGGGCCACCTGGCGCGCGAGGAGTCGTCGCGCAGCATGCAGGTGGAGGCGTTCGAGAAACTGCACCAGGAGAACCGCAAGCTGATGTCGAAGCGCGAGAAGGAAGCGCGCATCGACCGGCTGACGGGGCTGACGAACCGCGCGTCGCTGGAGAAGGACGCGCACAAGGCGCTGCGGCGGGTGCGTTCGACGGGCGGATACCTGAGCGTGCTGTTCTGCGACATGGACCGCCTGAAGGCGATCAACGATGAGCTGGGGCACGATGCGGGCGACCGTGTGCTGCGGCAGGCGGGGACGGTGATGCGGCGGGCGCTGCGGTCGCAGGACCTCGTGGGGCGGTACGGCGGCGATGAGTTCGTCGTGGTGCTGCCGAATCTGACGCGCGAGACCGCGTTCGAGCGCGCGGATCACCTGATCCTGGGCTTCAAGCAGATCAACGAGATGCTGCCGGAGGACCTGCACGTGGGGCTGAGCGTCGGGATCGCGACGTATCCGTTCGACGCGGAGGACTACCCGACGCTGGTGAAGCTGGCGGACCAGGCGATGTACCTGGCGAAGCGCGACGGGGGGAACCGGGTGCGGACGGCGAACGACCTGCGGCTGTTCTGGGAGACGATCCCGCGGACGGCGTGAGGGACAAGGGGTTAGGGACAAGAGCGTCGGCCTCGCCTGTTAGCGATTAGCCACCGGCTGGCACCTGGTCCATGCAGCTGCGGAGGTACTTGCGGAGACTGGCGACCACGCGCGGCGCCCGCATCTCCTGCACAAGCTCCAACTGCAACTCGGGCGCATCCGGGCCTCTGCGGTCGAGTTCGATGAGCTGCAGCCACCCGTTGAAGGCGTGCGCGGCCTCCCAGAACCGCAGCCGCGAGGCGTCAATCGACAGGCGGCGACGATACGCGGAGATGTGCCTGCCGCGGAACAAACCACGCACGGCTAGAAGGAGCGTACGCTCGGCGCGGCTGGAGGCGACAAGCGGAGCGAACCAGAGCAACGCGGCGGTGCGAGCGACATCGGAGTGACGATCACCGAGAGCCGCCTCGGACCAGTCGATCACCGTCAGCCTTTCCCTCGGCCCCGCGAGGACGTTCATCGGGTGGAAGTCGTTGTGACAGATCGCAGGCGCTTCGTCGCGCGCCCACGAACTGTGTTTCGCGAACCACGCCAGGGCTCGGTGCATTTCCTCCGGATCCTCCGGCGCGATCCGCTGTTGCCAGTCGCTGATCCTGCGCTCGATCAGCGGTGCTTCGTACGGAAGCGGGCAGGAATCCACGGGAATGCGGTGCAACGCCGCCTGTGCATCCGCCATCGTCCGAATCAACCCCAACGCGGAGAGCGGGCGTCGGCGAACCGCGTCGAGCACGGTTCCGCCGGGAATGCGCGCGGTGATGGTGAAGGGCAGGCCCAGGGCGTTGTCGCCTGACGTCTCCAACCCGACGGGGGCGAGAGCGGGGAATCCGTGCCCGATGACGTAGTTCTGGATCGCCGTCTCTCGTTCGATCACCGGCCCTGCATCGATGTCCGGCAGCAGGCGAAGGACAAGCGGGTCTGACCATTCGCCGGAAGGCGCCTTCGTGAGCTGAAACGAGTAGATGAAACTCGACGTGCTGCGGCCGAGGGGTTCGGGCCGGGCGGCGTAGCCCACAGCCGGCTCGCCAAGGAGCGCACGCAGGTAGTCGAGGAGTGCGGGCGACACGTGGCGGGCGCTGGCGGGGTCGAGTTCGGCAACCATGATGAGCAGGAGTCTAGCCGAACCGTCACCGCGATCGCGTGCCGCGCGCGCTGCGGAAATCGCAGAGTGTCCGACGCGGAACGTGCATCCTGCCGCGGCCAGAGGCGCAGACGGGCCGCTGCTCCATCGTTCCTAATCGAGGAGGCCAAGGAACTGGTGCAGGATGCGGGCGGTGGCGCCCCAGATGAGGTGGGGGCCGAAGCGGTAGGAGTACGCGATCATCTCGCGGCCCTGGTACGTGCGCAGCTCTTCGAGGACGTTGGCTTCGTCGCGGAGGTGTTCGAGCGGGATCTCGAGGATCTCGGCGACCTCGATCTCGCTGTGAGCGAACGGGTAGGGGCCGGGCTGTGTGATGCGGCCGACGAAGGGCCGGACGAGGAAGTTGGAGACGGTGATCATCTCGTCGAGCTGTCCGATGAGTTCGACGTGATCCATGGCGACGCCGATCTCCTCGAACGTCTCGCGCACGGCAGTGTGGGCGAGATCCGGATCGGTGGAGTCGTAGGCGCCGCCGGGGAACGAGATCTGCCCCTTGTGGTGCTCGACGAGTTCTGAGCGCACGGTAAAGAGCACGTGTGTCTGGCCGTCGCTCTCGTACAGGGGCAGCAGGACGGCGGCGCGGGGCAGCGTATCGGCGGCGACGTACTGCGGCTGGTGCGCCGCCAGCCGCGAGCGGATGGTCTCGATCATGAGGGTAGTGTAGGGGGTTGGTCGTTGGTCGTTAGGCGTTAGGGGTTGGGGGTGGGAGGTCGCTGGTCGCTGGGGCCGGTTCTTGGTCCTCGGTTCTCGTCCCTCAGTTGTTGAGGAGGGGGATGGAGCGCTTGCGGGCGTCGGCGGTGAACCAGGCGTAGATGCGATCGCGCGGCGGGACGAGAGGGGCGAGGGCGGGGTCGTCGGCGGCGGGCTCGATGAGGGGGGCGAGGTCGCAGAAGACCTGCCGCAGGGCATCGTATTCAGCGCGGAGGGAGGTAAGGCGCACGTCGGCGGCGGGCGGCGGCAGGGCGGCCAGCGACTGGCGTGCCCGACGGACGTCGTCGCGATCCACCTGCGCGAGGGCGTCGTCGAAAGTGGCAAGAAGGCCGCGAAGCTCGCGGTTGGCGTCGAGGAGGTCCTGGGCGGCGGTGTTGAAGTCGCGCAGGGCGATGCCGAAGAGCATCTGCGCGGGCATGGCCTGGGCCTGGGCGTAGGAGGAGCTGAGCTCGGGCAGGAAGTGGGCAGCGAGGCCGCGTTGCAGCGCCTGGACGATCTCCTCGGGGTACGGCCTCATTTGATCAGCTCCAGCAGCTCGGCCTCGACGCCGGGATTCACGAACGCGGTGAGGGCCAGGAGAAGGTCGGGCGTCTTGCCTTCGACGACAGACTTTGTGCCCGTGATGAAGATGATGGCGAACTTCACGTTCGAGAACACTTCCCAGAACTTGAGGGCGGCGGGGTCGACCTTGCGGCCGGAGGCCTCCTCGTACATCCGAACGAAGTCCTCGCGCTCGCACAGGCCGCCGACGAGGCTGTTGCGCGCCCAGCGCCACGACTTGATCATCAGCCAGCCGAGATCCTCGATCGGGTCGCCGGCGTGGGCCATCTCCCAGTCGAGTATGCCGGTGATGCCGGCCTGCGCATCGTAGAGGAAGTTGCCGGTCCGGTAGTCGCCGTGGACCAGGACGAGCTTTTCGGGAGGCGGCGGCAGGTGGCGCTTCAGCCAGCTAAAAGCGAACTCGAGCACGGGCTGCGGCTCGAGCGTGTCCTGGCGCATCGTGCGCTCCCACTTCTCTACTTCATAGTGCGCGCTCTGCTCGCGCGAGGGCGGGCGTTCGAGGGAGGGGATCTTCTCGATATCCGCGTCGTGGATGCGGGCGAGGATCTGCGCCTTCTGCCGCGCGATCACCGGTCGGATCTCCGCGAGCGCGGGCGAGGTAGCGAGCGCGGAGGCGTCCGTGGCGCCCGGGAGGCGGCCCATGATGAACGTCGGCCGCTCCAGCGCGGCGCCCGCGCGGTCGATCCAGTGGACGACGGGGACGGGGATGGCGGAGCCGCCCAGGGCGGCGTAGATGTCGTACTCCAGCAGGTCGTTGTCGGAGAGCAGGCTGGCCGGGGGGTCGCGCCGGGCGATGAAGCTGCGCTCGACGAGCGCGCTGCCCTCGGACCACGAGGCCTCGAAAGACCAGGTCTCGCGCGAGGCACCCCCGAAGATGCGGGCGACGTTCGCGACGCGCAGTTCCGCGGCGTGCGGCATCTGCGCGCGCAGGTAGGCCTCGAGCTGTTCCTCCCTCACGCTGGCAATGTGGACGGCGGCCCCACAAGCGTCAAGGGCCGGAGGCCCGGGTGCCAGCACCCACGCCGGGGGCCGGTTGGCCGTCGTTTTGCCTGCGCCGTGGGGTTGGCAGTGCCGATATCTAACCAAGGCGGCCAGCGATACCGGAGGCTGGGCTCCTTCTTGCCGCGGATGTGGCGCGTTTTCATGTGCCCGGATACGTGTTACCCGGGATACGTGCACGGACAGGGCGCTGCTGGGCGCCGGAACCCCCAGGGTGACCATGGCCATCCCCGACCTGCACAACGACGACGCAGGGGCGACGAAGCCCGCAGGCACGCACGACAGGCCGCCGGGCGAAGGGCCAAGCGAACGAGAGCGCCGGCTGGAGTACATGCTGAGCGAGCAATGCCGCTTGCTGGAGACGATCGCGGGCGCGGGGAAGCTCGAGGACCATCTGACGGCCATCGCGCGTTTCGTCGAAACGCACACCGGCCGGGCCTGCTCGATCATGCGACTGCCACCGGAAGGGCGCGCCCTTCATCCCGCCGCCGCGCCGTCGCTGCCGTCCTCATTCACCGAGGCGCACGCGGCAATCGCGATCGAGTCCGGTGCCGGCGTCACCGGGACGGCGGTGTTCCGGAAAGCGGGCGTGGTCTCGCGCGACGTACACACGGACCCACTGTGGAGCGCCGAAGGGCGAGCGATGATGGAGCGCCACGGGCTGAGGTCAGCGTGGTGCACGCCCATCCTGTCCTCGGAAGGCACGGTGCTTGGCACGCTGACGGCGTACGGGGCCGAGGCCGGCACACCCGAGGACTGGCAGCAGCGGGCCACGGAGACCGGGGCGCGCACCGCCAGTCTCGTCATCGGGCGCTACGTCTCGACCGAGATCGCTGATGCACAAGAGCAGCGCTTTCGCCGGCTGTGGGAGACATCGACAGACGCAATCGTGATCATCGACGGACAAAGCACGATCGTTGCGGCGAGTCCGGCGATCGAGCGCATGTTCGGCTACTCGCCTGCCGAGGTCACGGGACAACACATCGCGATCCTGCAGCCGGAACGTTTCCGCGACGCGCACAAGGCCGGGATGGCGGCGTACCTGGAGACGGGCGAGCACCACACGAACTGGCAGGCAACGGAACTGCGGGGTCTGCACAGGGACGGGCACGAGTTCCCGCTGGAGATTTCGTTCAGCGACGCCAGCATGGGCGGCGGGCACCTGTTCGCCGGCTTTATGCGGGACGTCACGGCGCGGGCCCGCGCCGAAGATGGGCTGCGGCGAAGCGAGCTGCGCTATCGCGCGCTGGCCGAGAACGCCCTCGACTTTGTGTGCGAGCTGGGCAACGACGGCCGGTTTGTGTACATCAGCCCGAACTTCACGCGTGTCCTGGGCTACGACCCGGAGGAGCTTCTGGGGCGGATGCCGTTTGAGTTTTTCGGCGAGGAAGATGCGCAACGCGTGGCGGCGCAGTTTGGCGAGCTGATCTCCGAGACGGTCCTGCCGGGCAGCACGACCTTCCGCTTCCGGAAGAAGGACGGCACGTGGTGCTGGCTGGAGGCCTCGGCCAACCTCTTCGAGCCGGCGGAGGGCGGCCGTCACGCGGTGGTGGTGGCGCGCGACATCAGCGAGCGGCGGGCGATCGAGCAGGCGCTGCAGACGAGCGAGGAGCGGCTGCGCACGTTCCTCGAGAACGCGCCGGTGATCATGTTCGCGACGGACGCCGACGGTGTCTACACGCTCTATGAAGGAAGAGACATCGGACGCTTCGGCCTGCGGGCCGAAGATCGTGTTGGCCGAAGGATGGCCGACCTCCACCCGGACGAGCCCCAGGTCGTCGAGAACCTCGCTCGCGTGCTGAACGGCGAAGCGTTCAGCACCGCCGTCTCGAAGGACGGCTTCCACCTGGAGGTGCAGCACGCGCCGCTGCGCGACGAAAGCGGAGCGACCACCGGGATGGTCGGGATCGTCGTCGACGTCACCTCGCGCGTACACGCGGAGGAAGCGCTGCGGGCCAGCGAGGAACGGTACCGGCAGATCTTCTCCAACCACAGCGCCGTGCGCTTCATCGTCGACCCGGAGTCGGGCCTCATCGTCGAGGTGAACGACGCAGCGTGCGAGTTCTACGGCTACACGCATGGGGAAATGACGGGCATGCGCATCGCCGAACTCAACACGCTGTCGCCCGACGAGCTGAAAGAGAAGATGCAGGGCGCCAGCGAGGGGAAGCTCGCCCAGTGCAGCCTGCAGCACCGCCTGGCATCGGGCGAAGTCCGCGACGTGGACGTGTACACGGGGCCGGTGGAGGTAGATGGCAAGACGCTGTTGTTCTCGGTCGTCCACGACGTCACGGACCAGCGCCAGGCGCAGTCACTGGTCACCGCCCAGCGTCACCTGCTGGAGATGATCGCCGTCGGCACCGGGATCGAGCAGATCATGGAGGAGCTGACCAGGACCGTGGAGGTCCAGGCGCCCGGCGCCCTGTGCTCGATCCTGCTGACGAGCAGCGACGGCACGCGGCTGCACCATGCGGCGGCGCCCAGCCTGCCCGATGTGTACAACCGGGCCGTGGACGGCGTGGTCATCGGCCCCGGCAGCGGATCCTGCGGGACGGCCGCGTTCCGGAACGAGCCGGTCGTCGTGACCGACATCGAGAACGACCCGCTGTGGTCGGACTACAAGGATCTGGCCCTTCCACACGGCCTCCGGGCCTGTTGGTCGACGCCGATCACCTCGGCGAGCGGGAGCGTGCTGGGCACGCTGGCGGTCTATTACCGCGAACCCCGCGGGCCCAGCGCATCGGAGCGCGAGCTTGTGCACGTGGCCGCGCACGTCGCGGGCATCGCGGTCGAGCGCCGGCGATCAGAGATGGCGCTGCGCAGCCGGACGGCCGAACTGGAACGCATGTACAAGCGCCTGGTGCGCACACACGCGGACCTGGAGGAATCGAAACAGCGGCTGGAAGAGAAGTCGCGCCAGCTCGAGATTGCGCTGGAAGCCGAGCGGGAGCGAGCACGCCGCGACCAGCTCACGGGGTCGCTGAACCACGCGGCGATCACGGAGATGCTTCGGGACATCGTGGAGCTGCATGCTGACGTACCGCACGCCGTGGCCATGGTCGACGTGGACGGACTGAAGGTGGCGAACGATACCTATGGCCACCAGATCGGCGATGCGGTGCTGGTGAAGGTGGCCTCGGTGTTGGGGCGGCCGGGCGCGACAGTGGGGCGCTACGGCGGCGACGAGTTCGTCGTGATCATCCCGGGAGCTGACCGGGCAGATGGAGAGGCGTACCGGAACGACGTGCTGACGGAGCTTACGAACGCCGGCCTAACGGACCCGATGACGGGTGCACGCGTCCCCGTCGTCGCCAGCATCGGCCTCGCGATCTATCCGAACGAGGCTGAGTCGGTCGAAGACTTGATCCGGCTTTCGGACAGCGCGATGTACCAGTCGAGGCGGCAGCGGCCGACGAGCGAAGGCTCCGCGCTGGCACGGCCCCTGGGCGGCGACCGCGCCGCGCGCATGGTGGGCGAGCTGGTGCCCCTGCTCACCTCGCCGGGCAGGCTGCAGGACAAGCTGCGGCTGGTCGCGCACCGCCTCTCTGTAGGCGCGGGGTACGACGGCGTGAACTTCGTGCTGACGGAAGACGGCCAGGACGGGATGGCATCGAGCGCGTTCGCCCGCGTGCCGGAGTCGTTCATCGAGGAGTGGAACACTCGGGCGCGAAGCAAGGTGAACCTCGAAATCGCCGAGCTGCTGAGCCGCACGAGGCGTCCGCTGATCATGGACGACCTCGAGACGGATCCGCGGCTGGACGACCGGGAGCACGAGATGCTGGCCGGCGCCGGCCTGAACTCGGCGCTGGTAGCCCCGATGATCTGGGAAAGCAACCTGATCGGGGTGCTGACCGTCGCGAGCACGCGCAAGGCGGCGTTCAGCGTGCGCGACGCGGAGTTCGTGGCCGCGGTGGCGACCCAGGTGACCGCGATCGTGCGCATGTCCTCGCTGCTGGACCAGCTACGCTCCTCGACCTCGCAGCTCCAGCGGGCGCATGAAGGGACGGTGCTGATGCTGGCGAGCGCGGCAGAAGCGCACGATTCGACGACGGGCCGTCACCTCTCGCGGGTGCGTGACATCAGCATGGCCCTGGCGAGGGCGCTTGGATACGAGGACGAGGCGGCGCGGGCCCTGGGCCTGGCGGCGACCCTGCACGACATCGGAAAGATCCGCGTCCCGGACTCTGTGCTGGGGAGCGCGCAGTCCCTGGCGGAGGCGGAATGGGTGCTGATGAAGCAGCACACGATCTGGGGAGGCGCCTTCCTGGCCGGACAGACGGGCTTCGAGTTGGCGGCGGCCGTCGCGCGCTATCACCACGAGCGCTGGGACGGCACCGGCTACCCGGACGGGCTCTCCGGCACGGCGATCCCGGAAGGGGCGTTGATCACGACGGTGGCAGACAGCCTGGACGCGATGACGAGCAACCGGCCGTACCGCGCCGGCCGGCCGCTGGCGGCGGCGGTCGAGGAGATCTTGCGCTGCTCCGGCTCGCAGTTCAGCCCGCGCGTGGTGGAGGCCCTTGTGCGGCTGTACGACCAGGGGGAGCTGCAGTTCGTGGAAGATGGCGCGAACCACGACAACCACGAGGGCAGTCCTTCCTGGGCCGCCTGACCGGCGCCCTCGCTCTGCCGCAAAGGGCGGAGCTGGCTGCGGCGACGACTCGGCGAGTACTGCTTGTGTGGGATGGCGGAGGGGGAGGGATTCGAACCCTCGACCCCGGTTACCCAGGGTAAGCGCTTAGCAGGCGCCCGCACTAGACCACTATGCGACCCCTCCGGGGGACGGCTCATTCTAACGAACGCGCTCGCGAACGCGCCCGCTTCGCGCCGTCGGGGCGCGGTAGGCTGACAGAGTGAAGCTGCCGCACTGGCTCTCGAGCCTCTTCGCCGACGCACCCGCGGACTCCCCGCGGGACGGCCTGGTGCTCGTCGGCCGCCCACAGGGCGAGGCCGAGGCCGAGCTGTGGCGGAACATCCTCTCGCAATGGGGCGTGACGTGCCTGATCAAGAACGTGAGCGCTCTCGCGTACATCCGTCTGGGCGACATGTTCGAGGTCTGGGTGCGCGAGGAGGACGGGGAGTACGCGTGCGAGCTGTTGGGCCTGGCGGGCGACGGTGATGCGAGCATCGCGCGGCGCGCGGACGAAGCGCCTGACGACGACCCGGGCGGGAACCCCTGAAGGCGCGGGAGCGAGACCCCGCCCGGTAGGGCGGCCGCGCCCTGATACCAACCGCGTCCGGTGCCGATCTCGAATCTGTCTCCCAAGCCAGCGCCCCGATGCGCCCTAAGGAACATAGGGGAGTTCCCCTACGGTTTTCGAGGGTTTTCCCCTATGCCCAGGGGCGATCCCTGCGGGGCATAATCGCCTGCGTTCAGGAGGTCACACCAATGCCGAACGTAGGGACGCGAGCATGCGTACATCACTGGGTGCTCTCGGTGCCGGATGAAGAAGTGGTCCGGGGCCGGTGCAAGCGCTGCGGCGCGACGCGGGAGTACCCGGCGAGCGTCGAGGGCGCCAGCCGCCAGGGGGTGTACGAGGAGGCCGCGTCGCTGAGCAAGTCCATCTCGCTGCTGCCAGACCTTGGTGGACGGAAGGAGCGGGCGAACTAGAGATGAACTGATCATAGGGGATACCCTTAGGGGCCACCCTTAAGGGATTTCCCTATGACGGGTGTTGAATGGATTCAGGCTCCTGCCGGCGGCGGGGGACGAGAGCAAGATCAGGGAGGAAGAGCTCGATGGTTAACGGAACGGCGCCCCGCCAGTTCGCCAGCCGCATCAAGGTCCTAATCGTGGACGACCACGCCGTGCTGAGGCAGGCGCTGCGGCTTCTCCTGGAGAACCAGCAGGAAGTCGACGTAGTGGGCGACGCCGGCAACGGCCGCGAAGCTCTGGAGGCGTGCGAGAGGCTGCACCCCGACGTGGTGCTGATGGACATGGTGATGCCCGGGCTGAACGGCCTGGAGGCCACGCGACAGATCCGGCGCCGGGTGCCGAAAGCTAAGGTACTGATCCTGACCGGCTACATGGAGGACGAGCAGATCCTGGCCGCGCTCCGGGCCGGCGCCAGCGGGTATGTGGTGAAGAAGAGCGACGTGCAGGAACTGCTGCTGGGCATCCAGACGGTGCACCGGGGCAACACGTACTTCAGCAGCGCGATCAGCGAAGGCGACGCGGTGCAGGACTACCTGTGGCAGGCGAAGAAGCCCGAGTCGAAGACGGGGTACGACCTGCTGACGAGCCGCGAGCGCGAGGTGCTGCAGCTCATCGCCGAGGGGTACAGCAACCAGAAGATCGCGCAGGAGCTGTTCATCAGCGTGAAGACCGTGGAGGCGCACAAGGCGCACATCATGTCGAAGCTGCACGCGCAGAACCGGACCGACCTCATCCGCTACGCGATCCGCAAGGGCATCGTGGGGCTGGAGAGCGGGCCGGAGCTGACGCCGGACGCCGGCAACGTCGAGCAGGCGGTCGGTTGATGACGATGGCGAATACACACACGTCACGCGAGAAGCAGCCGATGAAAGACCTGCGCGCCGCCATCGAGGAGATCTCCCACGCGAAGCCGGACCAGCTTCGCGACGGGTACCTGAACCGGCTTCGGCGGCTGCTGCGGCTGCGGAGGGACCACTTCGACGAGCTGAACGAACAGGGCCTGCGCCTGCTGGACCGGTCGATCTTCGCGGCGTATTGCGACTGCCTCGACATCGGCCACGGCGAAGCGGCGCGGAACATCCTGAAGGACGTGCGGTTGACGCTGTCACTGCCGCGACAAAAGTAGAAGCAGCCGAAGGCGCCGCACCCTGGAACGGGGTGCGGCGCTGTCATTCGGAGCGGCTTGTCGCCGCTCCCGGGACGGCCAGCATGTTCGACACCAAGACCATCCTCATTGTCGACGACGAGCCAGTGGTGCGGGCGCTGCTGCGGGTGGCGCTGGAGCCCGCGGGCGCGCGTATCGTGGAGGCCGCCGACGGGTGCGAGGCGCTGGACGTGGCGTGGCACGAGCAGCCGGACGTGGCCGTGATCGACGTCGGCCTGCCGCGGCTCAGCGGCGTCGACGTCTGCCGCGCGCTGAAGACCAACCCCAATCCGCCAGCCGTAGTGTTGATCACGGGAAACACGTACGCGGAGGAGTTGGACGGCTGCGGGGCGGAGGACATGTTCGCGAAGCCGTTCCATCCGGTGGAGCTGCTCGACGCCGTCGAGCGCTGCCTGGGAGTGGTGGCGACGACGCCGTAGCGCCTAAGGACAGAGACCACCGTGGCCGCCGACGCGGCCGATACTGGCGTAGCGCCAGTCAGGCGACCATTGGGGCTCGCCGCCGGGCAGCACGACACGATAAGCCGGCGTTGCCACATCGATAAGCGTTCGCACGCCAAACGCACCTTCGGCGAGGAGGCCATCGGGCGTGAACTCACGCGGCCACAACGTCTGGCCGAGGTCGTACATGTCGCCGGCTTGCCGGTCGAACAGGTACGTCGTCCCGCCACCGCAGTAGTTATCGGTCCACGCGATGTATCGTTCGTTAGCCGCCAGAGGCAGTTGCATGAACTCCGTTGTCGTCGCGTTTGCCGTGGCTATGAACGTTGCCGCGCCCGAGGCGATATCGACGAGGAACAGGTTCGACGCCAGCGTGAAGCGGCCTTCCGCGTCCCGCTGCCCCATCTCGATGGGCGTCGTTGCGATCAGTAGTGCCCCTGGACCGGCAGGCATGGCTCGATCCGCGTCGAACCGCAAGAGCAACTGCCCGGCTCCGTCTGTGAGAACGAGCGGCCCGCCATTACCACCATACAGGGCGTACCCGTCCGGCGTTGTCCTCGCGCCATGGCCTCCAGGCGAGCAAGTTCGCGGAGTCTGTTCGCCGGTCGTGAGGTCGAGTTCCCGGCAGTGCGCGCCGTCGTCTCCGGCGTCGAGGATCGCCAGATACACCTGACTGTCATCAACGAAGAACGTGCTAAGCGCCGTGCCGAGCCATCGCCGACTGCCGGTGGCGATGTCCAGCAGCATCGCCTGCCCGCTGCCGTTGGGCGGCTGTGGGTCCGCGATCCACACAAGCTTGCCACCGTCCGGGCTGAAGCGCCCGACAGAACCCGGACCAAGATTCGTCTCCGTTCCCGCGCCGGTGTCGTAGAGCATCGTTGACGTACCGTCCCACGGCGAGAACGAGGGCGCCACCGAGGCGAGCCGTCTTGCGATTGCGGGGGACGAGGCCCGAGGATCAGTGAAAAGGCCGGTGACCTCGACGCGAGGAGGACCGTCGATCGGGGAGGGGCCCGCGGGTGGCGGCGCCGTCGCCACCTGTGCGATGGCTGTGGGGACGGCGCTCGACGCCGCAGTGCTCGTCGCCTGAATCAAGGTGGGAGTTGGGCTCAGCGCCGGCCGGCCGGTATCGTCGCCGCACGCCATCAGCACGCCCGCGCCGATCGTGAATGATGCGATAGCGACGGGAACCGAGCGTCTCACCGAGTCAGTCTACGGCTCGGGGGGTGTGGCCTGTGTGACGCGGCACTGATAGCTGGCTGAGAGTTCCTACTCGCCGGGTGTTTGCATGCCCTGGGCCAGCAGCACACCGTTGTGGATGAGAAAGCTGCGGACGGTGTTCCCCCACTTGGCCTTCTTGAAGCGTGAGCCCTCGACCGACGCCTGAAACTGGTCGATCAGCGCCGCGTACTTCTCGCGCCCCTTGATCCGGATGCGCTTCTCGCCGTCCTTGATCATTGTCGTGCCCTTGATGATCTGGTCGGGGTCGACGTTGGCGAAGCGGCAGAACGCCTCGAGCACAGGGAGGCGCTCGGGATCGTCGGTGGCCGGATCGCCACCCCAGTGCTGGCGCAGCCCGTCGAACCAGGCCTGCACGCTGACGTAGTCCAGCATCGGGCGGAGTTCGACCGGCGCGGCGGGAGCTGCATCTTCAGGCATTGGGCGTCTTCACTCTCGGCACTCCGCTCGCCGCACCCGCGCGGGCTGGAGGCCCGCGCTACGGTGCTGTCCATTGTCCGCTGTGCCCTGTCCACTAACCCGCTACATCGGCAGGCCGTATTTCTCGGCGAGCTTCTTGATCTCCGCAATGCGCGCCGGGTCGTTGGGCTTGGCGGGCTCCTGGATCATGTTGGCTGCCTTGAGCTCCTCGACGACCTTCGGGTCGCGGGGGAAGGGCTTGCCGTACTCGCCGAGGAAGTACTGCTCTTCGAACGGCGGACGTGGGCGCTGGCCGCCGGCCTTCGGATCTTCGGCGGGGTAGCCGACGAGGAGCGTGTTGCTGGGTACCCAGTCGTCGGGCACCTTGAACACCTCCTTCAGCGTGGGGCCGTTAAGGGTGACCAGGCCGACGCCGAGGCCCTCGTCGACGCCGGTGAGCATCGCCTGGCACACTGCGACTCCCACGTCGAACGAGGCCGCGCGGTGGTACACCGTCTCGAACATCGTCATGGGCTTCAGAATCTGCGGGTACACAAACTCATCGACGAACTTGTGGCTCCAGCCGTGGGTGGGGGCGAGGGCGCCGACATCAACGAGCTGCTTCAGGGGCCGGCCTTCGTTGCGCTGCACCACGCCCGCATCCAGGAAGAAGTGGATGTGCACGGGCGCCATCTCGGTGTTGAGGCCGGCGACGGGGGTCTTCAGGCGGTTGAGCTGGTCCTCGGTCAGCTCGTCGCGGAAGCCGACGACGGCCTTGGCCCACTGCGCGTTGACGGCGCAGGAGGCGAGGCGTGCGGCCTCGAGGATCTTCTGGATCTTCTCGCGCTCGACGGGACGGTCGGGGTCGAAGAAGCGGATAGACCGGCGGTTCCCGAGGACTTCCTTGAACTCCATGACAGCGACCTCCGTGGTGTGGACGATGAATCTTCGGTTGCGCGAACGCCCGGGCATTGTGAGACCGCCCCCGGCGAGGGTCAACGGACCATTCGGCCCTGTCACTAGAGCCTACGCCCGAAATCGGCTATTCCTTGGTGTATCCGGGAGCCGTGGGTAACTTACCGGCTCCCCATCCCACCTGGAGAACACGATGACGCACAAGATCGCAGTACTGCCGGGCGACGGCACCGGCCCGGAGGTCGTCGCCGAGGGCCTGAAGGTGATGGAGGCGGTCGCCGCCAAGACCGGCCTCAAGTACGAGCTGGCGCACTACGACCTGGGGGGCGAGCGCTACCTGCGCACGGGCGAGATCCTGCCCGACGGCATGGTCGACGAGCTGCGCGGCTACGACGCGATCTTCCTCGGCGCGATCGGCCACCCCGACGTTGCGCCCGGCATCCTGGAGAAGGGGCTGCTGCTGCGGCTGCGATTCGAGCTGGACCAGTACATCAACCTTCGGCCGGTAAAGCTGTACGAGGGCGTCGACTGTCCCCTGAAGAACAAGGGGCCGAAAGACATCGACTTCGTGGTGGTGCGCGAGAACACGGAGGGGCTGTACTCGGGCGCGGGCGGGTTCCAGTACAAGGGCACGCCGCAGGAGGTCTCGACCCAGGTACACGTGACGACGCGCTTCGGGGCGGAGCGGGCGATCCGGTACGCGTTCGACCTGGCGCGCAAGCGGAACAAGGACAAGAAGCTGCTGCTGTGCGGAAAGACGAACGTGCTGACCTTCGTGCATGACACCTGGTGGCGGGCGTTCAACGAAGTGGGCGAAGCGGACTACCCGGACATCAAGCGCGAGTACGCGCACGTCGACGCGACGACGATGTGGTTCGTGAAGAACCCGGAGTGGTTCGACGTGATCGTGGTCGAGAACATGTTCGGCGACATCATCACCGACCTCGGCGCGATGATTCAGGGCGGGCTGGGCGTCGCCGCCGGCGGCAACATCAACCCGGCCGGCGTCAGCATGTTCGAGCCCATCGGCGGTTCGGCGCCCAAGTACACCGGGCTGAACGTCGTCTGCCCCATCGCCGCCATCGGCGCGGCGCAGATGATGCTGGAGTCGCTGGGCGAGACGGAGAGCGCCAACCGGATCGAACAGGGGATCATGAAGGCGCTGTCGTCGGGGAAGATCGAGTCGCTCTCGGCGGGCAAGATGGGCATGGGCACCCGCGAAGTCGGCGAACTCATCGCAGAGCTGGCGTCGGAGTAGCGCCGCACCGGCGATCTATGCTGGTCGCGCAGGGCACGGAGACCTCCCGTGCGAAACGTATTTGTCTGTGCGTGGTTCGCCATCATCTGCGCCGTTGCGGTGTCAGCGTGCGACGGCGCGGCGGCGCCACGAACCCCCGAGACGCAACCTGCGACCATCCCGCCAACCCTGCGGCGTCTGTCCTTCCCGGAGTTCTCCATCTCTATAGAACTGCCACGCGAGTGGACGACGAATGCGGCCCCGATGCCGTACGCGAGCTGCGCCAATTGCACCTCCATCGGGCCAGCGCCGACGCCGTATCCATATGGGATC
The DNA here is from genome assembly GCA_964371355.1 of uncultured Dehalococcoidia bacterium. Taxonomy (GTDB): domain Bacteria; phylum Chloroflexota; class Dehalococcoidia; order DSTF01; family JACRBR01; genus JACRBR01. The sequence goes on from CAYJMG010000003.1 coordinate 79,804, forward strand.
CAGTTCTGGAAGGGCACTCACCAGGTCGGCTGTGACCCTTGCTACCACCTGACCATCCGCACGCTGCCGCGGGGTCCAACGCTGTCCATCGACGCGAACGGTCACGTCGCGTTCCAGCAGGAGTACGAGCGGCAGGGGCCGCTTGGTCTTGTCAACACGGACGGCGATACGACGCTGTACAGGGAGATCCTGACCGTCGTGCCACTCGAACCGATTGGCGGCCTCCCGGGCGAGGCGGAGGTGCCGGCCGTGTTCATCGACGCGTTCTATCGCTACGGCGACCAGCATGGCGAGAGGGAGACGCGGGCGGCCCTCGCGGATCTGCTGGCCAGCATCGAAATCTTGGACACCGCGGCAGCGCCATAGCCCAGATGTAACCATCTCATCACAGCCCGCAGCGCCCTGTGCCCGTATCCTGTAGCGGTTTGATCAAGACGCCCGCCACCGCCCATCGTTTCTCGCTGTTCGCGGTCGCCTGCCTCACCGCGTGGGCTGCTTACGCGTGCCGCGACGGCGGCGACCCCAAACCCATATCCACATCCGCACCCTCGTCGACCGCCGCGCCGTCTCCCGCTCCCACGGCCGTCCCGACGGAGGCGCCACCGGCGGTACTGGACTGGGAGTCGTGCAGCGGCGGGTTCGAGTGCGCGCGCATCGACGTGCCGCTGGATTACGCGGACGTGGCCAAGGGCACGATCAGCGTGCCGCTCATCCGGCGTCCGGCCGGCGATGAGGAGCAGCGCATCGGTTCGCTGCTGGTGAACCCGGGCGGGCCGGGTGTGTCCGGCGTCGACTTCGTGCGCAACGCCTCGCTCATCTTCTCGCCGAAGGTGCGAGAACGGTTCGACATCGTCGGCTGGGACCCGCGCGGCGTGGCAGGGAGCGAACCTGCAGTGAACTGCGTCGACGAGCTGGACGATCTCATCTCGACGGACCCGTCGCCGGACAGCGTGGAGGAGCAGCAGGCCCAGGACGCGCTGGCGCGGGCGTTCGCGGAAGGATGCGCCGAACGCAGCGGGGCGATCCTGCCGTACCTGGCGACCGAGAACACCGCGCGCGACATGGACCGCATCCGCGCGGCGCTGGGCGACGAGAAGCTGACGTACTTCGGGTTCTCATACGGCACCTTCTACGGCGCGATCTACGCCGAGATGTTCCCGGACCGCGTGCGGGCACTGGCGCTCGACGCCGTCGTCGACCCCTCGATCACGGCGCAGGAAGACGCCAAGAACCAGACGCTAGGGCTGGAGGCGGCCCTGGACGCCTTTTTCGCCGACTGCGCCGCCGACATCGAGTGCTATTTCTACTCGGACGGCGACCCGGCGGCGGCGTTCGACGCGCTGATGGCGCAGCTCGAGGCGCAGCCGATCGCGGGGGACGGCAGTATCGACGTGGGGCCGGGCATCGCGTGGCTGGGAGTGATCTCGGCGCTGTACAACAAAGAGAGCTGGCCGCAACTTGCAGAATCGCTGCTGGGCGCGCAGCAGGGCAACGGCATCGGCCTGCTCGCGCTCTCGAACTTCATCACGGGCAGGATTGGGCCCGGCAACTATTCCGACGAGCTGGAGCAGCGCATCGCGACGGTGTGCGTCGACTCCGAACGGCTCTCGCGTGAGGAGAAGATCGCGCTGCTACAGGAACTGGAGGCGCTCGCGCCGCGGCTGGGCGATGCGGGCGTGGGGCCGGCGGGCGACCCCTGCGACTTCTGGCCGGCGCCGTCGCTGCGGGAGCCCATGCGGGTGAGCGCGGCGGGCGCGCCGCCCATCCTGGTGCTGGGCACCACGGGCGACCCGATCACGCCGTACCAGCAGGCGCAGTCGCTGGCGGAGCAACTATCGTCGGGCGTGCTGCTGACGCTGGTGGGCACGAAGCACACGGCCTATGGCGGCGGCAAAGCCTGCATCGACGATGCGGTGGACGCGTACCTGCTCGAACTCACGGCGCCGGACGAGGGCACGCGGTGCGAGTAGTGGGTCAGCGGGTGCTCGCGGGCGTGAGGACGCCGAGATCACGCAGCAGCCCTTCGACCCGCAGGCGGACCAACCCGCGGATACGGCGGGTCTCCGCGAGGGTGGCGCCGGCCGGGTCGTCGATCTGCCAGTCCTCGTACCGCTTTCCGGGGTAGATGGGGCAGGCGTCGCCGCAGCCCATCGTGATCACCGCGTCCGCCTCTCGCACGGCATCGTCCGTGATCAGCTTCGGACGCTCGGCGGCAAGATCGATGCCCAGCTCACCCATGACGGCGCGGACGTTTGGGTGCACGGCGCCGGCGGGCTCGGAGCCGCCGGAGCGGATGTCCACGCGGTCGCCGGCCATCATTCTCGCGAGCGCGGCGGCCATCTGAGAGCGCCCCGCGTTGTGCACGCACACAAACAGGATCGTCGGTCTGCCGCGCATTGGCTTCGTCTCATTCGCAGCGCGGGCTTTTAGCCCGCGCGCTGTGGCATGCAACAAGAAAGAGGGACGGAGCACCTCCGTCCCTCTCATTGCTGCTGCCTACCCGCCACTGATGGGCGGGATCAGATCGACGGTGTCGCCGTCGCGAAGGCGGTGCGACTGGTCTTGCACTTCCTCCTCGACGGCGATGACGTACGTGGTCATGAAACCCTCGAGCACCGGGTACGCCTGCACGAGCCCGTCGCGAAGGGTGGCGACGGTGGCGCCGTCGGGCAACTCGAGGTCGACCTTCTTCGCGCCGACCAGCGCCTGGATGCCGGAGAAGAGGCGCACCTTCACGCTGATGGACTGTCCGACGGTCATGATCGCTCCCTCTCCGTGTCCTTCACAGCCGGGGCGGCTGTGCCAACGCTAGCAGCACGTGGCGGCGGGCTTGTACGCGGAGATCGTTGCACTGTACCACGGCTTCTCGCCGACCTTGCCGCGCGTGTCGACGCGGACGTTGTTGAAGCCGGCAGCGATGAGCCGGTTCAGGTAGTCGCTCTCGATCAGCGCGCCGGCCGCGCAGCCCGCCCACAGCGCCAGGTCGTCACGCTCGGCGGACGTGAGTTCGCGCGAGAGGACGATGTCGGAGACGTGGAAGCGGCCGCCGGGGCGGAGGACGCGGAACGACTCGCGGAACACGGCGTCCTTGTCGGGCGAGAGGTTGATGACGCAGTTGGAGATGATGACGTCGACGGTCGTGTCGTCGATGGGCATGCTCTCCATCTCGCCCTTGCGGAACTCGACATTGGTCGCGCCGAGCTTGTCGCGGTTCTGGTTGGCCAGCGCCAGCATCTCGTCGGTCATGTCGAGGCCGATCACGTGGCCCTTCTCGCCGACCTGCTTGGCGGAGAGGAAGCAGTCGAGGCCGGGGCCGGAGCCGAGGTCGAGCACCGTCTCACCCTCGCGCAGGCCGGCGATCGCGGTGGGGTTGCCGCAGCCGTAGGAGGCGACGGTCTCGGGCAGGTCCTTCACGTCGTCGATGACGTAGAGCCTGTCCTTGTAGTCGGGCGCGCCCTCGGCGGGCCCGCAACACGAGGACGCCTTCACCGCGCGCTCGCCGTAGAACTCCTTCACCGCGCCCTTGATCTCGTCTGCTGTTCGTGCCATGTCATTTTCTCCTTTCGTGCTCCCCTCTCCCGTTCTGGGAGAGGGGCTGGGGGTGAGGGCCTATCGTCTATTTCCGATACGGCGAGCAGAACGAAACGCGCGCTAGCAGCACGCCTCGCTCAGCGCGCCGAACTCGCGCTTCAGCCACTCCAGCGCCTTCTGGTCCAGGCCGTAACAGGTGTTGGGGCCGTCGATCACGCCGACGACGACACCCGCGTCCTTCAGGACCTTCAGGTGCTCGGAGACGGTGGACTGTGCCAGTGGCAGCTCTAGGACCAGGTCGCCGCACACGCACGCCTGCCGCTGCGCCAGCAGCTTCACGATGCGGTACCGCGCCGGATGCGCGATCGCCCGCAGCATCGCCACCGTCTTTGCCTCATCCGTCGTCTGCTCGATGACCTTCATCATCGGCAATTTACGATACCGGGAAGGGGCTGTCAAGTGGAGGTTGCGGCACCTAGTCAGCCGCAGCCGGCCTTATGGCCGCGGGGCGCCCCAATGCGCTGCGCACTCCTCGTTGAGGATTTGGACGAAGCGCTCGCCCGAAGCCAACTCGGTCTTGTCCGGTGCAGGCGTGAGTGTGGCCTCGTAGGTCGCAAGGAGTGCAAGCTGTGCCGAATCGCCAGCCTGCTGGCTGCGGCTGCAGACCGTTGCCCAGACAATAGGGTATTCGACGAACCTCGTGCGAAGGTCCGCACGAGCGTCCCGCTCGGTCGTAACGGTTCCCTGGTCGACGAGAATCGGGCTGCCGCCGTTGGAGCACCCGGCGAACACCAACGTCACGAGGGTCAATCCGACGCCGCGAATCACGATGCAAGGATAGCGATTAGGCCTCTACTTGGGGGCCTTATCGTCTGTCGGGCTCGATGCTGCGGTCCCGAACTCCAGTTCGCCAAGAGCGATGACGCTTTCGAGGTCTTCCATGAACTCCGGATGGTATCGAGATACGACAGCGCGCACCTTCTCCCGAGTTGCGGCATCAGCGATGCCTAGCATGCGACCGATATCGCCACTGTCCACGAGCCGGTCCGATTCCATCTTCATGAGGACAAGGTACGGAAGAGTGAGTACGGGTAGGCCCTGTTGATCCCGGTTCGCGCCTGCAAGCCGCAGTGCCTCCTCGACCCAGGAGGCCCGGCCCTCGATCAAGTCGACGGGCGTGCCATCCGGAGGATTCCATGTCGAGCCCCCGATGCTTAATGGCCCGGTGAACTCAAAGCCTGCGTTCCGTAAGCGCTCCTCGACGGCCGGGCGGTCTCGACTGAGTACGAGTATGTCGAGATCCTGCGTGCCGCGCTCTGGCATGTAGTTGCGCGTCGCGACGCCACCGCACACCGCCCACTGAAAGTCAGCGAGCACTTGCGACAGGTCGGGCCATTCATGCAAAGCGGTATCTCCCCGGCGAAGGTTGCTCCCCGTCCCGGGGCGCTGGCGACGGAGCGCGATGTCGATCAGCGTTCGGCGCGTTCCCTGAGTTGCCATCGAGCCTCCGGTTCATTGTACGGAGGCTGGCAAGCCCCCTCACGCGGCCTTCGCCGCCTCCACGGCCGCCCGCGCGGCAGTGCCGAGGTCCTCCGCGCGGATCACCGGCAACCCCGACTCCTCGATGAGCCGCTTGCCTTCCTCGACGTTGGTGCCGGCCAGGCGGGCGACGACGGGGATGGTGCGTGACATGCGCTTCTGGGCGCCGATGATGCCCTCGGCGATGATGTCGACGCGCGCCATGCCGCCGAAGATGTTCACGAGGATCGCCTTCACGCTCTCATCGCGCGAGATGATGAGCAGCGCGTCGATGACTTTGTTCACGTCGTTCGCAGTGGCGATGTCGAGGAAGTTCGCGGGCTCACCCCCGGCGAACTTGATGCTGTCCATGGTGGCCATGGCCAGCCCTGCCCCGTTCACCAGGCAGCCGATGTTCCCGTCCAGCTTGATGAAGTTGCTGATGCCCTTCTCGGCTGCCTCCACCTCGCTGGGATCCTCTTCGTCCTTGTCGCGCAGGGCCTCGATCTCCGGGTGCCGGAAGAGGGCGTTGTCGTCGACGTTCATTTTCGCGTCGAGGGCGAGCACGCGGCCGTCGCTGGTGACCACGAGCGGGTTGATTTCGGCGAGCGAGGCGTCCTTCGCCATGAAGGCGTCGTAGAGTCCTGCCATCAGCTTCGTCGCCTGCTTCTGCTGATCACCCGTAAGCCCCAGCGCGAAGCACAGCTCGCGCGCGAGGTGCGGCTGGAAGCCGGTGACGGGGTCGATGGCGACGCGGAAGATCTGCTCCGGCGTCTTCGCCGCGACCTCCTCGATGTCCATACCGCCGGCCGCGCTGGCCATCATCACGGGCTTGCCCGCCGCGCCGTCGATGAGCATCGCGAGGTACAGCTCGCGCTCGATCGGCATCTGCTCCTCGACGAGCACCGTCTTCACCTTCTGGCCGGCGGGGCCCGTCTGGTGGGTGACGAGCTGCATCCCGTTGATCTGCCCGAACACCTGCGCCGCCTCGTCCGGCGTGTTCGCGAGCTTGACGCCGCCGCCCTTCCCGCGGCCCCCGGCGTGGATTTGCGCCTTCACGACGACTTTGCCACCCAACTCCTGTGCGATCGCCTTCGCTTCGATGGCATCCTTCGCGACGCGCCCCTTCGGAATCGGCACCCCGAACTCGGCGAAGATACCTTTTGCCTGGAACTCGTGGATTTTCATTGGGTCTCCGTGGGAGTTAGTCGTTGGGTCGTTAGGGTTTCGGGTCGATCCGCAGATCGGTCGGATTGGGGATCCGCCGGAGAGGATTCTCGCGTACTCGCGGGCTAGGCGCTACGGAGCGGGGGCGCCTCCCGCAGCATGCACCAGAACTGCGGTCCGCCCTCGGGGATGGTGCCTTCGTGGACGAGGCGGAAGCCGTGGCCCTCGTAGTAGGGGACGTTGGCAGCCTTCTCCGTCTCGAGATAGACAGCGCGGGCTTCGGCATCGAGGCGGCCAAACATGTGGCGCAGGAGCGCGGCGCCGGCGCCCGCCCGCTGGCCAGCGGGGTCGACACCCAGCCAGGGGAGGTACCAGCCCCCAGCCGGGATCATCGTGTCGCGGAACGGGCGCTGGGCAGCAACGAAGGTCTCGAACTTGGACATCGCTTCCTCGCCGAGAGGCGCGACGCATTCGGTCCAACCCGTCAGCGCGCCGTCGGGGTCGATGTCGGTGTCCGCCATGCCGGGCGGCGCCCAGATCGCGACGGCATGGAGGGGGTCGCCCAGTCCGAAGGTCTGGCCCATGAGCAGGCCCCAGCGGACGGACGCGCGCATGACGGCTGGAAGCGCCTCGCGGCGGTGAGCCTCGTCGGGGAGGATCCACGTCCACATGGGGTAGTCGAAGAAGGCGCGCGTGAGGATGCGGGCCGCGTCATCGACGTGCGCGCCGTCGAGACGGTAGACCGCGCCCGTCATCGGGGAGCGCGCTTCATGGTCCAGTAGTGCGGGCCGTTGGGGATCTCGTCCTCGACGACGACCTCGAAGCCGTGGCGCTTGTAGAACGGCACGTTGACCTCCTTCTGCGTCTCCAGGTAGCAGGGCAGGCCTCCGGCATCGGCGCGCGCCAGTACCGGGCCCATCAGCGCGCCGCCGAGCCCCTGGCCCTGACGTGGCGGGTCGACGCCGAGGACGAACAGGTACCAGTGCGGATCGGCCATGTCACGATCGTGGAGGTGCTCGAACGTGTTCATGATCTTCATGAAGCGCATGAAGCCGGAGGGGCCGAACTTCAGCGGCGCGAGCAGCAGCCGGACGCGCCACATCTGGCCCAGCGTCACCTTCGTCTTGCCGGGCGGCAGCCAGATGGCGCTGCCCTCGACGACCTCGGGGGTGGTGAAGACCTCGCCCCAGCGCTGGCCGATGGTGGTGGCCTTCGCGAAGAACCAGGGCAGGGCGCGGGCGCGGAGCGCGTCATCGGGCACGCACCAGGAGGTGAGGGGGTCGTCGAAGAAGGCGCGGCCCAGGATGTCCCCGGAATCCTGGATCTGGTGGTCTTGCAGCCGGACGGGGCTGGTCGCGATGGCCATGTCGTCTCCTCCTCGAGCCGGGGCGGCTCGCCGATGGAGATGCTATCACCGGGCGGGGGCGGTTCACCACAGGGGCGCCGAGGCCACAAAGCGGCGTTCTGGATCTTCGGGAGAGGCAGCGTCGGCGCTGCCGCTGCTTGCCCGGTGGCGCTTTCGCGGAGGATCATCGAAATGCACGTGGCGGATAACGGGCTCGTTGACGGCGCTGCCGGGGCGGCAATAGACTCGCCGAAGGCGACTCGGGATGCTCGATGCCGGGAGGCGACATGGACGACGCGATCGGACGATACCTGCGAGAGCTGGAGGGCGAGCTGCTGGTCAACGGACGCGAGCGCGAGCGGATCCTCGCGGGGACGGAAGAGGAGTTGCGCGCGTCGGAGCAGGCGCTGATCGAGGACGGCATGCGCGCGGAGGCGGCTGCCGCGTACGCGGTCGAGCGCTTCGGGGATCCGGCGGAGGCGGGTGCGCGGTTCAACCGGACCTCGCTGCGGGCGCAGCTCCACGGCGTGCCGTGGTACGTCGCGGTGTTTGTAGCCGCGGGATCCCTGGCGCTCGGCATGGCCGACCTGCTGGGATCGCTGCTGTCGATGCCGCTGGGTGCGCGGGCGGGCGTCGGCCCGGCGTTCGCGCCCAGGCCGCGCGTCGACGGCGCGCGGACGGGCGGGCTACGTGGCTTCGAGGAGTTCCTGGGATCCATCGCCGGCGCGGCGTGGGCCAGCGCACTGTTGGTGAGCGGGACGTGGTTGCTGCGACGGCGCGAGGGTGAGCGCGGAGCGCGGGCGCGGTTCACGCTGGGCCTGCTGGCGTTCGCGGCGTTCGGCATGGCCTCGCTGTTGATGGTGCCGGTGGGAATCTGGCAGAGCGTGCGGCATCCGGGCACCGGCGGGGGCTACTGGCTGGTGTCGGGACTGGCGGCGACGGGCGCGTTCCTGGTGTACGCGGCATGGGCGCTGACCGACCTGCGGACTCCGGCGCCGTCTCCGGCGACGGTCGCCGCCGCGGGCTGAAACGGAACTGACACCCGCCCGGGTTTGCGAGCCACCAGCCCGGAAGCCTATGATGACGAGGTATGAAGCCCGAACAGCTCAAGGGTAACCTCGACATGCTGCTGCTGGCCGTGGTCGCCCGGCGCGCGGCGCACGGCTACGCCATCATCGAGGCGCTGCGGGAGCGGAGCGGGGGCGAGCTGGACCTGCCGGAGGGCACCGTCTATCCCGCGCTGCACCGGCTGGAGTCGGCCGGCCTGCTGAAGAGCGACTGGTCCGACGAGACGGGACGCCGTCGGCGCGTGTACGCAATCACGCCGAAAGGCACGAAGGCGCTGTCGCAGCACCAGCGGGAGTGGCGGACGTTCTCACGGGCGATCGGCGCGGTGATGCAGGAGGGATCGTGGGCGAGCACCTAGAAAGCTACCTTCGCGAGCTACGCCGCCAGCTGCCGCGTGGCGTCGAGGATCGCGAGGAGATCCTCCTCGAGATCCGGGACCACCTCCTGGAGACGACCGCGCGCCTGACCGCAGATGGCCTCGAGCCGGACGAGGCGGACCAGCGGGCGGTGCAGCGCTTCGGCGACGCGCGCGAGATCGCGCGTCAGTATCCAGCGGCGCCGGCGCGCCTGCGGTTGCGGCGCGCGTACCTGTACGCCGCGCTGTTCGCCACGACGTGGGTGCTGGCGTTCGGGCTGTCGGCGGCCATTGCCGAGCCGCTGCGCCTGATACTCGGCGATGAGCAACGCAGCTCCTTCCCGATGAACCCGCTGCTGCACGCAACGCTGATCACGGGCGTAGCGGCCGCCGGCCTGGCTCTGCACTGGGCGCTGCGCGGGTGGATCGCGCGGGCCACGCGCATGGCACCGCCGCGCGCGTTGCTGCTGCTGGCGGCGGGCATGTTCGCACTGCGCGGGGTCTCGACGCTCTGGGCGGCCCAACACACGGCGGGGCCGTTCACCGGCGCGAGCTTCGCCGTGGCGTCGCTGCTGATCTGCTGGGCCTTCGCCGGCGTCTTTACGACGATGTTCGTGCGCAGTCGGCGCGCCCCGGCCGGCGGCTCCGCCTGATCCCCGGCTTACGGCTCATTCATCACCAGCTCGATCGCGCGGAGGCCGATGACACGCACGTCCTCGGGCGCGGGTACCTCGACGCCGCACGCCGCGAGCTTCAGCGGCTCGTTCCGGCGCAGCTCTTCCGCGGAGACCCACATGAACCCGTGGTCGGCGTCGGGCTCGGAATGCGGGACGCCCGGCACGGGGCGCAGCGCGTAGCTCATGTCGATGTGCTGGTGCGCCGGTTGTGTCTCGGTCGCACCGACGTCGGCAACGATGATCTTCAGCGGCGCCGGTAGCTGGGGGATGTTCGAGAACGGCAGCGGCGGCTCGTGGGGCACGACTTCGCAGGTGATACCCGTCTCCTCGCGCGCCTCCCGCAGCGCCGCCTGCACCATGTCCTCGTCGGGGTCGATGTGACCGCCGGGCGGTAGCCAGAGTTGCAGCTTCTTGTGCCAGTGTAGGAGGGTGCGGCCGTCTTCGACGACGAAGCCGGTGACGGTGAAGTGGCGCTCCATGTGGGGGAGCGTAGCGGGAGACGTGGGAGGTGGGAAGTGAGAGGTGGGACGAGTTCGTAGTGCGTAGTTCGTGGTAGGTAGACTCGTTGGGTGGAGATGTTGATCGTTGTCCTCGCGGCGGCGGTGGGAGTCGTACTGCTCCTTAGCCTGGCGACGTGGGTGTTGTGGCGGCGGGCGACGCCGGAGGAGCGGCGGGTGATCAAGCGGATCACGCGGCTGCGGTTTGTGTCGAAGGTGCGGCTAGCGGGGCGGCTAGCCATGGACTCGCGCATCCCGCTGTTCGTGCGGGCGATACCGCCGCTGCTGGTGCTGTACCTTGCGATGCCCGTCGACATCGTCCCGGACTTTATTCCCGTGCTGGGCCAGCTCGACGATGCGGTGGTGGTACTTGTGGGCGTGGCGCTGCTGTTGCGGTTCGCGCCGCGCGCGGCCATCGAGGAGCAGGTAGCTGCCCTGGAGGCCGCTGATGGCGCGGCGAGGGTGGCGCGTGCGAGTCAAGGAGCGGACAGACGATGAGGACGTACGACCTGTACCTGGAGTCGGGGCCCAAGCGTATGACCACGATGGTGCACGTGCCGGAGCTGCTGGGCTGCATCGCCGTGGGGCCGACCAGCGACGAAGCGGTCGCGGCGACGCCGGACGCGATCCGCGCGTTCCTGCGCTTCATGCGCGACTACGGGGAGAAGGCCGACCCTGACGCGAAGTTCGGCGTGCGCGTGGTCGAGCACCTCGCCGAAGCGGGGAAGTGGCTGGGGAACGGGTCGCCGTACGCGACGTACGGGCCGGATCTGGAGCCCGTGAGCACGAAGGAGATCGAAACGCTGGTGGGCCGCTTGCGCGGGATGCGCGAAGCGCTGGCATCGTGGGCGGAGTCGCGGACGGCGAAGCAGCTCGATGCGCCGCCGAAGCGCGGCAGCCGGACCGCGCGGCGGATCCTCCAGCATGTCGTGGGCGGGCCCGGTGGCTATCTGTCGCCGGTGGTCGGCGGCGTAAAAGGATTCTCGGCGCTGCACTCCGCAGCCGGGCGCGGCGAGATCGCGGTCCCGGATGCGCTGCGGCGCGTCTACGTGATGACGGCGGAGGTTTTACGCAACACGACGCCGGAGCAGCGGTCGGCGGTGATCCAGCGGTCGAAGGACGTGCGCACGCTCCGCAAGGCGCTGCGCCGGATGCTGGAGCACGATTGGGAGCACCTTGCGGAGCTGTCGAGGCTTTAGGTTCTCGGCTCTTGTTGCTTGCTCTCGCGGTCCAACAGCTTCTTCTTGCGGTCGAGGCCGTAGGCGTAGCCGCCAAGGGTGCCGTCCTCGCGCACGACGCGGTGGCAGGGGATGACGACGGCGACCGGGTTCGTCGCGCAAGCGTTGCCCACGGCGCGGGCTGCCTTCGGCGCGCCGATCTGCTTCGCGATCTGTAAATACGTGCGGGTCTCGCCGCGGGGGATCGTCAGCAGCGCGTCCCACACCCGGCGCCGGAACGAGGTGGCGCGGATATCGATGGGAAGCTGCTCGTGGCTGGCGCCCTGCAGCGCGGGCAGGATGCGCTCGACCCAGCGACGGCTGGCGCCTTCGTCGCGCAGGATGTCGGCCGCGGGATACTCATCGCGCAGCGACTCTTCCAGCCGGCCGTCATCCTCGCCGAAGCTGACGGCCGAGACACCGCGCTCGGTGGCAGCGACGAGCATGCGGCCTAACTCCGTCGTGACGATCGTATAGACGATGCTCATGCCGGCGCCCCCGCGCCCGTACGCGGCCGGCGTCATGCCCAGCCGCGTGGGAGCCTGCTCGTACGCGCGGCTGCTGGAACCGTAGCCGGCGTTGTAGACGGCGGAGGCGACGCCGTTGCCGTTGCGCAGGCCGTGCTTCAGGCGCTCGGTGCGCCGCACCTCGGCGTAGGCGCGTGGCGATAAGCCGGTGATGCGCTTGAAGGTGCGCTGGAGGTGGAACTGGCTGACGCCGAACTCGCGTGAGAGATCGGCGAGGGTGGGGACGTCTTCGCGGGCGTCGATGTAGCGGCAGATGCGCTTCACCAGCGCCGCCGTGCTGTCGAGGGCGGACTCGCGCGGGTGGCAGCGCTTGCAGGCGCGGAAGTCGGCGGCCTCGGCTTCATCGGGTGTGGCGAAGAAGCGGACGTTCTCGGGCCGAGGCCGGCGGGAGGGGCAGGAGGGGCGGCAGTAGACCTTCGTCGATGTGACGGCGAAAAAGAACGCCCTGTCGGAGACCTCGCGGCGCTGGAGCACCGCCTGCCAGCAGGCGTCCGGGTCGAGGGCCGGCCGCGGATCGGCGGCAGGCGCAGGGGCTGTGGCGACGGCGACGGTCATGTGGCACCTCCAGGGAGATGGTACGCTCGCCAGCCCCAGAGCATCTATCCGGATCTTGCGGTCGGAGTGGCGTAGTCGTCGGCCGCTGGGGCCCATCATGGGGAATGAGAGCCCTGAGCCCCTGCCCCAGCTCCCCTGCCCCTTCCCCCTTGCTCTTTTCCCGAAAGTGATCTGCCGCGCTTGGAGATCCGCACCTGGCTTCCCTACCGTGGCCACGCCGGTTGCCTCCCCCAGGCCGCCGGCACCGCCCGGTCCAGCGGCCGAGCGGCCCAAACACGAAAAGTGCCGAGCAATCTCGGGGGGTGAACGATGGCGGCCGCGCAAAACCCAAAACTGCCGAGCAATGTAACGAGGAGCGACTGACACGCTGACCGGCTCTTAGGCAGCGTCCAGGATGGACTGCAGGCGGGCCGGGTCGCCGCCCGGGCCGACCACGGCCATGCTGAAGCCGCCGGGGCGGAAGAGCCGGCCAGCGACGCGCTGGACATCGGCCGCGGTGACCGCGCGCAGAGACTCGACGACTGCGTCGACGGGCTCGATCTCGCCCGTCGTCAGGAGCGACTCGCCTCCGCGCTGGGCAAGCGCCATCGTCGACTCGAGGCCGAGGCGGAAGTTGCCCGTGGAGAAGTCGCGCGCCTTCACCATCTCGTCGTCGCCGACGGGCTCGTCGCGCAGGCGGAGCAGCTCGTCGCGGATGACCTTCGTCGCCTCCTCGAGGTTATCCAGCGTGACGCCGGCGCTGACGCTCATGGTGCCGGTGTCGTTGTAGCGCGAGACGCCGGAGCCGACGGAGTACGCGAGCCCGCGTCGTTCGCGTACCTCCTTGAAGAGACGGGAACTCATGCCGCGGCCCAGCACGGTGTTCAGGATCTGCAGCGGGTAGCGGTCCGGATCCTTGCGAGGCAAAGCGTAAAGCGCGATGCCCATGTTGCACTGCGCGATCTCACGCTTCTCGACGACAACCCGGGCCTCGGCGAACTGCTCGCTCGCGGCGGGGGTCGCGGGGAAGGGGCGGTCCGGCATGTCGCCGAAAAGCCGCTCGGCCAGCGCGTGGACCTCGGTGTCGGTGGTGTTGCCAGCTACGCTGAGCACGCTATTCGAGGGCACGTAGTACGTGGCGACGTGCTCGACGAAGTCGTCGCGCTGCATACCCTCCACCGTCTCCAGCGTGCCGGCGATGGGCCAGCCGATGGGTTGGTCGCCGAAGGTGGCGCGGGAGAGCAGCTCGGACGCCCAGGCGCCGGGCTGGTCGAACGCGCGGCGGATCTCCTGCTGGACGACGGTGCGCTCGCGGTCGATCTCCTCGGCGCTGAGGACCGAGTTGCGGTACATGTCGGCGAGGACGTCCATGGCCGGCTCGAGCTTGTCGAAGGGGACCTGGTTCCAGAAGCAGGTCAGCTCCTTCGAGGTGTAGGCGTTCAGGACGCCCCCCGCGCCCTCGATGGCCTCGGCGATGGTGATGGCATCCGGGCGGCGCGTCGTGCCTTTGAAGAGCATGTGCTCCATGTAGTGGGAGACCCCGTTGGTGCGGCGGGTCTCGCCGCGTGAGCCAATGCCGACGAAGAGGTTGACGCTGACGGATTGGGCGGTGGGGACTTCGGTGGTAACGACGCGGAGGCCGTTGGAGAGCGTGGAAATCTGCGGCTCGATGGCCAAGCTGGTGGTCCTTTCCGGGGATAGCGCGGTCTTTCCCAGTATAGACAGAGGGTTGGGCGACTGACGGCTCTGGAGGTCGCAGCCGGCGGTCTCCCCATGGCGACGCCGCGCGCGCCCCCGCCGCGCGCGGTACCCTTCGAGGATGAGCGTCACCTCACAGAACGGCCGCGTCATCGAGAACGAAGCGCTAGTGCTGGACCTGGTCGAGTGGATCGCAGAGACGCCGCGGCGCTATGCCGACGTGATGGAGGCGTGGCGCACGTCGTGCCCGCGGTTGCCGATCTGGGAGGACGCGGTCGACCTGGGGTTGGTGGCTTGCCGGGTCGAACCCGGCGTGGGGTCGGTGGTGGAAGCGACGCCCGCCGGACGGGCGTTGCTGGCTGCCGAGCGGCCCACGGGGCGCGGTTAGCAACGCTGACTTGCCGCCTTGAGCCCAACGCGGAGCGCGTGAGGGCGCCAGCGCTCGATGACCGATGTCAACGGTGGCTTGCCCGCGCTGTAATGCGCGTCAAGTAACCGTGTTATCATCTTGGACACTCGAAGATCTCGCCGAAGCTGTCGCCGGGTTGCGCGAAGCCGGACACCGCCGGACGCGCCGCCAACGCGAGCCCCCCGCCGCCCGCACGGCCACGAGAAGAGGTTCAGCGCACGTGGCAACGACGACCGCCATGCCGGGCCGCTTCGCCGCATCGGCAGCGCCGGCGTCCTCCTTCTGGGACCTGCTGCTGGCCATCACGCTGCGGGACCTGCGCGTCAAGTATCACGGCACCTTCCTGAGCTACTTCTGGTGGATCGCGCGGCCACTGACGCTGGGCCTGGTGATGTACTTCGCACTGGGGCGGGTGCTGAAGGTCGATATCGAGAACCACGCGGCGTTTCTGCTGGCGGCGCTGTTCCCCTGGTTCTGGTTCCAGAACGGGCTACACTCGGCGGCCAACGTGTTCGTGGCAAATGCGGGGCTGGTGAAGAAGGTGCAGTTCCCGAGGATCATCCTGCCGCTCTCCGTGGTACTGGGCTCGACCTTCGAGTTCCTCATCAGCCTGCCCGTGCTGCTGCTGCTGCTGCTGCTGACGGGCGTGGACCCGGACCCTGTGTGGCTGGTGGGCGCGCCCGCGCTGCTGGCGCTGGAGTTCGCGCTCCTGTGCGGGCTGGGGGTGCTGGTGGCGTCCCTCAACGTGTATTTCCGCGACATCGGGCCGGGCCTGGATTCGGCGCTGTTGTTGTTGTTCTATGTCACGCCCATCTTCTACCCGCTCGACCGCGTGCCGAACGGCTACCGCCAGGTGCTGCAAGTGAACCCACTGACGCCGCTGATCGAGGAGTGGCGGGAGCTTTTCCTGTTCGGCGACCTGCCGGGGCTGGACCTGTGGCCGGCGGTGTTGTTCAGCATCGGGGCGGTGGCGGCGGGGTGGCTCGCGCTGCGGATCATGGGGAGGACGATGGCCGATGCACTCTAATGGCACCTCGCCCCATGCCGTGCGGCTGGAGGGCGTCGCCAAGCGGTACCTGCTGGATCCCCAGCGGCCGTGGCGGCTGAAAGACGTGATCGCGCGGCCCAAGTCTCTTGTGTCGCAGCTCACGACGAAGGAGCCGTTCTGGGCACTGCGCGACATCTCCCTGACAGTGAAGCACGGCGAGATCCTGGGCATCATCGGCCACAACGGGTCGGGCAAGAGCACGCTGCTGCGTATCCTCGCCGGCATTTCGCCGCCGACCCAGGGCAGCGTCGAAATCGACGGCCGGTATGGAGCGTTGCTGGAGCTGGGCGCCGGGTTTCACCCGAACGCGACCGGCCGCGAGAACGCCTACGTCAACGCGTTGTTCATGGGCCTCTCGAAGGCAGAGGCGAAGGCCGCGCTGCCCAGCATCATCGAGTTCTCGGAGTTGGGCGCGTTCATCGACCAGCCGATGCGGACGTACTCCAGCGGGATGCAGCTCCGGCTGGGGTTCTCCGTGGCGATTCACGTGCAGCCAGACATCCTGCTTGTCGACGAGGTGCTGGCGGTTGGTGATGCCGACTTTCAGGAGAAGTGCTTCGAGCACTTCCGGACGCTGCGGACGCGCAACACCACGATCATCATCGTGACGCACAATGTCGACACGCTGGTCGACTTTGCCGATCGCGCGATCTCGCTGGAGCGGGGACGGATCAAGCGCCAGGGGAAGCCGATCGAGGTGGTGCAGGAGTACATGAACGACCTGCGGCGGGAGTCGCCCGCGATGGAGCGCGCGTTCCAGCGAGCGCTAGCCGGACACATGGCGCAGGAGGCGATCAAGTCGGGCGCGCTCACCTCGGAGGAGCTGACAGCGATGGGCACGCAGCAACGAAAGGACTGAGGAGATGCAGGCGCAATCCTCGGCCGAGCTGACACCGGCTGCGGTGCTGGAGATGGCGCAGGAGAACGCGCGGCGCCGTCCGGGGTTGGCCCGCGCCGTGCGCGAGGACGCGCGGCGGGCCACGAGGCTGCGGGGCGAGCGCACACCGTCGTCGCGGCCGGGCACGGTGGCCACCGTTATCCGGCTGATGTGGGGCGGGGACGACTTTGCGGGCGTGGTGCTGTACCGGTTGCGCACGTCGCTGCGGGCGGCCCACGTGCCGCTGCTGCCGCGCCTGCTGGACCGCACCTGCGCGGTGCTGTTCGGCCTCCGTATCGGCGACCGCGTTGCGATCGGTGAAGGGCTGTACATCCCGCATGGCAACGTCGTCATCGACGGCGTTACCGTCATCGGCAAGCGGGCGTTCATCGGGCCGTGGGTGTGTATCGGCCTGAAGCAGGGCGTTTTCGTGGGCCCGCGCATCGGCGATGGGGTCTTCATCGGCACCGGCGCCTCGGTGCTGGGGCCGATCCACGTTGGCGACGGGGCGCGCATCGCCGCGGGTTCGGTCGTCGTTTCGGACGTGCCGGCCGGGGCATCGGTCGCGGGCGTGCCGGCACGCGTCGTCGACGGCTTCGGCGGCGAAGGGGAGCCATAGGCGATGGGAGAGACGGGGCCGGCGACCGCCACGGACGGGCAGAGCGAGAACCGCCTGCCGGCGCTGGACGGCGTGCGCGGCATCGCGATCCTGATGGTGATGCAGTTCCACTTCTGGGGGCTGGCGTTCGGCCTGACGGGGCGACAGCCGGAGGAGCGCCTCGACATCTGGGCGAAGCGGGTCGTAGGCGTGGGGTGGTCGGGGGTGGACCTGTTCTTTGTGCTGTCGGGCTTCCTGATCACGGGGATCCTGTACGACGCGAAGACATCGAACACCTACTTCCGCAGCTTCTACGCTCGCCGCTTCCTGCGGCTGGCGCCGGTGTTCTACCTGTTCCTGCTGTTCGTGCTGTTCGTCGCGCCGCTGATCCACGATGTCGATGCGGTGGCAGAGGTACCGGAACTGCGGTCGATCCAGGCGTGGATGTGGCTGTATGCGGTCAACATCGGCAACGCGGTGAAGCCATTCGACGTGGATGTCCCACTGGCGTACGTGCCCTTCTGGTCGCTTGCCGTCGAAGAGCAGTTCTACCTCGTGTGGCCGCTGGTGGTCCTCTCAATACCACGGCGGCCGCTGATGGCGCTCTGCGCGCTGCTCGTCGCGAGTGCGCTCGCGATCAGGCTGGCCCTGCTTGGCGGGGTCGCTGACAGCGTCTTCGCCAACAACGCTCCGCACATCCTGATGCCGGCGCGGATGGATACGCTGGCGCTGGGCGCGCTGATCGCGCTTGCGGCCCGCGGGGGCGAACTGCGGATCCTCTCGCGCCTGGCGCCGGTCGCGGTCGCGGCGTCGCTGGCGATTCTCGGCACCCTGTTCGTGAAGAACGACGGGTTGTCGGTGTTCGACCGGGAGGTCGAGGGCGTAGGATTCACGGCGTTCGCGTTGGTCTTTGCAGCGTTGCTGCTGGCCTCGTTGCAGGCCAGGACTTCATCGCCGCTCCACCGCGCGCTCGCGCACCCGATCCTCCGCCAGTCCGGGAAGTATTCCTACGCGATGTACGTGGTCCACGTGCTCGTCGCGCTGGTGCTGGCGCGCCTCGCGATCCTCCACGAGCTGACGCCGACACTCGCCAGTCACCATCTCCCGCTCAACGTCGCGTTCTCGGCCGTGGCTACGGCGACCACGTTCGGGATCGCGTGGTTGAGCTGGCAGCTCATCGAACAGCCGCTGCTTCGATTGAAGGCGTTCTTCCCGTATCAGGACCGCGGCCCCGCGCCCGCGCCCGCGCCCGCCGTCGCCGGCGAGGCGGAGCCCGCGTCCGCATCGGCGCAATGACCACGGGCCCGCTGACGCACGTCGAGCGCGGGGACGCAGAGTACGAGCGGTTGGCCGGGCTCGAGGCGGAGTTCTGGCGCGCAGCACGCGGCGAGTTCGGCGTCGTGGCGGGCGAGCGAGCGGGCATCGACAGCCCGATCGAGCGGTACACGAATCGGCGCTTCACGGGAGAGCCGCGCACGCAGTGGTTCGAGACGATCTCACGCCACGGGCAGTTCGAGCGCGGCCTGATCCTGGGCACGAGCGGGCTGGGACAGGACTCGCGAATTCTGGAGACGAATCCTCGGCTGCACGTTACGTTCTGCGACATCTCCGAGGGGAGTCTGACGCGCTGGGCTGAGGTGCTGGGACGGCGGTTCCCGGGGCGGGTCGACACGCGCGTTGCGGACCTGAACTTCGTGGAGCTTCCAGAGTCCTCCTACGACGTGATCTCGTCATCGAGCACGCTGCACCACGTGATCAACCTCGAGGACCTGGCGCGGCAGATCAACCGGGCGCTGACGCCGGGGGGATTCTTCTTCCTCCAGGACTACGTCGGCGAGTCGTCGTTCCGCTTCGCGGAGAGCAAAAAGCGCCTGTTCGAGGAGCTGTACCAGCGCGACATCCGGCGCCAGCCCGGCAGGACGGGTGGCCTCGTCTGGCGGAATGAGGACCGCTCGCTGTTCAGCCCGTTCTGCGGTGTCCGGAGCGCCGACGTCCTGGGCGCGATGGCGGGAGCACTGAATCCGATCACCGTGCGGACGGCCGGGGCGATGACTTCGCTGCTGCTGTACGTGCGGCCGGCGGACGTGGAGACGATGCCTCGCCCCTCGAGAGCGCAGCGGGCCGAGACATGGCTGCGCCGCCGCGTGCCACTCCTGCGCCGGCGGACGACGCCGCTGGCCATCGGCGAGTCATACCTGCTGGAGCTGCTGCTGTTGGACGAGCTGGTGTGCGACACGGGGCTGTGCGTGCCGTACAACGCGTTCGGGGTCTACCGGAAGCGCCCGGAGGCCTGAGACGGCTGACGCCGACACTGCGCGCCGGCATACGGCGCGCCGCCTACCATTTCCAGTTGCGCGTCGTGCGGGAGGCGCGCCGGAACCCCCGGCAGTTCCATGCGCGCTGTCTCCATCGGCGGCTGCATCGCCTCCGGGACCCGGCCTTCCTACGGATATACGAGTTCGCGTTCGAGGAGGGCGCGGGCTATGACCACGCGCTGCACCTGCGACGTGCCCTCGACGATCATGAGCTGGCGGGCGTCGCGGTAGTGGCGCTCCAGCGGGTGGTCCATCATGTACCCCTGCGCGCCCAGCACTTGCAGGGCGTCGGACGACACCTTCACCGCGGTCTCCGTGGCGAACGCCTTCGCGATCGACAGGTAGGCGGCGTGCTCGCGACCGTAGAGGCCCTGGTCGACGCGCCACGCACCCTGGTACACGAGCAGGCGGGCGGCCTCGATGGCGATGGCCATCTCGGCGAACATGAACTGGATGGCCTGCAGGTCGGCGATCGGCTTGCCGAAGGCCTCGCGCTGGCGAGCGAACTCGAGCGCGTAGGTCATCGCGCCCTCGGCGAGGCCGACGCCGCGCGCGCCCACCACGGGCCGGCAGGAGTTCAGCGTGAGCATCGCGTGGTTGAAGCCCTGCCCCTCGGCGCCACCGACGAGGTTCTCGCGCGGTACACGCACATCCTCCAGCACGATATCGGCGGTGGGGACGCCGCGGACGCCCATCTTGCGGTCCTGGCCTGCGACCTTGAAGCCGGGCGATGTCGTCTCGACGATGAAGGCGCTGATGCCCTTGGGCCCGGGCGTGCCGTTGGTGCGGGCGAAGCAGACGATGTAGTCCGCGACGGTGCCACCGGAGATGTACATCTTCTCGCCGTTGATGACGTAGTCGTCGCCGTCCTTCTTGGCTGTCGTCTCGAGATTGGCGGCATCGGAACCGTGGTTGGGCTCCGTGAGGCAGAACGCGCCCTTAATCTCACCAGAGGCGATGCCCTTGCCGACCCACTGCTTCTGCCGCTCGTCGCCGCCGATTATCACGGGCTGCGAGGGAAGGGCGGACAGCAGCAGCATGAGGCCGGAGGCGCAGCAGTACTTCGCGGCCTCCTCGACAGCGAGGGCGAGGGCGAGCATGCCCGCGCCGGAGCCGCCGTACTGCGCCGGGATGGTGAGGCCGGTGAGGCCGGTGTCCTTGAAGGCCTTGAAGATGTCATGTGGGTATTCGCCGGTGATGTCCATCTCGGCCGCGCGCGGTGCGATAACGTCCTTGGCGACGCGGCGCGCGGTCTGCTGGATCAGGCGATGTTCTTCGGAGAGCTGGAAGTCCATGGGGGTGCCTCTGTTGCTGGTTGGATTCGGTTTGGGGCAGGGTACTTGCGTGGGGAATCTGGCGCGAGATGTGGGCGATGTTGGATGTTGGATGCCAGACCCAACCGCACCCGCGGCCGGGCGGATAGCGATGGTCCAGTGCTAAGCGGTCGCCTTGGACAACAGTGTCTCGATTGCCTTGACGTGGATGGTGAGGTGATAGAGGTTGCGTTCGAGCGCCGTTCCGACATCGCCGTCCGCTGATCGGACGGCCCTGCGGACGGACCTGTGCACCTCGTCCCAGGCTTCGAAGACCTGTTCGACGTTCTTCGTCGGCCTTGTACCCACGCTCGCGTACGCCCGCCCGGTCCTGTCGGTCAGCCCCAAGGGGCTCCACGCGAAGCCGTCGGGCAGGAAGCCGCCGAGGTGCAGCTGTTCGGCGAACAGCAGATGCCGCACGTTTTCGACGATCGACCAGTCTCCGAAGGGTGGCCGCTTCGCGAGCGTCGTGCTGCTCTGTGAACGCAGCAGCCGGCGGAGCCGTGCTCGCTCCCGGTCGATTTCTCTTACCAGGTCGGCGACGTTGCCTGCGGCCATGGTGCTGCTCCTCGCTGGGCTGCGCGCCGGTGGTTGTCCTACGGCCCCCAACATCCAACATCTAACTTCTAACTTCTAGCCCCTGCCATCCAGCCTCGTGCTCGTAGACGGAGACGATGTTGCGGCTGTGGGCGGTGTAGAGGCTGCGGTCCCAGTCGCCGAAGCGCTCGCGTAGACGCAGCCCGGCGATGCGGGCCATGAGGTCCATCTCGGCCGGCCAGATGTGGCGCGTGACGATGGGGAACAGTCTCACACCCTTGTCGGTCAGCGACACGTGGCTCTCCTCGAGGAGCTGCGTCACCGGGTCGTAGCGCGCGACGTCGAGCCAGACCTGCTTGACCTCGACGGACTGCGCGTGCACGTACTGGTTGTCGGTCAGGTAGAGGGCGCTGTGCGGACCTGCTTCAACCACGAACACACCATCGTCTGCCAGGTGCTTCGCGACGTTCTGGAAGCAGCGCACCTGGTCGTCCTGGGTGAGCAGGTTGTGGATGGTGTTGTAGACGATATAGATGAGGCGATACGTGCCCGTCACCGGGACATCGGCGAAGTTGCCCATCGTGACCGCGATGGCGTCTCCGCCGGGCTGCGTACGTAGCACGTCGACCATCGCCTGCGAGATGTCGATGCCGTCGACACGGAGACCCGTCGCGGCGAGCGGACGCGCGATGCGTCCCGTGCCGATCGCCAGCTCGAGGGCGGGTCCATCGCCTGCGAGATCGCGCAGGAAGGCAACCGTCGCCTCCTCGTCGCCCCGGAGCCGGTGCGGGTCGCCGGCCGCGACCTCGGGACCAAAACTCATTGCCGGATCGTAGTTCTTCACCTGGCGCCTCCTGTTTGCGCCGACTCGCGGTCGGCAAGCACCTCATTGATGGAACGGCGGGCCTTCTCGACCTGGGCCGGGTTGGTGTGCTGGTAGTAGGGAAGCGCGCCCACCCCCATTAACGCCCAGCCGCGCGCTCGCGCCCAGGTCGCGTCATCGACGGCCACAGTCTCACGAAAGAGGCGGCGGTTCTCGCCGGACAGGAGAGTCCACGCGACGCTCAGATCGCACGCGGGATCGCCGACGCCCAGACATCCGAAGTCGATGACGGCGCTCAGGCGGCTTCCATCGACCAGCACGTTGCCGGAGGAAAGATCCCCGTGCAGCCACACGGGCGGCCCCTCCCATGCCGGGGCACCGAGAGCCTCCTCCCACGCCGCCGTGATCGCGGCGGTGTCGATGATGCCGTTCCAGGCCGGGATCGCGGTGCGAACGCCGGGATCCCGCACGGCGAGCGGCACACCGCGGAGGAAGTTATGCCGGCCCGGGCTCGGCCCGCCCGCGGGGTCGATGCGCTGCAGCGCGAGGATGAACCGCGCCAGGTCGAGGGCGGCCTGCTGATCGCTCATGCGCTCGCGGGTGGCGTCCTCGCCCCGCATCCATGGCGAAATGATCCACCGATACGGGAAGTCCTCGCCGGGCTCGCCCCCCGCGACGGGCACGGGAATTGGCGCCGGAAGCTCGGGCGCCAATCGCGGCAGCCACGTCTCCTCCTTGTCGGGCTGGCCGGCCGCCCAGTGGATGCGCGGCAGCCGCACCGACAGGTCGTCGCCCAGACGGTAGATGGCATGATCCGTCCCCGTGTGCTCGACGCGCCTTAGCGGAAGCTCAGCCCACCGGGGGTATTGCTGTACCAGGAGCCGGCGGACGAGCGCCTCATCGGTGTCGATCTCGTCGGCGTGCATTCGAACGGTTCCCACGAACTTCTCCTCATCGGCGTACACGTGAATATGCCCCGCGGCGCAAGCCGCGAGGTGAGACGAATGCGCGTGTCCGGAGAGGAATCCGTGTTGTGGGCGTCACCGCCCCTGATGAGGGGAGGCTAACCGGCGAACGAGAGACACATCCGGCATGCGCGGGAGGAAGTCGTGATGGCCATGCTCGTGCCTCCGTTCGGAATGCGTCTCGTGGTGGTGCTGCACTGTACGGGACTGGGCGGGGCGATCGCAACGCGTCGCCGGAGGCCGGATGTGGATTCAGGATGTCGGAGGTCGGAGGCCAAACGGGTCAGTCGCCGATGATCGCCTCGGCTTCGTCGGCGTCGGCGCGGCGGACGAGGACCTCCCAGCCGAGGAGGATGGGCGGGACGCCGCCGGGAAAGGTGCGGCCCAGCCGGTTGCG
This sequence comes from uncultured Dehalococcoidia bacterium, assembly GCA_964371355.1. Classification (GTDB taxonomy): domain Bacteria; phylum Chloroflexota; class Dehalococcoidia; order DSTF01; family JACRBR01; genus JACRBR01. The sequence goes on from CAYJMG010000003.1 coordinate 103,220, forward strand.
CGTGAAGGCGCGCAGGCCCATGGCCTCGAGCTTCGAGCGCAGGACCTCGGCTGCCATCTCGTTGGGCGGCGAGGCAATGACGACGGGATCGTCGGGGTCGCCGGGTTCGGAGCGGGAGCGGGTAAGGACGCCGCGCACTAGCCACGCACCACCGAGCGCGAGGGCGGCAACGAGGAGGAGCGCGAAGAAGGCGAACTCGGACATGCGCGATCTTAGCCTGTTATGCGGGTGAACCGCACAGCCGAGGACGGCGTGCCACAACGTTGGAACCGGCACACAGCCGAGGGCGGCTGTACCACACCGGCCGCGCCCCATCAGGCGGCCGGCTGGCGAGTTGTCCACATCTCGCTGGTGAAGACGCGGGCGAAGCCCTGGCGGGCGTAGAGGCGCTCGGCGTAGCCGTTGGCTTCGCAGCCGAGACCAATGACGTCGCAGCCGGCGGCGCGGGCGTCGGTGAGGGCGCAGGCCATGACGGTGGAAGACACGCCCTGGCGGCGATGGGCGCGCAGCGTGTTCACCGCGTAGATGCCGGCGGTGGCGCCGTCGATGAGCATGTGCAGCGTGGAAACCGGTACGCCATCGAGGCAGCCGAGATAGTACATGTTGCCCCGCTCTTGCATGGCGTTGACGGCGGAGGCCGTGCACAGCCGCCGCGCCCACCGCGCGCTCCCGGCGACAATCGCCGCGAAGGCGCGGATGTCGTCGGGGCCGGCGACGCGCACCTCGACAACCGGGTTGCGGGTGATCGGCGGCGCGGCGGGATCGTGCGCCATCCACGCACCCACGTCCGCACGCGCCAGACCACGCGAAGCGAGATGCCGCCGCAGGGTGCGCGGACGGTCGAGCGGCGTGACCTCGACGGCGGGGTCGCGGTCGAAGGCCCTCAGGAGCGCGAAGCCCACGTCGAGCAGCGCCTCGAGGTCGCGCTCACGGACGTCGAACGCGCGAAGCGAGTTCAGTCCGGCGATCGGCGCGTCGGAGGTGACGGCCAGCGCACCCTGCAAGTTGCGGATCTCGCCCCAGCCCTGCGCCGTGCGGAGGTCGCGATTGAGCAACAGGCGGCGGGCGATCTCGGGATCCATTGCTGGAGTGTAGAGGGTGGAGCTGCACGTTCGCGGCTACGGAGCCTAAGGAGTGAGGAGTTCATGGATCGTCTCGAAGTCGTAGCCGTCGGCTCGGAGGGCGCTGATGATGGCGCGAAGGGCGAGCGCGTCCTGGGAGACGCTGCCGACGTGCATGACGTAGATGGCGCCGGGCTCCGCCAGTTCGACCGCACGCTGGAGGATCTGCTCGGCGGTGGCGCCGTCCCAGCCCAGCGTGTCGACCGTCCACATGACGACGGTGTCGTAGCGGTTCGCGGCGGCATCGCGCAGGACGCTGTCGTCGATGTCGCCGTAGGGTGGGCGGAAGTAAGGCTTCGTGCTGCGCGAGGTGTATCTGTAGACGGTGACCTCCGCGCGTGAGAGCTCGAGCGCGCGCTCCTCGGGCGTGAGGGGCGGCTCGCCGGTCGAAGCGCCGGTGAAGGACCTGTGGTCGTAGGTGTGGTTGATGATCTGGTGGCCGTCGGCGGCGATGGCAAACAGCAGATCGCGGTTCTGCTCGGCCCAGATGCCGGTGACGCCGAAGGTCGCGCGCACGCCGTTCTCGCGCAGAGTGCGGAGGATGTCGGCCGTGTACCTCACGTCGGCGCCGGCGTCGAACGTGAGGGCGACGGCACGGCGCGTGGCCGGCCCGCGGTAGATTACGCGCGCCTCCACGACTGGAGCAGCGTTCGGTGAGGGCTCGGACGTGGCGAACGCCGTTCTCGGCGGCTGAGTGGTCGCGGCCGGTACTGCGGGCGTAGCTGACGGCGGAACCACGGTGCCAGCTGTATTCGGGGTGTCGGGGGGCCGCGAATCGCCGGCGCAGGCGAGTGCGACGAGCGTCAGCGGCGCGAGCATGAATGCGGCGGCAAGTCGGAGCACGCGGCCACCATACCAGCGCGGTGCGGCGTGGACGTGCGTGCGGATAGGCTGTGGCGGAGCTACGCAGGAGGACGGCGATGGCCCGGCAGATCCCACCACTCGAAGAGCTGACACTGGAGACAGCGGGCGCGCTGCTGACACGCGAGGTGCCGGTCACGCGCCCCGAGACGACGGCGAGCGACGTGCGCGGCATGTTGATCGGCACGCACCACGACGTCGTGAGTCACATCGCCGTGTGCGACGAGGCCGGCATGCTGCGGGGGATCGCGCGGATCGAGGACGTGCTGGCCGCGCCGGACGACGCAGCGATGGCAAGCGTGATGGACGCCGACCCGCCGGTGGTATCCGCGGGGATGGACCAGGAGCGCGTCGCGTGGAAGGCGGTGCAGCACGGCGAGAGCGCACTGGCCGTCGTCGACGAGGCGGGCATGTTTCGCGGGATCGTGCCGCCGGCGAGGCTGCTGGGCGTGTTGCTGCGGGAACACGACGAAGACCTGGCGCGCCTGGCCGGCGTGCTGCGCCAGGGCTCGGCAGCGCGTGCTGCGACCGAGGAGTCGGTGCCGATGCGGCTATGGCACCGGCTGCCGTGGCTGTTCATCGGACTGGCGGGCGCGCTGTTCGCGGCGGACATCGTGGGCGCATTCGAGGGCCGGCTTGAGGAAGAGGTGCTGCTGGCGTTCTTCATTCCGGGCATCGTGTACATGGCGGACGCGGTGGGCACGCAGACGGAGACGCTGGTGATCCGTGGCCTGTCCCTGGGCGTGGGGCTGCGGCACGTGGTGCTGCGCGAGCTGCTGACGGGTGCGGTGGCGGGCATGCTGCTGGGCGCCGCGTTTTTCCCGCTGGTCTGGTGGCGTTGGGGTGATGCGGAGGTGGCGCTCGCCGTCTCCATCGCGCTGGTGGGCGCGTGCTCCACGGCGACGCTGGTCGCGATGGCGCTGCCGTGGGCGTTCGACCTCGCGGGCCGGGACCCGGCATACGGCAGCGGGCCGCTGGCGACGGTAGTGCAGGACCTGCTGTCCATCGTGATCTACTTCGCCGTGGTGACCGCGATCGTGGCGTGAGGCGTGAGGGCCTTCGTCAGCCGCCGTGGTCGTTGCGGCGAGCGCGAATGGACGATCGGCACCCGCAGCTTCCGCCGGACGGCTGTGCCACTCGGGCGGTATGGTGAGAGCCGAGTCTGAGCGCGAGCGCAAAGGAATCTGCATGAGCGTGCGATACGTGGCGGCGGGTTTGGCGGGGGCGGCGGTTGTCGCGTTCGCGCTTGGGTTCGCGTGCACGCGGGCGCTGGACGACGACGGCGGCACTGCTACAACGCCGACGGCCATGGCGATCGAGTCGCCGACGGCGGAGCCGGCCGCAACGCCGACCTTGGCGAGCGGGGTCGCGCTCGAAGTGAAGATCGGCCAGCTCATCATGGCCGGCCTGGACGGCACAACGCCTGAGGAAGCGGCCGAGCTGGTACGCACCCATCACATCGGCAACGCCGTGCTGCTGGGGGACAACGCCGTGTCGCCGGAGCAGGTGCTTGCGCTGACGTCCGGGCTGCAGGCGATGGCGCGCGACGCGAACGGCCTGGGCATGCTGATCGCCGTCGACCAAGAGGGCGGGCGCGTGATCCGTCTCGACCCCCCGTTCACGCAGATGCCGGCGGCCGCCGTGATCGGCTGCATAGGGGAGACGGATCTGGCGCGGCTGGCGGCGCTCATCATGGGGCGCGAGATGCTGGCCGCGGGCATCAACGTCGACCTGGCGCCGGACGCCGACGTACTCACGAACCCGGAAAACAACGTCATCGGCGACCGCGCGTACGGTACGACGCCCGACGCAGTGACGCCGATGGTGCTGGCGGCGATCGAGGGACTGCACCAGGCGGGTGTGCTGGCGGTGGCGAAGCACTTCCCCGGCCACGGCTCCACCGGCGGCGACTCGCACGATGGGCGCGTCGTCGTCGAGAGGACGCTGCAGGAGCTGGAGGAGACGGACCTGCCACCGTTCCGCGCCGCCGCCGAGGTCACCGACATGATGATGACGTCGAACGTCGACTACGCGGCCCTCGACCCGGCGGCCCTCGAGCCGGCGGCCCTCGACCCAGCGGGGCTGCCGGCGTCGCTGTCGGGACTGACCATCGGCTACCTGCGCGAAGGGCTGGGATTCGACGGCGTGGTGATCACCGACTCGCTGGAGATGGGCGCGGTGTCGAATCGCTGGGACACGGGCGAGGCCGCCGTGCGCGCGATCGAGGCGGGCGCGGACATGGTGCTGTACGCCGATCCAGAGGGCGGGATCGCGGCCGCGCAGGCGTTGCTCGTGGCGGTGCGTGCTGGCCGGATCAGCGAGTCCCGCATCGACGAGTCTCTGGCGCGCGTGAGCACGCTGAAAGAGCGCGCGCTGGCGCAGCCTCTGCCGGGGCTGGAGGTCGTGGGCGCAGCCGACCACGCCGCGTTCGCCGCGGTGCTTGCACAGGCGCAAACGGACGCTGGGTGTTGATGGGGTCGCGCGCGGAAACAGAACACGCACCTGTTCTCAGGTGCGTGTTGTAGGCTCGATGGAGCCGGCGATGGGATTCGAACCCGTGACCTGCTGTTTACGAAACAGCTGCTCTACCGCTGAGCTACGCCGGCCTGATCGCTGTCGCCCCGCCACGGTCTCCCGCGGCAGCCCTTCGACCCGCAGGGCGACGGAAAACGCCCGCTCGCCGGGCGCGGCGGCAGTATAGCGCATCGCATACCGCCCGGCTCGCGGGCGCGGCGGCTGGCGCGTCCGCTGCGCAGTTAAGATCATTGCGCCACCGAGGAGCAGCCGAGATCGGAGGAGCGGGATGACGGCGACGGTGACAATGATCACGGGGACAAGTACGGGGCTGGGGCGCGCGGCAGCGCTGCACCTGGCGCGGAAGGGCCACCGCGTCTTCGCGACCATGCGGTCGCCCGAACGTGGGTCCGAACCGCTTCTGGCGGCGGCCAAGGCGGAGGGACTGGCGCTGACCGTCTCGCGCATGGACGTGACGGACAGGGCGTCGGTGCAGGCGGTGGTCGAAGCGGCGCTGGCGGATGCCGGCCGCATCGACGCCGTTGTGAACAACGCCGGCCTGGGCGATCTCGGCGCGCTGGAGCTGGCAACCGACGAGCAGATGCGGGCGATGTTCGAGACCAACGTCTTCGGCCCGGTCCGCGTGGCACGCGTCGTGCTTCCGTCGATGCGGGCGCGCGGCGGCGGGACGATCGTGAACATCAGCTCGGTGGCAGGGCTGATCGTCGGGCCGGGCGACGGGCTGTACGCGGGCACAAAGCATGCGCTTGAGGCGATCAGCGAGGCGCTGGCGATGGAGGTCTTGCAGTACGGCATCCGCGTCGCCATCATCGAGCCCGGCTTCTTCGCGACGCCCATCATCGACAAGGCGATGGGGTCGGTGACGGCAGCGGGCGAGGCGCCATACGCGAACATCGAGCGGCGGATCGCGGGGATCTACGCCGGCGGGAAGGCGGTGGCGCAGGACCCGCAGCTCGTGGCCGAGGCGATCGAGCACGCGATCGCGACGGACGCGCCGAAACTGCGGTACCTGGTGGGGGTGGACGCGCACGTGTTCGCGGAGAAGCGGCCGCTGATGAGCGACGAAGAGTACGTGGACGGTTTCGGGCGGGTGCAGACCGACGAGGAGTTCTTCGCGGAGTTCGTCCGCCGCTTCCCCATGCCGACGGGGTAGGACTTGGTCGTTAGGCGTTAGGCGTAAGGCGTTGGGGCCCAGCGCGCCGGGCGCGGTTCCGTAGCTGACCCTTGACTACTCCTGACTGAGTGGCCTATTATTCGACCGTGCGGTCGAAGAGCGAACCGAGTGTTCTAGAGAAAGTCTCGGCTGGCGAGGAACAGTCGTTCATCGAAGCTGCCCGGCGGGCGCAGATCGTGCGCTGCGCGATCGACACGATCGCCGAACTGGGGTACGCGCGCGCTTCGCTGGTCGAGATCGCGAAACGCGCGAAGGTCAGCAAGAGCGTCATCTCGTACTACTTCGCCGGCAAGGACGAGCTGATTCTGCAGGTCGTCGAACACGTCTACACGGCCGGAGCGGAGTTCATGCTGCCACGGATCGTGGCGCATACCCCATCCCGCGCCCAACTCCGGGCGTACATCCTGGCCAACGTCGCCTACATGATGGAATACCCGAAGAACGTGCAGGCGATGGTCGAGATCGTGTGGGGCTTCCGTGACGAGCGGGGCCAATCGCGGCTGGACGAGCATGGGCACGACCCGATCCAGGCGGCGGTGGAGGAGATGCTTCGGGCAGGACAGGAGGCGGGCGAGTTTCGCGCGTTTTCCCAGGACAGCATGGCCTTCGCGATCAGGGCGGCCATCGACATGCTGCCGCCGTTGGCCTCCGCGCACCCGGAGACGGACCTGGCGCGCTACGGCGAAGAGTTGGCGGATCTGTTCGACATCGCGACGCGAAGCGGGATCTAGCAAACAAGGAGCACGGAAATGCGAGAGTTCAAGGGCAAGGTAGCCGTCGTCACCGGCGCGGCGAGCGGCATCGGGCGAGGGCTGGCGGAGAGGTTCGCCACCGAGGGCATGCGCGTGGTTATGGCCGACGTCGAGCAGCCGGCCCTGGACGCCGCGGCACGCGAGCTGGCTGCGAGCGGCGCCGAAGTGCTGGCGGTGCGGACCGACGTCTCGAAGGAAGCCGATATGCAGGCGCTGGCCGCGAAGACGATGGAGCGGTTCGGCGCGGTGCACGTCGTGTGCAACAACGCGGGCGTGGGCGGCGGCGGGCCGCAAGCGTCGTGGGAGTGCCCTCTGGTCGACTGGGAGTGGACGCTGGGTGTGAATCTCTGGGGCGTGATTCACGGGGTGCGGGCATTCGTCCCGCTGATGCTCAAGGGCGGCGACGAAGGGCACATCGTGAACACGGCGTCAGTCGCCGGGCTTATCGCCGGTGCGGGCGGGCCGGCGTACACGACGACCAAGTTCGGTGTGGTGGGGTATTCGGAGGCGCTGCACCACGAGCTGGCGTACGCCTCGAGCGGGAAGATCAACGTGTCGGTGCTGTGTCCGGCGCTGACGAACACGCGGATCATCGAGTCGGGGCGCAACCACCCGGCGGGGCCGCAGCCCCAGCCCGCGCCGGGAACACCCGAGCACGCGATGCTGGACATGATCAAGGGCATCTTCGCGGGCGGGATGGCGCCGTCCGAGACCGCGGCGATCGTGCTGGACGCGATCTGCAACGAGCGCTTCTACGTACTCACACACCCCGAGCACAACCCGCGGCTCCAGGCGCGCGCCGAGGCGATCGTCGGCGGCGGGGAGCCGCCCTTGCTCACGCCGATGCCGTAGCGAGCTTGGCGATGCGGCCGACGTCGGGGTGAAAGAGGACGAGCTGGCGCGCCTCCACCCAGGCGTTGCTCGGCACCGGGATGCGCGCAGCGTACGCCGCGGCTTCGGCCGCGTCCCTGCAATCGATGATGTAGTAGCCGCCGATCGCCTCTTTCGTTTCGGCGAAAGGGCCGTCGCTGCCTATGACTGCTCCTGCCTTCACGCGCAGCGGCCGTGCCATCTCGACCGGCATGAGCGCGCCGCCGGAGACGTACACACCCGTTTGGCGCAGATCCGCCTCGAGCGCCTCGTGCTCGGGCAGGAGGGACGGCTTGTCGGTGGGCGCAAGCGGCACGGCGGGGTCGTACTGGATGAGGAACATGTACAGCATGGTCGGTCTCCTGTGGGCAATGTCGCGAGCGTTCGCCCGCGCACTATAGCGACGGCGGCCGGAGCCGCGATCGACGGCGTTGCAGAAAACGCAGCCAGGGGGCACGCTGCCGATGCGATAACCCACGCCGGGGCGCGAAAGGTGGCCGACAGTTGGGTGCAAAACGCGCAGAGACTGCCCGGAAGGAGCGAGAGGCGCTTCACGCGCGGCTGGCGCTGGATCCAACGCTACCCGAGAAGATTGACCGGGCGCTCACCGGCTACGCGGAGGCGCGAGCACGAGGTGAGCTACACAAGGATCGAGCCGCGGACGCCAGCGGCCGGACCGCGACGACCAACTTTAGCGCATGGCCACCGGCACGTACTCGCGGCCGCGGTTGCCGGTGTAGACCTGGCGGGGGCGGGCGATCTTCTGCTCGCCGTCGGTGATCATCTCGCGCCACTGGGCCACCCAGCCGGCCGTCCGCGGGATGGCGAAGAGCACCGGGAACATCTCGACCGGGAAGCCCAACGCCTGGTAGATGATGCCGCTGTAGAAGTCGACGTTCGGGTACAGCTTCCGCGAGATGAAGTACTCGTCCTCCAGGGCGATCTTCTCCAGCTCGAGCGCGATATCGAGCATGGGGTTGCGGCCGACGAGGTCGAACACCTCGTACGCCGTGCGCTTGATGATCTTCGCGCGCGGGTCATAGTTCTTGTACACCCGGTGGCCGAAGCCCATGAGCCGGCCCTCGCCTGCCTTCACGCGCTTGATGAAGTCGGGGATGTTCTTGATGTCCCCGATGTGGTCCAGCATGCGGAGCACCTCTTCGTTGGCGCCCCCGTGCAGCGGGCCGTAGAGAGCGGCACAGGCCGCGGCCGTGGCCGAGAACGGATCGGGGCGGCTGCTGCCGACGGCGCGCATGGCGTTGGTGCTGCAGTTCTGCTCGTGGTCGGCATGGAGGATGAAGAGGACGTCGATGGCACGCTCGAGGACAGGGTCGGGCTTGTAGTCCTTTTCGGCGACGTGACGCCAGAGCATGCTGCAAAAGTTAGCCGGGAAGGATAGATCGTTGTCCGGATAGATGATCGGGAGACCACGGGTGCGCCTGTACGCGTACGCGGCGATCGTCGGCATCTTGGCGATGAGGCGCCAGGTCTGCAACTCGCGTGATGCAGGATCGTCCACGTCCTTGCCGTCCTTGTAGTACGTGGAGAGTGCCGCGACCGTCCCGACGAGCATGCCCATCGGGTGAGAGTCGTAGTTGAAGCCGTCGACGAACTTCTTGGTGTTCTCGTGCACCATCGTGTGATAGGTGATGTTGTGCACCCACCCGGCAAGCTCCGTCGTGGTTGGCAGCTCCCCATACAGGAGCAGGTAGGCGGTCTCCAGGTAGGTGCTCTGCTCGGCGAGTTGCTCGATGGGGTAACCGCGATACTCCAGGATGCCCTGGTCGCCGTCGATGTAGGTGATGGCGCTACGGCAGGAGGCGGTGTTGGTGAAGGCCGGGTCGTAGGTCATCAACCCGAAATCGCCGTCGTCGACGCGGATCTGGCGGAAGTCCATCGCGCGGACGGTACCGTCGGTGATCGGGACCTCGTACTGCTTTCCGGTGCGGTTATCGGTGACGGTCAGCGTGTCCTTGGGCATGGTGGAGTCCTCCAGGCGGGCCGGGGGGCGCGCGTTGCTGCGTCTGGGGGTGGTAGCACCCGGGCGTCCCGCGGGGGCCGTCGCGGCTGCTGCTCCGGCGTGAGCATAGCAGGAACGCGCCGAACGCTCTCCCTAATCAATGTCACGGATGCGCATAAGCGGCTGCCCGATGCAGGGGCAAACCCCCGGTTCCGATACTCACGTGGTTTCGCGCGCGGGCGGGCCGGATGGGGGAAACCGCGCAAGCTTCGGGGGCCGGATGAATCACCAGCAGACAGGCTCGCAGGGAATGCAGGGCCTGGCAGCCGATGCCGCTCTGCGCGCGGTCGTCGAGCGCGTGTCCGGATCTTCAGGCGGCGAGTTCTACCGGCGCCTGGCCGCCGAGCTGGGCCACGTGTTCCGCGCATCCTACGCGGGAGTTGGCGAACTGTCCCTCGATGGCGAGCGGGTGTCGCTGCTGGGCGCGTGGTCGCGCGACCCGACGAGTACCCCCGGCGACTTCGCCGTCGCCGCGACGCCCGCCGAGCCCGTCGCACAGGGCGAGATACGGCTGCACCGCGAGCGCGTCCGGCGCGAGTTCCCCGCCGACCAGCGGCTACAGCGGCTCTTCGCCGAGAGCTACCTGGGTGTCCCCATCACCGACGGGCGGGGCGACGTCCTGGGCCTGATCGAGTTGATCGCCGACACCCCGGTGCGCGATGCGGACGCGGCCACCGCGATCGTCATGGCAATGGCCGAGCGGACGGCGACCGAGATGGAGCGCGACCAGGCAGAGGCCGCGCTGCGCGACAGCGAGATGCGGTACCGGGCGCTCATCGAGGACTCGTTTCACCTGGTGGCCGAAGTCGTCGACGAGCGCTTCATCTACGCCAGCTCGGGCTACACCGATACGCTGGGCTACCCGCCGGAAGACCTGCTGGGCGGCAGCGTCTTCGAGCTGATCCACGAAGAGGATCGCAAGGCCGCAGCCGGCGAGCTGCGGGCGATGCTTTCGCAGCGGCGCGCGGCCCACTTCACCGTGCGTATGAGGCACGAGCAGGGTGCATGGCGATGGATCGAATGCACGGCGCGCGCGTTCCGCACAAGCGGCGGCGAGTTCCGGACGACGCTGTTCTCGCGCGACGTTACCGACCGCGTGAAGGCGGAAGCGGCGCTCCGTGAGAGCGAGGAGTTGTTCCGCTCGCTCATCAAGGACCTGCGCGTGGGCGTGGCGCTGCACGACGCCGACGCGCGTGTGTTGGTCTGCAACGACGCGGCGCTCGCGCTCCTTGGACTGACCGAGGAGGAGGTCCTGGGCAAGACGTCGTACGACGACTCGTGGCGGCCGACGCGCGAGGACGGCACGATCATCCCCCCGAACGAGCGCCCGGTGCCGCTCGCCATTGCGACGGGCGCGCCGGTGCGCGACATCGTGTACGGCGTACATCGCCCAGCCACGGGCGAGCAAGCCTGGGTGTTGGCGAGCGCGGAGCCGCAGTTTGATGCGGACGGCAGGGTGCACCGCGTCATCTGCTCGTTGAACGACATCACGGCGAGGCTCATGGCGGAGCAGGAGCTGCGGGCGAGCGAGGGGCGGTTCCGTTTCCTGGCTGAGAACAGCATGGACGTCATCTCCCGCTACGACGCGGACGGACGCTGTGTCTGGATGTCCCCGTCAGTCACGCCACTAACGGGCTACACGCCGGAGGAGGTCGTCGGGCACTCGCTGGCCGAGATCTTTGCGAACAACGACGACGGCCTGCTCGCCGGCGCGCTGGCCAACGTGCAGGAAGGCATCGAGTCGTTCCGCACGACCTTCCAGGTCCGGCACAAGGATGGGCACCAGGTCTGGATGGAGGCGACGAACAAAGTCGTGCGCGACCCCGAGACGGCGGACGTCATCGAGATCCAGACGTCGGCGCGTGACATCTCCGGCCGGAAGCGGGCGGAAGACGAGTTGCGGGAGAGCGAGGCTCGCTTCCGGCTGCTGGCCGAGAACTCGACCGACATCATCGCGCGATACACGCCCGGAGGCAGGTGCATCTGGGTCTCGCCGTCCATCAGGAGCGTCACGGGGCGCGACCCCGAGGCCGTCATCGGCCAGATCCCGGGCCACCAAATCCACCCGGATGACCGCGAAGGCGCCGTCGAGGCAATGCGCGCCCTGGCCGCGGGCGAGGATCAGCGGACGTACACCTTCCGGTTCCAGCACGTCGACGGCCACTACATCTGGCTGGAAGCGCACGCCCGCGCCATCCGCGACGCCGGCGGGGCCCTGACCGAAGTCCAGACGTCGTCACGCGATGTCACGGCGCGTATGAACGCGGAGGACGAGCTGCGGGAGAGCGAGACGCGCTTCCGCCTGCTGGCGGAGAACGCTACTGACATGATCTCCCGCTTCGCCCTGGACGGAACGCGTCTCTGGGTTTCGCCATCCGTGCAGGCGATCACCGGCTACTCACAGGAAGAGACGATGCAATCGGGCCCCGTCGACAACGTCCACCCTGACGACGTTGCGGCTCTCCAGACGTCGTTCCGGGCGATGGTCGACGGTGAAGCCTCGCGACGCACGACCTTCCGCTTCCGGCACAGGGACGGGCGTTACCTCTGGCTCGAAGCCGACGGCCGGGCGATCCGCGACGAGGACGGACGGGTGATCGAGATCCAGTCGTCCGCCCGCGACGTGACGGCACGCAAGCAGGCCGAAGAGGAACTGCGCGAGAGCGAGGGTCGCTTCCGGCTGCTGGCCCACAACTCCACGGATATCATCGGGCGCTTCTCGCCGGACGGCAGGTGTGTCTGGATCTCACCCTCGGCACAGCCGATCACCGGATACACCCCCGAGGAGATCGTGGCGGCGGCGCCCGCGAAGTTCGTGCACCCCGACGACGCGCTCGAAGTGTGGAACGCGTTCAACGGGATGGTGGAAAGCGGGGCTACGCAGCGCGCCACATTCCGCTTCCGTCACAAGGACGGCCACTACATCTGGCTGGAGGCGAACGGCCGCGCGGTCCGCGACGACACAGGCCAGGTGGTCGAAATCCACTCCGCGACCCGCGACGTAACGGCGCGGATGGAGGCGGAGGACGACCTGCGCGAGAGCGAGGGGCGGTTCAGGCTGCTGGCGGAGAACGCGACCGACATGATCGGGCGGTTCACGCCGGACGGCGTGTGCCTCTGGGTGTCGCCATCGGTCACCGCCGTCATGGGCTACGAGCCGGCGGAACTCATCGGCCAGAATCTCCGAGAGGGGATCCACCCGGACGACCTGGCGGCGATCTCGCGTGGCCCGGACTGGGAACGGCCGGACTCGGTCACGTCCCTGATGCGCTATCGGCACAAGGCCGGGCACTACATCTGGATCGAATCGACCAGCAATGCGGTGCGCAACCCGCAGACCGGCGAGGTCATCGAGATCCACAACACGTCGCGCGACGTCACGGCCAGGAAGGCAGCGGAGGACGATCTGCGCGAGAGCGAGGCCCGCTTCCGCCTGCTCGCGGAAAACGCCACCGACGTCATCGGCCGCTACGCGATGGATGGCCGCTGCCTCTGGGTATCGCCCTCGGTCACGCAGGTCCTGGGCTATGCGCCCGACGAAATCGTGGGGCAGGAACCATTCGGCCACATCCACCGCGACGACCTGCAGGACAACATGCCGTTCCGGCCGGGCGCGACGGATCTGCCGGACCAGTGGCGTACGACACTGCGCTACCGCCACAAGGACGGGCGCTGGGTGTGGCTGGAATCGACGAACCGCCCGGCCCGCGACCCGCAGACAGGCGCGATGCTCGAAGTGCACTCGACCTCGCGCGATGTCACCGCACGCATCGAGGCCGAGGAGCAGCTCCGCGCCAGCGAATCGCGGTATCGATCGCTCAGCGAATCCTCCCCGCTCGGCGTGTACGAAACAACAGCCGACGGCGACGCGACGTACTTCAACGAGCGCGCGATCCGGATGGCCGGCATCGGCCTCGACGAGCTGAAAGGCTGGGGCTGGAGCCGTCACGTGCACCCCGACGACCGGCCGATCGTGGAAGCGGCGTGGCGTGCTGCGACGCAGGACGGCCGTGAGTGCACCATCGAGTACCGCCTCCAGACGCCGCGCGGCATCATCTGGGTGTCCTCGCACGCCCTCCCCATCCGGCTCCCGGACGGCACTGTCGAGAAGTACGTCGGCACCATCGACAACATCACCGAACGGCGGGAGGCCCAGGAGGCAGTGCGGCGCAGCGAGCAGCTCTTCCGCGCCACGCTGGAATCGACCGCCGACGGCATCATCGTCACGCGGCCCCTTGGCGAGCTGATGTACTGGAACAACCGCGCGGCGGAGATGCTCGCGATCCCGCAGACGGTGCTGGACACCCACAGTGTGCAGGCCTTCGGGCGATACATCATCGAGAATGCCCGGGAGCCGGAGGCGCTGGTGATGGCGTTCTCCTCGCTTCCCTCCGACGAGCCCGTGCAAGCAGGCACCTGGACCGCGCGCGACGGCCGGATGTTCGAGGCCTTCGCGCACCCGCTGCACGACCCTTCGGGCGACCTACTGCGCGTGTGGAGCATCCGCGAGGTGACCGAGAAACACCAGTCGGAAATGGCGCTGCGCCAGAGCGAGGACCGGTTCCGCTCGCTGGCCGAGCACACGACGGACCTCGTCCTTGGTATCTGCGGGCCCGGCGTTATCGACTACGCGAGCCCGAACTGGTCCTCGGCAATGGGCTACAACCCCGAGGTCATGATCGGGCGGAACGCGCTCGACTTCGTGCACCCTGACGACCTCCCGTACACCCTCGAAGAGTTCGAGCGCGCGGCGGAGGGCGACCGTGCCGTCTGCACGATGCTGCGGGCACGTCATGGGCAGACCGGCGAATGGCGCTGGTGCGAGCTGACGGCGAACTTCTACACCTCGGACATGGGCGAACAGCGCGCCGTCGTCACCGCCCGCGACGTCACCAGCCGAAAACAGGCCGAAGACGCGCTGCGGGAGAGCGAGGAGCGCCTGCGGACGGTCGTGAACAGCGTCCCCCTGGTGCTTGTCGCAGTCGACCGGGACGAGACGGTCGTGCTCGCGGAGGGCCAGGGCCTTGGCCTGCTCGGCACTCCGACCCGGCCGCTGGTGGGCAGGTCGATCGCGGAGGAGCTGGAGAACCACCCGCAGGTGCTCGCCGACATGCGGCGCGCGCTCGCCGGTGACGAAGTCTCCACCACGACCGTGTTCGGACGCATCGTGTTCGAAGCGCACTTCCGCCCGATCTTCGATGAACACGGCCAGCCCAACGGCATGATCGGCGTGGCATACGACATCTCGGCGCGCGTCGAGGCAGAGCGCATGTTGCGGGACAGCGAGGAGACGGCGCGCGCCCTGCTGAACGCGCCCACCGACGGCGCCGTGCTGGTCGACCGCGAGGGCACGATCCTGGCCATGAACGAGACGGCGGAACGGCGCTTCCGCGAGCACGCCTCGAAGCAGGGTGTAGGGCCGCGCGACTTCATCGGCACGTGCGTCTTCGATATCTTCCCGCCCGACCTCCGCGCCCAGCGGCGGGCACGCAACGACGAGGTGTTCCGCAACGGCCAGCGCCGCCACTTCGAGGACGAGCGCGACGGCATCTGGACCGACGTGACCGTCGACCCAATCCGCGACGCTGACGGCAACATCGTGCGCCTGGCGATCTTCTCCCGCGACGTCACCGACCGCAAGCGCGACGAGGCCGCCCTGCGCAAGCGCTCGCGCGAACTCGAGGCACTGAATGACTATCTCGAGAAGACATCGGCCGAGCTTGAGCGCTCCCAGGACGAGCTGCGCGAGGCGAGCGAGCAGCTCGCGGAGCTGCTGGACGCAGAACAGGCGCGGTCGAAGACCGACACACTGACCGGAGCGCTGAACCATGGGACCATCTCCGAGGCCATCTCGGAGGCGATCGCGGCGGATGTTGCGCTCGCCGTAGCCATGGTCGATGTGGACGGCATGAAGGCCGTCAACGACACCTACGGCCACCAGGCGGGCGACCAGGTCCTCCTCGCGGTCGTGCAGGCCATCACCCGCCCAGGCGCCATCACCGGCCGCTACGGAGGCGACGAATTCCTGGTGGCGCTGCTGAACGCCGACCGCATCGAAGCCGAAGCCTACAGGGACGCTGTGGGGGCGGCGCTGCAAGGGGCCGGCGTGGTGGACCCCGAGAGCGGGGCCCGCGTCCCCGTCGTCGCCAGCGTGGGCATCGCCATGTACCCTGAGGACGCGGACACGCTAAAGGCGCTCATCGAGCGCGCGGACGAGCGCATGTACGAGGAGAAGAAGGCCCGCAAGGCCAACGGCACCGGCCTTTCGCCGTCGCGCACCATCGGCGACGAGCGCGCGGCCCGCATGGTGGGCGAGCTGGTGCCGCTGCTGACCTCCAGCGGCACGCTGGACGAGAAGCTGAGACTGGTGGCCCACCGGCTTTCCGTCGGCGCTGGCTACGCCGGCGTGAACTTCGACGTGCTGGGCGAGCACGACGGCCGCACCACCACCGTCAACCAGAACGCCTTCACCAAGGCGCCCGACGAGGTGATCGAGGCATGGAACCGCCACCAGCGCTCGGGCGTGAACGGTCGCATCAGCGACCTGCTGCGCCAGACGCGCCGGGCGGTGATCATCGATGACATCGCCGCCAGCCAGCTCGTGACGGAGGAGCAGAAGAAGCTGCTGCTGTCGATCGGCATCGTCTCGGGCATCGTGGTGCCGCTGTTCGACGGCGACGCGATGGTTGCCACCATGTCGGTCGGGAGCAAGGACGTATCAGGGTTCTCCCAGAGCGACATGCAGTTCCTGACGGCGGTCGCCGGCCAGGTATCGGCCATCATCCGCATGGCTCGCCTGGTGGAAGACCTGCGGCGGGCAACGGGCCGGCTGGAGGAGGCGCGCGACGAGACGGTCATGTTCCTGGCCGAAGCGGCCGAGGCCCACACACAGAGCGGCGGCCGGCACTTCCTGGCCACGCGCGCCATCGCCGAGGCGATCGCCACGGAAATGGGGTTCGACGAGGCGAGCGTGCGGGAGCTGGGCCAGGCGGCGGCTCTGCACGACATCGGCAAGATCCACCTGCCCGACGCCCTGCTGTCCAGCCCGGAGCCACTATCGCCACGGCTCGGCATCGATCCCGCCGGGCAGGCGTGGGAGACGCTGCAGCAGCACTGTGCGCGCGGGCGCGAGTTCCTGGCCCGCGGCAAGGGATTCGAGCTGGCGGCGATGGCGGCGTACATGCACCACGAACGCTGGGACGGCGCCGGATACCCGCAGGGCATCGCCGGCGACGCCATCCCCATCGAGGCGTCCATCATCGCGGTGGCCGACAGCCTCGACGCGATGATGACCGAGAGCCCCTACCAGCCCGGCCGGTCGCTGGACGAGGCGGTCGCCGAAATCCTCGCCTGTCGCGGGACGCAGTTCCGCCCGGACGTGGTCGACGCGTTGTCCCGCCTGTACGAGCGGCGCGCGCTGCACGGCGTCTGGGCTCAGGACGAGGGCGCGGAGGCGGCCTGACGGGCCTCGGCCGGCTCCGGCGCGTCACTGCCGTGGCGGGTGAGGTTCACGGCCGCCCACACGGCGAACGTGACCCAGCCCCACACGAAGAACCACCACCCGTTGTCGCGCAGCCACTCCGTACCGGGGCCATCGATGCCCGGGAAGATCAGGCCACCGCCGAGGAAGGCGATGATGACGTAAGAGGCCGTGTGGGCGGCAACGAGAGACGCCACGAGGAGACGCTGTCCGCTGAGGAGACCGAAGGGGACGATCCAGAGATAGTGGTAGGGCGCGCCGTCGTTCACCATCACGAAGAGCACCGCCAACACGCCGGCGATGGACGAATACAGCGGAGCGCGGCGGTAGATGAGCCAGGCCGCCGCGGCCAGCGTCGCCGCATATGCGGGCCACTCGCCGTGGTCGATCTCGAAGCGCAGCACTGTCGCCGATCCCGGCACGAATCCGAGGAAGCGGTCGATGATCAGCGGCGGCCCACCCAGCGTCGGGAACGGTGAGTAGTAGCCCTCCACGCCGTCGTACACCCGCAGCGGCGTGCTGCCGAACGCGAGCACGTACGCCAGGACCGCGCCCCCGACGACGGCGCCGGCCACGATGAGGTACTCCACCCTGCGTTCCGCGCGCAGCCTCGCCAACAGCAACGGAATCAGGAACGCGGGCCACAGCTTCTGCAGGATGCCGAGCGCCAGCAATCCGGCCGACTGCAGGCGACTGCCCCCGGCGTTCGCCTCGGACAGGACGAAGACCGCGGAGACGGCGAAAAAGACCGAGATGACGTCGAACTGACCGTGGTAGATGGTCGCGAGGACGGGGAACGGGCACACGGCGTAAAGCAGTCCCGTGCGCACGCCCTCGGCCCTCCCCCACAGACGCGACGCCGCATGCGCGAGCAGCAACGCCGTACCCGCGTCGGCCAACGCCTGCGGGACACGGACCGCCGTGAAGAACGGGATGGGTGTCGCGTCGGCTATGAGCTTGCACACCGCCAGGATGTACATCTGGAACGGCAGGTACGGGTGCGGGAAGGGGCCGAAGGCGTAGATGTCGCGCCCGTGCAGGACCTCGTTCGCGGTTTTCTCGTAGTTGTTGATGTCGGTCAGCCAGAGGCCTTCGGGCTCGCGGTACACCAGCAGCGGCACGAACCGCACGATCAACGCGACCGCGGCGACCACCGCGAACTCGCGGCCCGGCGGCACGTCCGGCCGCAAGAACAGCAGCCACACGAAGGCGATGCTCGCCATCACGATCCACATGAACATGAAGAGAATCACGGCGGCAGTGTAGGTGACCGAACGCCGGTGTCGGCCCGATGCTTGACGTCAGCGCGCCCTGCGGTGCGCGCGCTGCTTGCGCCAGATCGAGAATCTCCGGCGCAGGCCGAAGCGCGCCTCGTAGTACGAGCGCGAGACGAACCAGTCGAGCGAATGCAGCGCGATCGGCAGGCGCTGCTCGTTGCGGCGCACGGGCGAGCTTGACGCGCCGGTGCAGTAGTCGATGAGCGGCGCCAGCGTGCGCTCCCACGTGTACTCCTCGCGGACCGCTTCGACGTTGCGGCGGCAGGCCGCGCGGTAGCCCGCGTCGCCCGCCAGCCGGTCGAGCGCGACCGTGAGCGCATCGAGGTCGCCCTCGGGTACCGCCGCGCCGAGCCCGCGCGCCTCGACCATCTCAGCCACCATGTCGCCCTGCGTGCAGACCAGCGGCAGGCCGGCCCAGAAGCAGTCCAGGTAGCGCACGCGGAACGAGAACCGCGTCTCCAGGCTGTCGTAGTACGTACAGACGGCGACGTCCGACTCCAACAGGTACTGCTGGGTGTCCTCGTTGTTCGCCCACGTGAAGTTGAAGAAGACGTGCGTATCCAGGATTCCCAGCTCGCGGCAAAGGTCGAGCGCACGCTGGGTCGTGCCGCCGCCCAGGCCCTGCAGCGTCTTCGCGCCGTAACTGTCCGGGTGCTCGGTGCCCATGAAGAACAACCGCATGTTCGGATGCCGGTCCTTCAGGCGAGCGACGGCACGGAGCAGCAGGCCCATGTCGTACCAGTCGACGATGATGCCGTTCCAGATCATCACGAAGTCGCCGCGCCCGATGCCCGGCCACACGCCGCGCAGCAGCGGCACGCCCGCCACGGGCGGCGCCGGCCGGATGCCGATGGGCGCGATGCGGATCAGACCCTCCAGCGTGGGATCGCTGTCGAACGCGCGGGGCGTAATGAGCCCGGCCGTGCCCATGATGCCTGCAATGAGGTCGCGCTGCCGCACGTTCGAGCAGAGGATTGTGTCGGACGCGGCGATCTGCGTGATGAGATCGCGGCGCTTCATGTCGATCCAGGCGCGGCGGTGCGACTCGCCAGGGTCGCGCTTCGTCATCTCCACCCACTCCGTGATGAATGGAGTGAACAGGTCGAGCACGAGGCGCGTGTTCCCCGCGAACGGCAGCATCTTCAGTGGGAAGCGCGTGCTGATGACGATGTCGTGCTCGCGCGTCAGCCGCCCGATGTTCGCGCCGTCGTGGCGGGTGAAGGCGAAGGGCACGGTCGCCGGGTCGAGGTCGGCCGGCGTCGTGCGCGGGATGGCGAGCGTCACCTGCGCGCCCGGGACACGCTCCTGCAGCACCCGCGCCATGTGGTAGCTGCGGATGCCGCCGCTGGCCATCGTGCCGCCCACCGTCGTGTGGCCCAGGACGAGGATCTTCATTGCGCCGCCGAATGCCGCGGGGCCAGTCGCGCTCGCACCCGCTGACGCAGGCGGAAGCGCAGGAAGTGGTACGACTCCGACAGCAGCCAGTCAGCGCCGAGGCGTGCGATCGGTAGCAGGCGCGCATTGTGCAGCGCGGCCCGCGGTGCGCCCTCCCGGCAGTAGTCGATCAGCGGCCTCAGCGTCTCCTCCCACGCGAACGACGGCCGCAGCGCCTCGACGTTGCGCCGGCACCCTGCGCGGAAGGCGTCATCGGAGGCCAGCCGTCGCACCGCGGACACGATCGCGTCCACGTCGCGTTCGGGGACGCTGACGCCAAGCCCCCGCTTGTCGACCATCTCGGACACCACGTCGCCGCGCGTCGACACGATGGGCAGTCCTGCCCAGATCAGGTCGAGGAAGCGCACGCGGAACGAGAACCGCGTCTCCAGGTTGTCGAAGTACGTCGCGACACCGGCGTCCGCGTCGGCCAGATAGCGCTCCGCGGTCTCGTCATCGGCCCAGCCGAAGTTGAAGAACACGTGCGTGTCCAGGATGCCCAGCTCCTGCGCCAGCTCGTACGCCGCTCGCACCGCCCCCCCGCCCATCCCCCGGAAGCGGCCGGCATCGAAGCTGTGGGGGTGCTCCGTACCCAGGAACACCAGCTTTACGTCGTCGCGCTCGCGGCTGAGCCGATGGACAGCGTGGATGAGCGACGCGGCGTCGTACCACTCGATGATGGTGCCGTTCCAGAGCAGCAGCTTGTCGTCGGGGCGGATGCCGGGCACCGCGCCCTTCACGCCGCCACGCGCGGGCAGTGGCCGCGGCCGCACGCCGTACGGAGCGACGGCCAGCACGCTGCCCAGGCTGGTGTCGCAGTCGTACGTGTGGGCGCTGATGAGGCCCAGCGTACCCATGATGCCGGCGTACAGGTCGCGCTGGCGCTCGTTCGCACACAGGACGAGGTCGGCGAGGGCGAGCTGCAGCAGCGTGTTCTTGCGCCGCGGCTCCAGCCAGATGTTGCGATACGGCGGGTCTTGGGTGTTCTTCGAAAGTTCGAGCATCTCGGTGTAGCCCGGCGTGTACATGTCCAACACGATGCGCGTATCCGACGCCGCGGGCAGCAGCTTCAACGGAAACTTGGTCGTCACCACCACGTCCGAGGACTTCGTGAGCGAGATCATGTCGCGCTCTGAAGGACGCACGATCTCGAAGCACTCCCGCGCGGGGTCGACATCGCACGGGGTGTGCGGCGAGATGGCCAGCGTGACGCGGGCATCGGGGAGCTGCTGTTGGAGCACGCGGGCGACGTGGTAGGCCCGGATGCCGGGGGCGGCCATCTTCGTGCCGATAACGGCGTTGGTGAGGATGGTGACGCGCATTACTGGCTCAGCACCACGCCGACCGCACGCTGGGCCGCCCACTGCGCCCACGCCCCGGCCAGCATCGCCGTGCGCTTCCACTTCGGGAGGGCGCTGGTGCGCGGGTCGCGGCAGAACTCCACGAGGTCGCGCAGGGCGACCGTCCAGCTCATCTCCTTGTTCGCCTCGCGGATGTTGCGGCGGCACTCCTCGTAGTAGTCGGGGTCGCCCAGCAGGCGCAGGATCGCGCCCGCGACGGCGTCGACGTCCTGCTGCGGGACGGCTTCGCCCATCCGCTTCTCGCGCACCATACCGGCCAGCACGTCACCCTCCGTGCAGATCAGCGGCACCTCGGCCCAGAACACGTCGACGAACCGCGTGCGCAGCGAGAAGTGCGTCTCCAGATTGTTGAAGTAGGTGCAGACGGCAAGGTCCGCCTCGAGCATGTAATCCTTCATCCGCTCGTACGGCACCCAGGCCATATCGAAGAAGACGGTGTTGTTGTAGAGCCCCAGCTCGTTAGCCAGTTTCAGGGACTCCATATAGCGCAGGCCCAGGCCCATGCCCTGCAGCCCGGGGTAGGCGCCACCCACGAACACCAGCTTGATGTCGTCGCGCTCCTCCCGCACCTTCGCCATCGCCTGCAGCAGCGTGATGGGGTCGTACCACTGCAGAATGCCGCCGTTCCACATGATGAGCCTGTCGGTCTCCTTGATGCCCGCGTATACGCCCTTCAGCGCCGGCTTCCCCTTCGGGCCCAGGGGGTCGGGGCGGATCCCATGCGGCGCCACGCCGATCATCCGCTTCAGCGAGGGGTCGTCGTCGTAGGCGATGGGGTCGATCAGGCCGAGCGCGATCAGCGCGCCGATGTAGTAGTCACGCTGGCGATCGTTGGCGACGCTGATGTAGTCGGCGGAGACAAGCTCGGCGCCGACGCGGCGGCGGGCGCCGGCCATGTACGTCTCACGGTAGCGCTTGTTCTTGCGCAGGTGGTCCCGCGACTGCTCCATCCACTCCAGGAAGTAAACGGTGTAGTAGTCGAGCACGAACGTCTTCCAGGGGAAGGCGGCGATGGCGTGGGGCGGGTAGTCGTTGGCGATGATGATGTCGTGCTGCATCATCAGCGCCAGCAGTGAGCGCCAGTTGTAGTAGGCGACGCTGTAGGGCAGGCGAGAGGGGTCGTCAGGCGGGTCGCTGCCCTTCTGCAGCGCGAGCGTGATCTCGGCCTCGGGCAGCTCCTGGGCCAGCACCTCGACCATGTGGCGGGTGCGGATGCCCGGGCTCGACATCTGGGCGCCAAAGGCCGACCGGCTGACGACGAGGATGCGCTTCCGCCCGCTGCCGTTGCTCTTCGCCATCAGCACCGCCCTGCCACCGGTTCGCGCTCCGCGGCCTCAGCGTCAGCGCGCCGGCCACTCGATGCGGGAGACAATGTTCGCCCAACTATACATATCGAGGAACGGCGCGGGTACGTTACCGGACTTGACGTGGCGGGGCGCCGCCAGCGCGGCCGCGAAAGCATCCCAGCCGTCCTCGAAGGACAGCAGCTCCCCGCAAACCGCGCGGTCAATGCCCTCCGCACCCATGGTCGTCGAAACGACAGGCGTGGCGCAGGCGATGCTCTCCAGGATCTTCAGCCGCGTCCCGCCGCCGCTCACGACCGGCACGGCCACCGCGTCCGCCGCGTTCACGTAGGGCGCCATCGCCGGGACCGCGCCCGTGTACCGGAGCCGCGGGTGGGAGTACAGCCATGCGGCCTCCTCGTGGTTCTTGCCCGCGACCACGAACTGGTAGTCGAGGCCCGCACGGTCCAGCCGCGGCAGCAGCTCCTGGTGGATGATGCGCAGGGCTTCCCCGTTGGGGGCATAGCCGAGCTGCCCGAAGAACAGCAACATCTTCGTGCCCTCGCCGATCGCGAGCTGCTCGCGGACGCGCGCCCCCGCCGCAGCGTCAGGATGCACGACCGCAGCGTCGACGCCGTTCGGCACCAGCTGTATCTTCGCCGCAGGCACGCCGCACCGTCGAAAACGCTCGCCGTCCTCCGCCGAGACGACGAAGATGCTCGACCCAAGCCGCGCGATCAGCCGCTCGTACAGGGCGACAAGCCGCCAGGCGCGCGATCCCGTGCTGCGGAAGCGGTCGCCCTCGACGTTCGGCGCGTCGAGCACCAGCGGCACGCCCAGCCGCCGGGCGAGGTACGCGGCGTGCAGCCCCGGCCACGGATACTCCGTCACAATCACATCCGGCCGCTGGTCCCGCGCGATGACGAGCGCGCGGCGCAGGAAACCGGCATCGAGCACCTGGTGGCGGCGGCCAGGTGGAGTCGTCTCGTAAAGGCGCACCCGCAGGTCGTTCGCGGCGTTCGCCGGAGAGCGCGGCGTGAAGAGCAACAGCTCGTGCACGGGTGCCAGGTGCTTCAGGAGGTTGTAGGCGCGGACGCGCCCGCCATCGTCGGGCGGAAAGATCGGGTACGGCACGATCATCGCGATGTTCATCTGCGCGCCCTCGGCCCCGTGCGGCCCATTACCCCGGCTACAAGGCCCTCGACGCGACCCAGCGCCTCGGCCGGGTTCCCCTGCGCGAGCGCCTTCAGGCTCTCGTACGCGACGAGCCCGGGCTGCGCGGCGAGCGCGGTGATGCGGCGGACGCCCCGGAGACCGCGCCGGACGAAGCGCAGCCGGTTGCGCGCGAAGTAGTACGCCTGCGCCCGTGTCAGCCGGTTCGAGCCGCGCACGCCAGCCGCGGCCGACACCATATGCCGCACCGCGGGCCCTGGCGCGAGCCAGCACTCGGATCCGGCGAGCCGCACGCGCTCGCACAGGTCAGCATCTTCAAAGTAGTGAAAGTACGCCTCATCGAGGCCGCCGAGCCGCTCGAAGGCTTCGCGGCGGATGGCGATGGCGGCGCCCGTGATGAAGTCAACGGCCGCCTCCGTGCGAGGCAGCTCACGCGCACGGAAGCCCATGTGCCGCGTGTAGCCCAGCCAGCGGTTCAAGCGCCCGCCGGCGAACCACACGCGGCCGGGGTCGTCCTCGTACACCACCGGCAGGCCGGCGACGGCCGCCCGTGGATGCGTCTCGAACAAGACGGCCACGGTCTCCAGCGTCCCCGGCTCGATGGCGACGTCGTTGTTCAGCAGCAGCACGGCCCCTGCCCCGGCCGCGAAGGCCCCGCGGGCGCCGGCGTTACACCCGGCGGCGTATCCGCCGTTTTCGGCCAGCCGCACGATGCGCACGCCCGGGCAGGCGGAACGCGCTGCGCCTTCGTCAAGGTCGCCCGGCCCGTTCTCCACGAGCACCACCGCAGCCGGCCCGCCCCCCGCGGCGGCGATGGAGCGCAGGCAGGCAAGCGTATCGGCGAAGCCGCGCCAGTGCACGACAACGATGCCGAAAGGACCTGGCACCCGGCCTGAGGCAGAATCGCTCACGCGGCGTTAGTATACGTGCGACCGACCTCGCCGCATCGTCGAAACGGGACGACAGGCCGTGGGCAGAGACTACACACGCTTCCTGGTGCTCGGCGAGGGGCGCACAGGGTCCAACCTCCTCGTCCAGGCGCTGAACTCTCACCCTAACGTCGTGTGCTATCGCGAAGTGTTCAATTGGACGCACAAACGGATCGACTACAACGTCGAAGGCTATGAGGATCTGAGCCGCAAGGATGTCCGGTTTCGGGCCGATGACCCGTTGCGCCTACTGGACGAGCGCATCTTCCGTGACTACCCCGCGGATATCGCGGCCGTCGGCCTCAAACTCCACTACGGCCACGCGTTTGGCTTCGCGGGTGTTGAGGAGGCACTCATCGAGGATCAGGCGCTTCGCGTGGTGCACCTCAGACGGCAGAACATGCTCCGTACATTGGTCTCACTCCGCGTCGCCGAGCAAACCGGCGTGTGGGAGCATGACGAAGACGCCTCCTTGCGTGTCCGCCTACGGCGGCTGGCCGGACGAGTCTCCACCCGCGTGAAGTACGGTGACCCGGCGCGTGTGCGCCTGACCTACGAGCAGTGCAACCAGTTCTTCATCGTGCACGCTCTCCAGGGCCAGCGTTATGACGAGCTCTTCGCGGCACATCCGGTCCTGCAGGTCAGGTACGAAGACCTCGCGAAGAACCGGGACAGCGTCCTGGCCGGCGTGCAGCGCTTCCTTGGTGTCCCGTTCGTCGACCTGAAGGTAACGTTGCAGCGCCAGTCCCGGACGCCCTTGCGAGAAACGATCGTCAACTTCGACGAACTCCGGGCCGCCTTCGCCGGGACCAGTGCGGAGGCACTGTTCGATGAGTGACGGCTACGTCCGCTTCATCATCACGGGGGACGCGCGTACCGGGTCGACGATGCTGGCCCAGGCGCTCAACACAAATCCGGCCGTGCGGAGCCTTCGCGAGATCTTCCACCATTGGAAGGATTTCCTGGACTACGGGGTCGAAGGGTACGACCCGTTCGACACGGAAGCGCTGCGGCTTCGGAACGACGATCCCGTGCGCTTCCTGAGAGAACGGATCTTTTGCGGCTATCCCGAGCAGATCGGTGCGGTCGGCTTCAAGTACATCTACGGCCAGATGTGGGGATACGATGACTTGACGGACTTCCTCAAGAATGACGCCGAACTCCACGTCATTCACCTGAAGCGCCGGAACTGGCTCCGCGCACTCGTATCCGTGCGGATCGCCGAGCTGTCAAGCCGCTGGCTGGATGACGAGAGCGCAACGCCGCGGCGAAAGCGGCGCTTGCACGTGCGCGCGGCCTCCGCACTGCTGCATCCCCGGCGAGCGCTTGGTGACCTGAGGCGCCGGATCGCGCCGCCCCCACCGGCGCCCAAACCCAGGCTCACGCTCACGCCCGAGGAGTGCGAACAGTGGTTCAAGCGGACTCAGTGGGAGGTCGGGCGGGTCGATGAGCTGTTCGCGCGCCAGCCCAGGCTCGATGTCTTCTTCGAGGACATGCTCGCCGACCGTGCCGGTGCGTTCTCGGCCGTGCAACGCTTTCTGGAGGTCGAACCAGTGGACCTGGCGGTGACTTCGCGGCGGCAGAATCCAGAGCCGCTGAGCGAACTCCTGACCAACCACGACGATCTGCGCGCGACGTTCACCGGCACCGATTTCGTCTCGTTCTTCGACGAATAGCGCACCTCTGCTCGCGCTTAGCTCGCAAGTTGACGCCTTATCTGACTCGTCTCATTGACGAGGCACCGCGGGTGTGGTCTGATTGACTCCCGCCCTGCTGTCGCGCCGCGTCCTGCTGCGCGCCGGCCGTCTGCGCTTTCAGGGGGAGTTCACATGGCAGGCCGGGTGGCGGCCCCGGCTCGGGAGCGAAGCACCGGCCCGGCGCCGCTCAACTGGGACGAGGCATCACCGTCCGCGATCGCGGACCTCGCGGCGCGCGCCCTCCGCTACTGGCCGCTCGCGCTCGTAGCCCTTGTGGCCGTGGCCAGCCGGCTGCGTTACATCGCGGGCTTCGACGGCGCGTACGGCTCCGGCGACGCGCACCTGCTGCTCACGAAGGCGCTCTTCATCGAGCGCGGCGACCTCCGCCCCGATGCGTCGCTGGGCGTGAGTTCCAACATCTTCGCCACGCCCCCGCTGGTCCCGATGCTGCTCGGCGGCTTCGCGCGCGTCACCACGGTCCCGGTCGATCACGCGCCTCTCATCCTGGGGCCGCTGGTCACCGTCGCCGGGCTGCTGGCGCTGTACGCCGTCGCAGCCCGCGCGTTCGATCGCACCGTGGCGATAGCGGGCGTGCTGCTGGTGGCACTGCTGCCGCGCTTCTCGTTCGACTCGACCGAGCCGGACAAGGTGGCATACGTCCTGAGCTTCTTCCTCATCGCGCTGTTCTTCCTGTACGAGGGGCAGCGACGGCCCGCACTGCTGCTGGCCGCGGGCGCGTTCATGGGGCTCAGCGTCTTCTCGCACACGACGGCGTACCTGTTCCTGCCCGTGTACCTGCTGTCGCACGTGGCGCTCTCGCGCGGCCGCATGCGGAAGGTGCTCTCGCCGTACTTCCTGGCCTCCTGCGCGATCGTGCTGGCCTTCCTGGCCGCCTATTCCGCCCTCGACGCGCGCTTCGACCCGACGAGCGACACGACGGCGACCGGCGCGGCACTGGAGCCCGGCGCCGGCGCGGGCCGGCCGACAGAGGACGCCCGCCTCCCGGAGTCCACCCCTGCCGGGCGGACCCGCCGCTTCGTGCCCCAGGTCGTCGACGAGTACATAGACAACGTGAGCAGGCTGGCGCGCGACGGCTTCCAGCGGAGCGCGGGCGACCTGTACCTCGACGGCATCCGCGCGCAGATCCTCGACCCCGTGTATGTGTTGGCGATCGGCGGATTCTGCGTCGCGGCGGCGCTGGCGCTGCTGCGGCGGCGGATGGAGGCGGTGCCGCTCCTGCTGTGGATGATGATCGTGACCGCCGGATTCGCCATGCAGTATCCCGCCGCCTCGCACACCAGCCGCTACCCCTCGTACGTCACGCCGGTGTTCCTGATCATGGCCACGTTCTTCGTGGTCTGGGCGGCTCGCCAGATCGCGGCGCGGGCCGGCGCGCGCGAGGCGATGGCACTGGCGCTGGCCGCGCCCTTCGTGGCCTACGCTGCCTTCTCGTACGTGACGGCGCCCGACCCGGGGCTGCGCAAGCTCTTCGCTGGCCACCACGAGCTAGCCGCCTACGTCTCCGACAACGATCTGCTAAGTGAGGATCGGCAGATCCTGTATCTGGGGTGGCCGTCGTTCACGTTCGGCCTCGCCAGGAGCGAGGCTGATGTCGATTGGCTGCACAGCTTCGGCTGGCGGCGCGTATCGCTGGCCGGGTACGACGCCGACTATGTCGCCCAGAATAACGTCCGCTACTACGCCTACGACGACCTCACCGACGACTACTTCGGCTCGGCGAAGCAGGTGCTGGCAAACCTCCAGCGTGAC
Source organism: uncultured Dehalococcoidia bacterium (assembly GCA_964371355.1). Taxonomy (GTDB): domain Bacteria; phylum Chloroflexota; class Dehalococcoidia; order DSTF01; family JACRBR01; genus JACRBR01. The sequence continues at coordinate 130,957 of CAYJMG010000003.1, forward strand.
TTCGAGATGCGTCCGGTGTTCACGTACTGCACCGCCGGCTCGGCGGCGTCGCACGCGGAGGCGGACGGCTGCGCCGGCCACGTCACGCTGTACGAAGTGGGCGCGCGGAAGGCGCAGCCGGCGGACGCCGTCACTCCTTGATCGCCCGGAGCACGACGTAGACCTCCTCGACACCGACGAGCGGCCCCCAAAAGCGCTCGCAAGCGTACTGCCAGCCGCGGCCGCGGTTCGCCAGCGCGTGGAAGATGGGGTTCGCGCCGCGGCGCAGCACCCGGAACAGGTGGGGCTCGGGCGGCGGCAGGTCTTTCCGCGCCAACAACTCCGGCGGCAACGGCACGGGAGCGCCCTTCGCCGAGATACACAGCCGCGCGTGCTCTATCCGGAACCGCGCCGGGGAGTAGTACGAAAAGGCGACGCCGTCGAAGTAGGTGTCGTCGAAGTAAGTGAAGGTGGCGATCGAGAGGCCGCGCCGGTGCGTGGGGTCCTTCCAGGTGGTATACGGCGATGCGGCGTGCGGTCCCTTGATGTGCGCGACACCGCCGTGGCGCAGCACCCGCCAGATCTCGCCCACGGCGGCGAGGAAGTCGTCGACGTGCTCCAGCACGTGATACGCGTGCAGCACGTCGACACTGCCGTCGCGCAGCGGCAGGCCGCGTTCGAGATCACCAATGAGGTCGACACCGGGGATGCGGGCGGTATCGATGCCGATGGCGCCGGGAGTCTTGCGGCTGCCGCAGCCGACGTCGACGGTTACTGGCGGGCGGCCATCGCTGCGCGGTGACGGTGCGGGTGGGTGGCCGGGCGCCGGACGGGCGCGGGGGATCATCGACTAGTCCTTGATCGCCCGCAGTGTCAGCACCACCTCTTCGATACCTGCGAGCGGTCCCCAGAAGCGCTCGCAGGCGTACTGGTAGGAGCGGCTCTTGTTCGCCATCACGTCGAACACGCTGTTCAGCACACGCCGCGGAAGCCGGTACGAAGGCGCGTGCGCCTGGCGGTCGGTCAGCGTGAAGTTCAGCTTCGCCTTCTCGATGCGAAAGCGCGCGGGCGAGTAGTAATAGAAGGCAGCGCCGTCGAAGTACGTGTCGTCGAAGTACGCGAAGGTGGCGATCGAGAGCCCGCGCTTGTGCGTGGGGTCCTTCCAGGTGGTGAAGGTGGAGCACGCGTGCGGCGCCTTGATCCAGGCGCGGGCCCCGGGCTTCAGCACCCGCCAGATCTCACCCACGGCCGCCAGGAAGTCGTCGAGGTGCTCCAACACGTGGTAGGCGTAGATGCCGTCGAGGGAGCTGTCGCGGAACGGCAGACCGCGCGACATATCGGCGACGACGTCGACGCCCGGGACGGCGACGATGTCCATGCCGGTGGCGCCGCGCATCTTGCGGCTGCCGCACCCCAGGTCCACGACGTAACCCACGTACACCCCGCACAGGGCACCCGGGCGGCATGCCCCTTCTCTGTTCAACGCGCGCAGACCGCCAACGTTAAGGGAGCGCCCACGCTGGCTGAGCGCCAACCCTAACAGAGCGCCGCATTATACGGCCAGCGCGTCAAGAAGCTGCGCACCGCCCGCTGGGTCATCGGGCCGTTGACAGGCCGCCGGCCGGGGTGCGCGGCGGGCGCCCCGGGGGCGGTATCATCGGCCAACGGGCGGCGCCGATACTTATGCGTCCGGAACAAGGCGAAGGTATGCGCCCGAACGTCAAGCAGTTCATCGAGTTACTGAGCCAGGCAACGGATCTGCCGCGGCCCATCGTCGATGTCGGCTCGATGTATGTCCTGGGCCAGGAGGCGTACGCCAGCCTGCGCCCGTACTTCCCCGACTCACACTACGTGGGGCTCGACATGCGGCCCGGGCCGGGCGTCGACGCGCTGGGCAGCATCCACTACCTCCCGGTCCAGAGCGAAAGCGCGGGCACGCTGCTGGTGCTGGACACGCTGGAGCACGTCCTGGACCCGATCGCCTCTATGCAGGAGGTGTGCCGGGCCGTGCGACCGGGTGGCGTGGTCGTGATCTCGTCGCACATGAACTTCCCCGTACACACCCACCCCTCCGACTACTGGCGCTTCACGCCCATGGCCTTCGACTACCTGATGCGCCCGCTGGCCACCCGCTTCGTGTTCATGCAGGGCGACCCCGAGAACCCGCACAACGTGATGGCCGCCGGCATGAAGGCCTCGTCCGACGGCCACGCCGAAGCCGGCTTCCGCGCGGCGGTCCGCCAGGTTCAGGCGCGCTGGCCCGAGAACAGCTACGGCGGCCCGCTGGTGCAGAACGAGCCGCTCGTCATCGACCTGAGCCAGCGCGGCTGCGAGCGCGACCTGCCGGAGCTGGTGGCGGGCCGCACCATCGTGCAGCGCTTCACCTGCACGCGCGACGGACTCTCCCGCATCGATGTGAAAATGGCGAACAAGATCGGCGAGAACTTCCGCCACGTCGTGTTCCGCCTGTTCGAGGCGGGGCACGTCGACCAACCGCTGACCTCGCACCGCGTGCTGGGCTGGCACGTGGAGGAAGACACGTGGCTCGCTGTGCCCGTGCCCGCGCAAGCGCGCTCGGCCGGCAAGACCTACGTCCTCACGGTGGAGTCGCCCGACGGCGCCGCGGGCAACACCGTGAGTGCCAAGAGCAGTGCCCTCCCCGACGCGTACCCGGGCGGCGAGCTGCAGGTGGACGGCGCGACGATCCTCGGCGCGCTGGCCTTCCAGACCTACTGCTGGGGGCCCGAGGTCGCGGCCGGCGACGTGCAGACGGCCGAGGACATGCTCCAGCGCGCGCCCTCCGCCGCGGGCACGCTCGCGGCGATCGACGCGAAGCTGGCGGTACTGGCCGACGCTCAGTGGGCCCAGGTGCGCGCGCTGGCGGCCGAGCTACGCGCCGAGTTGGACGCGATGCGCGAGCAGATGCGACAGAACCATGCCTCGCTCATGGCGCTGGAAGAGCGGACGCTCGCTGCATCGACCGAGAAGCTGATTGCGCGCGCGGTGAAGGAAAACCCGGTCGCACGGGCCCTGCGCCGCCCGCGCGGGCAATAGCCGGCGCCGCTCCCGGGCGAGCGGCTTACTTCTTCGACGGCTTCGATGCGTTCGACGCCTTCGACGGCACCGCCGTCCTCCGACGCCTGCCGGGCGTGGCGCCTTCCGCTCCCGCGATCCCCAACTCCACCCACCGGCGCAGCGAGGGCCCGCGGCTGACCCCGGCGGGCGATACGTACACCATGCCCGTCATCGGCCGCCCGGTGAAGTCCATCGGGCGAGCATGTCCTTCCTTCAACGCCACGGCGTAGCGCTCCGCGCCCGCACGCACGACAAGCTCGTCGTTCAACACGCCGACGCACATCTTGCCGTCAAGCAGAAACGCCAGCCCGCCGAACATCTTGCGCTCGGTGATGTTCCTCCGGCCGGCGAACAGCCCGCGCACGCGTTCCGCCAGCCGCTCGTTGTACGCCATCGTTCCGTCCTCGCGCCGGTCTGCGCGGGCTTAGCGCGGGAAGCCGCGCCCGCCATGCAGGCCGTTCAGCGCACAGATCTCGCCCCAGTGTGATAACACGTGGCCCAGTACGCCCGCACCCAGCACCCACCCCAACGTCCGCTGACCGAACCCCAGCGACGACAGGTCAACCGCTCGGTCGAGGTCGCCCGGCGTCAACGATGCCACGTACGCATCGGTGGCCTCGGCGACAGCCGCGGCGTACGCGCGCAGCGCCGGGAGGTTGACCCGGACCCGGCCCGCCCACTCGTGCCAGTCGCCCTCCGGCGGCGGCTCGCTCATACCCGTGCGACCCGCCCACGACGTCGCTAACATCGGCGCCCCACCGCGGATCAGGCCGTTCACGAACCCGTCCTCACCCATCACAAGGTGCGCGAACGTCGCCCCGATAGGATTCAGGACGCCGGGCGCGGCCGCGTGGGCCCGCTCCTCGCCCACCCCGGCCAGGGTGCCATCGAGGAACCCCCGGGCCTGCTGGATCTGCTCTCTCAAAAACTCGATCGTGTCCATGACACCTCCTGTACTTCGACCGTAGCCCGCCGTGGCCGCGGCAGGGAACCAAACGAGGCCCGCGGGCGACTCACCTCCTGACACCGCTGTGGCAGCATCGGCCGGCCTGGGCCTGGGGATTCCGGCCCTCCAGCTACCCCGCCGCAGCCGCTACCATGACGCCACAGGGCAGAAGCACCCCAGGAGTCGCACCGTGGAACGTCCCCGCGTCGTCATCACCGGCATCGGCGCTGTCACGCCCGTGGGCAACGATGCGGAGACGTTCTGGCGGTCACTCCTCGCCGGGAAGAACGGCATCGGCCCCATCACCCTCTTTGACGCCTCGAAGCATTCGGTCCGCGTCGCGGGCGAGGTCAGGGACTTCGATCCGACGGCCTTCATGGACTACAAGATGGCCCGCCGTTCGCACCGCTTCTCGCAGTTGGGCGTCAAGGCCGCACGCGAGGCGCTGATCTCGGCGAAGATCGAGCTGAACGATTCGCTGGCGCGCGAGATGGGCTGCATCATGGGCTGCAGCGGGGGCGTGTTCTCGCAGGGCAACCAGGAACTCGTCCTGGAGACGCGCGGCCCCGGGCGCGTCGACCCGCTGATCGTCCCAAAGCTGGGGCAGCACATGGCATCCGGACGCGTGGGCCGCGAGCTGGGCCTGCGCGGGCCGAACACCGCGGTCAGCAGCGCCTGCGCCAGCGGCACCGACGCCATCGGCCACGCCTGGATGATGATCCGCAATGGCGATGCCCAGATCATGCTGGCCGGGGGGACCGAAGCGATGATCCATCCCGTCGTCATCGCCACGATGGCGCTGATGGGCGCGCTCTCGAAGGGCTACAACGACACACCGGAGAAGGCGTCGCGCCCGTTCGACCTGCACCGCGACGGGTTCGTGCTGGGCGAGGGCGCCGCCGTGCTGGTGCTGGAGTCGCAGGAGCACGCGGAGTCGCGTGGCGCGACGATCCTGGCCGAGTACATCGGCCACGGCTGGTCGTTCGATGCCGTCGACGACGCGGCACCCGACGCCGAGGGCCAGTCGCTGAGCATGATCCGTGCGCTCCGGTCCGCAGGCATCGCCCCCGGCGAGGTGTCCTGGATTAATGCCCACGGCACCGGCACACCCTACAACGACAGGACCGAGACGAAGGCAATCAAGATGGCGTTCGGTGAAGATGTCGCCTACCGCCTCCCCATCAGCAGCATAAAGTCGATGACCGGCCACTCCGCCGCGGCCGCGGGCGCCATCGAGGCCGTGGCGTCCGTGATGGCAATCCGCGACCACAAGATCCCGCCCACGATAAATCTCGAAACGCCCGACCCTGAGTGCGACCTGGACTACGTGCCGAACAAGGCGCGCGACGCGAAGGTTGATACGGTGCTCAGCAACAGCTACGGCATGGGCGGCCAGAACAGCACGCTGGTCTTCCGCCGCTGGCAGCCCTGACGGGGCGCGCGTTCACCCGCGGATACGCGGACGGCTTCGCGGGATGAAGCGGCGGGCGCCTTCGCCCACGGTAACGCGGCCCCCTACGGGCACTGCCCCCCGGCTGAGATGATGACCGCCAGCGTGAGCTGGTCGCCCGCGTTCACGCCGCCGTCCTTGTTCACATCGAAGCTCACCAGGCGCAAGCTCGGCGAGGGCTCGCGCAGGATCTCCTGCAGCATCAGGAGCTGGTCGCCGGCGTTCACAACGCGGTCGTTGTTCAGCGACGCCGCCTCGCACCCGTCCTTCGTCGGTCCCGGGTTGGGCGAGCCGTCCAGGTCGGCGTCCGTGTCGGCGTCGTTCGGGTCCGTGTTGTAGCCGCAGACCTCGGCGCGGTCAGGGATGTGGTCGCCGTCGCTGTCGGCGCTCGAGCCGCAGGCTGCGGCCGTCGGCTTGCTGGCCGCGCTGGCCGGGTTCGTGCCCAGGACGCACTCCGGGCCGTCCAGCACGCGGTCGCCGTCCGTGTCGCGATCCGTCGCGCCCAGCGGCCCGCTGCCGTTGCACCCCGCGGCCTCGTTCGCGTCCAGGATGCCGTCGTTGTCGTCGTCTGTATCGCAGGCGTCGCCGGCGGCGTCGCTGTTCGGCCACGAGCGGTCGTCCTGCGTCGAGGGAGGCGTCTGGTCGATGAAGTTCCGGTCCGCGTTCTCCTGGCCCGGGTTCGGGTCGGCCGGACAGTTGTCCACGCTGTCGACAACGCCGTCGCCATCGCTGTCCCCAACGGAGACGATGCGCTGAATCGTCCCGCCGAAGTAGTCGGCGACGTACACCTCGCCCCCGCTGTCCTCGCCGAAGCTGCTGATCAGGAACGGAGCCGTCAGCTCCTCAGCATAGGACCACGTAGGACTGCCCGGCGTCGCGCTCCAGATCTTGCCCGAGCAGAAGTCGCCAAAGACGTACCTCCCCGCGATCGACGGTACCTGCGAGCCGCGGTACCGGAACCCGCCCGTAATCGAGCACTCCCCGGCGCCGTGCGCGTACTCGATGATGGGCGCCGTGAACGATGGGTCGCCGCAACCGGGTGGGTCGCCGGGCGTATAGCACGACGTGCCCTCCATGATCCGCCAGCCGTAGTTCGCCCCGCCCGCCGCGCCGGCCGCCTGGAAGTCGACTTCCTCGCGCGAGTATTGCCCCACGTCGCCGATGAGCAGGTCGCCCGTCGTACGGTCGAAGCTGAACCTCCACGGGTTGCGCAGACCGTACGCCCAGATCTCGTCGCGCCCCGGAGTCGCCCCGGCGAAGGGGTTACCGGGCGGGATGCCGTGATAGGGCGGCTGGTTCACCTCCTGGTCCACATCGAGTCGCAGGATCTTGCCGAGCAGTACGTTCAAGTTCTGCGCGTTGTTCGCCGGATCACCCACACTCCCGCCATCGCCGACCGCGATGTACAGGTAGCCGTCCGGCCCGAATGCGAGCTGGCCACCGTAGTGGTTGTCGTTCGTCGGGTGCGGGATCGTCAGCAGCGGCACGCCCGATCCCGCGTCGGCGATATCCGGATTCGCGGACACGCTGTAGCGCCTGATCGCGATGTCGCCGGATGCATTCACGTAGTGGATGAAGAAGTACGGCGTCGCCGGATAGTCCGGATGGAACGCCAGCCCCAGCAACCCCTCCTCTTGCGCAGGCGACGACGGCAGCAGCGACGACACGTCGAGGAATGACGTCGCCAGGATCGCGCCCGCATCGTAGATCTTGATCCGCCCGCCCCTCTCGATGATGAACAGCCGCGTGTCACCCGCGTGCGCCAACCCCAGCGGAGAACTGAGGCCGGTGGCGCCCGCAAGCGGCTGCAGCGCGATGGTGCCTGCGGCGCTGACCGGCGCGGTTTCATGACGCCGCGCCTGCACTCCCAGTACGAGTGCGACGGCGCCAAGTGCGAGGCAAAGGGGGACCAGTCGTGTCACGCGGAGGCCACTCCCATCATGCGGCGTGTGTCGTATGTGGCGGGGGAGGCCCGGAGGCCGCGGCCAGTATAGCCGGTCAATGATGACGGACACGTAAACATTTCCGTGGTCGCGCATGCGCCACGAGTTAGATGCTGTGCAATTTCCAGCCCGGCACTCTTACGGACACTGCCCCGTGGGCGAGATGAACTGCGCGGGCAGCAGCTGGTCGCCGGCGTCCACCGCCCCGTCCCTGTCCACGTCGAAGATCACCAGTCGCCGCGCTTCCGGCGCCGCTTCGAGGCCGCCGCCTTCGTGACCGTGCGCGTCTGCGCCTGCACGACGGTCTCCGCCTACTCGATCGCATCGAGCCTGTCGAGCAGCCAGCCTGCGCCGTGCACCGCCGCGCCCAGCCTACCGGCGCGGTCCGCGAGCACACGGTCGGAAGTGACGACCTCGAGAGAGGCTGGCTCGGCGTGCGCGCGGACGTACTCGACGATGCGGTCGTCGGCTGCGTTCCGGCCAGGGCGCGCGGCGTAGTACACGCCCACGCCGCCGTGCTCGCCCTCGGGCACGTCATCCAGAGGCCGGCCGTCGACAAACAGGCTCACGTCGAGGTCGCCGTGCGCCGCCAGCCGTTGCAGTTTCGCCAGCAGCCCGCGCACCGCGCCGTCGCGGTCGCGCCACCACCCGGTCGGCCGCGATCCGATCACGTTCATCGCATCGACGACGATGTGTGCCACGTTGCAGGATACCGATGAGCAGCAGGGGGGTGGCTACCGCAGCTCGAAGTCGTCCGACACGCGGTCCAGCGCATCGAGCGAGTACAACCGGTCGTACATCACGCTACGGGGGTCGGTCGACATCGCGAGACCGAGGTGGAGCACCCCGATGTTCTTGCCCACCATCTTCGCTGCACGCAGGAAGAGCAGGTCATCGTCCCGCCGCTCCCCGAAGTTCACCGGGTCCATCCGGGCGACAGATACGACCGCCGTGTTCGTCGAGATGTCCCGTAGAGAGAACACGAAGTTCCAGTCGGGCTTGTCCAGCATGTACATGTCGTGGTCGGTGACGGCGATGAGGACGTCGCCGGCATTCTCCGCCGGCCGGGCGGCCTCCATCACCTCCAGCACGCGGTCGGCCACCAGTTGGCGCCGCTCCTCGTCGAACATCGACCGGTCGACGGGAAGCGCCGGCAACACGCCGACGTTGACTGCGTGCGTGTCGCGGAAGTAGGCCTGCAGCCCCTCCATCATGTCCTCGGAGATTTCGTCGACCGGCACCAGGTACACATCCGCGCTGCCCGTGAACGCGACCGCCTCGACCGGCGCCCGCGTCGCCGCGGGAGAAGGAGCCGCCGCCTCGCGCCCAGGCGACGCCTTGTCGCCGCCCAGGCACGCCGAGCCCAATAGCAGCGTCGCGAAGAGTGCCAGCCACAAAGATCGCATCAGTCGAAGTATCGGCGACCGCCGAACGCGAGTGAAGGGGCGACGCGAAAGGGCCGTCAGGGATCGGTATGGAGCGCGGGCGCCCTCGCCCGCGGCCGCAGCGCATTGCTCCACCCCTGCGGGAGGTCACCCTGCCCCATCACTGCACGTCACCCTTGGGCCCTCCCCCACTGTCGGGAGAGAATCATCCGGCCAGGCGCTGGCGCTCCGATCACGGACACTGCCCCGAGGGCGAGATGAACTGCGCGATCAGGAGCTGGTCGCCAGCGTTGACGGCGCCGTCCTTGTTGATGTCGTAGCTCACTAGCCGCATCGACGGTGTCAGCTCCCGCAGGATCTCCAGGACCATCAGCAGCTGATCGCCCGCATTCACCACGCGGTCACCGTTCAACGACGCCGCCTCGCACCCGTCCTTCGCACCGTCCAGCGCCATGTCACCGTCGGTGTCGGCGATGTTCGGATTGGTGTTGTACCCGCAGAACTCGGTACGGGCGCTCAGGCGGTCGCCGTCGACATCCGTCGTCGGCCCGCACTGCGCGGGGGTGGGCTTGCTCGCGCTCGATGTGGGGTCCGTCGCCAACACACACTCCACACCGTCGAGGATGCGGTCGCCGTCGGAGTCACGCAGGAGCGGATCGGTGACCTTCCCGCCACAGAAGGCGCCGGTGCCTTCGTCGGCGTCGCTGATGCCGTCGTTGTCGTCGTCGGTGTCGCACTCGTCACCCAGCGCGTCCGACTTCGGCCACGTCTTGTCGTCCTGCGTCGTCGGCGGCGTGCTGTCGATGAAATTACCGTCGGTGTTCACCTGATCGGCGTTCGGGAGGCCAACGCAATTGTCGTAATCCAAGTTGGTATTTGAGGGACCTTCGTGGAGTGACGCAGTACAGTCACGCGTTGCATCTCCATCCAAGTCCCCGGCGTTAGACGTGCAGTAGCGGATTAAGGGGACATCCGCCCCAACATTGGCCCAAACGAATACATCACCTAAGCCATCCGCGCCGACCCACATCCCGCCGTCATGTAGCTCTTCAGCCCCCGGATGAGTCTGTTCCCACCGCATTGAGCCGTCTGGAGCGTAAGCTCTTGTCACAACCTCAGCGCCACTCTGTGCGATCAGAATCACTCCGTAGGGATCGGACGCCAGAAGGGTCGTATTGCCCTTGAGCGGACTCGCGATGGTCATGGGCGCAAGATCGTGACGCCATGACTGATTTCCAGCCGCATCGTATCGCAGCACTCCGATTGTTTGAGACGCTAAGCCAAGCGCCTCATACACCCCTCCGGCGCCGTCGTGGACAATTTCGATCGGGCTGCCATCACCCGAAACACGATTCCAATCTTTTCCGCAGGATGAGTTGTACTTCACAGTTCGGTTGAGACCCCCCGGATGAACCAGTCCTGTCACAATTGCACCGCCACTGGGAAGGGCTATTAGGCGATCCGGGCCGCCACCCTCGTTGTTCGTGTTATTGTCGAAGCTATCGGTACAGATTGGGTTGCCGGCTGAGTCATAGATTGAAACGAACCAATCCGGGCCACTGGATGCAGCTGAACTGACGCCGACGTAGACACGACCAATCGCATCTACGCCGATGTCGGCCGGGTTGTCGTGGTCCGATGTGAGATCTAAATCGCGTTGCCACTGGAACGAACCGGACGCATCGTACTTGCGTATAACGCTGTACCTGTGTGACCCAGGCTGGGTGGTTCCGAGAACGTACACGTTGTCCGAACTATCGGTACTAATCGCTGACCCAAAGTCAGCCGCCGAGTTATTCCACATCTGGCTCCACAGTAGGTTCCCGTTGCTATCGTATTTGGAGACGTACCAGTCGGTTGGAGTGAAGGTATTCGGATCACCAGCTGTCCCGACAATCCAGAAGTATTGCTCGCTCATGGCGAACTCGAAGTCAGTCATATACAGAGCAGCGCAAGGAGACGCACAAGGGTCGTTCAAACTCGTCCAAAGTAATGCACCATCTCGCGAGTACTTCCTTATGCCCTCGGACGGCATCTGATAGGCGGCGTAAGACGCCACGTAAACGTGTCCACTTGAATCCACCGCGCCAAACCCACCATTTGTCCACGGAGTGCCGGGGAGCATCCTTTGCCAGTCGAACGCAGCGACTTCGGCCTGTATCTGGCCCGGTGAGACGAACAAGAGAGTAGTGAGGATCACAAAGCTCGAGACGAGGCGAAGGTGGTTGCTCATTGGCCTACCTTAGAGGTCCATGCCGTGAGAGGTCCATCTCGTGCGGGGTCCGATTGACAGTCAGTATCATGCTCCCCTCCACGGTAACCGTCTAGTACCTACCTCGCTTGTCCTCGGCGCGGCTTCCAAGTTCCTTGGCCGGCGCCAGGGGCCATCCCGGATCGCGCGGCCCGCCAACCGCCTCTCCTCGGGGATTACCGCAATTGCAGGGCGTGCTAGACTCGATGAGAATCTGATCGCGTGGGCGAACAATTCCCCCGCGTCCATCCCGAAGCGGGCGCCGCCGCCCGCACCACCGACGAAGGAGAGCGGCCATGCCCCGCCGGCGGTCGCCTGTAGACGACACCATGATCCTGCCGCTGCTCCCAAGGCGGCGCGGCCTCCTGTTCCCCAACACCGCGGGCGCCATCCTCATCGGCCGCCGCAGCAGCCTCCGCGCCGTCGAGGACAGCACCAACGCTGACGGCATGTGCGCCGTCGTCACCCAGAAGGACCCCTCGCTCACCGAGATCACCCAGGCCGACATCTACCCCTATGCCACCGAGGCCAATATCCAGCGCGCGCTCCGCCTGCCCGACGGCACCACACAGGTGTGGGTCCAGGGCTTCCGCCGTCTGCGCGTCGTCGAGATCGTCCGGGCGGAGCCCTACTACATGGCGCGCGTCGAGCCCATTGAGGACTTCGACGACAACACCGTCGCCTCCGAAGCGCTGCGGCGCGCGGTCCTCGCCCTGTTCGAGAAGGTCGCCCGCCTGGCGCCCAGCATCCCCGAAGACGCCTACGTGCTGGCGATGAACGTCGAGCAGCCGGGCCTGCTCGCCGATTTCGTCGCGTCGTCGCTGAACCTCGACGACGAGCAGGGCGCCGATATCCTCGCGACCATCGACACGCGCCAGCGGCTGGAGAAGATCAGCATCCACCTGGCGAAGGAGCTCGACGTCCTCGAATTGCAGGGCAAGATCCACACCCGCGTGCAGGAGGAGCTGGACAAGTCGCAGCGCGAGTACTTCCTGCGCGAACAGATGAAGGCCATCCAGCGCGAGCTGGGCGAGACCGACCCCGCGGCAAAAGACGCCTACGACCTGCGCGAACGCATCGCCGCCGCCGGCATGCCCGAGGACGCGCGCAAGAAAGCCGAAGACGAGCTGCGCCGCATGGAAGGGATCCCCTCCGCCTCGCCCGAGGTCGGCGTCATCCGCAACTACCTCGACTGGCTCACCTCCGTGCCCTGGCTGAAGGCAACCGATGACAACCTCGACCTGGAGCACGCGGCGAAGATCCTCGACCAGCATCACTTCGGCCTGCAAAAGGTGAAGGAGCGCATCCTGGAGTTCATGGCCGTGCGCGCGCTGGCGAAGGAAAAGCACCGCAGCCCCATCCTCTGCTTCGTGGGCCCGCCCGGCGTCGGCAAGACCAGCCTGGGCCGCTCGATCGCCGAGGCGCTGGGCCGGAAGTTCGTGCGCGTTTCGCTGGGCGGCATACGCGACGAGGCGGAAATCCGTGGCCACCGCCGCACGTACGTCGGCGCGCTGCCCGGCCGCATCGTCCACGGCATGAAGCAGGCGGGCACCGTCAACCCGCTGTTCATGCTCGATGAGATCGACAAGCTCGGCACCGACTTCCGCGGTGACCCTTCGTCGGCGCTGCTGGAGGTCTTGGATCCGGAGCAGAACCACGCCTTCAGCGACCACTACCTCGACGTCGACTACGACCTCTCGAAGGTGATGTTCATCGCCACCGCGAACATCCTCGACCCCGTGATCCCCGCGCTGCGCGACCGCATGGAAGTGATCGAGCTGCCCGGCTACATCGAGGACGAGAAGCTACACATCGCGCAGCAGTTCCTGGTGCCGAAACAGTTGCAGGAGCACGGCCTCAGCAAGTTGCAGCTCTCGTTCACCACCGGCGCCCTACGCAAGATCATCCGCGAGTACACGCGCGAGGCCGGCGTACGCAACCTGGAGCGCGAGATCGGCGGCATCTGCCGCAAGGTCGCCCGCCGCATGGCCGGTGCGCCGGTGCTGGTAGCGCGGCCGTCGCGGGCGGCTGCGGCGAAATCGCTGGCGAAGGCCCGGCTGAAGACGGCGCCGGCCGTGCGCCCCGGCGTCAGCATCAGCAACGCCAACCTGGAGGAGTACCTGGGCCCGCCGAAGTTCTTCTGGGGTGCGGCCGAGGAGAAGGATGAGGTCGGCGTGGCTACAGGCGTCGCGCGCACGGAGTTGGGCGGCGACGTGCTCGGCGTCGAGGTGACGCTGATGCCCGGCAAGGGCAACCTGACGCTCACCGGCCAGCTCGGCGACGTGATGCGCGAGTCGGCGCAGGCCGCCCTGTCGTACGCGCGGTCGCGGTCGAAGGACCTGGGCATCCCGCCCGAGACGTTCGAGAAGACGGACATCCACGTCCACGTGCCGGCGGGCGCCGTCCCGAAGGAGGGCCCCAGCGCCGGCATCACCATCGCCACCGCGCTCATCTCCGCCCTGACCAAGCGCCCCATCAGCCGGCATGTGGCCATGACGGGCGAGATCACCCTGCGCGGCCGGGTGCTGCCGGTGGGCGGACTGAAGGAGAAGATCCTGGCCGCACACCGCGCTGGAATCAAGACATTTGTTCTACCCAAGCGCAACGAGAAGGACCTCAGCGATGTCCCCGCCCCGGTTTTGAGGGATCTGCGGTTCGTGTTCGCGGGCGATATGGCCGATGTTCTAAAGGTAGCGTTCGAACATCGGAGGCCGGGACCGTGACCTGGTTAGACGCAGCCATCGTCGTCATCATGCTGTTCTTCGTGGTGACGGCGTTCCAGGGTGGGCTAGTACGCGAGGTCATCGCCTTCGCCTCGACGCTGGCCGGCATCGTCGTCGCCGGCATCTTCTACGACGACCTGCGCGACTCGATGCTCACCAGCATCGACAACGAGACGGTAGCCAGCGCCGTGTCGTTCCTGGTGATCTTCGGGGCGATCACCGTCGCCGGCCAACTGCTGGCCATGGTCGTCCACCCCATGATCCAGGTCCTGCAGCTCGGCATGGCCGACCAGTTCCTGGGCGCAGGCTTCGGCGCCGTGAAGGGCTTCATCCTCATCGAGGCGCTGCTCATCCTCATGGTGACGTACCCCTTCTGGGACATGGACCAGGAGATCGACCAGTCGGAGTTCGCCACGCGCCTCCTCAACGTCGCGACCCCAGTCACGAAAGTTCTGCCCGACATCTTCCAGAGCAAGGTCGACGCCTTCACCGACGGCGACACCGCCCCGATCCGGGACAGTTAGCGCTCAGCTCCTGGCTGCTGGCATCGTTAGCGGACGCGACAGCCCGCGCCCCTACACTGACTCACTCTCGACGACAGCCAGCCCCAGCATGCCCGGGCCACCGTGTACGCCCAGCGCCGGCCCGAAGCGCCCGATGTGCACCGGCACGCCCGGCCGCGCTTCCCGCACGCGCGCCGCGAGATCGTCGGCATCTTGTGGCGTGGTCGTGTGCATCACCGCCACGTCGTCGACGCGCTCCGCGCTCAAGGCCAGCGCCAGCAGCTCGTCGAGTGCCTTCCGGCGCGAGCGCACCCGCGCGACCGGGTGCGCCTCCCCGTCCTGCACGGTGAGGATCGGCTTCAGTTTCAGCAGCCCGCCCACGAAGGCCGACGCCCGGCCGATGCGCCCGCCCCGCCGCAGGTATTCCAGCGTCTCGAACGTCACCAGCAGCTTCAGCCGCCGCGCGACGGACTCCGCCGCGGCCGCGCACTCCGCCCGCGCCGCGCCGGCCTGCGCCGCCCTCGCTGCCGCCAGCGCGCACATGCCCAACGGCATCGACACGAACCCGGAATCGACGACGGTGATCTTCTCCGCGGCCACCTCGCGGGCGACCGAGCGCGCCGTCTCGACCGTGCCGCTGAACTTGTGCGAGAGATGCACCGAGACGACTTCGCCTCGCGTCACCAGGTGCTCGTAGGCGTGCTGGAACAGCGCGGGCGGCGGCTGCGACGTCGTCGGGAGCTGCTTCGATGACTGCAACCGCGCGTAGAACTCGTCCGCGCCCAGATCGACGCCGTCCCGGAACGACTCGTCGCCGAACGTCACGCTCAGCGGCACCATCGTGATCCCGTACTGTTCCGCCAGCTCGCGCGGGATATCGCTGGTGCTGTCGGTGACAACGAAGACGGTCATGCTCACTCCACCCCGATCAGGTACGGATAGTGCGGCTGCCCGCCGTCCACCACCTCCACTTCGCATCCGAACGCATCACGCAGCCGCGCGGCCAGCGTCTCGGCTGCCTCCGCCGTCTCGCCCTCGCCGTAATACAGCGTGACGATCGCGCCCGAACGCCCTTCCAGCACGCGCGCCGCGCACGCGTACGCCGCCCCGGCCACGGTCTCCGACGCCAGCGCCAGGTCGCCGTCGATTAATGCGATCGGTTGCCCCCGGCGCACGTCGATGCCGTGAATCCTCGTCGCCCGCGCCGCCAGCGTCACCTCGCCGGTGCGCACGTCGGCGATCGCCGCCTCCATCGCCGCGACGTTGTCGGCGGACGGCGCTTCGGCGTTGAACGCGACCATCGCCGCCACGCCCTGTGGGATGCTGCGCGTCCGCACCACGTGCACGCGCTCGCCCAGCTCGCGCGCCGCCTGCTGCGCCGCCAGCACGATGTTCTTGTTGTTCGGCAGCACGATCGTGTCCGAGCCGCCGGCCGCCGCGATCGCATCGCGGATCTCGCCCGCGCTCGGGTTCATCGTCTGGCCCCCGTGCACGACAGCCGCCGCACCCAGCGACCGGAACAGCGCTTCCATTCCCGCGCCCGCCGCCACGGCGACGATCGCGACGCGCGCGCCCGCCGGAGCCGGAGCCGGAGCATGCGACGCCAGCATCTGGAACTGCGCCTCCATGTCCTCCGCCTTCTCGTTCGATACCGCGCCCAGCGTCCGGCCGTACGCGAACGCCTCCTCCGGCGCGGCCGTGTGTACGTGTACCCGCACCGCGCCGTCGCCCCCGACCACCAGCACGCTGTCGCCTATCGATGACAGCCGGGCGCGGACCACCTCCGGGTCCAGCGCCGCCGCCGTGACCACGAACTCCGTGCAGAAGCCCGACCGGTCGCCGGCGTCGTGCACGGCGCGCGTCGCCGAAAGCCACGCCTCGTCGATGGCGCCGAAGTCACGCGGCGCCGCGACTTCCTCGCCCCGCAGGCTGCGCACCATCGCGTCGAGGATGATGGCCAGCCCTTGCGCCCCCGCGTCGACGACGCCCGCCTCCTTCAGCACCGGCAGAAGCTCCGGCGTCCGGTCGGTCGCCTCCTGCGCCGCCGCTGCCGCCGACGCGAGCACCGCGACCGGCGCCTCACCCGCATGCTGGCCCGCCGCGCTCGCGGCCGCGGTGATCGCCGTCAGGATCGTGCCTTCCCGCGGGTTTGAGATCACGCGGTATGCCGCAGACCGGCCGCGTTCGAGTGCCGCCGCGAGTACCGGCCCTTCGAGTACGGCCGCCGTACCCTCGAAGGCCGCCATGCCCGTAAGGATCTGCGACAGGATGACGCCCGAGTTCCCGCGCGCCCCCATCAGCGCCGCTCGCGCCGCCGCCGCCACCACTTCGGAGGCCACCGGCTCGCCCGCCAGGCCGCGCACGGCGTCGCAAGCCGCGCGCATCGTCATGAACATGTTCGTGCCAGTGTCGCCGTCGGGCACCGGGAACACGTTGATCGCGTTCAGCGCCTCCCGCTGCAGCTCCAGCGCGCGCTCGGCGCCAAGCAGCGCGCGGGCCAGCGCCGGGCCGTCGATGTCAGCCGGGTCCGCGGAGTCTGCGGGGGCGGGGGGTGGTGGCATCGGCAGTGGTTGCCCGGGGATCGGGCCAAATGTTAAGGTTACGGGTTCACGATTCTAACACGGAGAAAGCACGATGCCTGCGATTTGCGCAGTCTGCGGCAAGGGCACGACGTTCGGCCGCAATATCCGCCACCGCCACTCGGGCCGCTGGGAGCGGGAGGCGCACAAGACCAACCGCGCATTCCGCCCCAACCTCCACCAGCAGGTCATCCACGTCGCCGGCCAGTCCGTCCGCGTGAAGATCTGCACCCGCTGCCTGAGGACCCAGACCAAGACGCGATGAACGCCATCCCGACCTCCCACGGCCGCATGCCAGGCTTCCAGCCTGTATCGCCGCAGGACGACGAGCGCTACGGCCGCATCTTCGACGTCACGCGCGGCGCCAACGAGTACCTCATCGCACACAACGCCGAACTCGCCGAGCAATACCCAGGCGAGTGGGTTGGGATGGACGCGAGCGGAGTCGTGGCTCACCACACCGACTCGGCTGAGTTCCAGCACCTGCTCCAGGTGGCGGGCAAGGCCAGCGAGACGACCATCCGCTTCTACTTCCTGCCGCGAGACCGCAGGTACATCTTCTCGACGTGCGCATAGAAGGCCGCTTCCTGCAGGGAGCGCCACGGCTTCCGGGACGTCTGCTGTTTCAGGGGATCGCCCGCGCCACCGGCCAGGTCTGGTTCCTCGTTGACACTGGCGCCGAGCTCTCGGTGTACGTCCCCGACCCCGACAACCCAAATACACCCCAGTTCGGGGACTTCAGCACGTTTCCCGGAGGTGTGATCGGAGGTTTCGGCGGCAGCCATCCGGTGCGCATCGCGCCTGCTACGATCTTCTTCGACAGCCAGCCTGAGGGCCGAATCCAGATCCAGCGCACGATCGCGGTCGTGGATCCTCTCACCGCGACGGGATTTCCGAGCATCCTGGGCCGTGACATCCTCGACTACGCCTGCGTGACCATCGACCGCTCAGCCGGGCTCGTCCGGCTGACGGACCCCGAAGGCGACCTCGAGGCCCCCCGCTGGCCCGATGGCGAGGCCGGGACCCGGCAGCGCTGAGCGCATCAGCCCATTTCGACGTTGTTCGCGATCCCCATTCCCTCCGCCCCGGCATTACGTTCGGTTTGCACAGTAGGAAATTGTCAACCAACCAGCTTGACACCCTATGGGCCCGGTGTTACGTTCCGATCGCCTTCCCGCAGGCGCACGGGCATCGTGGGTGGCGCGGCCCGGGCATATCCGATTGAAGCTAACGACAGATTCGCAGGCAGCCGCGACCCGGCTGTCTGGTCGACGGTCTGCGCCGCACCTGGCGACGGTCGCTGGGTGCGCGTTCTGTCAAGGAGCGGAGCCGCAACAGTGCGCGTCAGGCGCGCGTTGTAGGTGACAGCGACGGCAGGCCCGCGGGCCGCCCCGGCGGCGCCCACCGCGTCCGCCCCCGAACAAGGACATCTCCCCGCGGGTGGCGGGGTATGTAAGTTCACACGACCTGTTGGTCAAGTGCAGGAGGGTTCAGTGATTAACACAGTCATGCTTTCAGCGATGACGTGGGTGACCAGCACGGTCGGCTCCCTCGTCGCCCGAATCAAGGAAGAGCGCGGCCAGGACATCATGGAGTACGCCGTCCTCGCCGGCGCGATTGCGCTGGTGGCTGGTTTCGTCCTCATCGGCGGAACAGTGGCTGGAATCGACATTGCCGGTGCCGTCGAGGATTTCGGAGTAGAGGTCACTGAATGCATCGGCATTCAGGATGGCTGCGGAAGCTAGGTCACCAGACAGATAGGCCACAGGGCCGCCATGCGTAAGAAGCAAGAGCGAGGCGAACTCGGCCAGGGACTGGTCGAGTTCGCCATCGTTTTCCCTCTGCTGGTCTTCTTCCTGTTCGCGATCGTCGAAGCCGGTCTCGGCTTTCAGCGCCAGGCTACGCTCCAGCACGCCGTCCGCGAGGGCGCGAGGTATGGCGCCCTCCGCGACAACGCCGACGTAGGGGCGTATGTGCAACAGCGGACCAGCGATCAGTCGCACGGACTAGTCGAACTCAACGACGTTGTGATCTGCTTTACCGACATGGACGGTGACACCCAGATCGGAGCGGGGGACGCCATCGATGTGCAGGTGATCTACGCGTACCAGCCCAGCTTCCTGAAGAGCGCCGCGGGCCTTTTCGGGGCCATCGTCCCAAGCTCGTTCACCATCGACGTAACCGGCAGCGCGCGTCTTGAGGTAGCGCTGGACGACCCCAACCCCGGGAACATTTGCTCATGAATGGGTCGGCCTCCGTTCGTCATCTCACGAAACTTGTGCACGCGGACGAGCGCGGGCAGGTGTTCATCATCTTCACGGCGGTGATCACGGTCATCATGGCCGCCGCTGTGATCGGCATCGACTACAGCATGTGGCTCAGCGAGCGTCGCGGCATCGCCCGGGCCGCCGATCTGGCAGCGCTCGCTGCAATCAGGGACCTCCCCGCCGATCCAGTGGTCGATACCGTGTACACCGAAGGAGCCTGCGACACCGATGCTTGCACGGCGGTCTACGACTGGGCTGGCCGCAACGGGTACGGTGAGCTGGACAACGCAGACGTCCGCGTTGCCTACTTCTGCAGCAACACCATCGCCTTTCCGCCGGATGGGTTCTGCAAGAACGAGCAGCGCAGTGACCCCGTGCTCCCGATCAGTCCTTGTCCATCCGAAGCCGGTGAGGTCGGTTGCGATTCCGTCCGCGTTTCGATTCAGAAGGAGGCGGTCAACCTGTTCGGCGCCTTCTTCGGCGGCATCAACTTCGACGTAGGGTACACGTCCTTCGCCCGCGTCTCGTTCCGCATCGCCCCGTTGGACACGGTGATGTCCATCGACGCCAGCGGCAGCATGGACAATGGGTGCAGCCCGGCGCAAGATAACGTCGGTTGTCCGATCCGTGAAGCGCGGAAAGCGGCGAATGACTTCGTTACGATCCTGCTGGGAGACGATCCCGATGAAGGGAACGTGCAGGTCGGGTATGCGCCCTACCGCGCGTGCTACAACCCGCCAAGCGGGGCGGGCTCCTGCGTGCCATCTTTAGGCATAGACGCAACCGATTGCGGTAACCCACCATCGTCGTCTTGGGTGCTCTGCCTCGGCAAAGACCCAGACTTGCTCCGCAACAGATTCGCCGCGACGATGCCGGGCTCATCCACGAACGTGTGCCTGGGGATGTTTGAATCCGGCGAGATCCTGGCCGGGCCCGGGATGAATCAGAATCCTGAGGCTCAACGCTTCCTGGTCCTACTGACGGACGGGGAGAACTACTACCCGGTCGACCCGGATGCCCAGGCTGAGCTCCAACTGCCTCCGGACTGCATCCCAAACAACCAGAACAGCAACAACAACTTCGACTGCGACGATGCACCCAGCCCGGCTGAACGCGGTCTCGACACCAAGACGATGGAGATGGCGGACGACCTGAAGGCTCAGGGCGTCGAGATCTACGTCGTGGGCCTTAACGTCTGTGATATCGAGGACGGGACGATATGGGACGTCAATCCCGGCTTCTGCAATGCCATCGGGAACGGTCAGGATGACGATGTCGCGAACCGGCGACTGCTAAAGTGCATCGCGTCCTCGAATCCGGGTACCAACGACCACTACAACGAAGCGAACGCCATAGACCTCGGCGACATCTTCCAGGGTGTGGCGTATGAAATCGCCGGGCGCGGCCTTTCGACGGAACCTCCCTGAGGCGGCGGCTCCGGCTTCGGCCGCAGGCCGGCCTGATACGGAGGGGCGGCGCGCCTCGTTGACAGTAGAGACGGGATAGTAAGGACAGGATCAATGGCACGGACCATCGCTTCCGCCAACCCGGAACGCCAGAACCGGCTCATCTTCATGGGGGCCATCGCCTTCGCCGTGCTGGCCGCCGTGCTGGTCTTCGCCGCCCTCAGTGGCCTGGGCGAGGACAACGGCGGTGGCGGCAGCGCTGGCTTCAGCGACACGATCGACGTCGTCGTCGCCTCGCAGGAGATCTCCGCCGGCACCCGCATCTCTGGCGATATGCTGCAGCTCGCCACCCTGCCCGCCAACGGCATCGTGGAGGGCGCGCTCACCACGCGCGACGGCCTCGATGGCCTCGTCGTGCGCCAGAACATGGCCAGGGGCGAGCAGTTCACCGCCACCAAGCTGGGCCAGACCGAGGCTGACGGCGACAGCACGCTCAGCGCCATCGTGCCCCCGGGCATGCGTGCCGCCGCGCTGGAGGTCGATGAGAACACCATCGTCGGCGGCCTCGTCGTCGCCGGCGACCGCGTCGATATCATCGTCATCATGGAGGACCAGGACGGCGACGGCCCGCCGCGCGCCGTGACCCTGCTGCAGGACATCGAGGTGCTGGCCGTCGCCCAGACCACCCAGAAGCCGGTCACCCGGCTCGACAAGGACGGCAACCCCATCGAGACCGACACCGCATCGGGCGAGCTTTCGACACGGCCCGACGACACCAGCGCCAACGAGAAGGCGAAGACCGTGACGCTGGCCGTGGAGCCGGGCGACGCGCCGCTGCTGGCGCTGGCCCAGGACCAGGGCGCCGTGTACCTGGTGCTGCGCGGCCAGGGCGACGACGAGGTGCTGCCCGTCGGGCCCGTCACGCTGCCGACGGAGTAAGAACAGAGAGACGGCAAGAGCAGGGCTTGAACGGACCGCGGGGAACCAAGTGGCAAAAAACCCATCGGCGCTCATCATCGATACGGATATCCAGGCGCGCTTCGAGGCGAAACAGATCGTGAAGGCCAGCGGCCTCACCATCGCCGGCGAGTGCGGCTTCGGCATGGAGGCGGTCTCCTCCGCCCAGGAAGTGCGCCCCGACGTCGTCTTCCTCGGCGTCACCGAGCCCATCGAGCGCCCGCTGCAGACCGTCGAGGCCCTCCAGAGCCTCATGCCCGATATGCCCATCCTGGTCTACAGCGAGACCAAGGACCTCGAGGTCGTCCGCAAGGCGATGATGGCCGGCGCCCGCGACTACCTGGCCAAGCCCATCAAGCCCGAGACCCTGCGCCAGAGCGTCATGATGGCGCTGGAGGCCGAGGAGAAGCGCAAGCTGCGCCAGCTTGGCCAGCTCCCCGGCGCCGCCACCGCCGGCACCATCATCACCGTCTTCGGCGCGAAGGGCGGCATCGGCAAGTCCACCATCAGCACCAACCTCGCCGTCGCCATGGCCCGCATGGACCGCGCGTCCGTTATCATCGTCGATCTCGACAACGGCTTCGGCGATATCGCCGGCATGCTGGACGTGCGGCCCGAACGCACCCTGTTCGACATGGTGCGCGACCTCGACATGATCGAGCGCGACGACATCGAGCGCTATGTCGTGAAGCACGAGCTGACCGACCTCGACGTCATGGCCGGCCCCACCGTGCTGGAGTGGCGCAAGATCTCGCCCGACCAGGTGCGCCGCTCGGTCGAGTTCCTCGCCAGCAACTACGACACCGTCATCCTCGACACCTCCGGCATGCTCAACGAGCTGGCGGAGATGGCCGTCGAGATCGCCACCATCGTCCTCTGGGTCACCACCACGGAGTACGCCAGCGTGAAGGACTCGCTGGAGGCCATGCAGGCGCTGAAGATGCTCTCGTACTCCCAGGAGCGCGTCCGCATCGTCATGAACGCCATCTCGCCCGACGACGGCGTGCGGCCCAGCGTCGTGCAGGACGCGCTGCAGCGCGACGTGTTCTGGAACATCCCCTACGACAAGAAGGTGCGCCAGGGCACCCACCTGGGCCAGCCCATCGTCATCACGGCCCCGCAGTCCATCGCCGCCAGGAGCCTCAGCGACCTGGCGACCGTCATCGCCGGCGGCCGCATCGACAAGGGCGGCAAGCTCCAACTCCCCGGCTTCAAGTGGCGCCCCGCCGTAGCAGAAAGCTAAGCTCGCGCTTCGCGCGCGGGCTTTCAGCCCGCGCGGGTCGCGAAGTCTGGTCAGGTTCTAAGTTCGAGGTTCTAAGTTCGAGGTAACGATGGCGATCGACGCGCGAGCACGAGAGATCTGGCGAAACCAGCGCCTCGCCATGGACGACGCCGACGGCGACGGCGAGTGGTTCGAGGCCGTCCACGCCGTCCACCAGCGCATGCTCCAGGAGCTGGACCTCGGCGCCATCGAGAAGCTCGATACAGGCCGGGCGCGCGAAGCCGTGACCGTCGCCGCCCGCCAGCTCGTGACCCAGGAGTTCCCCTCGCTCCTGGGCGACGACCGCGAGCGTGTCATCAAGCGCGTCATCGACGAGGCCATCGGCTTCGGCCCCATCCAGCCCATCATCGAAGACGACACCATCTCCGAAGTGATGGTGAACGCCGCCGACGAGATCTACTACGAGCGCGACGGCATGATCTACCGCTCGCCGCTGAAGTTCCGCGATAACCAGCACATCATGCGGATCGTCGAGCGCATCATCGCCCCGCTGGGCCGCCGCGTCGACGAATCGGCGCCCTACGTCGACGCGCGCCTCCCCGACGGCTCCCGCGTGAACATCATCATCCCGCCCCTGGTGCCGCGGTCTCCCACCATGACCATCCGGAAGTTCCGCCGCGAGAAGTACAAGGTCGAAGACCTCGTAAAGAACGGCACCATGTCGAAAGAGCTGGGCGAGTTCCTGCGTGCCTGCGTCGGCCAGCGGCTGAACATCGTCATCTCCGGCGGTACCGGTACCGGCAAGACCACCCTGCTCAACGCGCTCTCCGCCTACGTGCCCAACACCGAGCGCATCATCACGATCGAGGATCCGATCGAGATGAAGCTGCAGCAGTCTCACGTGATCTCGATGGAGGCGCGACCCGCGAACATCGAGGGCAAGAACGAGGTCACCCAGCGCGACCTCGTGCGCAACGCCCTCCGCATGCGCCCCGACCGCATCGTCATCGGTGAGGTCCGCGGCGCCGAGGCCTTCGACATGCTCCAGGCCATGAACACCGGCCACGAGGGCTCGCTCACCACCGTCCACGCCAACTCCCCGCGCGACGCCATCTTCCGCATCGAAAACATGGTCATGATGGCCGGCTTCGACCTGCCCATCCGCGCCATCCGCGAGCAGATCTCCGCGGCGTTGCACATGGTCGTCCAGCTCGCCCGCTTCGCCGATGGCCGCCGCCGCATCACACAGGTGACCGAGATCACCGGCCGCGAGGGCGAGACCATCGTCATGCAGGACATCTTCTCCTTCGAGCAGGAAGGCATCGACGACAAGGGCAACGTCATCGGCCGCCTCGAGCCGACAGGCATCGTCCCCAGCTTCACCGACCAGTTCTCGCTCAGCGGCGTCGACCTGGCCAGCATGGGGCTGGGGTACGCGGAGCGTGCGCGATGATGCTGGAACTGCTGGCAGCCCTGGCCACCGCCGCAACGATCCTGCTGTTCGGCATCCTCCTGGCGCGCCGCGGCCGCATCAAGCCCACCGAGCGCCGGCTACGCGTGCTCGTCGAGCCGCAGCAGGCCCAGCGCAAGGGCCTGTCGTGGGACGAGGTGCGCCGCCGCGGACCTTCGTCGTTCCCGGTGCTGCGCGACTGGCTGCTGCAGAGCGCCTGGGCCCAGCGCATGACGGTCGATCTGGAGGCCGCTGGCCTCAAGCTCCGGACCGGTGAGTACGTGATCATCCGCTGCTCGCTGGCGCTCATCGCCTTCATGCTGGTGGCGTTCATGGGACGGGGCAACAGCCTCGCGCTCCTCTTTGGCCTCGCCGTGGCGGGCCTCGGTTTCGTGCTGCCCAGCTTCTGGGTCCGCATGGTGCGCCAGCGCCGCGTGGACGAAATCACGAGGCAACTGCCCGAGGCCACGCAGATGATCGCCAACGCATTGCGCGCCGGCTTCGCCTTCCAGCACGGCGTCTCCATGGTCGCGGACCAGATGCAGCCGCCCGTCGCCGACGAGTTCACCCGCATGGTCGTCGACATGAACGTCGGCGCCTCGGTCGAGGACGCGCTGAACGGCCTGCTGGCCCGCTGCGATACGGAGGAGATGAACCTCCTGGTCACCGCCGTCCTGATCCAGCGCACCAGCGGCGGCAACCTGTCCGAGATCCTCGACAATGTGGGCGAGCAACTCCGCGAAAAGGAGCGGCTCATCGGCGAGGTGCGCACCATGACGGCCCAGCAGCGCTTCTCCGGCGGCGTGCTGACTGTCTGGCCGCTGGGGCTGCTGGCGCTGTTCAGCCTCATCAACTGGGACCAGACCAGCCTGCTCTTCACCACGAACTCGGGCCTGATCCTGCTGGCCATCGGCGCCGTGCTCCAGTTCGTGGGCTTTTTCGCAATCCGGCGGATCCTGGACGTGGAGATCTAGCGATGGAGATCCAGGCATGATTCCAGCACTGGCCGCGATGTTTGTCTTTGGCTCCCTCGCGCTCTTCGGGCTGTGGTACGCGCGCAGCAAGAACGTCATGGAGGACCGCGTGCGCGCGCTCTCCGCCCAGCGCCGCGCCCTCGTCGAGCAGGACGACCCCTTCACACAGCGCGTCATGTTCCCCGCCGTGCACGGCATCACCACCCGCATCGTCAACGTGCTGCCCACGTCGCTCATCGGCCGCGCGCGCCGCTGGCTGATGATCTCCGACAGTACGATGAGCCTCTCAACGTTCCTCTCGATCGTCCTCGTGATGGCCACCGCGCCCGCCGTCGCCGTATTCGTGCTGATGATGGTCGGCACGGCAGGCACGCCCGGGCGGATGCTGCTGCTGGTGCCGGCCGTCGCCGCGTTCGGGCTCGCCGCGCCGCTCATGATCCTCCGCCGCCGCGCCAAGAACCGCCAGAACGAGTTCTGGAAAGCCCTGCCCGACAGCCTCGACCTGCTGACCACGTGCGTGGAGGCGGGCCTCAGCCTCGACTTCGCATTCCAACGCGTCGCCGAACGCCAGAAGGGGCCGGTCGGCGTCGAGATCGGCCGCATGCTGCGCGAGAAGGCGCTCGGTCAGACCCGGAAGGAGGCGCTCACCAGCATGGCCGAGCGCATCGACATCCCGGACGTGAATGTCTTCGTGAACTCGATCATCCAGGCCGAGACGCTGGGCACCAGCGTGGCCCTGGTGCTGCGCACGCAGGCCCGCCAGCTCCGGATGCGCCGCCGCCAGCGCGCCGAGCAACTCGCCCGGCAGGCAGCCCCGAAGATGGTCTTCCCTCTCGTCTTCTGCATCCTGCCGGCGCTGTTCATCGTCGTCCTGGGCCCCATCATCATCAACGCCTTCGACCAGTTCTAGGAGCAAGGAGCGCGCATGCTGCGGGCGCAGGGAGTGCTGCCCACCGGACACTACGCCGCGCTGCAACTGCACCCGGCGGCCCCGCGGCTGCTCGTCGTCGAGGCGTACTTCACGCTCGCGCGGCGGCTGGCAGCCCAGGCCGGACCGGATGCGCGGCCGTCTCTGCGTGTGCTGCACGCCGCATACGCCACCGCGATGGCCGAGCGGCGCGAGAGCGATGCCCCACCCGGAGCCACGACCGACCCGCGCGACTATTACGCCGCCCTCTGTCTCGACCCCGCCGCTGGCGCCGACATCATCGAGCTGGCGTACGGTCTGCTGGCCCGAGTGGAGCCTGCGCCCGAGCGTAGCGTCGCCCGCTACCTGCGCGACGAGGCCTACCGCGTGCTCGGCAACCCGCAGCTCCGCGCGCGATACGACCGCGACCGCCAGGCAGGTACACTGTGGGCAACGCTCAGACCTGCGCTCCGCCCCCTGACTCCCGCAGGTCCGCAACCCCGCAAGGAACGTCCGGTGACGGAGAAGAAGCGCGGCCTCTTTGGCTTCGGGCGCGAACGTAGCGCCCCTCCCGACGCGCGCGACGCGCGGCTGCTGGGTCTCCGGCAGCTCCTGCCGGTCGCGCCCGACGAGCCCGCCGACGATACCCCCCAGGAGGCCGCCGCCGGGTTCGCTGCCCTGGGCGAGATCGTCTTCACCGCCGGCCCCCGCGCCGGCATGCGCGTCGAGCTGGATGGCAACGTCGTCTCCTTCGCCGATGGGCGCGCCACGGCCAGCGTCTGGCGTCACAACGACCGATTCCTGCTACGGCACAACAGCAAGCGCATCCGCATCGGCGGCGCCGCACCCGCCCTATCGGTCGTGGTCCTCGAAGACGGCGACGAGATCGCGTTTGGAGCAGAGCGCGCCCGCTTCGTCGCCGTCCCGCCGCTCTAATAGGCTCGCCTTTGCTCTTGCCAGCAGCACCCACCTCGGGTGTGATTCCGTTATGTCGCTGATGCTCCAACCCGCCACCGCCGTAGGAGACCTCCCTACTGTGCGGACGCCGCCGGGCGCGCCGATGATTTCACAGGGGCATAGCATCGGCTCGGCCGATCATCCGCGTACGCAGAGTTGCAATTCTTGCTCCCGGAGGCGTAGCATCACCATGATGACCGACTTCTTACGGTCGATGCGTCGCAACTGGCACGCCATCCTGGCCTTCACCCTGGTATACGCCGCCATCGCCCTAAACATGGGCCCAGCATGGGTCATCCTCGGCTGGTTCTTCAACGGCTGCGCGTACATCATCTACCTCGCGCTGAAGGATTGACGTGCCCACGAAACTCAAGCGCTTCTCCGTCCGCAACACGGACCGCGGCACCGTCCTCGCCACCGACGCCCGCCTCGCATCGTCGTACTGGGCGCGCTTCTGGGGGCTCATGTTCCGCCGCAGCCTTCCCGAGGGCGGTGGCATTCTGCTAACGAAGAGCGCCTCCATACACTCCTGTTTCATGTTCATGCGCTTCGACGCCGTGTTCGTCGATCACGACGGCCGCGTGACCAAAGTCGTGCACGCCCTGCGCCCCTGGTGGCTGGCCTTCGGCGGCAAGGGCGGCAAGCACACCGTGGAGCTGCCCGCCGGCGTCGCAGCCCGCACCGGCACAGTAACCGGCGACCACCTCGTCTTCGAAGAGCCCGACTAGAACATCAAACCCGCGGCGCAGGCCTTCCTGCAGCTCGAGACCGCGACCCGCCCCTGACAAGCTGACGGGCTGACAGGCCGACAGGCCGATCAGCTCACCGGCTGACTCGCCAAATCGAACTCTCCCCGCACGTCCACCCCCGCCTCGACGTCCGCGATGAAGTCCGTACAGGCACGCAGCCAGAGCTGTGGAGTGTAGTCGGGCGTCGAGTGCGCGGCGCCGCGGATCGTCACCAGCCGTGAGTTCGGGATGAGCCGGTGATCACGCAGGGCGCCCGGATAGAACAGGTCCCACTCGCCACACGACACCAGCGTAGGCGCAGTGATTGCGGGCGTGCGCGAGGTCAGGTCGGGCCGCTCCCGCAACGCGCGGTCCGCCGCCAGGAACCCCTCCTTCGTCATGCACTCGACCTTCTGGCGCCAGTTCTTCGCGTCCTGCTCGTCGAACGACAACGCCGAATGTTGCGCGTACTGGTCCTGCTCCCGCCGGTACCGGTTCTCGCGTCGCACCAGCTCCTCCAGCCCGTGCTTCTCCACGATCTCCGCCATCCGCGCGAACGCTTCGGCCATGGACCGCTCGACGCCGTTCGCCGTCTCGTCCGGCCCCTGCCCGTTACCCGCCAGGGTGTCGCACAGCAGCAGCGACCGCAGCCGCTCCGGGTAATCGCACGCGAACTGCGCGCTGATCATCCCGCCCATCGACACACCGCCGATGTGCGCGCGCTCGATGCCCAGCGCATCCAGCAGCGCCGCCAGGTCGGCCGCGAATTGCGGCACCGTCACCGTCGCCGGATCCAGCACCGCGTCGTGCGCCTCGTGGGAAGCCGCTGTCCGGCCGTGCGCCCGCGCGTCGTACAGCACGAGATCGTACCGGCGCTTGAACTCCTCAATGACCGGAGCCCATCCGCTCGACGAAGGCCCCGCAAAGCCGTGCGTCAGCACCAGCACCGGCCCCGGACTTCCCGAGCGCTCGTACCAGACGTCGATGCCGTTGACGTGGACCGTGGGCATATCAGGAGTCGCGCGGCCGCGACGGCAGAGGCCGCGACCACGGCTGTCCCGCAGCGTCGGGCGCCCCCTGGGCCGACTGTGCGGATTGAGCGGACTGAGCGGACTGAGCGGATGGGCGACGTATAGGCGTGCGCACGATCGGCGGGAAGAGCCCGTTGACCGCCGCCAGCGTCAGCAGCCCGCCCGCGGCCCCCATCGCGACGAGCGTGACCAGAATCCAGGCCTGAATCAGCTCTCCGGCGATGCCCAGCATGCCCGGGATGGGCGTCAAGAGGAACAGGAAGCCAAAGACCAGCCAGGAGGCCGTGAAGATGAACGCGGTGATGGCGTGCCGGTAGCTGAGCCGCCTCATTGCCCGAAGATCGTACCACACAGGATCACCGGCGCTCCTGCACGCACCCTTAGGGGAATCCGAATCGCGCCCGCAATCGCCTCCGCCGATACTTTGCGAGGAGGCCGAACTTCGCGAGAAGTCCGATACATTCGAGAGACGCCGCCGCATGAGCGCACGAGAGATCGGTCATTGATGCACGGTTACCCACGACCGCAGCTCCGCCGCGCGGGCGCCACCAACCTCAACGGGCCGTGGCTCTTCGCCATCGACCGCGACGCCGCGTGGCGCACCCCCGATCACGTGCGCTGGGCCGGTCCCATCGAAACGCCCTTCGCGCCCGAGACGCCGGCCAGCGGCATCGGCGACACGCGTTTCTACCGCGCCTGCTGGTACCGCCGCGTCGTGCGCGTCGCCAAGCCGCCCCCCGGCCAGCGGCTGCTCATTCATTTCGGTGCGGTCGACTTTGCGGCCACGGTCTGGGTGAACGGCCAGCTCGCCGTCACGCACGAGGGCGGCTACACGCCGTTCACGGCCGACATCACCGACCTGCTGCACCCGGCCGGCCACCGCCTCAGCGAGACGCAGACCATCGTCGTGCGCGCGGAGGACGATCCCCACGACCTGTCGCAGCCGCGCGGCAAGCAGGACTGGGAACTACAGCCGCATGCCATCTGGTACCCACGCACCACCGGCATCTGGCAGACCGTCTGGCTCGAGCACGTCCCCGTCACCCGCATCGGCGCCGTCCGCTGGTCGTCCGACCTCCAGCGCTTCGAGATCGGCCTCGACTGCCGCATCGACGGCCCGCCCGCCGACGGCCTGCGCCTGCGCGTACGGCTCACGCGCGGCGACCGAGTCGTCGCCGACGACACGTACACGGTCGACGGTGCGCGGGTATCGCGCCGCATCGGCCTGCCCGACCCCGGCATCGACAGCGAGCGCAACCGCTGGCTGTGGTGGCCGTCGCAGCCCACGCTCCTCGACGCGCGCCTCGAGTTGCTCGACGGCGCCGGCCATGTGCTCGACGCCGTCGACAGCTACACCGCCCTGCGCTCGGTGCGCCTCGAAGGCGATCGCTTCCTGCTGAACGAGCGCCCGTACCGGCTGCGCCTGGCCCTCGACCAGGGCTACTGGCCGGATACCGGCCTCACCGCCCCCGACGACGACGCGCTGCGCCGCGACGTGGAGCTGGCGAAGGCGATGGGCTTCAACGGCGTCCGCAAACACCAGAAGGTTGAGGACCCCCGCTACCTCTACTGGGCCGACCGCCTCGGCCTGCTCGTCTGGGGCGAGATGCCTAGCGCCTATGCGTTCAACGAGACCTCGATGCTCCGCCTCACGCGCGAATGGACCGCCGTGGTCGAGCGCGACCGCAGCCACCCCTGCATCGTCGCCTGGGTGCCCTTCAACGAATCATGGGGCCTGCCCGACCTCGCTGCGCCGGCCGCCCAGCGCGACTACGCCGAAGGCGTGTACCGCCTGACACGCGCCCTCGATCCCTCGCGCCCCGTGATCACGAACGACGGCTGGGAAGCCCCCGCGACCGACATCGTCGGCCTCCACGACTACGAGCAGGATCCCGCCACCCTAACCGCACGCTACGGTACGCCTCAGGCCCTCACGGCGATGCTTGAGGACGGGCGCGTCGCCGGCCGCCGCACGACACTCGCGGGCCAGCGGCCTGGCGACGCCCCCGTGATGCTCACCGAGTTCGGCGGCATGGCCCTGTCCGATGACCCGGGCGGCACCTGGGGCTACTCCCGCTGCGCCACCGCCGACGAACTGGCCGAGCGCTACACCCGCCTGCTCGCGGCCGTGCGCGCCATCCCCGGCCTCAGCGGCTTCTGCTACACCCAGTTCGCGGACTGCTACCAGGAGACCAACGGCCTCCTCCACGCCGACCGCCGCCCCAAATTCCCTCTGGAAGACATCGCCCGCGCCACCCGCGGCCGGTAGCCCGCCACTACTCCGGTTGACACAAATGTTCTACTGTCCCAAGATAGGCTTCTGCCGGAGGTTTTCGCCATGTCCGCCAACTCGTCAATCGAATGGACCGAAGCGACCTGGAACCCCGTCACAGGATGCACGAAGGTGTCGCCCGGCTGCGCGCATTGCTACGCCCAGACCTTCGCCGAACGCTTCCGCGGCGTGCCGGGTCATCCCTACGAACAAGGCTTCGACCTCAAGCTCTGGCCCGAACGCCTCGAGCTGCCGTTCCAGTGGAAGCGCCCGCGGACGATCTTCGTGAACTCCATGAGCGATCTGTTCCACGAGAACGTGCCGGACGACTACGTCCAGGCCGTCTTTGACGTGATGCGGCGCGCAAACTGGCACACGTACCAGGTCCTCACCAAACGCCCCGAACGAGCGGCCGCTCTATCGGCTTCCTTACCGTGGTCCCCCAACATCTGGATGGGGACCAGCGTCGAAAACCAGCGTTGGACATCGCGCATCGAGCACCTGCGGCACACGGACGCCGCCGTGAAGTTCCTCTCGTGTGAACCGCTGCTCGGACCACTCCAACTCGACCTCCGTGCCATCGACTGGGTAATCGTTGGAGGCGAGTCGGGGTTTCGCGCGCGCCCAATGCGTGCCGACTGGGCGCGCAACATCCGCGAGCAGTGCCACCGCGCCGGTGTAGCGTTCTTCTTCAAGCAGTGGGGCGCCCACGACGAGTACGGCATCCGGGTGGGCAAGGGTAGGGCGGGCCGCATCCTCGATGGCCAGACCTGGGATGAAATGCCTGCATCAGCACAAGCATAGGCACTCCGCCGATGACCGACTACGTGATCGCCCAGGATGGACTGCCCGCCCGGGTCGTCGGCCCGTGGTCGGAAGAGAAGCTGTTCTACATTTCTGGCTACGTCGATATCTTCACAACGGGGATGAAGGACCGCTGGCCGAGGCGTGTATATATTGACCTCTTTTCGGGCCCGGGAATGTGCGTCCTGGAAGGCACGCGCCAGGAGATCCCCGGATCACCTCTGGTTGCCCTGTCTGCCCGCTATCCATTCACGGCCGCGTACCTGAATGACATGGACCTGGTCGCGGCCGAAGCGCTGCGTGCCCGGCTTTCTTCAAAGAGTGACGCTGACATTACGATCGCGAACCTCGACTGCAATGTCGCCGCCAGAGAAGCAGGCCAAGCTCTGTCTCTCGACGAGCCGGATACCCTGGGCCTCGCCGTTGTTGACCCAACCGCTTTTCAGATCAGCCTCGACTCGCTATCGGCGATGACACAGGGGAGGAGGATCGACCTCATCATCACGCTGATGACCGGTCATCTCCGCCGCTTCATCGCGGAGCCTGCGTTCGAGGCCGCCCTCGATCCATTCTTCGGCTCGGCAACGTGGCGGTCACTCGTTGACCTGCGCGCGTCCGGAACACGGATCACATATCGAAGGCTGCTGGACTTCTACGAAAATCAGCTGCGCTCGATCGGCTACCTCCACGTCGACGATGATGTCCGTATCCTGAACACGCGCGACCAGACTCTCTACCATCTCGTGTTCGCGACCAAGAGCGATCGCGGGGCCGACTTCTTCAAGAAGATCAGCCAGCGCAGATTCTCGGGACAGCGGCGAATGTTCTGATCACAGAGAGGCCCCCGGCAGGGTCTCCGGGGGCCTTCGTCCACACAGCCGTGTTCCGCGCGCTTACCGCCGCGCGGCCACCTTCTTCTTCGCCGGGATCTTCCGCCCCTTCGAGGCGCCGTTCGTGCTCGCTTTGGTGCCGGCCTTTGCGCCGGCCTTCGAGCCCTTGGCCTCCGCGTCGCTGCACACCGTCTCGACGATGAGCCGCGTCACCACGTACGGGTCCATGTTCGCGTTCGGCCGCCGGTCCTCGATGTAGCCCTTCTTGTCGCGCGCCACCTGCCACGGGATGCGCACCGACGCCCCGCGGTCGCTCACACCGTAGGTGAACGTCTTGTACGACGCCGTCTCGTGCAGGCCCGTCAGCCGCCCCTCGATGCCGAACCCGTAGTTCTCGATGTGCAGCTTCGCCCGCTTGCCCAGCGCCTGCGCCGCCGCCACGCACGGCTCGTAGCTCGACCGCATCTGCTTCGTCGAGAAGTTCGTGTGCGCGCCCGCGCCGTTCCAGTCGCCCTTCACCGGCTTCGGATCCAGCGTCGCGTTCACGCCGAAGTCCTCCGCGATTCGGTACAGCAGCCAGCGCGCCATCCACAGGTGGTCCGCCGCCGCCGGCGACGCCAGCGGGCCGATCTGGAACTCCCACTGCCCCGGCATCACCTCGCCGTTCGTCCCCGCGATCTGCAGGCCCGCAGCCAGGCACGCATCAGTGTGCGCCTCCACGATCTCGCGGCCGAACACCTCATCGGCGCCGACGCCGCAGTAGTACGGACCCTGGGGCCCCGGGAAGCCGTTGTCCGGCCAGCCCAGCGGCTTCGAGCCCTCGAAGAACGTGTACTCCTGCTCGATGCCGAACCAGGTGTCATAGCTTGCGTACTTCTTTGCCGTCGCCACGCACGACGCCCGCGTGTTCGATGGGTGCGGCGACATGTCCGTCAGCAGCACCTCGTTCAGCACCAGCTTGTTCTTCCCGCCGCGGATGGGGTCCGGACACACGAACACCGGCTTCAGCACGCAGTCGCTGTTGCTGCCCGGCGCCTGGTTCGTGCTCGATCCGTCGAACCCCCAGATCGGAGGCTCCTGCCCTTCCGGCACGATCTTGGTCTTCGACCGCAGCTTCGACGTCGGCTGCGTGCCGTCGATCCAGATGTACTCCGCCTTGTAATATCCCGCCACGTCTGTCTCCTCTCCTCGATTCGCTCGAGCTCGTTCGCCGGGCGCGGCGCCCGGCGCATGGCGACGCCGGGGCACAGGCCGTTCGTTCCGTTGCTGATCGTGGCCGCCTCGCCCGCAACGAGCAAGGCCACCCTTACACTGCCGCGTCCCCCCGTTCCCCCGTGCGGACGCGGATCGCGTCCTCGACCGGGATGATGAAGATCTTGCCGTCACCGATGTTGCCGGTGCCCGCCGCCTTCTGGATGATCTGCACGACCTCCTCGACGTTGCCGTCGACCACGACAGTCTCCAGTTTCACCTTCGGCAGCATGTCCACCGAGTACGCCGTACCCGCCCGGCCCGCGTGGACGATGCCCTTCTGCACGCCGCGGCCCGTCACGCCCACTATGTTGAGCCCGATATAGCCCTTCTCCGCAAGCGCGTGCTTCACTTCGTCCAGCTTCTCCGGCCGGATGATCGCCTCGATCTTCTTCATATCGTCACATTCCCCTGGCTACAGGGCATCCAGCGCCCGCTCATGATTGTGCCGGTGCCGGGGCCCGCTGCGGCGCGGGGCCCGGGACGTCGACCGGAATGGCCTCCGGAATGCCGAGCACCGGGCCCGACCCACCGAAGATATAGCCGCGCTCTCCGTGCTCGGCCACATCGATGCCGGCCTCCTCCGACTCCTCGTCGGGCCGAATCCCGACCGTCAGGTCAAGCGCCTTAAGGATAATGAAGGTGACGATGAAAGAGTATGGCGCGACCGCGGCCACACCCACCGCCTGCCGCCAGAGCTGGTCCAGGCCGCCACCGTTCGTCAGCCCGTCGACCCCTCCGAAGGCGGCAACGGCGAAGATGCCCGTCGCCAACGCTCCCCAGAGCCCGCCGATGCCGTGGACGCCCACCACATCGAGTGAATCGTCCAACTGGGACTTGGCGCGCCACTGCACGAACAAGAAGCACGCGATACCCGCGATAGCTCCGATAGCGATTGCTTCCATCGGCTGCACGTAGCCGGAGGCCGGCGTGATGGCGACCAGCCCGGCCACACACCCCGCGGCGGCGCCGACGACGCTCGGCTTGCCGTTGATCAGCCAGCTCATGCCCACCCACGAAAGCGCGGCCGCCGCGGCGGCGGTGTTCGTGACGGTGAAGGCGTTGACGGCTTGCGGGTTCGCCGCTCCGGCGCTGCCCGCATTGAAGCCGAACCAGCCGAACCAGAGGATGCCCGCGCCGAGGATGATGAACGGCGCGTTGTGCGGCTCCATCGGCTCCTCGCCATACCCGCGCCGCCGGCCATAGCAGATCGCGGCAGCCAGGGCGGCGGCGCCTGCGTTCACGTGGATCGCCGTGCCGCCGGCAAAGTCCAGCCCCTTGAGATCGGAGAAAATCCAGCCGTCGGCGTCGAACACCCAGTGTGCGACGGGGGCATACACCAACAGCGACCACAGCGCCATGAACGCCAGAAACGGCCCGAACTTCACGCGCTCGGCGAACGCCCCGGTGATCAGCGCCGGCGTGATGATGGCGAACATCGCCTGGAAGATCATGAACAGTTCGTGCGGGATGCCGGGGCCAGCCTGCGAATCACCCTCCACCCCGACACCGCTGAGGCCGAAGTGGTCGAGGTTGCCGATGAGGCCCCAGCCCTGCACGTCCGGGCCGAAGGCCAGCGAATAGCCCACGACCACCCAGAGCACCCCGACCACGCCGATGGTGATGAAACTGTGCATCAGGGTGCCCAACACGTTCTTGCTGCGGACGAACCCCGCATAGAAGAACGCCAGCCCTGGCGTCATGAATAGGACAAGCGCGGATGCGACGAGCATCCACGCGATGTCGCCTGAGTTCAATGGAACCTCGGTCATGGTGCCTCCCCTGGCTCTATTCAGTTAGATGTGGGGAGCATAGGGGCCGATTGTTACGGTCGTGTTTCGTCTTGGTGATCGTCGGATTACGCCGGGCGCCGCTGCCCCAGGGCTCCCGTTGGCCATGTCAAGGTGAGGACGAGACGTCGTAGATGACGGCCGCGCCGTGCTGGTATCGCACCGGGTACGCCGCGAACTTCGCGATCGCCGCCTCGCCGTATACCGTTCGCTCGATAGTGCCGACGTACACGTCGTCGATCTCGTACAGCTCGATGATATCCGCCGCCTCGGCCATATCCGTCGTGCGGTACAGCCGGTCCACCACCACCAGCCGGGCCGTCACCTCGTCTGCCTCCCGCGGCCGCCACTGCTCCTCGTGCCGCCGCCATCCCAGCACGACGGGCACCCCCGTCGCCCCCGAGATCCGGCCGGCGCGCGAGTAGTCGTGCCGCCCATCCACGTCGACCACCGACTCGACCATCGTCCGGTCCTGCCCGCCGCCCTGATCCCGCAGCCACTCGATAGCCGCGTGATCGTCGGGATCGTACAGCGCCGTCGCATCGAACGAGCGCGGCTCCCGGAACGGCGTCCCGTCCGCCAGGTACGGCCTCACGCGACCAGGGACCATGCCCAGCGGTATGAAGAGCCCCAGCGCCAGTAGCAGTCCCGCCGCCGCACACCACGCCGGCCGGAGGCGGGGCGCCGCACGCGCCAGCTCGCCCGGCAGCAGGAACAGCGCCGAGCCCGCCGCCACCGCCAGCAGGGTCCACGCGCCGAACGAGAACTTGAACTGCGCCAGGAAGCGCGTGTTGTCCCGGTCCGCGACGTAGAAGAACTCCACACCCAGCACGACCGCAGCGCCGGCTGCCGTCAGCAGCAGGACGAACGCCGGCCCGCGCTCCTCCTCGCCGTCCCCGGCGGCTTCCTCCAGCAGCAGCGCCACCAGCGCCGCAGCCAGCAGCGCGCCCGCCACGAGCGCCGAGAACCACGCGCCCTCCCGCGCCGCCACCTGGTCGAGGAAGCCGGTCGCGGCGTCGAGCCGCGAGACGCCGGCGGCCATCTGCGCGGCGAACAGCAGCGCCCAGCCCGCGACGATCGCGATGGGGACAGCCACGCACGCCGCGACCGCCCTCCAGCGCACGGCATCCCGCCGCCGGACGATCCGCGCCGCGACGAACGAGCCGCAGATGAAGAACAGCCATCCCCAGTGCAGCAGGAAGTGCAGCCAACGCGTCGCCGGCAAGCGGACGTTGTCGTTCTGCACCACCGGATATACGCCCAGGTCGCGCCCGCCCGTCGAGAGGTAGAACGGCGCATACAGCACGAGCGCCAGCACCAGTGCCAGGACCGGCGCCTGCGCCGCCGCCCACCGCTCGGCGAGCGTGCCCCCATGCCGCCACAGGTTCAGGGCAACGGCCCCGGCCGCCACCGGCCACAGCCACACGACGTCGAACGTGTTCACCGCCCCCGGCGCGCCCAGCAGCACGCCCAACGGAAACGCCAGCGCGAACGACCGCCAACTCGTCTCGGCCCGCCAGCACAACAGCACCAGCACCGCTGCCAGCCCCAACAATGTGTACGGCACCGCGACGATGTGCGAGTGCAGATCGCCGATGATCATGCTCGTCACAGGCGTCTCGAGCGCCACCACGGAGGTGCCGTTCGTGAACGGCGCGATGGCAGCCGAGAAGCCCGCGATCAGCGAGGGGTACCAGCTATGCCTGGGCTCTTTGCCCTCCAGGTACTGGATATTCAGCCAGTCGTAGAACCCCTCACTGCCGATGCCGTACGACGACGCCCACACCAGCGAGCCGATGAGGTTCCCCGCCAGCGCGAACACCAGCGCCGCCCCCACCGCCTTCGCGGCGACCGGCACGCGGATCGCCGGCCAGGTCATCGCGCCCCCGGCGCCGCGCGCCAACTGCAGCACGTTGCACGCCAGCCCCGCCGCCGCCGACACCATCATCGCTCCCAGCGAGGCGAACGCCAGCGTAAACGCGATCTGCGGCGGCGTCCCCGTCAGGTGCGCCAGCACCTCCACTCCCACGAACCCGAGATAGTAGTAGGCGACGGTGTGCCCGGCGAACCACGGATCCTGCGGCGGAAAGTAGTCCGCGCGGAACACGGCGTTCAGGTACATGAAATCCATGCCCTTCTCGCCGAAGATGATCTGCCCGCTGTTCACCCGCAGCAGCGCCATCGCCGCGAACGCCACCGCGACCAGCACCTCGATCGCGATGATGTACCCCAACTGCTCGCGCACGTAATCCAGCGCGGTCCGCCGGTTGCGCGCGAGCACGGCCAGCGAGCCCACGCCCAGTGCCGCCGCGACGGCGAACACCCCCACGCGGCTGTTCGGCACGGCGTGCGCGACGTTCAGGATCCAGAATAGGTAGGTCAGGATGATGAACGAGAATGCTTTCGAGAACCCGTAGCCTCGGTCCGGCAGCCGCCAGAACGTCGCAGCGCAGAGCGGCGCGCCCAGCAGCGCCACGCCCTGCATGCCCAGGTACCACCAGAAGGGGTCGGCCATCAGCCCTCCGGCGGGCCGCCGTCCGCAGCCGGCCCCATCGTATCGACCAGCGTACTGCCCCTACTGCCCCTGCGGCTGGTTGAACTTCGGCTCGCGCTTCTCGACAAACGCGCGGATCGCTTCCTTGTGCCCGGCCGAAGAGTATTGCTTGTAGATTGCCTTCCCCTCGTACCTGACGATGTCCTCCACGTCCTCTTCCACCATGTGCCGGTGCACCATCTTCTTGGCCGCCCACACCGCATCCGTCGGATTGAACGCGACCTCGTTCGCCAGCTCCAACGCCTCCGGCAGCAACTGCTCCGGCGGCACCACCCGCGACACCAGCCCGAACCGCAGCGCCGTCTGCGCGTCGATGATGCGTCCCGTCA
The DNA here is from genome assembly GCA_964371355.1 of uncultured Dehalococcoidia bacterium. Lineage (GTDB taxonomy): Bacteria > Chloroflexota > Dehalococcoidia > DSTF01 > JACRBR01 > JACRBR01. Next base: position 169,520 of record CAYJMG010000003.1, read on the forward strand.
TGATCATCTCCAGCGCGTTCTGCAGCCCGACGATCTGCGGCAGATACAGCGTGCTCGCCACTTCCGGCGTGATCCCCATCCGCACGAACCGCATCGAGAACCGCGCCTGGTCCGATGCGATCCGGATGTCCATCGGCAGCGTCAGCGTCAACCCCACACCCACCGACACGCCGTTCACAGCCGCGATCACCGGCTTCGAGCGCGGGAGGTAGATGGCCGGGTTCTCCGCCCGCTGCTGATCCGACGAGCTGGCCCGTAGCTTCTCTTCCTCCGACGGCGCCTGGTCACGCGCGTCGATCGCCCGGTTGAACCCTTGGATGTCCGCGCCCGAGCAGAACCCCCGTCCCGCTCCCGTCACCACGACGCAGCCGACGCCGTCGTCCTCGTTGCAGCGCTCGATGGCGTCCTGCACCTCCGCGCCCATCTTCCAGGTCCAGGCGTTCAGCCGCTCCGGCCGGTTCAGCGTGATGACGGCCACCCGCCCCCGCTGCTCGAAGAGGATCTGCTCGTACGTCGTCGCCGCGTGCGTGTTCGCCGCGTGCGTGTTCGCCGCGTCTGTGTTCGCCGTCGTCATGGCGTCTCCTCCGCTCGTCGGTCGCGCGGGCCTTCGAGAAACCCGAGCGCCGCAGCGCGGGCTTTCAGCCCGCGCGTTCCGTCCTCGTTGTCGAAGGCAGGGCCGATCATACGACGGATACGCCCGCCTGACAATCACAGCCCTCGCGCACCGCGCGCGAAACCGGCCCTCTTGAAGCTGTTGTAACCTTTCCCCACCCCCTCCCGTCTAAGTCAGTAGAAGGGAGATACAGGCGTGGACAGCGGACGGCCCACATCGGCGCTGGCCCTCCTCGAGCGAGCGAAGGGTGGCGACCGCGATGCCTTTGGCGCCCTGGCCGAGGAGCATCGCGAAAGCCTCCTGCGCCTGTGCATGCGCATGACCGGATCGCACGAAGAGGCCGAGGACCTCGTCCAGGACACCCTCCTCAAGGCCTACCTTCACATCGCCGAGTTCGAACTCCGCGCCTCCATGCGCACCTGGCTCTTCCGCATCGCCACCAACGCCTGCCTCGACCACCAGCGCGGCAAGAAGCCCTGGGACCTCGACAGGCGCTGGCAGTGGTTCCGCGAGAACGGCGAGCTCGTCCAGCAGCTCGAACAGACCCTCTACCTCTCGCCCGAACGCGCAGCCGAGGTGAAGGAGGTCGCCGCCACCTGCGTTACCTGCGTGACCATGTCCCTCCCGGCCAAGCAGCGCGCCGCTATCACCCTCTGCGACCAGCTCGGCCTCTCGCGCGAGGAAGCAGCGAAGACCATCGGCGCCTCCGTCGCCTCCGTCAAGACCGAGCTGCACCGCGCCCGCAAGAAGATGACCGATGTCTACGAGCACCACTGCGCCCTCGTCGACGAGCAGAACGAGTGCGACGGATGCCTCTGGGCCGGCAGGGTCCAGCGGCGCGGCGCGCCTAAGCAGGGGGCAGCGGACAGGGGACAGCGGACCGCAGCGAGACAGGCACAACCCCAACGCCCAACGACCGACGACCAACGACTAACCCCTTTGTGCGCCCACATCGACGAGCTGTTGTCCGACCTCATCGAGGGCGAGCTGGCCGATGGCACACGCGCCGGCGTAGAGGAGCATCTCGCCTCCTGCGCCCGCTGCTCGTCGGCCTACAAGAAGCTGAAGCGGACCGTGCGGTTCGTGCGCGCGCAGGCCGACGCACCGCTCCCGCCCGGGACACCCGGTGGCGCATACATGGAGTTCACCGCCGCGCTGGCCCAGGGCGAGACCGAACGGGCCGTCAACACGCTCGGCCACTCCGTTATTGGCTGGCCGGCCCATACACCAGAGTCCATAGCAGAGTCGGAGAAGGAAGGAGCATCCCAATGAGGCCGGACGTCGTAATTGCTGGCGCGGGCATAGCCGGACTGGCGACGGGCGCGCTGCTGTCGAAGCAGGGCAAACGCGTCACCGTGCTGGAGAAGGGCAACGTCGCGGGTGGGCGCGCGTACTGCTACGAAGAAAAGGGCTTCACCCTCAACTACGGCGCCCACGCCATGTACGTCCCCGTGTCCGGCCCGCTGGCCGAGCTGATGGGGCGCCTCGGGCGCTCCGTCCCAAAGTGCGGCTACCCCGAAGCCGTGCGCAGCTACTGGGTCCACGACGGCCGCTTCGCGTCCATGGGCGCGAAGCCCCACCAGGTGCTGACCACCGGCCTCTTCTCCCTCGGCGGACGCATGGCCGTCTCGAAGGTCATGCTCGCCGTGCGGGGCGAGAAACCCGACCGCCTCCCGCCCGATCTCACCTGGGGCCAGTGGCTCGACACGAAGACCGACGACAAGGCCGTGCGCGAGTTCATGCGGGCCTTTGGCACCGTGAATTCGTACACCAACCCCTCAGACGGCCTCTCGGCCGCGTTCTTCGTCGGCCACCTGCAGCGCACGCTCTTCGCGAAAGACCTCGTCGGCTACATGTACGGCGGCTGGCGCGCCATGTACGACCAGTGGATCGAGGACATCGAGGCCGCGGGCGGCGCCGTGATCAACGGCGAGCGCGTCGCGTCGCTCGAACTCGACGGCGACCGCCTCTCCGCCGCCCGCACTGCGACAGGGCGTTATGAGGCGGACGCGTTCGTGTGCACTCTCCCGCCCCAGGATGCGCCCTCGATCGCGCCCGAAGGCTCGGCCCTGCGCGCCGAGATGCTGCGATGGTCCGCGCTCGACGAGGTGCGCGCCTACTGCATCGACCTGGGCCTCAGCCGCCCGCTGCGCACAGACAACGCCACCTTCGTATTCGACGTGCAGCGCACGCTGTACTACAGCGTCCACAGCGAGTCCGCGCCCGACCTGGCGCCCGCCGGCGGCCAACTGCTGCACGCGATGGCCTACCTCACGCAGGAGGAGGCCCGCGATGAGACGCTGCGCGACCGCCGTGGTGACGAGCTGCGTGACGGGCTGGATGCCCACTTCCCCGGCTGGCGCGAGGCCGCGGCCGTGCAGCGGACGATGCCGGACGCGAAGGTGCTCGGCGCCCGTCGCACCCCCGGCAACATCAAGAACCTCGTGCCCCTGCACGCGGCCTCGGTCCAGAACCTGTACTTCGCTGGCGATGCCCGCGACGTGCCCCACAGTCTCACGCTCGCCTGCCTCGTGTCCGCCATGCAAGTCGCCGACGCGCTCGCACTGCTACCCGCAACGGTCGCACCTGCCGCGGTTACCGTTCCGTAAGGTCAGATCGCCCAGACTGCGCATATGGATCCGAAACAAGAACTCGCGCCTCTCGCCAACCGGCGTGCCGTCCTGCTAACGACCTACCGCAAGGACGGCACGCCGGTTGGCACCGCGGTCAACATCGCCGTCGAGGACGACCACGCCTACTTCCGCACGTACGACAAGGCGGGGAAGGCGAAGCGCCTGCGTCGCAACCCCACCGTGGAGGTCGCCCCATCGACGCTGCGCGGCCAGCCCACCGGCCCCGCGCTCCACGCCCGCGCAGAGCTGCTGACCGGCGAGGACGCGCACCGCGCGGCCCAACTGCTCGCGCGGAAGCACCGCCTCCTCCAGGGACTCGCCGTGCCGCTGATGCACCGCCTGCGCCGCTACAGGACACTGCACTACCGTCTCACGCCATCCACCGGCTGAATCGCCCGGCTGGTTCGCGTCGGCGCCGCCTGACATGCTGCCTTCATGAGCATCGCGACGGCCTGGGGTACGACGCCCGCCGAGCGTGCCCGCCCATTCCCGTGTGACGGTCTCGTCGATGCGCAGGCCTGCTACTGGCGCGGCGTCACTGTGGCCGCGCCGCCCGCGACCGCCTTCCGCTGGCTCTGCCAGCTCCGCGTCGCGCCCTACAGCTACGACTGGATCGACAACTGGGGCCGCCGCAGCCCCCGACAACTCACGCCCCGCCTCGACGATCTCGCCCCCGGCCAGCGCGTGATGTCCATCTTCGACCTGGTGTCATTCCAACGCGACGAGCACGTCACCATCCGCATTAGGGACCGCGGCCTCGGCCGCCGCCTCTTCGGCGACATCGCCGTCTCCTACACCGTCACGCCCACGGCCATGGGGACCCGCCTCGTCGCCAAGCTCGCCGTCCGCTACCCGCGCGCCCCCCTCGGCTGGCTCATGCGCGCCCTCCTCCCGACCGGCGATCTCATCATGATGCGCAAGCAGTTGCTCACTCTCAAACACCTCGCCGAGCGCCGAACTACCGAGGTGCCGTCATTGCCTTGAAAGTCTCACTAGGCGGCCTCCAGACGGACGGTGTACCCGA
>CAYJMG010000004.1:0-131903 GCA_964371355.1 uncultured Dehalococcoidia bacterium
CCGCCCCGGATCGCTCGTCGATCCCCCTGCCGGTACTATTTCAACACCCTGCTAGTACACCCCACCCAACTTGCGGTGGTCCCAGGACACGATCTTCTTCACGTCGAGCCGCACGACGATGCGCTTCGCCGCGCTCTTCTGGATGGCCGGCATCGTGGCTTCGCTGACCTGGATCCCCTGGTACCGCTCCGTGAGCTGCACGCCGAAGGCCAGCACCTGCTCCGGGTCCTCGATGAGCTGCGCATCGGCCACCAGCTCGACGCCGCGCAGCTCGTTATACGCGTCGCCCGCCTCGATCAGGCAGGTCAGCCGGGGGTCGCGTCGCAGGTTCACGATCTTCTGTGACTTGCCGTAGGTCCAGAACGCCGGCGCGCCATCGATGAAGCCGTACCACATCGCGACGAGGTGGGGCCGCCCGTCCGCGCCGACAGTGGCCACACACATCGTCCGTTGCTCGCGCAGAAACGCCTCAACGTCCTCCGGCGTCATCACGATCTGGTTCCTGCGCGACATCGAGGAGCTCCTTACACGCCGTCATTGCCTTGAAAGTCCCAGTAGCGGCGGAGCTTCAGCTCCGCTCAGTGCCTCAAGCGCCACCGGATGCTCGACCTTCATCCTCTTGTGTGCGAGACGCGAGCCTCCCAAGTACGATTCCGAACGCAGTGAGGAATCTTGCAGTGATACCCCAGAAGCACGGTAGTCCGCGGCTGTCCTCCGGACAAGGTTCGCTGGTCACGCTACGCCGCGCGAAATGCATTCCAGGCCGCCGAATCGGCGAACAAGTTGTCGAAGCGTTCCTGTGACGCCAACAGTTCCGGACCCGACACCTTCCCGTCCACCACGTCCTTCAGCAGGCGGAAGTTGTCGAAGCGGTCGATCGCGGGACTGTACAGGATCAGCAGGTCGGCGATCTCGCCTTCGCGTACGGACTACCGACTACGAACCAGAGACTCCCGTTCACCAGATCCCGAGCTGCATCTTCACGTCGTCGGATGCCATCGTCCGCGGATCCCAGGGCGGTGAGAAGGTGAGCTTGGTCAGTACCTGCTTCACGCCAGGGAGATCGATGATCACGTCCTGGACCTGGCCATCGATGACGGGGCCCAGCGGGCAGCCGGGGCTTGTGAGCGTGTACGTCACGATGACGGTACCGTCGTCCTGGACCTCCACCCCGTACACCAGCCCCAGCTCCACGATGGACATGTGGATCTCCGGGTCGAAGACGTCCTTCAACCGCTCCATGATCAGTTCTTCCGACAGCAGTCCCTTTACGGCCATGTCACACCTCTCCGAACAGCGTAGCAGCCTCGGCTACGCCTCCTCGCGCTTGACGATTCCATCACCGCGCTCGTGCTGGGCGATGCCGTCGGCCAGCGTGTGCCAGGCCAGCGTCGCGCACTTTACGCGCGCAGCGAACTTCCCGACTCCCTGCAACGCCTCCAGGTCGCCCAGTTCTTCCGGAACGCCGGCTTCCGAGTTCGTCAGCATCTTCTTGAACTCGTCCGTCAGCCGGCGGATGTCGTCGAAGCGCTTCCCCTTCACCAGCTCCGACATCATCGAGCCCGATGCCTGGGAGATCGAGCACCCGTGCCCGACCAGCCCCACATCGGCGACGCGGTCGCCATCGAACACGATGCCCATCTCGACCTCGTCTCCGCACACCGGGTTGTAGCCCTCGGCGCGCACCTGCGAGTCCGCCGGGATCGCGTGGTTCCGGGGCCGCTTGTAGTGGTCCAGGATGAGGTCGCGGTACAGCTCATCAAGCTCAGGCTCGGGATGGCGCCCGCGTGTGTCACGCGCCTGCATAGCCGAAGATGCGGTCGGCGGCGCCCAGTGCGTCGACGAGCGCATCGATCTCCTCTCGCGTGTTGTACACGTACATGCTCGCGCGCGCCGTCGCCACCACGCCCAGGCGGCGCATCAGCGGCTGTGCGCAGTGGTGGCCCGCCCGGATGGCGATGCCCTCCTGGTCCAGCACCTGGCTCAGGTCGTGCGGGTGCAGTTCGCCGTAGTTGAACGTCACCGCCCCGCCCTTCTCCTGCGCGTTGGTCGGCCCGTACACGGTCACGCCCTCGACCCGCGACAGCGCGTCGATCGCGTACTGCGTCAGCTCGATCTCGTGCGCGCGCACCGCATCCATCCCGAGCCCCTCGAGGTAGTCGATCGCTGGCGCGAACGCGATCACGTCGGCGATGTTCGGCGTGCCGGCCTCGAACTTGTGCGGCAGTGCGGCGTAGGTGCTCGACTCGTACGTCACCTTCATGATCATCTCGCCGCCGCCCAGGAACGGGTCCATCGCATCGAGAATCTCGCGCTTCCCGTACAGCACGCCGACGCCCGTCGGCCCCAGCATCTTGTGCGCCGAGAACGCCAGGAAGTCGCAGTCGAGGTCCTGCACGTCGATGGGCATGTGCGGCACGCTCTGCGCGCCGTCCACCAGCAGCACCGCACCGTAGTTGTGCGCGAGCTGTGCCAGCTCCTTGATCGGGTTGATGGTGCCCAGCACGTTCGACATCTGCGAGATTGCGACGATCTTCGTGCGCTCGCCGATCTTGGCGACGGCATCGTCCCAAACCAGGTGGCCGGTCTCGTCGATGTCGATGTACTTCACCACGGCGCCCGTGGCGTTCGCCACGATGTGCCACGGCACCAGGTTGCTGTGGTGTTCCATCGCCGAGAACACGATCTCGTCGCCCGGCTTCAGGAACTTGCGCCCCCATGCGTGCGCGACGAGGTTGATGCCCTCGGTCGTGTTCCGCGTGAAGATGATCTCCTGCTCCGGGTACTCGGCGTTGACGAAGCGGCCGGCCTTCACGCGCGACGCCTCGTACGCCACCGTCGCCTCCTCGGCCAGCGTGTGCAGTCCGCGGTGAATGTTCGCGTTGTAGCGCTCGTAGTAGTGCACGAGCGCGTCGATGACCTGGCGCGGCTTCTGCGTCGTCGCCGCGTTATCCAGGTACACGAGCGGCTTGCCGTGCACAGTGCGGCCCAGTATGGGAAAGTCTTCGCGAATCGCCGCTGGATCGAAGGTCATCTACCCACTACTCACTAACGACTAAACGACTAACTGACATCCACCTTCACGTCGTTGCCCTCGACCTGCACCGGGTACGTGCGCACCGGCCGTACGGCCGGCAACGTCATCGGCCGGCCCGTCGTCACGTCGAACCGCGCCCCGTGGCGCGGACACTCGACCAGATTGTCGAGCAGCTCGCCCTGATCGAGCGGGCCGCCGTCGTGCGTACACACGTCGTCGATGGCATACAGGCGCCCGTTAACGTTGCAGAGCGCGATCCGCAAATCGCCGACCTCGTGCACCGAGATGGTCCCCGGCGCCGTCTCACCAACCTTCGCAATCGTCACCAGCGCCATCGACGTCCCTCAGCTCTCCGTCCGGGTTCCAGGTGTCCGTTCCAGGTTCTTGCTTCTGACCTAAGAAGCCAGCACCTCGTCCCACGTAATCGACTCCAGCCGGCCGCCCGCCTTCTCCAGCACCGCATCGAGCACGCGCTCGCGCAGCGCCGCGTCCGGAATCCGCGCGATCACGTTGGCGAAGAACCCCTCCACCAGCATGTGCTCGGCGACCTCCTTCGGCACGCCGCGCGATTCCAGGTAGAACAGCTCCGTCTCCTCGACCGGACCGGCCGTCGCGCCATGGCTGCACTTCGCCACGTCGTACGCCTCGATCTCCAGGATCGGGATTGGCGCCGCCTTCGCGTGGTCGCTCAGCAGCAGGTTCCGCGACGTCTGGTTCGCCTCGCTGGCCGAAGCGCCGTGGTTGATGCGCGTGATGCCGTACCACACGAGCGACGCCTCGTCGGTCAGCGCCGACTTGAACTGCAGGTCGCTGATCGTGTGGTGGCCGTGGTGGTTCTGCAGCGTGTTGTAGTCGAAGTGCTGCTTCCCGCTCCCGAACGTCACGCCCAGCAGCTGCGTCCGTGCTCCCGGCTCCGGCATCTCCACGTCGAGCCGCATCTTCGTCAGCTTCGACCCGATGCCGGCCGCCAGCGCGGTGAACTCCGCGTCGCGCCCCAGCACCGCCCGCACCGTCTTGAAGTTCAACACCCCATCGCCCCAGCGGTTGATGTCGTAGTACTCGACGTGCGCGCCGTCGCCGACGAAGATCTCGGTCACGGCGCTGACGAATCCGCCACCGGTCGATGCGCTATCGTCGATGATGCGCACGCGGCTCTCCGGCTCGGCGACAATCAGCGTCCGCGGGAATCCAGCGCGCCCGGCCGAAAGCCCCGTCGTCGTAAGCTGCACCGGCACGCCGGCCTCGACGCCGCGCGGCACGTGTACGAGCACGCCGCCCTCCCATAGGGCCGCGTTCAGCGCCACGAACTTCCATTCGTCCGGCTGCACGTTCGCGTGCAGGTAGCGCTGCACCAGGTCCGCGCGATCGCGCACGGCCTCCTGCAGGTCTACCACGGTCACCTTCGATGCTCCCGCATCGCCCGCCGAGTGCGCGAGCCGACCGGGCCGCACCGCATCGAACGTCATCTCCCGCAGGTTGGTCCGTCGCCACTCCTCGTCGCCCGGATCCGGCAGATCCATCGACTCGTACAGCCGCCACCCCTCGCGGCGCCGTTCGGCGAGCCACGCCGGCTCGCCGTTCCGCGAGATGATGTCCTCGACATCCGCTGCCGTCAGCCCCGGGAGACCCGGAGCAAGCACGTTGCTCGTCACAACAAACCCTTTGCGCGTTGATCTTGCTCTATGCCGTCGGCCCTAACCGACGGCGCCTTCCATCTGCAGCTCGATGAGGCGGTTCAGCTCCACCGCGTACTCCATCGGCAGTTCCTTCACGATCGGCTCCACGAAGCCGTTCACGATCATCTTCGTCGCCTCGACCTCGGTGATCCCGCGCGATTGCAGGTAGAAGAGCTGATCCTCGCCCACCTTCGAGACCGAGGCCTCGTGGCCGATGTTCACCTGCTCCTCGTTGATCTCCATCAACGGGTAGGTGTCCGACCGCGACTTCTCGTCCAGCAGCAGCGCGTCGCACCGCACCGTCGACTTCGAGTGCACCGCGCCCTGCTCGACGCGCAGCGCGCCGCGGTAGCTCGTACGGCCGGTACCGCGCGAGACCGACTTCGAGATGATCGTCGAGGTGGTGTCCGGCGCCACGTGCACCATCTTCGCGCCGGCATCCTGGTGCTGCCCGTCCGACGCCATCGCCAGCGACAGCACCTCGCCGTGCGCCCGCGGGCCCATCAGGTAGACGCTGGGGTACTTCATCGTCAGCCGCGAGCCCAGGTTGCCGTCCACCCACTCCATGACGGCGTCCTCGTACGCGACGGCCCGCTTCGTCACCAGGTTGTACACGTTCGTCGACCAGTTCTGGATCGTCGTGTAGCGGACGCGCGCGCCCTTCTGCACGATGATCTCCACCACCGCGCTGTGCAGCGAGTCCGTCGAGTACGTCGGCGCGGTGCAGCCTTCGACGTAGTGGACGTAGCTGCCCTCCTCGGCGATGATGAGCGTCCGCTCGAACTGGCCCATGTTCTCCTTGTTGATGCGGAAGTACGCCTGCAGCGGGATGTCCACCTTCACGCCCGCCGGCACGTACACGAAGCTGCCGCCCGACCACACGGCGCTGTTCAGCGCCGCGAACTTGTTGTCCGCCGGCGGCACCACCGTCCCGAAGTACTTCCGCACGATGTCTGGGTAGTCGCGCACGGCCGTGTCCGTGTCCACGAAGATGACGCCCAGCTTCTCCAGGTCCTCGCGGATGCTGTGGTACACCACCTCCGAGTCGTACTGCGCACCCACGCCGGCGATCAGCGACTTGCGCTCCGCCTCCGGGATGCCCAGCTTCTCGAACGTGTCCTTGATGTACTCCGGCACGTCGGACCACTCCTGTTCCGGCCGGTCGGAGGCACGCGCGTAGTAGTAGATGTCGTCGAAGTCCAGCGCGTAGTTCTGGATGCTTCCGCCCCAGAACCCCGTCGGCATCGGCTTCTCGAGGAAGTGGTGATACGACTTCACGCGGAAGTCCGTCATCCACTGCGGCTCGCCCTTCACCTGCGAGATCTCCCGCACGACGGCTTCGTTGAGGCCCTTCTCGGTCCGGTACTTGTAGACGGCGCGGGCGTTGTCGTTGAACCCGAACTTATAGCCGTCCTTCTCAGCGATCTCCGGAGTGATCTTCGTGACCATGGTTATGCCTTCTCTCCGGCGGCCGCCAGCTCCGGCGTCCCGCCGTACTTCGCGATGATGGGGTCGTACCCCTCCGCCTCCAGCATCAGCGCCATCTCCGGCCCGCCTGACTCGAGGATCCGCCCCCGGTACAGGATGTGCACGAACTGCGGCTTGATGTAGTTCAGCAGCCGCTGATAGTGCGTGATCAGCACGACGCCCAACTTTGGTGTCGTGAGCGCATTCACGCCCTCGGCCACCGTGCGCAGCGCATCGATGTCGAGCCCGGAGTCCGTCTCGTCCATGATCGCCAGGTCGGGGTCCAGGATCCCCATTTGGAGCACCTCGGCGCGCTTCTTCTCGCCGCCGCTGAACCCCTCGTTCACGTAGCGCCGCGCGAACTGCTCGTCCATCTTCAGCAGCTTCAGCGTCGCCAGCAGCTTCTCCCGGAACTCGCGCACCGGCACGTCCTCCTGCCGCACGGCCTTCATCGCCTGCCGCAGGAAGTTCACCATCGTCACGCCCGGGATACTCGTCGGATACTGGAACGCCAGGAACATGCCACGCTGGGCCCGCACGTCCGGCGACAGGCCCATGATGTCCTCGCCCTTGAACCGCACCTCGCCGCCCGTGATCGCGTATCGCGGGTGGCCCATCAGCGCGTTGGCCAGCGTGCTCTTCCCCGAGCCGTTCGGCCCCATGATCGCGTGCACTTCGCCGCGGTTGATGGTCAGGTCGACGCCGTTGAGGATCTGCTTCCCCTCAACGGCCACCGTCAGCCCGCGTATCCTCAGTAGTTCCTCTGCCATATCGAGTCCTTAGCTGTTAGCTGCTAGCTCTCGGTTGGTCCTCGCGTTCAGAACGAGCCGCTCGCGCGAGGGTTTGCCTCGTGACCGATATCATCCGCCTCATCCCGCACGACGTACTCGCACACGTGCTGCCCATCGACGATGCGGCTCACCTGCTCGACCGGCGCGCCCACCAGCAACTGCACCACCTTGTGGTCCGCGTGGCACGGCGCGTCCGTCACCTCCGCGGCCTTCCGATAGGGGCAATTCGTGTTCATCAGGTGGAAGCCGTCGGCGTCTTTCCGCCAATGGTCGACGATGCCCTCTTCTTTCAGCGCCACGCTCGTCTCGGCGACGCGTTCGCCCACCGTTGCGCCCGTCACCATCAGCCGGTAGGCGCCCGCCACCTCGTTCGCCACGCCGTCGAAGACCTGCTCCAGCATCGGCTCCGCATCCGGCAACGCCGCCAGCCCCTTCACCAGCCGGTTGACCAGCCGCGGGTACTGCGCGTTCAGCTCCAGCGCACGCTCCGACAGCCGGTACACGTAGGCAGGCCGGCCTACCTCGTGGCGCTGGATCCTTATGTCGACCATGCCCTCCGCCCGCATCACCTCCAGGTGACGCCGGATGTTGGCCTGGTTCATCGCAAGCGTGTCCGAGATATCGCCGACGGTAGCTTCGCCGCGCGACGCCAGCAACTCCCGGATCTGGTCTCTCGTCGATCTCATCTCAGATTCAACCTAGCGCGACGCCCACCCGCTATCAAGACAAAAAGGCATAAAAATGCATCTTTGTCGGTAAATTCGGGCCGAAGGGCACGAGAAAGGCGGCCCCCGGCCGCCTCCTCAGATGTGACATATGTCCCTGACGCCGCTACGGCGCCGATGCCAGCTTCGCGTCCATGATGCCCGCCAGGTCCAGGTCCGCCCCGTCGCTCGTGAGACTGTCGCTGAAACCGAACCGCATCACGGCAGCCATGTAGTCGCCGCGCCCGAACACGTACATCCGCATCGTCATCGAGCCGATTTCCGGCGCGTCCTCGCCGCCGCCAAAGGCCCCGATGAGTTCGTCCAGGCCGCTCAAGTCGACCGTCATCTCCATCCCGAAGCCGCCCTCGCCCAGCCCCGACGCGTCCAGCACCTCGAAGCGCTGCACTTCGAACCCCTCCATATCACCGAGCACGGTGTCCATCTCCTCCTGGATGTCCTCGGTCGTCAGGCCCTCCATTTGGGACAGCGCGTCGCCCAGCGCCTGCAGGTCTTCGGGCTTCATAACCGCCGCCATGATCATCTCGATCGACGAAAGGTCGATGCCCGAGGGGTCGCCGCCCGTGAACATGTCCGGGTCGCCCTTCATGGCCATGGTCATCGCCATGTCGATCGCCCCGAGGTCCCCTGCCGGCGAACTGAACGTCATCGCGCCGACGGACATGTAGCCGTCCGGGAAGTCGCTGTCCGCGGGCAGGTACGCCTTCAGCGACTCGTCGCCATCGCCCAGCCCGCGCATGCCCGCACCGCCGCCTGTCCCCGTCTGGAACAGCGAGCTGAACACGCTGCTGACGGTGCCGACGCCGTCGCTCGTCTTGCCGCTCGCGTGTTCCGTCGGCTCTGGCTCGACTGCGGTCGCCGTCGCCCTCGCCGTCGCGGTCGCCTTCGGCTGGTCCGATTCCGCCGTTGCCGCCGGGCGTTCCGTCGGTCCCGCAGCCTTCTTGTCGCCGCCGCCGCAGGCCGTCAGCAGGCAGCCTCCGGCAAACGCGAACGCGAGCAGTAAGGATTTCACAAGGCACCTCCGGTGGGCGACACGGCGATGCTCCGCATGCTACCCACGGTGGAATAGTCGGCCCGGCACGCCCGCCGGTGAACGACGCGCCGAAGGTGCCTCCACCCGGCCCACGAGTCTCCGAGGCCTACGCGCCCGCGATCCCGTCCAGCGCGGCGGTCAGCTCTTCGTCGGTGAACACTGCCTCGAGGAAGCTGGCGATCGTCCCATCGGCCGCCATGAAAAACGTGATCGGCTCCGTCGGCAGGTGCCACTCCTGGGTGGCCGGCCGGTACTGCTTGAGCTGGAAGTCCTGCCACACCTCGATGTGCACGAAGTCGACGCGGTCCTGGTACACCGGCGCCTGCTCCAGCAGCAGGTCCAGCACCGGCCCGCAGAACTGCGTCTCGCAGAAGGCCGGCGTGCTGAACTGCACCACCAGCGGCCGCCCCTTCCCCAACACGTCCGCGATCACCTTGTCGTGCAGCGAACAGGCAGGATCGCGGCTGCACAGGCTCCGCGTGTTCGTGTTCGTCGCCACCGTGTCGTTCCGGCTCGCCGGCGGCACCGTGCCCGGCGCCGGGATCCGGTGCGCATCGAACACCTGGAACGGCACATCCACCTTCGACGGTCCCGCCGCACCCGGCGCCGTCACCGAGATCTCCACGGCCCACTGCCCCGCGGCGTCGAAGGGAGTGTTCGCGCTGTAGAACCCGATCGTGTCGCCGTGCACCATCCCCTGGGGACTCGCGCTCGCCGGCACGACCAGCTCCACATACGCGGCCTGTCCCTCGCCGCGCAGCGTGCCGGTCTTGCCGTCAGCAGCGACGGTGAAGAACTTCAGGTCGACCTGCGCCTCGCGCACGAACTCGTTGTCGGCGTCCAGCAGCCCGACGAGGAACCGGCCCGGCTGGCCCGCGATGAACTCGCTCGTCAGCAACACCGGCTGCACCGTGCTCGCGGCGCCACCCGTCGCCGATGGCGTGCTCCCGCCGGCCTGCGTCGGCGCTGCGGTTGCGTCGCCACCGTCGTCGCCGTCACCTCCGCCGCAACCAAGCGCGTACACCGCCGCGCCGCTCGCCGAAAGCGCCACCGCCCCGCGCAGGAACGCCCGCCGCCCTACAACCGGCTCCAGCACCACTTCGTCTCTCATCTCGACCTCGACCTCCTCACTCGCCTCATGATACGAGCAGGCTGTCCTCGGTCCTCCGGCCTCTGTCCTCTGTCCCCTGTCCTCTGTCCCCTGTCCATGCTGTCCCTCACACATCGCAGTCGTCGCCGCAGGCTTCGCCCCGCAGTCCCTCGAGCCCTTCCTTCGCGATCCACGGCACCATCGCGAGGGCCGCGGCGACGTCCGCCCACCACCAGCCAAAGACCGCGTTCGCGCCCAGCCCGATAAACAACGTCACCGACAGGTACGAGCACACCAGCGTTTCGGTCGACTCGGCGATGAGCGCGTGCGAGTGGAGCAGGCGCGCGTTCCGGCGCTTCGCCAACCCGAGCGCGGGCATGAGCACGAACGACGCGGCCGCGAGTCCGATCCCGATGGTCGAGGTCTCCGGCTCATTGCCGGTCGCGAGCACGTACGCAGTCTGCCCGAGCACGTACGCGGCCAGAAGCACGAACGTGGCCCCGACGATACGGCGGGCCAGCAGCTCTCGCGCCTCCACCTGCGCATTGCCGTCGGGCATGCGCAGGCGCCACAGCAGCACCCCCGCTGCCGTCACCTCGATGAACGAATCGAGCCCGAAGCCCATCAACGCCACGCTGCCTGCGACCGCCCCCGCCGCCACGCCGACTGCGCCTTCGACGATGTTGTAGATCAGCGTCACCCACAGCAGCGCCGTCGCAAGCGTCAGCGAGCCGCGCAGCGGCGCGGCCGTCGCGATCACGGCCGCTCCTCGCCCACGTGGCGGAAGGTGTCGTCCAGGATGTGGCGGATGTGCGTGTCGCTCAGCGTGTAGTACACCATCCGCCCCCGGCGCTCCGCCGTCACCAGCTTCATCAGCCGCAGCTCGCGCATCTGGTGCGAAACCGCCGACTCGGAGACGCCGAGCAGGGCCGCCAGATCGCAGTTGCATAGGGACGCAGTACCCAGCGCTCGCAGGATCGCCACGCGCGTCGGATCGGCCACCGCGCGGAACAGGTCGGCGACATCCGACACGGCACGCCGGTCTCCCAGCGCTCTCTCCGCGTCCTCGACGCGGTCGCGGTCGACGTACCGCGTCTCGCACGCCTCCAGGTTCTCGGCGGCGGCGGCGTCTGAATTCGTCACGGGCGCACGATACTTGAACAGTTGCTCATCTGTCAATACGGGCGCGCGGCCCTCGCCTGCCGCTCGGCACCCTCCTTCGTGACGTACGCACCATGGGTACGTCGCCGTTGCCGCGTAAGATGGACGAAGCGCGAGGAGGCGCACGCCGTGGGAAGCTCCATCAAGCTCGGCCGCATCTTCGGCGTGGACGTCGGCGTCCACTGGAGTTGGATCTTCATCTTCCTCATCGTCACATGGTCCTTCGCGACCGGCGTTTTCGAGGAGTTCTACCCCGGCTGGACCGACGCGCAGAAGTGGATCGGCGGTGGCGTCGTCTCCGTCGTCTTCTTCCTCTCCGTCCTCGCCCACGAGCTCTCACACGCCATCGTCTCGAACCGCACGGGCCTGCCCGTGAAGAGCATCACCCTGTTCGTCTTCGGCGGCGTTGCCAACCTCTCACGCGATCCTGAGAACGCGCGTCAGGAGTTGAAGATCGCGATCGTCGGCCCGCTCACCAGCCTCGCTGTCGGCGCGATCTTCGCGGCGGCCTGGGCCGCTACCTACAACATCAACGAGGGCCTTGCCGGCATCTTCGCCAACCTCGCCCTCATCAACGCCTCGCTCGCCGTCTTCAACATGCTGCCCGGCTTCCCGCTCGACGGCGGCCGCGTCTTCCGCTCGATCATCTGGCTGCGCAACAAGAACCGGCTGAAGGCGACGAAGGCTGCCTCCATGGCGGGCGAATGGATCGCCTACGGCATCATGGCCATCGGCGCCGTCGAACTGTTCCTCGGTCACTTCAGCGCGCTCTGGATGCTCTTCATCGGCTTCTTCCTGCGCAACGTCGCCAGCGCCAGCTACGAACAGATGCTGGTCGAGACCACGCTCGAGGGCATCCGCGTCCGCGATGTCATGCGCACCGACGTCGACACCGTCGACCCGCAGACATCCGTCGAGGAACTCGTACACGACCACGTGCTGCGCAAGAACGCCCGCTGCTTCGCTGTCATCGCCGCCGGCGACTTCGCCGGGCTCATCACGCTCACCGACGTCCGCCACCTGCCCCGCGACCAGTGGCCGCTCACCAGCGTCTACCGCGCGATGACCCCCGCCACGAAGCTCTACACCGTCTCGCCCGACGAGAACCTCATGACCGTCCTCCAGCTCATGGGCACGCACGACATCAACCAGCTCCCCGTCGTCCACGGCCGCGAACTCGTCGGCATGCTCACCCGCGCAGACGTCATGCGCTTCGTCCAACTCCGCCAGGATCTCGTCGGCCCCACCACCGACGGCCACGCCAGCGGCCTCGTGCCTACAGCGACCCCGCCCGAGCGTCCAACGCCCTAGCGCCTAACGACCAACGACCAACGCGTCAGCCCCACGGCGTCTTGATGCCCTCACTCTGGAACGCCTCCAGCAGTCGCGCCCGCAGCGCCCCGGCCACGTCCCACTGCTTGCCCGGCACGACCGTGCCGTTAACGTTCACCGCCACGCCGCCCATCATGTCGATGTTGTCGATGCGCAGGTACTGCGGCGCCGCGAGGATCATCGGCCCGAACACCGGGTCCGCCGCCATCTCTTCGCCCACCTTGTTCGCGACCTCGCGTACCTTGTCGAGGTCGCTCGCCGGGGCGACCGGGATCATCACCCTCACCCGCGCGAAGTCTCGCGTGTAGTTCGCCGTCGTCGTGATCGTCCCGTTCGGCACCGTATGCAGAACACCGTCCAGGTCGCGGACCAGCGTCCGGCGCAGCGAGATGTCCTCCACCGTGCCGGTCACGTTGCCGATCGTCACGATGTCGCCCACGACGTACTGATTCTCTGCCAGGATGAAGATACCCGTCAGCGCGTCACGCACCAGCGACTGCGCCCCGAACCCGACGGCAATGCTCGTGATGCTGACGCCAGCCAGCAGCGCCCGGATATCGACGCCCAGCTCCGGCAGGATCGTGAACGCCGCCATCGCGACGAGCACGATCTCCGCCGTGCGCACGATGACGCCCGCCAGCGTCCCCACACGCCGGTCGATCTCCGCCTTCGGCCTGCCCGACATCCGCGCCGCCATCGCCGGCCGCATCACCCGCGGCACGAGGATGCGGATGAGGATGATGGCCACGATCGTCGTGACGATCGCGCCGACGACCGGCCCGCCGTGATCGCGAAACCAGTCGCCGAACCCGTCGTCCCGCGACACCGCCTGTAGCAGCTCGAGCATCATCGGCGAAGTGTGGCACAGCCACCCGGCTGTGCAATGGAGCACAGCCGCCCCCGGCTGTGTACCGCTGTCGCACAGCCGTGTGGCACAGCCGCCCCGGCTGTGTGCATCGCTATCGCACAGCCGTGTGGCACGGCCGCCCCCGGCTGTGCAATCGAGTGGCTGTGTGTTGCTTACGGGCCCTCGCGCAGCGCCTCCGCCAACCGCAGCACCGCCGCCCGCGTCGAACGCTCGGGGACAGCCGCGTACCCAAGCACGAACCCCTGCTTCGGCCGCTCCTGCAGGTAGTACGCCGACAGCGGCTGCGCCTCCACCCGGTGCGCACGGGCGCGCTCCGACAGCGCCGCGTCGTCCGCACCCTCCGGCAGCAACCCCAGCACGTGCTTGCCGACGTCGTGCGCGCGCACTTCGAGCATTCCGTCCAGGTGCCGGTGCGCCGCGTGCAGCAGCGCCGCCTGCCGGTCGGCGTACAGCATGCGCATGCGGCGGATGTGGCGGTCGAAGTGGCCCTCGTCGATGAAGTCCGCCAGCGCCGCCTGCTCGACCGACGGCGAGTGCCGGTCCGACACCGCGCGCGCCTTCACGAACGCGTCGACCACGTCCGGCGGCAGCACCAGGTATCCCAGCCGCAGCGATGGCAGCATCACTTTGCTGAAGGTGCCCATGTAGATCACGCGCTGATCCGCGTCGAGCCCCTGCAACGCAGCGAGGGGCCGCCCGGCGTACCGCGTCTCGCTGTCGTAGTCGTCCTCCAGCACCCACGCCCCGGCGGTCCGCGCCCACTCCAGCAGCTCCAGCCGGCGCGCCAGGCTCATCGTGACCCCCAGCGGGTACTGGTGCGACGGCGTCACGTACGCCATCGCGGCCTTCGGCGCGCGCCCCACACCCGCCGACACGACGAGCCCCTCGCGGTCCACCGGCACCGGCACCACCTCCGCGCCCGCGCCCGTGATCGCCGCCCGCGCTCCCAGGTATCCCGGATCCTCGACCCATACCTTGTCGCCCGGATCGAGCAGCAGCCGCGACGCGAGGTCCAGCGCCTGCTGCGACCCGCTCACGATCACCACCTGCTCGGGGTCGCACCGGACGCTCCGCGCGATGGCCAGGTGCCCGGCGATCGCCGTGCGCAACGAGCCGTGTCCCGCCGGGTCGCCGTACCCGAGCAGGTCCGGCGTCGCCTCGCGCCACCGCCGCGCCACCAGCCGCGACCACAGGTCGAGCGGGAACTCGTCCAAGGCCGGCAGCCCCGGCCGGAACGCCACCGGCGCGCCCACGCGCGCGACGGACACCGGCGTCTCAACGAGCTTCGCGCCCCGCCGCGACAGCCCGCGCCCGCGATCAACCGTCTCCCGCTCCGGCCGAGCCGCCCTCGCGCGCAGGACGTCGTCCGGCAGCGTGCGGGTGACGAAGGTGCCCGAACCCACGCGGCCCTGCAGGTAGCCCTCGGCCAGCAACTGGTTGAACGCGGCCATGACCGTGTTCCGCGACACCCCCAGCTCCGACGCCATCACGCGCGTCGACGCCAGCCGCGTCCCTGGCGGCAGCATGCCCGTCAGCACAGACTCCCGCAGCCGGTCGTACAACTGCCGGTGCAGCGGCTCATCCGCTCCCGGCTCCAGCACCAGCCCCGGTGGCACCCGTTCCGCGACCATCCCTCGCTCCTCACGAGCTGCTGCCAACCCTCGCAGCGCGGGCTTTCAGCCCGCGCGGTCCCCCCCGCGCGCCTGTTTCCTCCCGAATTGGCCCCATGATGGTAGCCCAGAACGGCGCTTCCCGCCATGCCACTTTTCCGCGACCATCCCCGCAGGAGGCACGCCCCCACATGCGCGACTATCTCGCCACAGCGCCCGCCGAAGTCCGCCGCAAGGACCGCGAGGTCACCGACGAAGCCTGGATCCGCGACATGCTGCACGCGGCCCCCTACGGCGTGCTCGCCACCGCGCGCGACGGACAGCCGTTCGTGAACAGCAACCTCTTTGCCTACGACGAGGCCGAGCACGCCATCTACATGCACACGGCGCACGTCGGACGCACGTCATCCAACGCCGCGGCCGACGAGCGCGTCTGTTTCACCGCGTTCGAGATGGGGCGCCTGCTGCCCGCGCCGCGCGCCTTCAACATGAGCGTCGAGTACGAGGGCGTCGTCGTCTTCGGACGCGCCAGCCTGCTCGGGGACGACGACGAGAGGCGCCGGGGATTACAGCGACTGCTCGACAAGTACTTCGCGCACCTCCGGCCAGTCGAGCACTACATCGAGCCGTCGGAGGAAGAGCTGAAGCTCACCGCCGTCTACCGCATCGCCATCGACGCCTGGTCCGGCAAACGAAAGGCCGTCGACCCAGACTACGAGGGTGCATTCCGCTACGGTGACCCTGTACCGGCGACGCCTGCTGCACCCACCACGACCTCACCCGAAGCGCGGATCATCGACCTCGGCCTCGAGCTGCCGGCGTGGCGGCCGCCCGCGGGCACGTTCGTGCATGCCGTCCGCTCCGGCAACATGCTCTACACCTCGGGCCACGCACCCATCCGCGCAGACGGCTCCGTCGTCCTTGGCCGCCTGGGCGACGACCTCGACCTCGATGCCGGCTACGACGCCGCGCGCGTCGCCGCCCTCCACCTGCTCGCCACCATCCGACACGAGCTGGGTTCGCTCGACCGCGTGGCCCGCATCGTGCGCGTGCTGGGTACCGTCAACGCCACGCCCGGCTTCATCCACCACACGCAGGTCATCAACGGCGCCTCCGACGTGCTCGTCCACGTCTTCGGCGAGTCCGGCAAGCACGCCCGCCTCGCCGTCGGCGTCAGCTCCCTCCCCTTCAACATCGCCGTCGAAGTCGAAGTGATCGTGGAGATAGCGTAGGGCGCTCGAAGAGTCGCCGGGGAGACAGCCTGCTGCGCCCAGTGAACTACCGACTACGAACTACAAACCACGAACTGTAAACTGTCCATTGTGAGCGAACCCACCGTCATCGGCGTCAGCAGCAAAGAAACCCCCGGGGTCGGCAAGATCCCGCGCGAGGCGATCACGCTCGTCGCCAACCACGGAGTCCAGGGCGACTATCACGCCGGCCCGTACGTCCGCCACCGCTCGCGCGCGGCGAAGGACCCGCAGCAACCCAACCGCCGCCAGGTCCACCTCGTCCACAGCGAGCTGTTCGACGAGCTGGCGCCGCTGGGCATCCGCGTGACGCCCGGGGCCATGGGCGAGAACATCACCACCCGCGGCCTCGCCCTGCTCGACCTCGCGCCCGGCACGAAGCTGCACCTTGGCGAGACCGCCGTCGTCGAGGTCACCGGCTGCCGCAACCCCTGCAACCAGCTCGACGCAGTCGACGAGCGCCTCCTCGCGCAGGTCGCCATCAAGAACGGCGACGGCAGCATCATCCGCAAAGCCGGCATCATGGGCATCATCCTCGAAGGCGGCCCCGTCCGCCCCGGCGACGCAATTACGGTCGAGGAACCCCTCGGCGCAGCTGCCGGCGAGCGTTTGGAGCCGGTCTAAACCAGGCGCAAGCTATGCCGCGCAGGAAGCGAGAGCCGACCGCGGCCCAACCACGATATGCGCCAGCACTACGTTCCGCTCGCGCAACGCCAGTCGCCAGACACGTCCCGGCGACGAAGCGCCGCGCTATTTCTACGGTGACTCGCCGGCGCCTGACGGACGATGCCCTACGCAGGGTCTGGCATTGTTATGGACGTGGCCCCACTAACTACTCGCGAAGAACGGCCGCTGTCCACTCCTTGAGCAGCCGCTTCATCTCCAACCCGGACCCTCCAGGGCTGGACACAATGAGAGAATAATCGATGCAGCCGTCACTGTAGTCTCCGGTTGTGGCGTCGGTAGTTCCGTAAAAGGTCACGAGCGTGCCCTCTATCAATTCCTCCTCCTCTGGGAAGAAGTGATCAGTTGGACCACTTCGATCGGAAGAGCCAACTGCTACGGCCTTCCGAAGGATCATGTCGTAGCTAGGCTCGCTCGCACTTGGGGTCTGGTGCACGAAGGCGACGTGAACAACACCCTCATGATCAACGTCGAAGAGAGGCACCCCATCATTGGGCGACGTTAGTCTTAGATCGCAGTTCTCGAGCGCTCTCCGCGCGCAGTCTTCACTTAGACCAATGCTCTGGTTTGCATCCGCTGTCGGACAAGGTTCATCCTTCTGGGACTGTCCGCAGGAAATGGCCAGAAGCATCACCAAGTGCGCGAGCACCATGAGTTCACGAGCGGGGGTCCTCATAGCTCTCCTCTTGAGTATGTTGAGCATTAGAACTGTGATCCGCGATCGCCACAGGCAATACACACGCTAGCGCCACTGGGCGTTCCTGATTCTCCGGTCGATTATGAGCCGGACACGGTCTCGCCAGTCTAGGCGAGCGCCGTCATCGAAACGCAAACGCGCCACGTGGGCCGTGCCGATCTGCCAGCGAATCGGTGGTGGATGTCACCGCACCCCCACATGCAACGCCACCGCCCCGCCACCCAACCGCCGATACCGCGCCTCCCGGAACCCGGCCTCCCGCAGCAGCCCTGACACCGCGTCCGCGTCCGGGAAGCCCTGCAGCGACTGCGACAGGTAGCGGTACGCCGCCCGATCGCCGCTGATCATGCCTGCGATCGGCGGCATGATGCGGTGGAAATACAGCCCGAACGCCCACGCGAACGGGCCCGGTGGCGCCGGCGTCATATCCAGGCACACCACGCGCCCGCCCGGCCGCAGCACGCGGGCCATCTCGCGGAACGCTGCCGGGCGGTCGGTCAGGTTCCGCAGCAGGAACCCGTTCGTTACTGCGTCGAAGCTCGCGTCCGCGAACGGCAGCCGGTGCCCGTCGGCGGCGACCCATGCGTGCGGGTCGGCGGCTAGGCGACGCATCGCCCTAAGGCGCACAGCCGACTGCAGCATCTCGGGCGTCAGGTCGGCGCCGACGACCAGCGCCGCTCCCTGCCGCGCCAGCTCGCGCGCGAGGTCTCCGGTGCCGCTCCCCAGATCGAGGATGCGCTTGCCCGCGGGCTCCGCCGCCTGCGCCGCGGCCGCCCGCCAGCGGCCGTCCATCCCGAAGCTCATGATCCGGTTCAGCCGGTCGTAGCGCGGCACGATGCGCGCGAACATCGACTGGATCCGGCGATTGCGGTCGGCCTCTGCCTCGGGATGCTGGCTCACGGCGCATTCTGCGCCGCCCCACGAGCCTGCCGCCAGTGCCGCTCGTCGCCTCTCGTTAGTCGAACAGCTTCGCCAACACCGCGTCTTCGAACGCCATCGCCGGCACCTTCTCCGGCCCGATCAGCGTCGCCAGCGCCGGCAGCATCAGCGTCGGGTCCGCCGCCCGCCTCTCGTACGCCCGCTTCCGCCGCGCCTGCGCCTCCGGCCCGAACTCGTTCTCGATCAGCGACTGCACCTTGCCCGAGAACCGCAGCCGGCGGCAGCGCTCGCGTCGCTCCTCCGCGTACGCCGCGAAGATCGAGGGGTCGGACCAGTCGTCGTTCCCCAACAGCGCGTCCCGCACCTGCCGCACGTCCCGGTACGTGATGCTCAGCCCCTGCCCGATGATCGGGTCGTTGTACCCGGCCGCGTCGCCGATCAGTACGGCGCCCTGCGCGTATGGCGCCTCGACCCACCCGTCCTGGTTCGGATAGCTCGCGCACGGCCCCGCCGGCGTCCCCTTCGCAATCGCCTCGCCGTACGGCAGGCACGCAAGCCGGAAGGCGTCGAGGAACCGCTGCTGCGCGCCCTCGCCCGAGAGCCGCTGCGGCTGGTCGCTCCCGTATCCCAGGTACAACCGCGCCCGGCCCTTCCCCTGCGGGAACACCAGGTAGTGCACGTCGCCCTCCGCACCGATCGCCTGGATGTCCTCCGGGAAGCCGTCGACGTCCTCAACCAGCATGCCTGAGAAGAAGTGGTGCTGCGGATCCTGGTGCAGATCGATCCCCAGTTGCTTTCGCACGCTCGACCCGCGACCGTCCGCCCCCACGATGATCCGGCACCGCGCCTCGTGCCATTCCGCAGCACTGCCCCTCTCCCCTTGCGGGAGAGGGGGCTGGGGGGTGTGGGCATATGCAACGCACGGCGATGGGCCTGCCGTGATGCGGAAGTCCTCGACGCCCCGCAGCAGCGTCGCGCCAGCCTTCACCGCCAGCTCGTCCAGCAGGTTGCACTGCGCCGGGTGACCGATCGTCATCGGACCGGGGATGCCCGGGAGCAGCGCGTCCATCGGCAGCGGGTTCGCCTCCGCCGTCGCCGGGTCGCTGTGGTCGCCGTAGCCGATGTGTTTCGTCAGGTGGTGCCCGCCCGCCGCAATGAACTCGCCGTACAGGCCCAGGTTCTTCAGCTCCTCCACACCCCACAGCGCGATCCACTCGCCGCGCACCCGGTCGCGGTGCACCGTGCTCTTCTCGAGCACCAGCACCGACTTCCCCGCGCGTGCCAGCACCGTCGCCAGGGCCCCACCACCGATCCCCGCTCCGATGATCACCGCGTCGTAGGTGTTGTTCACGCTCATAGCCACGATTGTACTCCTCCCGGCGCAACGTCATCGATCTGTCGCGCGCGTCCGCCCGGCCCTTGTGCGACTGTTACCCGGCGAGCGTAGGCTCGTACAGCGACCGCCCATATGGCGGCATTCGGAGAGACAGGAGGTCCGGATCATGCCTGGACGACGACTCCTGCGAGGGGCATCGGCGAAGGAACAGCGGCAGTACGAGCACATCGTCGAGAGCGCGAAAGACGAAGGCCGCTACGGCAAGCGCGCGAAGGAGGTCGCCGCCCGTACGGTCATGAAGCAGCACGCCGCGGAGGGCCACGAACCTCACCGGACGGCTGCCCCGGCGCGGCCGCGCACGACGGCCCGCAAGCCCGCCACACCGGCGCGAGCGGCATCCGGGCGCAAGCCAAACACCCGCACCCGGAAGTAGGCCCGGGCCACCTTCGCCAGCCGCCTAGCTCCCCGAGCTGTCGCCGTTTGACTCGATCCGAAGCTCGAGGAAGTCGGCCGCGCGCAGCACGCGAAGCACCAGCCGCACCGGCGCCGGCACCGCCCGCCGCGCCTCATCGTGCACGACGCGCGGCTCCCGCAGCCTCAGCCGCGACCCGCCGCACACCGCCACACAGCCCCCGGCCGCGATCACGTTTCGCACCCACTCCGCACCGGGGCCGTAGGTCAGCGCCACCGTCACCACGTCGCCGCGGCCGAACACACTCACCGGCGTCCGGTACGTACGCCCCGACTTCCGCCCCACGTGCTCGATGATCCCGAAGCCCGGCAGCCACCCGGCCACCAGCCGCCCCACGCGGTTCGTGGCAACACGGTTGAATCGCGCCAGCCCCTTCGGCAGCGGCATGTGACTCCAGTCCGGAAGAGGCGCCGGGCCGGCGCCTCTTTCGTATCGCAAGCAGGTGTCGCCTCAGCGTGCGACAGCTATGTCGCCGACACCTGCGTCGCCACGATGTCCAACTGCAACGTCACGTCGTCCTCGACCGACACGAATCCCGCGATGTCCGGTGGCGTAATGTCGAAGTCGGCGTACAGCACCGTGATCGTCGCCAGCGCCGTCATGATGTTCCCTTCGCGGCGCGCCTTCACTTCCCACGTCACTTCCTTCTCGACGCCGTGCAGGTCCAGGATCCCCGTCATCTGGAACGTGTGCTCTTCCTCCGGGGCCAGGCTCGTGTCCACACCCGACACACTCGTCACCGTGAACGTCGCCGTCGTAAACGTGCTCGTCCCCAGCGCCTCTCGCACGCGGTTGTCGCGCCGATCCTGATCCGACTTCAGGTTCGTCAACCCGACCGTCACGACCGTCGGGTTCTCCGCGTCAAGCTCCAGCCCGTCCTCGGTCAGGTAGATGGTCCCGGCAACTTCGCTCGTCGTGCCCTGCGCCGTCGACGGCAGCCCCACGTTCGCCAGCGTCTCCCCCGCGAAGTACGACGCCGTCGACTGCTCAGGCGCGATCTCGAACGCCAGCGCACCGCCGGTCGCTGCGGGCGTCTCCCCGGACTCCGCCGTCGAGGCCGCGGACGTGGCGACGGCCGTCTTCAGATCTTCGGTGATCTCCTGCGAATTCGTCTTCGGCTTGGCGTCCTCCCGGATGAGGAACCACCAACCCGCCCCGGCCGCGACAGCGGCGATGACGAGCACGGCGAGCCCGCCCACGATGACCTTTGGCAACGACATGGTTTTGCGTCCTCCAACAACGTGAATGCCGCGATCTCTCGCGTATGACTCCTGTGTATACGCATGGTACGGGAGGCCGCTTCGGGTAGACGCAAAACCACCTGTGAACCGGCTAAGAATCGGTTAAGAACCAACGCGCCGCCGATGACGGCCTCGGCGAAGCTCAGTTCACGCACGCCACGGAGCACTCCGCCCCGTGGTGCCTCTCCGCCTCCCGGATCGCGTCTTCGACGGTCGGCGCGTACTCGAACCCCACGTGCCGCGGCACCGCCGGGTCGTCGGCCCCCGCCACGATCACCCGCGCCGCGTGCTTCAGCCGCCGCAGCGGATGCGTTGCCAGCACCGCGTGCACCGGATGAAACGCCACCCCGTTCCGGTAGCGTTCGATGTACCCCGCGTGCGTCGCGAACTCATCGCCGAACCGCCGCATGATCTCGTACGGATCGCGCGTGGCCGGCAGCACGCGCTCCCAGCAGTCCTTGTACGACGGGTGGTGCTCCATGTCCCACTGCTCCGGACACGGCGACGCCACCACCACCGTACATCCGGGCTTCCCCAGCGCCTCGATGTAACCGCCCAGGTATCCCAACCCCGACGAGATCAGCGTCAGGATCGGGTTCAGCGTCCCGAACACCGCGTACGGGCTCCACGCCGGCAGGCCGTACACCACGACGTCGGCCGGCTCCGACTGCGACCGCCGCGGTGGGTTCCGTGACGCCATGATCTCCAGCGCCGGCGCCCGCGTCTCGGCGACGCCGCCGGCCCACACATGCGCCATCTTCGTCGGCGAGGCCTGCACGCACTCGACTTTGTAGAATCGCTTGCCGGAGCGCGCTTCCAGGTGCTCGCCCATCTCGTTCAGCACGTCGTGCATGCGGTTGTTCAGCACCGACATGCTCATCCCGTCCGGGTGGTGCGTGTGCCGGATTGACTTCCACGTCGAGAGCCCAACGGCGATCGACTTCCACCCACCGCTGAAGCCCAGATGCAGCCCGGCGTTCACGTACACGCAGAGGTCCGCCTCCACGGCATGGCGGCTGATCTCGACGTCGTAGCCGTGCGCGGCCGTCGTCCCGAAGCTCACGATGTTCGCCGTGTCTTCGGCGTCGTGGCAGAACAGCCGCTCGCCGAACCGCCCTACGAGATCCGGCCCGATGATCGTCGCCAGCTCGTCCCGCGTGAACTTGCGGTGCAGCGCGTTCGCGCAGATCAGCGTCACGTTGGTCTCCGGCACGCCGGCCCCGTCGAGCTGGGCCAGCACGGCCTCGATCGCCACGCCGCGGATGGGCCCAAACGAAGTCACCGTCGGATCATCGAACGCGATCACCACCCGTGAGTCCGGCCGCACCAGCTCCCGGATCGGCGGCAATCCCAGCGGCGCATCCAGCGCTGCCCGTACCGCCGCGTCGAGATCCGCCACCGCCTGCAGACCGCCACCCGTTCCCGCGCCCCCGCTGCGCGACACCACGCGCGCCCGTGCGGGCAGCTCGACCTCGACCGTCTTCTCCGCGAACGGCAGCGTCACAGTCGTCATGTCGCCGGTGTAGCACGCTCGAGGTCTGGATGCTAGACGTTGGGGGTTGGAAGGCCGAGCGAGGACCCGACCCCGATTCCAGATTCCAGCCTCCAGCTTCCAGCATGGCTCCGCTAAACTCGATCCTGTAAGCCAACACGCCGCACTTCGAAGGAGAACTCGCAATGCCACAGGGCGGCCTGCTCGCCATCTTCGCCCACCCCGACGACGAGACATTCGGCGTCGGCGCCACCATGGCCCGCTACGCCGGCAGAGGCGTCCCGGTCACCATGGTCTGCGCCACCCGCGGTGAGGTCGGCGAGATCGCGCCCGGCACCGGCGCCACGCCGGAGAACCTCATGCTGTACCGCGAGCAGGAACTCCGCGACGCCATGGCCATCCTCGGCGTCACCGACGTCCGATTCATGGGCTTCCGCGACTCCGGCATGGCGGGCACCGAGGAAAACGAAGACCCGCGCGCCTTCATGCGTGCCCACCCCGGCGGCGTCCGCCACATGCTGGTGAAGCTCATCCGCGATTTGCAGCCGGAGATCGTCGTCACCTGGGACAAGAGCGGCGGCTACGGCCACCCCGACCACGTCGCCACGCACGAGCACGCCACCGCCGCCTTCCACGCCGCCGGCGATGCCGGCATGTACCCGACGGCAGGCGAGCCCTGGCAGGCGAAAGCGCTCTTCTACACCTCGATCCCCGTAGAGGAGTTCATGCGGCTGGCCGCCGAACTCCGCAAGCGGGGCATCGACTTCGGCGCGCCCGGCGGCGACGAAGGCATGGCCGAGCTTGAGCGCGTGCCCGTCAACTGCGTCATCGACGTCAGCGACCTGTACGACCGCAAGATGGAGGCGCTGCTTTCACACCGCACGCAGATCGGCGCCGACGACCCCATCGCGAAGGCCCCTGACGACCTGCGCCGGCAGTTCTTCTCGCGTGAGTACTTCCACCGCGCACACCCGCCCCTGGCGGACGGCCACCGCCTCGACGACTTCTTCGCCGGCCTGTAGGGGCACGCGGCTGATTCAGTAGCGGCGGAGCTTCAGCTCCGCACCGTGCCACGCGGCTGATCAGTAGCGGCGGAGCTTCAGCTCCGCACCGTGCCACGCGGCTGATCAGTAGCGGCGGAGCTCCAGCTCCGCACCGTGCTGTAACACGCATTAGGCCTGAATTGCCCACCCACGCGCCGGGCGACGGGCCCGCGTCCCAGGAGCGCCGCCCTAGTACCAGGACGGCGCCCCTCCCGCCGGCTGCAAGAGCCCGGCGCGCCGCTCGGCCCGCCGCCATGGCATCGCCTCGAACGAGGCCCGCCGCTCGTACACGGCCACGCGCACGTGCATGCGCCCTCGTTGCGGTCCCGGCATCCCCTCAGGACTGGCGCCCGGCCCGCAGTCCGCGAGCGCAAGCATGCGTTCGACGGCCCGCTGTTTATCGAGAATCAGCATTCAGGGAGTTCAGCTCCTGCCGCACGATCTGGCTGACCCGCTGCCTCGTGACGCCGAAGTGCTCGGCCAGGCGCGACTGCAAACCCCAACGTCCCCCGTTCCCCGCCACACCCTTCCTGATCAGCACGCGGGCCGCGATGCGGATCTTCTCCGTCCGCGTCAGTTCCCCTTCTCCCTCCGCCTGCTCCCCCTCCGTCGTCCCCGTGATCGTGTACGGATGGATATCAGTGGTCATCCCTGCCCTCCCGTGAACGCTCGCCGCGGCGAGCCAGCGCCAGTGCACGTCCGTCCGCTTGACGAACCACGGGAAAACTACGTCAAGCCCTCTTACGGGACGCGTGCGCGCTTCTCACCGGGTTCTCGCCGAGAATGACCAACCCTTAAGGGTCTGCTTCCACGCGCGCCGCGTGCGAATCTGGCGATGGCCAAGCTGCTACCATCGGCGTATGCGGCGCCTGCTCCTCGTCCCGGCGGCGTGTCTCACCCTCTTCGCCACCGCGTGCACCGGCGACGACGTGCCCGACCCCACGCCCACGCCCACATTCACCAGCACGCCCACGCCCGCTCCAGCCACGGCTACGCCCCTCCCAACCGCCACGCCGCGCCCCACCGTCTCCCAGAACCAGGCCATCGTCGTCGGTGGCGACCTCCGCGTGCGCTCCGCACCCACCACGCAGTCCGAGCTGCTGCAAACCCTGCCCGACAAGTCCGTCGTCGTCATCGACGCCGCCGTCCAGGGCGAGAACTGGCTCGTCGGCACCCAGACCTGGGTTTCGAGCACGCCCGACTGGACCACAACCTGGTTCCGTCTCACCGACGGTTCCTACGTCTATGCCGCCTTCGTCTTCATCCTCCAGCCCGGCGAAGCCTCACCCCTGGTCGACCCCGCGGGCCAGGAGAAGTGGATCGACGTGGACGTCGCCACGCAGACCGCAACCGCCATGCTGGGCCAGACGCCCGTCTTCGCCGCCCCTGTCTCCACCGGCTCGCCGCAGTTCCCCAGCCCCCTCGGCACGCACCGCCTCCAGCGCGACGGCCGCATCGCCGTCGAGCGCATGACGGCCTCCCAGGCCGGCTACACCCCCGGTCAGGCCACCTACGACGTCGAGCGTGTTCTCTTCACGCAGTACTACGACAACAAGGGCGACGCCCTGCACCTCAACTACTGGCGCCCGAAGGAGGTGTTCGGCCGCACCGCCACTAGCCACGGCTGCGTCGGCATGCAGCTCCACGACGCCCAGTGGTTCTGGTTGTGGGGCGAACCCGACATGCGCGTAGAAATCCACGCCTAGCTTGACCCGGGCCTTCGCACTTTCGCATAACGGTGGGATTCCCGAAGCTATAAGCCCGACCCTAACGACTAACGACTAACGACTAACGACTAACGACCAACGACCAACGACTAGCCCCCTACCCCGGAGCCCACACATGTACGTCGACCTCAACAAGACCCTCACCGACGAGCAGAAGCTCCTCAAGCAGTCCATGCACGAGTTCGCCCGCGACGTCATGCGCCCCGCCAGCATCGCCCTCGACAAGATGACGCCCGAACAGACCATCGCCGAGGGCTCCCCCATGTGGGACGTCTTCCGCAAGGCCTACGAGCAGGGCATCCACCTCCGCGGCTTCCCCGAGGAGTTCGGCGGCGCCTCCTTCGGTCCCCTTGAGTCGCACATCGTGAACGAGGAGTTCGGCTGGGGCAGCGCCGGCCTCGCCATCGCCCTCGCCGTGTGCTCCTTCCCTTTCGCCTTCGCCATGGGCCGCCGCGACCCGCAGATCATGGAAGAGATCGTCAACCCCTTCCTCAACGACCGGCAGGGCAAGTACATCGGCTGCTGGGCCATCACCGAACCCGGCCACGGCAGCGACACCCTCATGCCCGGCACGAAGTTCCACACCGACGAGAAGATCTTCTGGGGCCTCCACGCCACCGAGGACGGCGACGACTACGTGCTCAACGGCCAGAAGTCCGCCTGGGTCTCGAACGGCACCATCGCCACCCACGCATTGGCGTTCCTCGGCGTCGACCGCAGCAAGGGCATGGCCGGCGGCGGCGTCGCCATCGTCCCCCTGGACCTCCCCGGCGTCAGCAAGGGCGCCCCGCTCAACAAGATCGGCCAGCGCGCGCTCAACCAGGGCGAGATCTTCTTCGACAACGTCCGCATCCCAAAGAAGTTCATGCTCGTGCCACCCGAGGCCTACACCGGCGCCATCGACGCCGTCCTCGCCGGCGCCAACGCCTACATGGGCTCGACCTTCACCGGTGTCGCCCGCGCCGCCTTCGAGGAGGCCCTCACCTACGCGAAGGGCCGCATCCAGGGCGGCGTCCCCATCGTCGAGCACCAGCTCGTCCAGAAGAAGCTCTTCGACATGTTCGTGAAGGTCGAGACCGCCCGCCAGATCTCTCGCGCCACGCTGGTGTACAACCAGGGCCAGTTCCCGCCCGGCACCGTCTACTCGATCACGTCTAAGGTGTACTGCACCCAGGCCGCCTTCGAGGTTGCGAGCGACGCCATCCAGCTCCACGGCGGCATGGGCCTCACGAAGGAGCTGCTCGTCGAGATGCTCTTCCGTGATGCCCGCGCCAGCATGATCGAGGACGGCTCCAACGACATCCTCTCCCTTACAGCCGCCCACAAGATCATCGCGACCTACGCCCCGTAGATCGCGAGAACGTGGCGCCCGTCATTGCCTTGAAAGTCCCAGTAGCGGCGGAGCTTCAGCTCCGCTCAGTGCCTCAAGCACCGCCGGATGCTCGACGTTCATCCTCTTGTGTGCGAGGCGCAAGCCTCCCATGTACGATTCCGAGCGCAGCGAGGAATCTTGCGGTGATACGCACCCACCCGCATGCGACAGCGCGTAACTCACGACCACGTCACTCGTGTCGTGTTCCTTAACACGCACCCAGCGTGTAGGACGCGATCGGGATCCCCGCATCAAGCAGCTGCACGTCCACTCGCTCCAGCCTCCCCTGCGCCGGCGGACTTGTGGCGACATCGAAAGTATCGTTCGTGCTCGATCCGGGGCTGATCTCGAACGTCCGCGCGCCCGAGAGGCGGCAGCCGTTCATGTACAGGTTCACCAGAAGCTGGTTCGCCGATCCCGCCTCGTACGCCACGAACACCGACACCACCTCGCCCTCGTCCAGCACTGTCCCCACGCCCGGCGTCGCTTCCACCAGTCTGATCGTCGGGTGGTTCGACGGCTGGTCGCAGCGCTCGTCGCTCGAGGCCTGCGATTGCCACTTCACCTCCGGCGTCAGGAAGTGCCCGATGACCACCGTGTACCGGCAGATCACCGCCGGGCGCAGGTAGTTGGCGTCGATGGAGAACAGGCTCGTCAGCGTCGCCGACCCGGACGATCCCGGCACGACCTCGTACGCGCTCGCCAGGCTGTACGTGTTGCAGTCGTTCGGCGAGTAGCAGTACTCGATGGTCCACCCAAGCACGTTGCTCACGGGACCCGCCTGGTAGTTCACGTTCACCGCGATCGGGATCGGCGGCGCCGTCACCTCGGCGCCCACCGGCGGATCGATCGAGACGACCTCGATCGCCGGTTGCTTCGCCGGGTCGATCGTCGGAGTCGCCGTCGGTGGCAACGGCAGTGGAGTGCTCGGCGGGCGCGTCGCAACAGGCGCGGCGGCCGGCGGGACAGGCGTCGTCGTCGTCGCCACCGCCGTCCGCGTCTGCGTCACCCTCGGCGACGGCGAGGCCGCCACCACGCCCGGCGCGTCATCATCGCCACCGCCGCCGTCCACGAGCGCGCTTACTGCGTATCCGGCCCCGAACAGCCCCACCGCGACCGCCACGGCAACACCTGCAAGTATCGCGATCCTGGCGCGATTCGGCCGCGCGTCGTCCTCCAGCAGCTTCATGGGCCCTATTGTAGTCCCGGCGCCTCGCGCGACTCGCCCCGGATCGCGCCCGCGACGAGTGCGCCCCAGAACGCCAGCGCCGGAACCGCCTTCGTCGCGTGATACGCCACCTGCGCCCACTCCGGCCAGTACAGCTCCGGCGCCAGCAGCCGGCTGTCCGGCGGCCGGTCGCTCAACCAGTGCTCGAAGAGCCAGTACGGCGTCGGCAGCGCGATCAGCACGAATGCCGCCAGCGCGTAGACCCGTAGGTCCGGTCGCCGGGCAACCACCAGGACCAGCGCCGGCAGCAGCATCACGTAGTGGTGCTCCCACACGTCCGAGTACACAAGGAAGTATGCCGCCAGCCAGATCGCGATGAGCACCACCGCGTCGCGGCCCCCGCGGAAGGTCGCGTACAGCGAGAGGCCCACGACCGCGACCACAACGATCAGCCCCAGCCACTCCGGTGTGTCCGTCGCACCGCCGTCGAAGGTCAACCACACGCTGCGCACAAGGCCCGTCAGGCCAAGATCCCCCGTGTTCACCGAGTGGAACCGGTCTTCCGGCGTCGTCCAGTAGTCTCGAAAGTTCACGTCCCAGAAGGCCCGGCCATCCCCGGGGCGCAACACGAAGTACGGCACGTTCAGCGCCACCAGCGCGATCGCGCCACCACCGAGCGCCTTCCACTGGCGTAACCGCAGGAACACCGGCGCCAGCAGCGCGCTGTTCGTCTTGATCAACAGCGACAGCGGCCACGCCACGGCCGCCGACACCGCCTCACTCCGCACGACGAACGCCGCCGTCAACATCATGAGCGTCGCCATCAGAAACGACCACTGCCCCATGTACAGCTCGAGGTACAGCGGCGTGAAGGCCAACCACATCGCCGCCGCGATCCAGCCCCAGCGGCGGTCGGGCGCCAGCCCGTACGTCACCCGCGCGTTCACCACTACCATCGCCTCGATCGCTGCCACCCAGACCCAGTACGAACGCTCCGGCGGCAGCGCATTGAGCGGCAGCGCGATCGCGTACGCCACGAACGGGAGATACCGGTACGGAAACGAGAACGGCACCACGTCCGGCGGCGCCGGCCAGTCGTAGATCGAGCGCCCGTGCAAGAGCCCGTCACCGGCCTGGTACACGCTGTAGAAGTCGATGCTGCGCGGATACCGATCCGAGTCGTGAAACAACGGGTCCAGGTAGCCCCCGAACAGGGACAGGAGCATGACGGCGTGCAGCGCCACCGCACCCGCGAAAAGGATGCGGGGCCAGTCCGTTCCCGTGCCGCCGTGCCGCATGTTCCGCCCATGATACGCGGCCGCGCCCGGCCGCGCGTCATCTATCGCGCCGGATCCCCAGCCGGTACGCTTCCTCCATGCCCGCTGACAAGTACCTGCACACGCCCATCACCCGCTTCCAGCCCGACCCCGCCGGCGCCCTCCGCGACTTCATCGAAGCCCTCGGCCGTACAGGCGGCCAGCCGCGCCGCCTCGCCACCGCCGTCGATCTGTGGTCGAAGATGCTGGAACACGACCGCGTCGTCTTCTGCTCCATCGCCGGCGCGCCCGTCCCTATGGGCTTCGGCCCCGCCATTGCCTCCTTCATCGAGCGCGGACGCATCGACGTGCTCGACATCACCGGCGCCCAGCTCACCCACGACATGCTCGAGGTCTACGGCAGCAAGCACTACCAGGGCCACACCAGTGCCGACGACAAAGCTCTGGCCGCCGACGAGATCAACCGCTTCTGGGACACCTTTGGCGAGGAGCAGGACTACCGCCGCGTCGAGCCCACCGTCTTCGACTTCGCTCGCACCCTCCCCGACCGCCCCATGACCACGCGTGAGTACACCTACCGCCTCGGCGGCTGGTTCAAGAAGGTCGGCTCGCAGCCCGGCATCATCACCGCCGCCTACGACGCCGCAACGCCCGTCTACTGCCCCGCCATCGGCGACTCCGTGCTCGGGATGGACCTGGGCCTCTTCCGCGCCGAAGAGGGCAAGCGGGTCGTCTTCGATGTCGTGCAGGATGTGCTGGAGATGTCGGCGATCTGCCTGCTCGCCGAGGAGCTCGAACTTCGCACGGCGACCGTGATCTTCGGTGGCGGCGCGCCCCGCAACCACATCCAGCAGTCGCAGATCGGCACCTACATGTTCCAGCAAAAGGGCAAAGGCCATGCCGAGGCCGTGCGCTTCAGCATCGAGCCCGTAGAGACAGGTGGCCTGTCCGGCTCCACCATCTCCGAGGGCATTAGCTGGAAGAAGTTCGACCCCGAAGTCGAAGCCGCGGAGGTCTTTCTCGACTCCAATCTCTCGATCGCCGTGACGTCATCGCTCGTCGCCGCGCGAGAGCACGCGCGGCAGTTGCAGTTCCGTCACGAGGACGATGGCACCCTGTCCGTCATCCACGCCGGCAAGACCTATAACCTGTCCGAGAAGTTCGGCTTCTAGTCGTCCCGCCGCGCTGGGCCGTTCACAGCTCGCCGGGGGACAGTTCGCCAGGGGAAAGCTCGCCGGGGGCCGCTCGCCAGGGGATGATAGAAAGCGAGTCACGTGGCCGCGAACCGCACCGGATCCATCTCCAACGCACCTCTGCCGAAGCGGCTCGTCCGCCCGCTCGAGGAGTTCCTCAGCACGGAGACCCTCGGCGGCATCCTCCTGCTCGTCGCCGCCCTAGCCGCGATGGTCTGGGCCAACGCCCCCGGCGACTCCTATCACGACTTTTGGGGCTCGCGCATCGTCATCGACCTCGACGCTGTGTCGCTCGACCTCGACCTCGCGGACTGGGTGAACGACGCGCTCATGGCCGTCTTCTTCTTCGTCGTCGGCCTCGAGATCAAGCGCGAACTCCTCCGCGGCGAACTCGCCGACGTACGCCGCGCGACCCTCCCGGTCGCCGCCGCGCTCGGCGGCATGATCGCGCCAGCCCTCGTCTACCTGGCCCTCAACGCCGGTACCGGCGCCGATCGCGGCTGGGGCATCCCGATGGCCACCGACATCGCCTTCGCCGTGGGCGTGCTCGCTCTGCTGGGCCGGCGGGTCCCCGTCGCGCTCAAGGTATTCCTGCTCGCGCTCGCCATCGCCGACGACCTCGGCGCCATCGCCGTCATCGCGGTGTTCTACACCGACGACCTGCAGCTTGAGTGGCTCGGATTCGCCGTCGCCCTCCTTGGGCTGACGTACGTGATGGGCCGCGCCGGTATCCGCGACGTGATCGTCTACGTTGGCGTCGGGATCGTCGCCTGGGTCGCCGTGCACGAGTCCGGAATCCACGCGACGATCGCCGGTGTGGCCTTCGGTCTCATGGCTCCGATCAGTCCGATCTTTGGCCAGCGCCACCTCTCCGCATCAGCTCTTGAGCTGGTCGTCCAGGCCCGCGAGGCCGAACGTCGCGGCGGGGAAAGCGACGACGACCGCAACGCGGCCCTCCGCGACCTGGAGGAGCTGGCCCGGGAGAGCCAGCCGATCCTCGACCGCCTGGAGCACGCGCTGCACCCGTGGACCAGTTATGTCATCATCCCCATCTTCGCCCTCGCCAACGCCGGCGTCGACCTGGGTGGGGATGCCATCTCCAGCGCCGCCACGTCCCGCGCGACCGCGGGCGTCGCCCTCGGGCTCATGATCGGCAAGCCGCTGGGCATCGTCGCCTTCTCGTGGCTCTCCGTCCGCATCGGGATCGCCGCCCTCCCGGCTGGCGTCAGTTGGCTCCACATCGCGGGGGCCGGCCTCATCGCCGGCATCGGCTTCACGGTCTCGATCTTCGTCTCGAACCTGGCCTTCACCGACCCCTCGCTCGTCCAGGACGCGAAGATCGGCATCCTGGCGGGTTCCGCCGTTATGGCGATTGCGGGCCTCGCCGCCCTTTACAAAATCACAGGGACCTCACAGAACTCCGCCCAGGACGCCGGATGAGGTAACCTTCGACGGGCCCCGGCGTTGGCATTGCTATGAGCGCCTCCCACTTCCACACAACCTACACCCAGGGCGCCGTGCGCGTCGTGCGTCTCTGCGCCGCCTGCGCGGTCCGCTACGCCGCGGCCGTCCTTTGTGACACCTGCCTGCGCGAGTCCGACGCCGACCCCACCCGCAAGCGCGCCATCCTCTTCCCCTCGGAGTTCGCCGATCTCGCCTGACCGCATCGCAGGAGCGTCCCGACGTCGCCGTAGGGGCGCAGCCTGCTGCGCCCGGCGCGCGCACGGCCACAAATGCGGTTTGTCCCTTCGATTCAGGCTTCAACCACATGCGAAGCGGGCCTTCAACGCCATGCAGCGCGGGCTTTCAGCCCGCGCCGTACTTCGTGCCACTGAGCAGCACAGCAAAGAGAGGCCTTGAGGTGAGGCCTCTCTTTGCGTTATGTCGCTTCTCGCGCCGTTAGCTCGCCCGCTCCGAGGACTCCGTCCCGTCGCCCGCCGGCCGCACCTTCGAGTAGCAGTTGCTGCAGTACACCGGGCGGTCGCCGCGCGGCTGGAACGGCACCTCCGTCATCATTCCGCACTCGGCGCAGGTCGCCGGGTGCATCTGCCGCGGCGTCCGCCCGCCGAAGCTCGCGAACACCCCGTAGCGCACGTACCCCTCGTCCGGCTCGCGCGTCTGGTTCGTCTTCCGCGCCGACCGGCACGAAGTGCAGCGCACGGGCTCGTTCTGCAGCCCCTTATTGGCGTAGAACTCCTGCTCGCCCGCTGTGAATGTGAAGTTCTGCTTGCAGTCGCGGCAGACGAGAGTTTTGTCGACGAAGCTCAAATGGTCCTCCCCTTGGAGACAGGAATGTGCGGCCCGCAAGGCCGCACATGAAACGACGAGCCTGTGACCACCACGGCCAGTATAGCCATCCGCCCACAGCCCTCACAAGCCACGCCCGGCCCTACCGCGCCGCCGGCCGCAGCGCCTGTGGCAGCGGCAGCCGCCGCGACAGCATCGCCGCCTCCTCGCTCCGCAGCGCCCGCGTCACCGCGAAGTACACCACCGCCCCGATGCCCACACCGCCGATCACCGCCAGCCCCGCGTCCACCTTCTGCGCCAGGTCCAGCAGCCCCGCGAAGTGCAGCACCGCCAGCCACACCAGGATCACCTCCGCCATCAGCACGCTTGCCGCAATAGTCCGCGAGAGCGAGAACGCCACGTGCCCCGCCTCCAGTCCGTCCAGCCGCCTCGCCAGCGTCCGCCATAGCAGCCAGAACTCCACGATCGTCGCGACCGACAGCGCAGCCGCCAGCCCCTTGATCCCGAACGGCCACACCAGCACCATGCATAGCACGAAGTTTACCACCATCGACACCACCGCGAACATCACCGGCGTCCGCGTGTCGCTCAGCGCATAGAACCCCCGGCTCAGGATCTCGATCCCGCTGTGCGCGAACAGCGCCACCGAGTACAGCGCCAGCGCCCCCACCACCAGGCTCGTCGACGACGAGTCGAACGCCCCGCTCCGCAGCAGGAACGCCGTGATCGGCTGCGCCAGCACGAAGATCCCCACACTCGCCGGTATCGTCAGGTACAGGATCAGCCGCAGCGACGACGCCAGCGTCTCCCGCAGCTCGTCGCCGCCACGCGCCGCCTGCTCCGCCATCCGCGGGAACGCAGCCGTCGAGATCGCCATCCCGAACAGCCCCAGCGGCGTCATCACCACCAGCCACGCGTAGTTCACCGCCGAGATCGCCCCCGGGTCCAGCGTCGACGCGAAGAACGTCGCGATGACGAAGTTCAGGTGGAACGCCGCCAGCCCGATGACCCGCGGCCCCATCAACCGCAGTACCTCCCGCACGTACCCGTCCCGCCAGTCCCACAGCGGCTCCCACACCATCCGCACCAGCCGCAGCGCCGGTACCTGCACCACCAGGTGCAAGAGCGCCCCCACCACCACCGCTGCCGCCAGCACCTTCACGTCGTCCGAGATCAGCGCCCCGACGATAATCGCCGCGTTGTAGAACATCGGCGCGATGGCCGGCGCCAGGAAGTGGTGCCGCGCGTTCAGCATCCCCATGAACATCCCGCTCACAGCGAACAGCACGGGCGACAGCATCATGATCCGCGTCAGGTCCACCGAGAGCGACGTCAGCTCCGCGTGCTGCCCCGTCTCGTCACCCAGCCCCGGCGCCGTCAGCGGCACCAGCACCGGCGCCAGCAGCAGCCCCAGCAGTGCGAAGAACAGAGTCGCCACCAGCAGCAGGTTCAGTACCGCCGACGCCAGCCGCCACCCATCCCGCTCGCTCCGGTCCGACACGACCCGCGCGAATGTCGGGATGAACGCGCTCCCCAGCGTCGCGCCCGCCAGCAATTGGAAGATCAGGTCCGGGATCCGGAACGCCACGAAGTACGCATCGAGCTGCGAACTCGTCCCGTACTGGTGGGCGATGACCACCGTGCGCAGCAGCCCCAGCAGCCGGCTGCCAAGGAACCCCAGCGCCACCACCGACGCCGCCATCGCCAGGCTGGGTGGCTCGAACGGCGCCGACCCCTCGATGCCATCCTTGGCACCGGTCGCCGGGCGGCCTTCAGTCATTCTCGCCATCCGCTTCCGGTTGGGGCGCCCCTCGCACGGCGGGTGCCGCGCGTCGCCGCATCATACTACGGCCCTCTTCGGCCCTACAACGCCCCCATACACCTCCTCCCAGCTCATTAGACACACGTCGCCCCCACCGGTACGATGAAGGACATTCGTGATCGCGCGGCATTATGTCCTGCCGCCTGCTGGAGGTTTCGTTGGCACACTCGAAGTCCGCTCTCAAGCGCTGGCGCCAGAACGAGCGCCATGCCGCGCGCAACAAGACAGTCCGCACCGCGGGCCGCACCGCCGTGAAGAAGGCCCGCACCGCCATCGCCGATGGTGATCCCGAAGCCGCCCGCGCCGCCGTACTGGCCGCCGCCAGCGTCCTCGACCGCGCATCCAAGGGCAACGTCGTCCACAAGAACGCGGTCGCCCGCCACAAGTCGCGCCTCATGCGCCACCTGAACACCATCGGCGCCGCGCCTGCCGCCGAGCCGAAGAAGGCCCGCAAGGCCTCGACCAAGACCGCGGCGAAGAAGACGACGGCCAAGCCCCGCGCCGCAAAGAAGGCGGCCCGGTAACACGGCGGCCCTCGCTCGACCAAAACAAAGAACGCGGGCCGGCGTGGCCCGCGTTCTTTTGATCCAACTTCTAAGGTCTATCGTCCAGCCTCTATCGCTTCGTGTACTGCGGCGCCTTCCGGGCGCGCTTCAGCCCGACCTTCTTCCGCTCCTTCTCGCGCGAGTCCCGCGTCAGCAGCTTCTGTCGCTTCAGCACCGGCTTCAGCCCGTCGTCCGATGCCACGATCGCCCGCGCGATCCCGTGCGACACCGCACCGGCCCAGCCGGTGATGCCGCCACCGGCCACCTTCGCCTGGATGCTGTACTTTCCCTCCACCGCCGCGGCCTTCAGTGGCGCCAGCACCTTCATCTGGTGCGAGCCCCGCGTGAACACGTCCATGTACCCTTTCCCGTTGATCAGGATCTCCCCCGACCCCGGGTACAGGCGCACCCGCGCCACCGCCGTCTTGCGGCGGCCCGTGCCATAGAAGTAGCGCTCTGTCGTTGCAGCCATATCCTGTATCCCCTGCTACGCGCTTGCCGCGCTCGCCTTGCCCTTACCCGCGTTCACCTGCGCCTGGTGCGGGTGGTCCGGGCCCGCGTACACCTTCAGCCGCTTCAGCAGCTTCGCGCCGTGCGCGTTGTGCGGCAACATCCCCTTCACCGCGAACTGCACCACCCGCTCCGGCCGCGTCGCCAGCAGCTTCTCCTGCGACACCGTCTTCAGCCCGCCCGGGTACATCGAGTGCCGGTAGTACTTCTTCTCTCGCGTGTCGCCCGTCACCTTCACCTTCGCCGCGTTGATGATCACGACGTAGTCCCCGTTCGCCATCGACGGCGTGAACGTCGGTCGCTTCTTCCCGCGCAGCGTCGCCGCCACGTCCGAGGCCAGGCGCCCCAGCGCCTTCCCCTCCGCGTCGACCACGTGCCACGTTTCCTCGACGTCCTTCGCCTTCAATACGTACGTGCTCATGCGTCCGTCCCGTTTGCGTAGCGCGGGCTCTGCAGCCCGCCTTCGTTCCTGTCGCCCGGGCTTCTCAGCCCGCATCCGTCCTTGTGGCGCGGGCTGTTCAGCCCGCGTCGGGCTCGAATCCGAACCCCTCGTATCGCACTTCCACCAGATACAGCCCGCAGGCCGGCGCCGCCGGTCCCGCCGACGATGGCCGCGCCGCCTCCAGCAGCGCCGCCAGTTCCACTTCCGTCATCCGGCCGAGTCCCACCTCGACCAGCGGCCCCACCGTCCGTCGCACCTGGTGCGGCAAGAACGCCTGGGCCTCCATCTCCACCGCGACCTCGCGGCCCTCCGACAGCAATTCGCACCGGCGCAGCGTCCGCACCGTCGTGCCCTCGAACGGCCCCGCGAACGCCGCGAAGTCGTGCTTCCCGCACATTCTCGCCGCCGCGCGCCGCATCGCTGCTGCGTCCAGCGGCTTCCCGACATGCCACACCCGGTCCCGCGCCAGCGCCGGTCGCGTTGGCCGGTTGTCGATCCGGTACCGGTACAGTCGGCCCGTCGCCTGCCTGCGCGCGTCAAAGTCCCCGGGCGCTTCCCGTACCGACCGGACCGCGATGTCCCCTGGCAGGAAGTGGTTCAGCCCCCTCAGGAACTCGCGCGGTGAAAGCGTCGACTGCGTGTCGAACGCCGCCACCTGGCCCAGCGCATGGACACCCGCATCCGTGCGTCCGGCAAACGCCGCGCGCACGGTTTCTGCTGTCAGATTGTTAATCGCGGCTTCCAGCTCCGCCTGGATGCTGGGGCCGTTCTCCTGGTACTGCGAGCCGCGATACGCGGTCCCGTCGTACTCCATCAACACGGCGATGCGCCGGCCGCTTACGCGACGCGACTCGCCGTTCATCGCCTACGCTCCACCCTCCACCAGCTCCACCTGCGCCATCGAGGCGCCATCGCCCAGGCGCGGGCCGAGCTTGATGATGCGGGTGTATCCGCCGGGGCGCGCCGCGAACCGCGGGCCGATCTCGTCGAATAGCTTCTTCACGACGTCCTTGTCGTTGATGTACGCCAGCGCCTGGCGCCGTGCGTGCACGCTGCCGTCCTTGCCCAGCGTGATCATCTTCTCCGCGATCGGCCGGATCTCCTTCGCCTTCGGCTCCGTCGTCTTCATCCGCTCGTGCCGCAGCAGATCGCTCACCAGCCCGCGCAACAGCGCGCGCCGGGCGTCGCCCGGGCGGTCGAACTTGCGGCCGGCCACCTTGTGGCGCATGGCTACTCGCCCTCCTTGCGGCGGATCAGATCCGTCGGATCCTCACCCGCCTCCCGCAGCGCTTCGATCAGCGCCGCGCCCAGAGGGCTCAGGTCTTCCGCCGCCTCACTGCCCTCGTCGGGACCCGACGGCGCGCGCCCGATCGGCAGCCCGCCGTCGTACTCGTCCCCGCGCTCCTCCGGCGGCGGCAGCAGGCCCATCTCCGCCAGCTTGTCGCGCAGCTCGTCATATGACTTTCGCCCGAAGTTCCGCAGCGACAGCAGCTCGTCTTCGCTCTTCTCCAGCACCGCGCCCACCGTCATCAGGCCGCTGCGCTTGAGGCAGTTGTACGCCCGCACCGACAGGTTCAGCTCCTCGATCGGCATGTTGTACTTGTCCGGCGGCAGCGACGTGCCCACGCCCAGACCCCGCTCCACCGTCGGCGGCAGCGGCTTGCCCAGTTGCGCGAACATCCGCAACTCGTCGACCAGGATGTCCGCGCTCTTGCTGATCGCGTCGATCCCGGCCAGCGTGCCGTCGGTCCACACCTCCAGCGTCAGCCGGTCGTAGTTCGTCATCTGGCCCACGCGCGTGTGCGCCACGTGGAAGTTCACCCGCCGCACCGGTGAGAAGATCGCGTCCACCGGGATCACACCGATCGGCAGCCCGTCCGTCTGGCCCGCGGGCGCGTAGCCCTGGCCCGGCTCCACGTTCA
Source organism: uncultured Dehalococcoidia bacterium (assembly GCA_964371355.1). Taxonomy (GTDB): domain Bacteria; phylum Chloroflexota; class Dehalococcoidia; order DSTF01; family JACRBR01; genus JACRBR01. Next base: position 38,110 of record CAYJMG010000004.1, read on the forward strand.
GCTCCACCGTCAGCCGCGCCTCTGGCGCGTCCAGCGTCGCCAGCGGCAACTCCGGGTTCACCACTTCGTAGTCGGCCGTCGTCTGGATCGAGCCGGCCGTCACCATCCCCTCGCCCGAGGCCTCGAGGTACAGCTTGGCCGGCCGGTCCGCCAGCGCGCGCAGCCTGATCTCCTTGATGTTCAGGAGGAACTCCGTCGTGTCCTCCTTCATGTGCGGGATCGTGGAGAACTCGTGCTCCACTTCCTCGATGCGCACCGAGGTCACCGCCGCGCCCGGGAGCGAACTCAGCAGCACCCGCCGCAGCGCGTTACCCAGCGTGGTGCCAAAGCCCGCGGCCAGCGGTTCGGCGACGATGCGCACGTACGTCTCGGTCTCTTCCTCTACCTCGATGTGCGCAGGCTCTAGCTCGTTCAACTCTCTTCCTCCTGGGCCAATCGTGGGTGCGAGCGCCACAAGCGGGTTTCGCGCGCCGTCTGTCATGATGCCCATTAGCGTGAGTAGTACTCCACAATCACTGCCGGGTCGAACTTCGTCGGCATGTTCGCGACGTCAGGATGCGACAGGATCCGGCCTGTCATCGCCCCGGAGTCCACGTTCACCCACGACGGGAACGACTTGCTCCCGATGTTCTCCTGCGCGAACTTGTAGTACTCGCTCTTCTTGCTTCCGGCGACCCAGCCGATGACGTCCCCCGGCTTCGTCGCCGCCGAAGGCACGTCCGTCTTTCGCCCGTTCAACATGATGTGGCCGTGGCGCACCACCTGGCGCGCCTGCTTCAGCGAATCCGCGAAGCCCATCTTCAGCACCACGTTGTCCAGCCGCATTTCCAGCAGCCGCACCAGGTTCTGGCCCGTTACCCCAGGCTGCCGCACGGCGTCCTTGTAGTACTGCACGAATTGCTTCTCCAGCACCCCGTACGAGTACCGCGCCTTCTGCTTTTCACGAAGCTGCAGCGCCCGGTCCGAGAGCTTGCGCCGGCGCCCTGTCTGCTGCGCACCCGGCGGCTGCGGCCGCTTGTCCAGCGTGCACTTCGACACGCACTTGTCGCCCTTCAGCATCAGCTTCTCGCCGTAGCGGCGGCAGATGCGGCAGACCGGTCCTGTATATCGAGCCATCCTGTGTCGTCCCTCCGTCCGTCCGTCGGTCGGCCTACACGCGCCTGCGCTTCGGCGGCCGGCACCCGTTGTGCGGCACCGGCGTTGAATCCTTGATGCTCAGCACCATCAACCCGCTCGACTGCAGCGCCCGCACGGCCGCCTCGCGCCCGCTCCCCGGGCCGCGCACCAACACCTCGACCTGGCGCAGGCCGTGCTCCATCGCGCGGCGCGCCGCACCCTCCGCGGCGATCTGAGCAGCGTATGGCGTGCTCTTGCGCGATCCCTTGAACCCGGCCTGCCCCGCACTCGCCCATGCCAGCACGTTGCCGTTCGGGTCCGTCAGCGTCACCAGCGTGTTGTTGAAGGTCGCCTGGATATACGCCTTCCCACGCGGCACCGATTTCTTTTCGCGCTTCCGCCCCTTGCTCTTCGTCGTCGCTTTTCGCTCGGCCATGCGTCTCCTCTGCCCGTCTGCCCTCGGACTCCCGACATCTGTGGAACCGGACTCCGCGGGTTACTTCTTGGCGGCCGCCTTCTTCTTGCCCGCCACCGTGCGCCGCGCCCCGCGCTTCGTGCGCGCGTTCGTGCGCGTCCGCTGGCCGCGCACCGGCAGCCCGCGGCGGTGCCGGATGCCGCGGTAGCAGTTGATCTCGATCAACCGCTGAATGTTCTGCCGCACCTCCCGCCGCAGGTCACCCTCGACGGTGTGCTCCTTGTCGATGAGTTCGCGGATGCGGTTCACCTCTTCGTCCGTGAGGTCCCGCGTCTTCGTGCCCGGGTTCACCTGCGCCTGCGACACGATCCGGCGCGCGGTCGAACCGCCGATGCCGAAGATGTATCGCAGCGAAATGTCGATGCGCTTGTCGCGCGGAATGTCGACGCCGGCGATGCGTGCCATGTTCCTCTTACCCCTGCCGCTGCTTGTGCTTCGGGATCTCGCAGATGACGCGCAACACGCCATGGCGCTTGATGATCTTGCACTTGTCGCAACGTTTCTTCACCGAAGCCCGGACTCTCATGACTGTTCCCTAGCCTCTACGAACTACCAACTACGAACGAACCTCACCTGAACCGGTACGTAATGCGGCCGCGGCCCAGGTCGTACGGCGAAAGCTCGACCAGCACGCGGTCACCCGGCAATACCTTGATGAAATTGAGGCGGATCTTCCCCGAGATGTGCGCCAGAACCTGGTGGCCGTTCGGCAACTCCACCTTGAACATCGCGTTCGGCAGAGGCTCCTTGACGACCCCCTCTACCTCGATCGCGTCCTTCTTAGGCATGCGCTCCCTTCCCGAGACCCGGGGCCTCAAGCGAATAAATATACCAAATCCCGCCCAAAACGCGAATCAAAAGATCCAATACCCCCGGATTCAACCTCAAGGCTCCGTCAGCACCACCGGCTCGCCGTCCATCACCGCGATCGTGTGCTCGAAATGCGCCGCCAGGCTCCCGTCCGCCGTTACCACGGTCCATTTATCGTCAAGCTGGCGCGTCCGCCAGTCACCGACTGTGACCATCGGCTCGATCGCGATAACCATGCCCTTCTTCAGCAGCGGCCCGCGGTCCGCCGGGCCGTAGTTCGGCACCTGCGGCTCCTCGTGCATCGCCCGCCCCACGCCGTGCCCGCAGTACTCCCGCACCACCCCGAACCCTTCACCTTCGACGTAGTCCTGGATCGCCTGGCCCACCTGCCCCAGCCGGTTCCCCGGGCGCAACTGCTCGATGCCCACCCGCAACGCCTGCTTCGTCACGTCGACCAGCCGCCGCGATTCGACCGTGCCTTCGCCCACCAGCACCGTCACCGCATGGTCCGCCACGAACCCCTTGTGCGTGCACCCCAGGTCCAGGCTCACGATGTCGCCGTCCTTGAGCACCCGCTTCCCCGGGATGCCGTGCACGATCTCCTCGTTCACAGATACGCAAAGTGTCGCCGGGTACGGCGGGTGCGCGTAGCCCAGGAACGTCGGGATCACACCCCGCCGGTCGAACTCCTTGCGCACGATCTTGTCCAGCTCCTTCACCACCAGCCCCGGGCGCAGCTCGTCGACCAGCAGCTGCATCGTCTCCGCCACGATGCGGCCCGCTTCCCGCATGATCCCGATCTCTTCGTCCGATTTGATGATGATAGGCATGCCGGCGGGCCTACTTCCCGGCCGCCGCGTCGACGCCCAGGGCCCCCAGGATCGACGCCGTCACGACCTCTACGGCCGGCAGCCCGTCGACGTCCCTCATCTTCCCGGCGCCGCGATAGTGGCCCAGCAGCTCGTCCGGCGGCTTCTGCACCTGCAGCCGCGTCCGAATCGCTTCCGGCGTATCGTCCGCCCGGTTCGACTCCTTCGCGCGCCTCAACAGCCGCTCCATGAGAACCTCATCGTCCGCCGTGATGTTGATCGCGACGTCGATCGCTTTCCCCTGCTTGGCCAGTGCCGCATCCAGTGCCCGCGCCTGCGGCAGCGTGCGCGGAAACCCGTCCAGCACGAACCCCTGGTCCGGCCGCAGCTCGCCCAGCCGCTCCATGAACATATCGATGACCAGATCGTCCGGCGTCAGCAGCCCCTGGTCCATGTACGTCTTTGCTTTCATGCCCAGCGCCGTCCCATCCTTCACGTGCGCCCGCAGCATGTCCCCCGTCGAAATGTGCGCCCATCCCATGCGCTCAGCGACGATCATCGCCTGCGTCCCTTTACCCACGCCCGGCGGCCCGAAGAAGATGACGTACATCTACCGGATGAACCCCTCGTAGCTGCGCATGAGGAGTTGCGCCTCCAGCTGCTTCATCGTGTCCAGCACCACGCCCACCACGATCAACATGCCCGTGCTGCTGATCGTCAGCGACGTCACGTCGAACCACTGCGTGATCAGGTACGGCAGCACGGCCATCAACCCCAGGAACAGCGCCCCCGCCCACGTGATGCGCACCATCACGCGCTGGATGTAGTCCGCCGTCGGCCGCCCCGGCCGAATGCCCGGCACGAACCCACCCTGCTTCTGCAGGTTCTCCGCCAGGTTCTGCTGCTGGAAGATCACAAACGTATAGAAGAAACTGAATGCCACCGTCAGCAGGAACACCGTGATGTAGAACCCGGGGCTCCCGCCTGAACCTTGCCCTGTGCCGGGTGAAAACGTGTCGTTGATCGCGCTCGTCACGCTGCGGATCCACGGCGTACTCGACGAATCGTGGATGAACTGCGCCATGTACGCCGGCAGAATCACGATCGAGAACGAAAAGATCAGCGGGATCATCCCGGCGGAATTCACCCGCAGCGGAATATGGCTCTGCCCCGACTGCCGGTACATCTTCCCCGCCCGGAACACGCTCTTCGCGTACTGCACCGGGATCTTCCGCACCGCCTCCTGCATGAACACGATCGCCGCGATGAGCAGCACCGCCAGCACCGCCAGCAGCGCCACCAGCCCGATCCCCGTGTCCGAATTGAACACGTTGTTGATCAGGCTCGGCATCCCCGCAACGATCCCGCCGAAGATGATCACCGAGACACCGTTCCCGATGCCGTTCTCCGTGATCAGCTCACCCAGCCACACCAGGAACAGCGTCCCCGCCGTCACCGCGAATAGCGCCGTGACCGTCACAAGCGCGTCTTCTCCCGTCAGCGACGGCTTGAAGATCGCCCCGCCCACCTGGCTTCCGATCTGTGTCTCGAGAATGACGAGCTGCGCATACCCCTGCACGAAACACAGCGGCACCGTCATCCAGTACTGGTATAGCTGCTTCCGGTTCCGCCCGCGGTCGCCTTCCTTGTCCAGCGCCTGCAGCGCCGGGAACAGTGGCGTGACAAGCTGCATGATGATCGACGACGTGATGTACGGGTACACCCCCAGCATCGCCACGCTCATCTGGCGCAGCGCCCCGCCGCTGAAGATGTTCAGGAACCCCAGCAGCGGGTTTGCGTCGATCACTTCCTTGATCGTCTTCGGGTCAACGCCCGGGATCGGGATGTGCGCCACGAACCGGAACACCACCAGCATCGCCGCCGTGAACAGCAGCTTCCGCCGGATGTCCGGCTGCCCCAGCGCGTCGAACACCGCCTGCAACAGGCGCGGTCGGCTGGCGGCTTGCTGTCGGCTCGCTGCGATCGCCATCGCTTACGCCTCTTCCCCGGCCTCGGCGTCCGCCTCCGCCTTCGCTTCCGTCGCGCCGGCTTCGCCCTTCGCGGCCTTCCGCGCACGCTTCGGCTTCGCTTCTGCCGCTGCCTCTTCCTCGGCCGGCGGCTCGCCGTTGATCCATACTACGCTGCCGCCCGCCGCCTCGATCTTCGCCCGGGCCGGCTTCGAGAAGCTGTCCGCCGTCACCTTCAGCGACGCCTTCAGCTCTCCCTCACCCAGGATCTTCACCGGCCGGCTGGTCCGCACCAGCCGCGCCTCGCGCAGCGCCTCCACCGTGACGTCCGTCCCGGCCGCGAAGCCGTTCAGGTCGCCCACGTTCACTTCTTCATAGTCCACGCGGAACGGGTTCCGGAACCCCCGCTTGTACGCCATGCGCCGCACGAACGGCAGTTGCCCGCCCTCGAACCCCGGCCGCACGCCGCCACCGGACCGCGCCTTCTGGCCCTTCAGGCCCTTGGTCGAGTACGTGCCGTGCCCGCTCGCGTTACCGCGGCCGACGCGCTTCCGCTTCTTCGTCGCGCCGTCAGGCTGGCGCAGCTCGTGCTGCTGCATCTACGCCTCCTCCCGCACGGTCACCAGGTGCCGCACCTTCGTGACCATGCCCCGGATCGTGCGGTTGTCGTCGTGTTCCACCGTCTGGCCCAGCTTGCGCAGCCCCAGCGCGCGGATCGTCCGCTTCTGGTCCACCTTCTGGTTGATCCCGCTGCGCTCCCACGTGACGATCAGCTTCGCCATCGCTACGCCTCCGCCCCGGCCCGCGCCGCCAGCGCCTTGCGCCGCGCCGTCACGGCCTTCGGGTCCCGCAGCTCGCTCAGCCCCTGGATCGTCGCCCGCACCACGTTGATCGCGTTCGCCGACCCCAGCGACTTCGTCAGCACATCCTTGATCCCCGCCGCCTCCATCACCGCGCGCACGCCGCCCCCGGCGATGACACCCGTACCCGGCGACGCCGGCTTCATCATCACCTTCGCCGCGCCGAACCGCGCCAGGATCGGATGCGCGATCGTCGACTTCTCCATCGGCACCCGGATCAGGCTCTTCCGCGCCACCGCCGAGCCCTTGCGGATCGCTTCCGGCACTTCGTTCGCCTTGCCCATGCCGGCGCCCACGTGCCCGTTGCCATCGCCCACAACGACGACGGCGCTGAAGCTGAAGCGCCGCCCGCCCTTCACCACCTTGGAGACGCGGTTGATGAACACCACCTTCTCCTGCAGGTCCAGGTCCCGCGCTTCGATCTTCTCGCGTCGCTCAGTCACCATAGGTCTCTATCCTAGAACTTCAGGCCCGCTGCTCGCGCGCCGTCTGCCAGCGCCTTTACGCGCCCGTGGTACCTGTTCCCGCCGCGGTCGAACACCACCTGCGAAACACCGGCGGCGATCGCCTTCTTCGCCAGCGCCTCGCCGACGGCCTTCGCGTGCGCCGTCTTGTTCCCGGCTGCACCCTTCAGGTCCTTCTCCACCGACGACGCCGCGGCCACCGTGTGCCCCTTCTCGTCGTCGATCACCTGCGCATAAATGTGCGTCAGGCTCCGGAACACCGCCAGCCGCGGCTTCTCCGGCGTGCCCTCCACCTTCTTCCGCACCCGCGTGTGGCGGCGGATGCGCGCCGCCCGCGACGTGTCCTTAGCGCTCATGGCTACTTGCCTGCCTTGCCGGCCTTGCCGGCCTTCCGGCGCACGTACTCGCCGAGATAGCGGATGCCCTTGCCCTTGTACGGCTCTGGCTTCCGCACCTTCCGGATGTTCGCCGCCACCTGGCCCACCAGCTCTTTGTCGATCCCCCGCACGTGCACCTTCGACGTGCCCTCGACCTCGATCTGGATGCCGTCCGGCGGCGTCACCTCCACCGGGTGCGAGTATCCGACCGCCAGTGTCACGTTCTGGCCCGCCTGCGTCGCGCGGTACCCCACGCCCTGCAGCTCCAGCGTCTTCGTGAACCCGTCGCTCACGCCCGTCACCATGTTCGCCAGCAGCGATCGCGATAGCCCGTGCAGCGCCCGCGACCGCTTCTCGTCGTTCGGCCGGATCACGTGGATCCTCCCGTCCTCGACGTTGAAGCTGATCCCTTCCGGGAACGTGCGCACCAGCTCGCCCTTCGGCCCCTTCACCTTTACGGTGGAGCCGTCGACGTTCACTTCGACGTTCTTCGCCAGCGGGATGGGCAACTTACCGATTCGTGACATGGCCTACCACACGTAACAGATGACTTCGCCGCCGATGCTGCGTCGCCATGCGTCCTGACCCGTCATCACACCCTGCGGCGTCGACAGGATCGCGATCCCCAGCCCGCCGTACACCCGCGGGATCTCCCGCTTCTGCACGTACACGCGCAGGCCCGGCTTGCTCACGCGCTGCAGCCCGTTCAGCACCGGCTCCCTCTTACCCGTGTAGTTGAGCTGCACGCGCAGGAACTTGCGCGGCCCCTCCTCCACCGTCTCATACCCACGGATGAAGCCTTCACGCTTCAGCACGTCGGCAATCGACATCTTCAGCTTCGACGCCGGGATCGTGACCTGCTCGTGCTTCGCCGTCACGGCGTTGCGGATGCGGGTCAGCATGTCCGCGATCGGGTCCGTCATACTCAAGGCTCGTCGCCTCCTTGTTCTTCCGCCGGTTTTTTCCGCGCTCTCGCTCTTCGCGAGCTACGGAAAGGGCCACACCGGGCGGCCCGGTACTACCAGCTTGACTTCTTCACACCCGGAAGCTGCCCCTTCAGGGCCAGCAGCCGAAAACAGATGCGGCACAGCGCGAAGTGCCGGATGTATGCCCGCGGCCGGCCACAGAGCCTGCACCGGTTCACCTTCCGCGTCGAATACTTCGGCTCGCGGCTCGCCTTGACGATCATCGAGATCTTCGCCATGGCTATTGACGCTCCTTCGCGAACGGCATGCCCATCAGCTCCAGGAGTCGCCGTCCCTCCTCGTCGTTCTTCGCCGTCGTGATGATGTTGATCTGCATCCCCCGGATCTTGTCCACCTTGTCGTAGTCGATCTCAGGGAAGATCAGCTGCTCCCGTACACCCAGGCTGAAGTTCCCACGCCCGTCAAACGCCTTCGTCGGCACACCGTGAAAGTCCCGGATGCGCGGCAGCGCCGCGTTCAACAGCCGGTCCAGGAACTCGTACATCCGGTCGCCACGCAGCGTCACCGCCACGCCGATCGGCATGTTCTCGCGGATCTTGAAGTTCGCGATCGCCTTCTTCGCCCTCGTCACGATCGGCTTCTGCCCGCTGATCGTCGCCAGGTCCGCCGTCGCCGTCTCCACGGCGCGCGCGTTCTCCCGCGCCTCGCCCAGGCCGATGTTCAGCGTCACCTTCTCCACGCGCGGGATCTGCATCGCGTTCGCGTAGCTGAACTGTTTCTTCAGCTCCGGCGCGACCTCGCTCTTGTAGCGTGCCTTTAGTCTCGGTTCCGCTGCCATTAGTCGATGTCCTGCCCGCACTTCCGGCACACCCGGTGCTTCCCGTCCCCGCGGATCGTGAAGCCCACGCGCGTCGCCTTGCTGCAGCTCTTGCAGACCAGCATCACCTTCGAGAGCGGCATCGGCATCTCTTTCTCGATGATCCCGCCCTGCGCCACACCTGGCTGCTGCGTCTTGTGCTTCTTCACCATGTTCACGCCCGTCACGAAGACCTTGTCCTCCGTGATCTTGGGCCGGTGCCCCTTCACCTTCACCAGGTCGCCACCGCCCACCACCTGCCGCACCACGCCCGTCTTCCCGCGGTCCTTCCCGGCCAGTACCAGCACCGTGTCGTCGCGCTTTATCTTCCGCATCGCTACACCACCTCCGGCGCCAGCGACACGATCTTCATGAAGTTCCGGTCGCGCAGTTCGCGCGCCACGGGACCGAAGATGCGCGTCCCCTTCGGGTTCTGCTTGTCCGAAAGCACCACCGCCGCGTTCTCGTCGAAGCGGATGTACGAGCCGTCCGGCCGCCCGTACGCCTTCGCCACCCGCACCACCACCGCCTTCACGACGTCGCCCTTCTTCACCCCGCCGCCCGGTTGAGCCTGCTTCACCGAGCACACGATCGTGTCTCCCACCGTCGCGTACCGGCGCTTCGAACCGCCCAGCACCGTGATGCACATCAGCGAGCGCGCGCCCGAGTTGTCCGCGACCTTCAGCCGCGTGTACTGCTGGATCACGGCTGCTCCTCCTCCGCGGCCTCGGCGGCCACCTCGGCGTCAGCCTCCGCCACTGGCGTTTCTTCGCCTGCCTCCGTCGCAGCCTCCACCTCGGCCTCGGCCTCTGCCGGGCCAGCCGCGGCCTTCGCCTCAGCCTCCGCCGCGTCAGCCGCCGCCTTCGCCTCGGCCTCCGCCGCGCGGGCCGCGGCCTTCTGGCGCTCGTCCTCGGCCCGGCGCGCCGCCTCGGCCGACTGCACCGCCTCCAGCTCCGCCAGCTGAGTCGTCCCGACCTCCGTCGGCGCCACTTCGGCCACGTCGCCCCTCTGCACGACCTCGACCACCCGCCACCGCTTCTCGCGCGAGAGCGGCCGCGTCTCCGAGATGCGGACCACATCGCCCAGGTTGCACTCGTTCTGTTCGTCGTGCGCCTTGTACCGCTGCGACGTGTGGATCGTCTTCCCGTACAACCGGTGCCGCTTGCTGCGGTCCACCCGCACGACGACGGTCTTGTCCATCTTCGTGCTCACGACCACGCCCTGCTGCAGCTTCTCGATCGTGCTCATCGGCTACCTTCCCCCGCCCCGGCGAACGCCTCGGCGAGCTGTCGTTCCCGCTGGATCGTCCGGATCCGTGCGATCTGCCGGCGCGCCTTCGCTATCTCCGACGTGTTCGTCTGCTGGCGCGTCGTCAATTGCAGCCGCAGCGTGAACAACTTCCGGTAGGCGTCGCTCAGCTCGACCCCCAGCTTCTCGTCGTTCATCGCGCGCAACTCCTCCGCGCGCTCCTTGGCCTTCCGCCGTGCCATCAGATCCCCTCGTGCTCCTTGACGATCGTCCGCGTCTCCAGCGGCAGCTTGTGCGCCGCCAGCCGCAGCGCTTCGCGCGCCAGATCCTCCTTCACGCCTGCCACCTCGAACAGCATCCGGCCCGGCTTCACCACGGCCACCCAGTGGTCAGGCGCGCCCTTGCCGCTGCCCATCCGCGTCTCCGCCGGCTTCGACGTCACCGGCTTGTCCGGGAAGATCCGGATCCACACCTTGCCGCCGCGCTTCAGCTCGTGCGTGATCGCGCGGCGCGCCGCCTCGATCTGCCGGCTATCCACCCAGGCATGACCCACCGCCTGCAACCCGAACTCGCCGAATGAGATCTGATTGCCCGTGTGCGCCTTGCCCTTGCGGCGCCCGCGGTGCTGTTTCCGGAACTTGACCCGCTTCGGTTGCAGCATTTCTTCTTACTCGCTCGCCGCCGTCTCGACCGCGGGCGCCGTCCGGCCCTGCGCCGCCGCGATCTCCTCGGCGCTCATGCCCGAAAAGTCGTTCTCCGCCCGGGGCCGCTTCGGCTCCGGCATGATGTCGCCTTTGTAAATCCACACCTTCACGCCGATCCGGCCAAAGGTCGTGTGCGCCTCCGCGATCCCGAAATCGAGGTCCGCGCGCAGCGTGTGCAGCGGGATCCGCCCCGACTTCTCCGTCTCCCGGCGCGACATCTCCGCCCCACCCAGGCGGCCGGCGATCGTCACCTTGATCCCCTTGGCGCCGCGCTGCATCGTCCGCTGCACCCCCTGCTTGATCGCCCGGCGGAACGCCACGCGCCGCTGCAATTGGTCCGCGATACTCCGCGCCACCAGGTACGAGTCCAGCTCCGGCGTCCGGATCTCGTTGATGTTGATCCGCACCCGGTGCCCGGTCTTCTTCTCCAGCTCCGTCCGCAGGTTGTCCACGTTCTGCCCGCTCCGCCCGATGACGATCCCCGGCTTCGCCGTGTGGATCGTCACCGTCATCGCGTTTACGTTCCGCTCGATCTCCACCTTCGCGATGCCCGCGTCAGACGTGCCGGTGCCCATGATCCGCTTCCGGATCTCGATGTCCTCGTGCAACTGCGAGCGGTAGTTCTTGTCCGCGTACCACTTGCTCTGCCAGTCGTAGATAACGCCGACACGGAACCCCGTGGGGTGTACTTTGTGGCCCACGCTACGCCTCCTCGGCTTCTTCGACCACCACCGTCACGTGGCTCGTCTTGTGGTTGTTCGACCCCACGCGCCCGCGCGACGTCGGCCGGAACCGCTTCAGCGTCCGCCCTTCGCCCGCATACGCCTTCTTCACCCGCAAGTCCGTCGCGTCCATCGCGAAGTTGTTCTCCGCGTTCGCCGCCGCCGACTTCAGCACCTTCGCCACGATGCGCGCGTTCGGCGTCGTCAGGAAGCGCAGCATCACCATAGCCTCGTCCACGGTCTTCCCGGGCAACTGGTCCAGCACCAGCCGGATCTTCCGCGCCGAGACCGGCAGATATCGTGCGGTCGCGCTCACTTCCATCGCTTATCCCCTGCCACCGCCGCCGGGGCCGCCGCCACCCTGCTTCGCGGCCTTCTCCGACTTGCTCGTGTGCCCCCGGAACAGCCGCGTCAGCGCGAACTCCCCCAGCTTGTGCCCCACCATGTTCTCCGAGACGAAGATCGGCACGTGCCGCCGTCCGTCATGCACTCCGATCGTCAACCCCACCATCTCCGGCATGATCGTAGAGGCCCGCGACCACGTCTTGATCACCGTGCGCGCGTTCTGCCGCCGCACCATCTCGACCTTCTTCAACAGCTTGGGCTCGACGAACGGCCCCTTCTTGATCGATCGTGACATGGCTTACGACTTCCTCCGCCGCACGATGTACTTGTCCGATGGCTTCGTCCCGCGCGTCCGCTTGCCCAACGTCGGCTTGCCCCACGGCGACTTCGGCGAAGGCATGCCGATCGGCGCCTTCCCCTCACCACCGCCGTGCGGGTGGTCCACCGGGTTCATCACCACGCCGCGCACCTGCGGACGCCGCCGCCTGTGCCGGATCCGTCCCGCCTTCCCCAGCTTGATCAGGCTGTTCTCGACGTTCCCCACCTGTCCCACCGTCGCGATGCACCGCGACAGCACCCGCCGCATCTCGCCCGAAGGCAACCGCAGCAGCGTGTAATCGCCTTCTTTCGCCATAAGCTGCGCCGATGTCCCCGCCCCGCGCACGATCTGCCCGCCCCGGCCCGGCGTCAGCTCCACGTTGTGGATCACCGTCCCGTTCGGCATGTTCTGCAGCGGCAGCGCGTTCCCCACCTTCACCTCGGCCGCCGGCCCCGCCACGATGACCTCGCCCACCTTCAGACCCACCGGCGCCAGCATGTACCGCTTCTCTCCGTCCCGGTAGCTGATCAGCGCGATCCGCGCCGTCCGCCCGGGGTCGTACTCGATCGCCGTCACCTTCCCGGGGATCCCCGTCTTGTCGCGCTTGAAGTCGATGATCCGGATGAACCGCTTGTGCCCGCCGCCACGGTGCCGCACCGTCACGCGCCCCTGCGCGTTCCGCCCCGACTGCTTCTTCTTCGCGACGATCAGCGACTTCTCCGGCTTCTTCTTCGTGATCTCCTCGAAGGTGAAGCCGGAGCTGCCTCGGCGGCCCGGTGACGTCGGCTTGAACTGTTTGATCGCCATCGCTTACACGCCCTCGAACAGCTCGATCTTCTCGCCCGCCTGGAGCGTCACGATCGCCTTCTTCCAGTCCGGCCTCTTCGATAGCCCGCGGCCGTACCGCTTTCGCTTGCCCTTCATCACCATCGTGTTCACTTCTTTGACCCGCACGTTGAAGGCAATCTCGACCGCGTCCTTTATCTGCAGCTTGTTCGCCCGCTGGTCCACCTCGAAGGTGTACTTGTGCGCCACCGCCTCTTGGTGCGGGCTCGCCTGGATCTGTGCCTTCTCCGTGATGAGCGGCCGCAGCAAGATCCCGTACGCGTTCAGTTGCTTCGGCATCGCCTACGCCTCCGCCTGTGCGCGCTTCGTGGCCGCCTTCGTGGCCGCCTTCGTGGCCGCCTTCGTGGCCGCCTTCTCGCCACCCCACAGCGCTTCCGCCCCGCGCACCGCCTCCACCGTCATCAGCAGCCCCTGCGATTCCAGCATCGCGCCCACGTTCAGATACGCCGCCGGCTGGTGGCTCACCCGCGGCAGGTTCCGCACGCTCGTCTTTACGCCCTCGTCCGCGTTCCCCGTTACCACCAGCACCGAGCGCTCGAAGCCCAGCGCCTTCAGCACCCCGGCCATCTCCTTCGTGCTCGGCTTCGCGACCGCCAGCTCCTTGATCACCCGCAGCGAGCCGTCCGCCGCCTTCGCCGAGAGCACCGACCGGATCGCCAGCCGACGCATCTTCTTCGGCAGGTCTTTCTCATAGCTCCGCGGCTTCGGCCCGAAGACGATCCCTCCGTGCCGGTGCTGCGGCGCCGTGATCGCGCCCTGGCGCGAGTTGCCCGTCCCCTTCTGCTTCCGGATCTTCTTCGTCGACCCGTGTACTTCGCCACGTGTCTTCGTCGAGGCCGTGCCCACTCGGCGGTTCGCCCGCGTCGCGATCAGCGCCTGGTGCACGACCGGCTCGTTCGGCACGATGCCGAACACCGCCTCATCCACCTCGATGGTCTCGATCTCTTTGCCTGTCGTGTCGTGCACTGCCAGTTTCATCGCCACTACTTCTTCGCGCTCTTCCGCTGCTTCTTCGCCACGGTCACCGTCACGGTCGCGTTCGTCGCGCCCGGCACCGCGCCCGCCAGCAACAGCAGCCCCTTCGCCTCGTCCTTCGCGATCACCTTCAGGTTCTTCGCCGTCACCTGGGCCGAGCCCATGTGACCCGCCATCTTCTGCCCCTTCAGCACGCGCCCCGGCGTCGTGCCCGAACCGATCGACCCCGGCGCCCGGTGCCGGTCCGACTGCCCATGCGTCTTGGGCCCGCCGTGGAAGCCATGCCGTCGCACGCCGCCGGCGAACCCGCGTCCGCGCGACTTCGCCGTCACGTCCACCAGGTCACCTTCGCTGAACAGCTCGAGCCCGACCTTGTCGCCGATCGTGTACTCGCCGTCGCCCAGCAGCTTGAACTCCTTCAGCATTTCGAAGTCGCCCAGCTTCTTGAAGTGCCCGCGCATCGGCTTGTTGCTGCGCTTCTTCGCGCCATACGCCACCTGCACGGCGTCGTACCCTTCCTTCGCGGCCGTCTTCACCTGCATGACGACGACGGGCCCAGCCTCCACAACGGTCACGGCATGCACCACGCCGTTCTCGTCGAAGACCTGCGTCATCCCCAGCTTCTTGCCGATGAGCCCTTCCAGCGCCATTTCTTCTCTATTCCCGATTCCGTAGCGCGGGCCTTCAGCCCGCGCGGGTTCTCATGTCCGCACGTCTTCCGTGGTCCCTGCCTACAACTTGATCTCGATGTCCACGCCCGACGCCAGTTGCAGCCGCATCAGCGTGTCCACCGTCTTCGACGTCGGCTCCAATATGTCGATCAACCGCTTGTGCGTCCGCACCTCAAACTGCTCCTGCGAGTCCTTGTCGATGAACGGCGACCGGATGACGCAGAACTTCTTGATCTCCGTCGGCAGCGGGATTGGACCGGCAACCGCCGCACCCGTCCGCTCCGCCGCCTCGACGATCTGCGCCGCCGATTGGTCGAGGATACGGTGGTCGAACGCCTTGAGCCGGATCCGGATCTTCTGCCTGGCCATACTCGACTGCTTTCTCGCTGGTGTGGCACAGCCGCCCTCGGCTGTGCGCCCACGAACGTCCCTCTTACACGCCGGCGCGCACGACTCGCTTGCCGCGCGTCCCCAACACCTTCTCCGCCTCGTTCCGAGGCACCTCTGCGTAGTGGTCGAACTCCATGCTGTAGCTCGCGCGCCCCTGCGTCATCGAGCGCAAGTCCGTAGCATAGCCGAACGTCGTTGCCAGCGGAATGAACGCGCGCACCACTTTCAGCGGGCCGCGTTGCTCGGAATCCTGCACCTCGCCCCGCCGCTTCGACACGTCGCCCAGCACGTCGCCGAAGAACTCTTCCGGCGTGCTGATCTCTACCTTCATCACCGGCTCCATCAACACCGCGTCGGCTCGTTCCATCGCCGCCTGGAACGCCATCGAGCCCGCGGTCTTGAACGCCATTTCGCTCGAGTCGACATCGTGGTAGTCGCCGCCCAGCAGCGTCACACGGACGTCGATCACCGGGTAGCCGCCCAGGATGCCGCTCTCCAGCGCACCCTTCACGCCCTGCTCCACCGGCTTGATGAACTCGCGTGGGATCTCTCCTCCGACCACCGCGTCGACGAACTCGAACCCGGCGCCGCGTTCCAGCGGGTCGATCTCGATGCGCGCCACGCCGAACTGGCCCCGGCCACCCGACTGCCGCACGAAGCGGCCCTCCGCCCTCGCGGATTTTCGGATCGCCTCCTTGTACGCCACTTCCGGCCGGCCAACGTTCGCCTCCACGCGGAACTCGCGCTTCATGCGGTCCACGATGACGTCCAGGTGCAGCTCGCCCATGCCCGAGATGATGGTCTGGCCCGTCTCCTGGTCGAACCGCATCCGGAACGATGGGTCTTCCTCGGCGAGCTTCACCAGGGCCTCGCCCATGCGGTCCTGGTCGTCCTTGGTCTTGGGCTCGACAGCGATGTGGATAACGGGTTCGGGGAAGGTGATCGATTCGAGGATCACCGGCGACTTTGCGTCGCACAGGGTGTCGCCGGTGGTGGTCTCTTTCAGGCCCATGGCGGCGATGCCGCCCGCGCCCACCTCGTCGACGTCCTCACGATGGTTCGCGTGCATCTGCATGATGCGGCTCACGCGTTCGTTCCTCTGGCGGGTCGAGTTGTATACCTGCGAGCCGGTGGCCAGCTTGCCGCTGTACACGCGGAAATAGCACAGCCGGCCCATGTGCGGGTCGGCCACGATTTTGAACGCCAGCGCCGAGAAAGGCTCGTCGTCGCTCGGCTTGCGCAACACTTCGCCACCCGTCTTCGGGTCTGTGCCCACAAGCGGCGGCACGTCGTCCGGCGACGGCAGGTACTCGATGACGGCATCCAGCAGAAGCTGCACGCCCTTGTTCTTCAGCGCGCTCCCGCACAGGATCGGCGCCACCGTCAGGTTCTTGTTCTCGGTCGAAAGCGCCGCGCGCCGGACCGCCGTATGGATCTCGTGCGACGTCAGTTGGTGCCCCTCGATGTAGCTGATCATCACCTGCTCGTCGACTTCGCCCAGCGCCTCCATCATCTTGTCGCGCCACTCGTCGGCCAGCTTCCGGTACTCCTCCGGGATCGCGCCTTCCTGCGGCGCGTCGTCACGCTCGCCCGTGAACGTCCAGGCCTTCATCTCCACCAGGTCGATTACCCCGGCGAAGTCGGCCTCGGAGCCCATCGGGATCTGGATCGGGATCGGCTTCGCGCCCAGCCGCTCCACGATCATCTCGAGCGTCCGCCAGTAGTCCGCGCCCATGCGGTCCATCTTGTTCACGAAGCAGATCCGCGGCACGTGATACTTGTCCGCCTGCCGCCACACCGTCTCCGACTGTGGCTCCACGCCTGCCACGGCGTCGAACACCACCACCCCGCCGTCCAGCACACGAAGGCTGCGTTCCACTTCGACCGTGAAGTCGACGTGGCCCGGCGTGTCGATGATGTTGATCTGGTGGTCTTTCCACTCGGCCGTCGTCGCCGCCGCCGTGATCGTGATACCGCGCTCCTGCTCCTGCGGCATCCAGTCCATCACGGCCGTGCCTTCGTGCACCTCGCCGATCTTATAGGTCCGGCCGGTGTAGTACAGGATCCGCTCGGTCACCGTCGTCTTACCCGCATCGATGTGGGCGATGATGCCGATGTTCCGGATGCGCTCGATTGGTATCGTTCTCGCCATGCCTTAGGTTCTTCGCTCCACCCAGAGGTCGCCTGATCGCGCGTCCCCTTCGCTCGTCCTCAGTCCGGTCGCGGCGCGGTCAGCTCGGCTTCTCGTTCTCGCGTCTCGCTTCTCGCCTCCCGCTTCCTCCCCGGCAAGATGAACCGCCGGTGATGCCCCATCGCCGGCGGCGATCCGCTCGAAAGCGGCGCTTCTAACCCCTTACCACCGATAGTGGACGAACGCCCGGTTCGCCTCAGCCATGCGGTGTGTATCTTCCCGCTTCTTGATCGTCGCGCCCTGGCCCGTCGCCGCGTCCTGGAACTCCGCCGCCAGCCGCTCCGCCATCGAACGTCCACCGCGCGACCGCGCCGAGTTCAGCAGCCACCGGATCGCCAGCGCCGTGCGCCGCTCCGCCCGGATGTCCACCGGCACCTGGTACGTCGCGCCACCCACGCGTCGCGGCTTCACTTCGATGGTCGGCGTCGCGTTCCGCAGCGCCTGGTCGAACGTGTCGATCGCCGGCCGCCGCGTGGTCTCCTCCACCTTCGCCAGCGCGTCGTACATGATGCGCTCGGCCGTACTCTTCTTGCCGCGCTCCATGATCTTGTTCGTGAACATGGTCACGGTGCGGCTGCCGTACTTCATGTCCGGCAGAATCTCTCGCTTGAACTTCCTGGCTCGTCGCGGCATCTCGTTACCTACTCACTGACCCGTTCGGATCCCGTACCCCGTACGGACAGGTCTTTAGACCTGTCCTCACTGTCATCACTAATAGCTAAGAGCTAGCAGCTAACGGCTACCAGCTCCTACGCCCTCCGCGTCCCGTACTTGCTTCGCCCGCGCTTCCGGTTCGCCACACCCTGCGCGTCCAGCGCACCACGAATGATGTGGTACCGCACGCCCGGCAGATCCTTCACGCGTCCACCACGGATCAGCACAACCGAGTGCTCCTGCAGCGAGTGCCCCTCACCCGGAATGTATGCCGTCACTTCGATGCCGTTCGTCAGTCGCACGCGCGCGATCTTGCGCAGCGCCGAGTTCGGCTTCTTCGGCGTCATCGTGCGCACCTGCGTGCACACACCGCGCTTCTGCGGCGACCCTTTCCCGCGCACCGTCCGGTTCTTCAACGAGTTGAAGGTGAAACGGAGCGCCGGCGCCTTCGTCTTCTTGATGGCCTTCTTCCGGCCTTTGCGCACGAGTTGACTGATCGTCGGCACGCCGACTCTCCTCTTATGGCGCCCGCGACGCCTCTACACGCTGACCCGCCGGTGAATCTCGCCAGATTCGACGGCACCGCCCTGTTTCTGGGCGCACGAAAGGCCGGCAAGCCTTATTACTGAGCCAGTCCGGCGTGCCCGCTCACCCTTTCGGGCTTCGGTCACCTGTGCCGGCCGTTGTCACTTTGGGGTCTTCCGACCTGTTTGTGAAGCTGGCGTTATGATGCGCCCCGAACCTGCCGGACGCAGCAACCAATCCTATCGGCGCCCCGAGAAAGTGTCAAGGAATCTGTAACCCCACCGCGTCGGTCCCGTCAACGCCACGCGCACCCGTGTGGCACAGCCGCCCCCGGCTGTGAAAAGGGGTGACCCCGACCAAGTGGCACAGCCGGCCCGGCTGTGCCAAAGCAGTGACACGACCATGCGCCACAGCCGCCCCGAAACCGTGCCCGAAATCCCACGAAAGTGATCCGGCCCGCTTGGAGATCCCGCCCTCGCTCACGCATCATCGCCCCGGACCCCTTTGGCCCTATGTCGAACGCCACCCGGCGCCGCCGACCTACAGCCGGCGAACACCAACCACCGCCCACCAACCGAATCCGAGGTGACACATGACGAATCTGGCTCTCGCTCAAGAAGCCCAACCCAGAGACGCTTCATCGGCCCGATCGCCGATCCACCACCCGTACGGACAGGTCTTTAGACCTGTCCTCGGCAGCTTTAGCACGACGCCAGCAGACCCAGCCGGCGTGCTCCCCGCTTTCGTCCACACGAGCCGCCGCCCGCCCGACATCGAAATCCGCCGAGCATTTCCCCGGCCTGCCCGCCCCACGACTCGCCACCACCGCACACTACCCCGCCACGCCGCCACCCTGCGAAACATGCAATTCTGCAAAACAAATTCACCCCGTCCCGAACCAGACCACCCCCGCCAACCTCTGCGAATTCCGCAGCACACACCTCCGCCGACGCCAAGGACCGGCCTTGACCGGCTGACAGGCTGACAGGCTGACAGGCTGACCGGCTGACCGGCTGACGGGCTGACCGGCTGACGCGCTGACAGGCTGACCGGCTGACGCGCTGACGGGCCCTCGGGCTTGACATCTTCCGCCCACACCCCGTACTCTCACGCTAGAACAGGCGTTTGAAACATACGGTTGGCGGATTATGATCATCCACCGCTCTCGCCTGGAGGAAGGAGTCGGGCACATGAAGGGTCTGTCTGCGAAGCAGCAGGGCATCCTCAAGTTCATGCGGGAGTTCATCGACGAACGCGACTACCCGCCCAGCATCCGCGACATCCAGGTCGGGTGCGACATCAGCTCGACGTCCGTGGTCGACTACAACCTCAAGGCGCTCGAACAGAAGGGCTTCATCCGCCGCGACCGCGAGGTCTCACGCGGCATCGAAGTTCTCGATGGCGGCCGCCGTCGCTCTCGCACGGTCCCGGTGCCCATTATCGGTACCATCGCCGCCGGCCAGCCCATCCCCGTCCCCTCCCCCGACAACGTCGACTTCGACAACGTCTTCGAGGCCACCGACGACATGACCCGCGGCCGCGACAACGTCTTCGCGCTCAGGGTCCGCGGCACGTCGATGATCGACGCCCTTGTGAACGACGGCGATATCGTCATTCTCGAGCAGGCCTCCAGCGCCGACGACGGCGATATGGTCGCCGCCTGGCTGAAGAAGGAAAACGAGGCCACCCTCAAGAAGTTCTATCGCGAGGGCGACCGCATCCGCCTCCAGCCTGCAAACAGCACGATGAAGCCCATCTTCACCTCGGCCGATAACGTCGAGATTCAGGGGAAGGTGCTCGCCACAGTCGGCCGCCGCGACTGACCACGCAGCGCGGGCTTTCAGCCCGCGCTCAGGCGCGCGCCCGCGCCAAGTGGCAGGCGATCCCGCCCCGGTTCGCGCTACGATCTCGCGGTATGGAAAGCGTCCTCGAGATCCGGGATCTCCGCACCTACTACCACGAGCCCGACCGCACTGTGAAGGCGGTCGATGGCGTCAGCCTCGCGCTCGAGTCCGGGCGCGTCCTCTGCGTCGTCGGTGAAAGCGGCTGCGGCAAGACCACGCTCGCGCTTTCCGTCCTGGGCCTCCTCCCCCAGAACGGCCGCGCTTCCGGCCACGTCCTCTTCGAGGGCCAGGACCTCCTCGCCCTCTCCAGCGATGTGCTCCGTGCTATCCGGGGCCGCCGCATCTCCATGATCTTCCAGGATCCCGTTGGCGGCCTGAACCCCGTCCTCCCCATCGGCGACCAGGTCGGCGAGATCATTCGCACTCACCTCCGCATTTCGAAACACGAAGCCCGCCGCATGACCCTGCAGGCCCTCGCATCCCAACGCATACCCGCGCCCGACCGAATCGCCGCCTCCTATCCCTTCCAGCTTTCCGGCGGCATGTGCCAGCGCGTGATGATCGCCATCGCAACCGTCCTCCAGCCCGCCGTCATCATCGCCGACGAGCCCACGTCCTCGCTCGACGTCACCATGCAGGCGGCCATCCTCCAAGAACTCGACGATCTGCGCACTTCGACCGGAATGGGGCTGCTCCTCATTACCCACGACCTCGGCGTCGTTGCCAGCATCGCCGACGATGTCGCGGTGATGTACGCGGGGCGCATTGTGGAGCATGGTCCCGCGTCCGGCGTCTTCAACCGGCCCCGGCATCCCTATACTGCCGCTCTCATGGCCGCACGCCCGCGTCTTGACGATCCCGGCCGCCGGCTGACGCAGATAAAGGGCGCCTCGCCCGACCTCGCCGCGCTCACCGGCGCGTGTGCGTTCCTCCCTCGCTGCACGAAGGCCCTCAGTCAGTGTCGCGACGATGCCTGGCCGGACTTGCGCGAGCAGGTGCCGTCCCACGCGACCGCCTGCTACAACCCCGTCTACTACGCGCGAGACTAGCGGCTGTGAGCCGGTCGAGCGGATGTGGAACCGCGCGGTGCAAGCGCGCACAGTTCATGGACGACCAGTTGCAGCGACGATTCGTCGTCCTGCAACCCACGCTTCACACTCAGGTCGGCATCCACCAGCAGCGCATACGCCCGCCGCAGGTCAGCCCACGAGTAGCGGCTGGCCAGGGCGCTGACGTTCCCGATCTTCCACTCAGGCACACCCGACGCTCGGCTCGTCTCCCCGTCAGGCGCTCGGCGTTCCCGCAGCTCCTTCACGATCGCAAGCTGCCGGTACTGGCGCGCCACCAGCGACGACAGCAGCGGCGCCGGCTCCCCTTCCAGCAGCAGCCGGCCCAGCGCGTCGATCGCCGTGCGCTCATTCCCCGCTACGATCGCGTCCGTCAAGTCCCAGAGTTTCGTCTCGCGCGCCTGGGCCACGATCTCGCGGACCGCCCCATCGTCCACGACTTCGCCGGCAGCGTACGACTCCAACTTGTTGAGTTCGTTGTACATCGCCCACAGGTCGGCCCCCACGGCTTCCACCAGCACACGCATCGCCGCTTCACTCAGTCGCAGGTCCCGTCCCTTCAGCTCGTCCTTCAGCCAGCCCACCAACTCGCGCTCCTTGATCGGCTGA
Organism: uncultured Dehalococcoidia bacterium; assembly: GCA_964371355.1. GTDB lineage: Bacteria > Chloroflexota > Dehalococcoidia > DSTF01 > JACRBR01 > JACRBR01. Next base: position 59,880 of record CAYJMG010000004.1, read on the forward strand.
TACTCGGTGGTCTGCGCGATGGGCGCGAAGACCGTGAACGCGGCATTCTTTCGCTCAAGTTCCGCCTCCAGGAACACCAGCGTGGTGGTCTCCGGCATTTGCGCCCGGTCGCTCAACTGCCCCGCGACCGCGCGCCACGCCTCGAGTGGATCGTCCGCCTTGGGCTTTCTCCCCCTGCCACTACGCGCGGAGCCCAGCGCCGCGACCAGCCCTTCCACGATGACGAGCCGAGCCGGCGCCAGAAACGGCACCGCTGTCGCGTGCTGCAGGAGCTCGAGCGGCGTGATCTTAGCGCCGTCCAACACGACCGTATTGCTCTCCAGCATGCCGTCCGGCGTCACCAGCCGCGCGCGAATCGCCTCGAGCGCCCGCCGCGACTGGAACGTGTCCTTACCGTGGAGCAGATAGATCATCGCTCGGCATTGTATCGACGGGCGCGTGATACGGGGCCCGCTTATGTGAGCTGGTTGAGGAGAAGCGTGGCCAGGCCCAGGAACACGAAGAAGCCCATGATGTCGGTCAGCATCGTGTCGAAGACGCCTGCGGCCGTCGCTGGATCCAGCTTCAGCCCGTAGCGCAGCGTCATCGGAATCATCACGCCACCGATGCTCGCGACCATCATGTTCACGAACATCGCCAGCCCGGCCACGAAGGCCAACGTCGGGTTGTCCTGCCACACCAGCGCAATCACTGCCAGCACCGATCCGAACAGCGCTCCCTTCACGGCCCCCAGGGCAAGCTCCTTCCCCAGCACCCGAAAGATGTCGCTGATGTCGATCTCGTCCAGCGCGATTCCGCGCACGATGATCGTCGCGGTCTGCACACCCGCATTGCCGCCCTGCCCGGCGATCACCGGCATCAGCGCGGCCAGCGCGGCCACCTTCGAGATCGTATGCTCGAACCTGCTCACAACGAACGCCGAAGCAAGCGCCACGCCCATGTTCACGACGAGCCACGGCAGTCTCCGGCGAATGGAATCTGTCACCGGGCTCAGCGCGTGCTCTTTCACGCCGACACCCGCCAGCTTCAGGATGTCCTCCGTCGCCTCTTCTTCGACGATGTCGATCACGTCATCGACCGTGATCACACCCACGAGCCGGTCATTTGCGTCCACCACCGGTAGCGCCACGAGGTCGTAGCGCTGGACGAGGCGGGCCATCTCTTCCTGATCCGTGTCATCACGGACCTTCCTGACGTCGCGGAGCATGATGTCCGCCAACAGGGCGTCCGGCGGTGCAATGATGAGGTCTCGGAGGCTCACGACTCCCTCGAGCCTGCCCTGTCCGTCAACGACGTAGAGGTAGTACGCCGAGTCGGCTTCCGGCCGTACTCGGCGCAGATAGGTGATCGTCCGCTCGACCGACCAGTTCCCGTTGAGCCTGATGAACGCGCCGGTCATGTGGCCGCCGGCGGTCTCGTCTGAGTGGCCGAGAAGCGGCGCCACTGCCCACGCCCGGGTCATGTCGCGCAGGACCTCTCCCGCACGCTCCTGGCCCAGCTCGTGGAGGATGTCGACGGAGATGTCGTCGTCGATCTCGTCGAGCAGCGGCGCCAGCTCCGACGGCGCGATCTCTTCGATGATGCGCGAGCGGCTCTGGTCCGGCAGGTACTCGATCGCTCTCGCGAGGTCCGCCCGCGCGATCGCGGGAAGTAGGGCCGTGCGTGCCTCGGTGTCGACTTCGGCGATCACATCGGCCTGATCCGCGGGGTGCAGCGAGGCAAGGCGCTCGACCGCTTCTTCGGTGCGCCCGGCCGCGACGAGGTCGCGAATCTCCGAGAAGAGGGCGATCCCTTCCTCTTCCATCGATCCTCCGCGTGGCGAGAGTCGTCTACTGTTGCGGCCCGCCGGACCTGCACGTGCTCCGCGAGACAGGTGCCTGCGCGTCCGCAGCGCCACTGTATGCAGGCCCGGAGGTCAAGTCAATCGATCAACGTCGGTTCATCGCCTCAGTGCGAGGTGAGGAAATCCAGGAGCCGTTGCTCGACCTGCGGGCCGATAGGCGACGCGAGGATATCAGTGCCGTGCGCGTCTCCCGGATAGATCTCTTGTTCCTTGGGATTCGATGCCTCGGCCCAGAACTGCTCCTGGCTGCGCTGGGCGGGCACATCATCCTCGCTGGTGATGAAGAGCTTGGGGGCACGGATTCGCGGCAAGGTGGCAAGTGCATCCAGCAACTGGTACTGAGCAGGTGCTGAGATCGAGACGACACCCGCAACCGGTTCCGACGCGCTCACAAGGAGCGCCGCCGTCCCGCCCATGCTGGCGCCGACCAGAAAGATCCGGTCCAGGCCCAGGTCGCCCTGCATGTACCGGAGCGCCGCCATCAGATCCGTGTCGACGCGATCGAACTCCTTATCGCCCGTCGACGACCCATACCCACGAAAGTCAAAGGTCAGGACCGTGTAGTCGCCGGTCCCGGCGAGCCGCAGCGCAAACGGATACCACGACGTCTGATCGGCAGGCCGCATATGCGAGAGGATGACGCCCGTACGTCCGGAGCCAAACACACGGCCGTCCAGGACGATCGCCACGTCTCGCCCCTCGTCCTCGGCTACCGGCGTGGTGCTGTACGTCGAACTGATCGAAACCGGGCGGGACGACGCGAGAGCCGTCTCCACGACTGCCGGCGACGGCTCGGCGGCTGTCCGCTCGTCGCCGCAGGCCCCTCCGGTGGCGACCAGCAGGATCAGACCGGCGGCAAGTCGGGCGCTCCGCAGGACGCGAGTTGGCCTCACTTCAAGCGTCCTTGCCGTGCTCCTGTTCCGGCGAGCCCAACTGGAAAGGCGCTTCACCTTCAGCCAGCAGCTGCTCCCGAGCCTGCTGCTGCACTGGGAGCCCCCAGATGTTGATGAACCCCTTCGCCGCGGCATGGTCGTACGCGTCGCCTCGGTCGTAGGTTGCGAGCGCGTAGCTGTAGAGGCTGCGCGGCGATGTCCGCCCCACTGCGACAGCCTGCCCCTTGTGCAGGCGGATCCGGACCGTCCCAGTGACGAATCGCTGCGTGCTCTGCACGTAGGCTGCCAGATCCTGGTGATGGGCCGTGAACCACAAGCCGTTGTAGATCAAGTCCGCGTACTCCTGGCGCAGGCTGTTCTTAACCCGGAGCTGATACTTCGACAGCGTCATCTGCTCGAGCGCCTCGTGCGCATTATGCAGCGTCCAGGCGGCGGGGGCCTCGTAGATCTCCCGCGACTTGATACCAATCAGGCGATCCTCGACCATGTCGGTGCGCCCGACGCCGTGCTCACCCGCCCACTGGTTCAGCGTCTGGACCAGCGTCACGCCGTCCATCTCATGGTCGTCGAGGCTGATGGGCTTGCCGTGCAGGAATCCGATCTCGACCTCTCGCGGCGTCTCCGGTGCCGCCGCCACCGATGTTGTCCACGCGTAGATCTCCTCCGGCGGCGCTTCCCATGGATCTTCGAGCTTGCCGGCCTCGATGCTCCGCCCCCAGAGATTCTCGTCCGTGCTGTACGGGCTGGCCTTCGTCGCCGGCACCGGCACGTTCCGGGCCGCCGCCCACTCGATCTGTTCCTCGCGGCTCATAAGGTGCTCCCGCACCGGCGCCACGATCTCCAGGTCCGGGGCAAGCGCCCTCGTGCTGACGTCGAAGCGCACCTGGTCGTTGCCCTTGCCGGTGCAGCCGTGCGCGATGGCCGTTGCCTTTTCTTCCCGCGCCACATCGACCAGCATCTTGGCTATGAGCGGCCGGCCGATTGCGGTCGCAAGAAGGTACGCGCCCTCGTACACGGCACCTGCCATGAGCGCGGGAAAAGCGAAGTAGTCCACGAACGGTTGCTTGCCGTCGCGAATCAGTGCCTTCACCGCACCGATTTCGAGTGCGCGCTTTTCGACGGTCTGCAGATCCTTCTCGTTGCCCAGGTCGATGGTCAGGGCGATCACGTCGAACCCGCGCGCCTCCTGAAGCCACCGAATCGCAACGGAGGTGTCAAGTCCACCGGAATATGCGAGCACTACCTTCTTGGCCATCGGCCGCAGCTCCTTACCGTCTCGCGGCACGCGTGGCGCCATCGGGCATGCATCGTTGTACGGCAAAGGCGGAGGGGATGCAACGGATGACGCGTACGGCTTAGTCGAGGGGGTTGAGCACCAGGCCCGTGGGCAGTTTTGGATGGAAGAACGTCGACTTCTGAGGCATGCGACCACCGGCGTCCGAAACCGCGATGATCTGCTCGACTGGCGTGGCAGCAAGGAGAAAGCCGCAGGACGCGTCCCCCGCCTCGATGGCGCGCACCGCGTCATCGGCGCTCTGCGTGTAGGAGACCGCGCGGCCTGCGGCCAGACCGGCGTCGTCGATGCCGAAGATTTGGTCTAGCACTGTGAACTGCAACACATTTACGTCCAACCGCTTCCAGGCTGTGGATTCCATCGCCGGCATGAGTCGCTCCACGCTCGCTCGATCCCGCAGCCGCAGCAGGTGCGCGCGATCCCGCTCGAGGCCCAGCGCGACAAACGACGTATCGCCGCCTATCGACGCCTCGCGCAGCGCGCGTTCATGTGAAGCGGCTCCGTCGTCCGCCCGCACCTCGAGGACCTCGAACCAGTTGCGGAGTCTTGAGAGCGCGTCTCCGGGAACGGCCCGGTGCAACAGTCTGTGAGTCGGCAGCACAAGGAGACCGGGATCAGCGGCGTCGGTCATGGCCATCAACACGAAATTCTCCGGCTCGTCTCCGGTCCACGCGGATCGCCCCGCACGGCACTCGTCCCGAAACGCGAGCGCCGTCTCGTAGCGATGATGTCCGTCGGCGATGTAGAAGTCCGCCGACGCGAACCGCGTCCGCAGACTATCGATAGCCGACGCATCCGTGATCGCCGACAGCACGTGCCGCTGGCCGTCTGCTGAGAGGTCATAGAGGGGCAAGGCCCCGGATCCCTCAGAGCCCTGATGCCGATCCCTGTACAGGCAGTAGACCGGACTGATCTGTGTCCGGGTGGATCGCAGCAACGAAAGGCGGTCAGCCTTCGGGCCCGACAGTGTCCGTTCGTGCGGACGTATCACTCCCTTTGCCCACTCTTCGAGTCGCACCACCGCGAGGTAATGGGAGCGCTCGTACGTCCTCGACGCCCAGTCGAAGGTCAGGCGGTAGTGATAGACAGCGGGAACCGCATCGCGGATCAACACACCGCTGCCTTGCCAGGCTCGCAGCTCGGCGTTAGCGCGCGTGTACCGGTTCGACGAGGGGTCGTCGCCCACGAGTTCGCGCCCGTACTCCACCCGCACGACGTTGTACGGGCTTCTGTTGTAGAGCTCGTCTTGCTGAAACGCCGAGATCACGTCGTATGGAGGCGCGATCGCCGCGGCTGGATCGACGTGCGCGGGATCGTAGCGCAGGGCGCGGAGCGGTCGCACATCGGCCATGCCCGGAGTATAGGCTCGGTTCGCCCCCGACAGTAGCGGCGTCTCTGTCGCCACCGTGGCCACGCGCCTATAGTGTGTGCCGATGGCCTACTGTGTCTTTTGTGAGATCATCGCCCACCGCGAACCGGCCCGCATCGAATACGAAGATGACGAGGTCATCGTCTTTCACAATGTGCTGCACTGGGTGCCCGTCATGCTGCTGGCAGTGCCCAAGCGGCACATGCTCCAGTACGAGCTCTGGACCTCGGGAGAGATCGTCAGCGTTGCGAAGGCGGCCGCCGCCGCTGGGGCCAGAGTGTGCCCGCGCGGCTTTCGGGTCCTGAGCAACTTCGGTCCCGACGCCATGCAGAGCCAGCCACACGCGCATGTCCACGTGATCGGCGGCACGTTCCTGGGCGAATACGCGTGACCGCTACAGCTCGATGCCCAAGCCCGCAAGCGCGCTGCGCTGGATCTCGTTGAGCTGGCGGATCCCGGCGGCGCCGACATCGACGAGTTGGTCCATCATCGTCCGGTCGAAGGCCTTGCCTTCAGCCGTTCCCTGCACTTCAACGAAGCGCCCGTCGTCCGTCATCACGAGGTTGAAGTCGACCTCGGCTGAGGAGTCCTCCGGGTAGTCCAGATCGAGCACGGCCAGCCCATCGACCACGCCGACGCTGACGGCGCCGACCAGCCCCGACATCGGGACACTACCGACAATACCGTCGGAGACGAGGCGGTTGAGGGCCTGCGCCAGCGCCACGCAGGATCCTGTGATCGATGCCGTGCGGGTGCCGCCGTCCGCCTTCAGGACATCGCAATCGACTGTGAAGTTGCGCTCGCCGAGCAGTTCCAGATTGGTCACGCTACGAAGAGCCCGTCCGATGAGGCGCTGGATCTCCATCGACCGCCCACTCTGCCTGCCACGCGCGGCCTCGCGTTCCGTGCGGGTGTTGGTCGACCTCGGCAGCATGCCGTACTCAGCCGTCACCCAGCCGCTGCCACTACCGCGAAGGAACTGCGGGACGCGATCCTCCATGCTGACGGCGCAGAGGACCCATGTGGTCCCGAACTTCACCAGCGCGGACCCTTCGGCGTTCTCGAGAAAGCCGGTCTCGATGCTCACGGGCCGAAGCTCGTCGTTGCGCCGTCCATCGTGCCTCGCCATCCGCACCTCCGGCCCCAGCGTAGCGGCAACGGGACGGTGCGTCACTCACGAGCTGTCGAGACCCACAACCTCGTGCCGTCGGTCTCGAGATGCACGGCACCGGATTCGGCCGTCGTCAGCACGGCACCCCACGGGCCGAGGCGCTTCACGACGTCCGGGTGGGGGTGGCCAAACTGGTTGTCTTTGCCCGCGGAAATCACAGAGACGGCGGGCTGCACCGCCTCGAGGAAGGCCAGCGAACTCGATGTCTTGCTGCCGTGATGCGGCACCTTCAAGACGGTCGAACGCAGGTCGCCGCCCGTGGAGATGAGCGCGGCTTCCGCTTCGGCCTCGATGTCGCCGGTGAACAGAAAGCTGACTTCCCCCACCACAAGGCGAACCACGAGCGACACGTTGTTGACGTTCGACGACGAGTAGCCCGCCTCTGGCCCGAGTACATCTAGCCGAATGCCATCGCCGAGATCGAAGGACGCGCCGGCGACCGCACGTTCCGGCCCGATGCCTTCCGCACTCAACGCGTTCTGCCATGCCTCGAATCCGAGGCTGTCGGACGCTCCGGTCCCGACGATCGCACGCTCGACGCTGTATCGGTCGAACACGTCGAGCATGCCCGTCACATGATCGGCCTGCGGATGCGTCAGGACCATCAGCTCGATGGAGCGATCGTACCAGGGCAGCTCCTCGCCGAGTCCTCGCAACACCGCGCCCCCGGGACCGCCGTCGATCAGGATGTCGTGGCCCGAGGGCGTCTCGATCAGGATCGCGTCGCCCTGGCCGACATCCAGCACGGTCACTTCGACGAGCCGCGGCCCCGACGGCTGAAGCGCGAACGCGGCGGAGGCAACGAGGGCCGCAACGGGGAGCGCGACGGACGCGAACGGTATGGCCCGGCGCCAGTCCGTGAACTCGGTGAGGCGCTGGACGGACGTTCCCCTGAATCGACGCAGGATCGCAGCAGCGGCAAGCGTCAGCACGGCGTACGTGAGCGCCGTCCACGCCGGAGAGATGCCGTCAACGGTGACCGACGCGAACGACGGTGCCGAGAGGTGTCTTACCACCATCATCCAGTACGCCAGCAGGTAGTACGCGGGGGTTGCGAGCGCGAGATGGAGGCCGGGAACGAGTCCACCAGCGGCGGCCAAGGCGGACGCCGCGAGGATGTACGGGAAGACGGGGACGATCAACAGGTTCGCCGGGACGGCCACAAGCGACACGCGCCCGAAGTTGAGCGCGATGAGCGGTTGGGTGGCAACGATGGCCGCGACGGTGGTGGACAGCGGCAGGGCGAACACCGTGCTGACGATGCCGGGAAGGCGATCGCGACGCAGGGCCGCGGCGATCGCCGCCAGCATCCAGTCGTGGATAGGTGGCGCCAGGGCGATGATGCCGGCGGTCGCGGCGAAGCTGAGCTGGAACGACACGTCCCGGACCGCCCGCGGATGAAGGCCGAGCATCAGCGCCGCCGCAAACGCGATCGAGACGAAGCCGTTCGTGCGGCGGCCGGTGGCCTGGGCCAGCACGAGCAGCAGCCCCATGACGGTGCCGCGAAGGACCGGAGCCGAGGCACCCACCAGCATCATGTACGCCAGTACGACGCCGGCCGAGAGCAGCAGCGCGCGGCGGCGGCCGGCGATGCGCGAGAGCAGGCCCGTCGCGAACGCGGCAACCAGCACGACGTTCGCGCCCGAAACCACGACGAGATGTGACGTGTTGGTGGCGTTGAGTTCGTCATTGAGATCCGCCGGGAGAGCGGAGCGTTGACCGAGGAGCACGCCTCGCGCGAGCGATGCGTGGGGCTCGGGGAGGGCGAGGTTCAAGGCATGGGTCAGGCGCCGCCTCGTGTCCAGCATGGCTTCCTGTGACCAGTTCCCGCCTTCATGCCCGATGACACGAACGCGGGGGAAGGCTAGCTCGCTGTGAATGCCGCGCTGCGCGAGGTAGTCGGCGTAATCGAATCCTGCGTCACTCGCGGGGAGCTCGATCGGGCCCTCAAGTTCGATGACGTCGCCCGACTCCAGCCGCGGCAGTAGCATCGTCGTGACGCGAACGCCCCCAGAAGCACGATGCCATGCGCCGGCGCGCTGGAGTTCGCGGACGCTAACCGCGAGGCGTTGTGTCGCGTCGCCGACATCGGGATCGGCGCGGACGACGCCACGGATGCGGACCTCGGGACCGCCAGCCAGGCGCGCGACGTCATCACCGGCGATCGCCGTCTCGGCCATCGTGAACCGCAGGAGCCCGGCCGCGAAGACAGCGGGAAGGACGGCCGCGTACGCCACGACGCGGATGTCGCGCCTGAGCAGCGCCAGCGTGAGGACGAGCGCGCACAGGGCGAGGACGAGCGGCCATGCACTCGTGCCGAGCATCGCCGCTGCGACGACGCCAGCGATCCAGGCGGCTGCGGTCCAGGCGAGCGCCATCGGATTCCTGTCCGGTTGAGGCGAGCGCGCCGTTCGAGCGGATGGAAGCAATCCTACTATGTAGCGCCGCAGTGCCGGAATAGTCCCGGCGCAGGGACGACCGAGGCTGCCGCCCGCTAGACCGGCGGCTCGATCTCGATCGAGTCGTCGTTCACGCGCGAGAGGCGCAGCGTCAGCCTCACTTCGATGACCTGGTCCGGATCGACGCCCAGACCGGTGTCACCGAGTGCCGCCGCCAGCGCGGTCGCGGTCAGGTCGGCGCGGAGGATGATGTCCTCCTCCTTGTCTACCCACACGAGCATCGTGAAGCCTTCGACGTCCTCAAGGTCATTTGAGTCCAGGAAGTCCTCGCCGAGAAGACCAGCGATGGTCTCGATGTCGTCCAGGCTGAAGGAGAACTTTCGTGCCTCGCGCCCATCGACCTCGTCGTCCTCGCTGTCGAGCACGTCGATGTCCTCGATGAACTCGGAGTCGGCGATGAACTCCGGATCGGCCGAGGTCAGATCGGTGTTCAGCGTGTCCGGGTCGACTTCATCCCAATCACCTTCGCCTTCGCGCTGCCACGCGCGATCGCCGATGATGATGGCGTCCTCGCTTCCCGAGAGCCCGCCGAAGGCGAACTGCTGGCTGTAGCTGTGCGAATTCGGGGCGACGAAGTCTCCCTCGATCGAGCCGCCGATGCCCTCGGTCTCGCCGACGACGTTGAACGAGATCTCAACCGCGTAGTGGAAGCTGGCCAGATCGAAGACAGACGGCGCGGTAGTCGGCCTTGCAGATACGGTTGCCTTCGCTGCGGGCGTCTTCGTCTTCACCGCGGCGCGTTTCGTCGGCGACGCAGCTTTTTCGGGCGTCTCGTCGTCGTTGGCGGCCGCCGTGCGAGTCGGCTTCGCTTCGCCGTCGTCGTCCTTCTTGCTGCCACCACCGCCGCAGGCAGCGGCGAGCGCGGGCACGAAGACCGCTAACGTGAGCAGGACAAGCAGGCGGGTCCAGGTCTTCATCTTCATCAATCGAGGTCTCCTCTTTACTTAGGCGGGCTCGTCCATTATCGACAGTAGGACGACGCGGGCTATCGGCGCGACCATGGAACAACGCGAAGTCAGGCGTCCTCCGTAGGGGCTGTCCCGCAGATTGGCCCCAGAATCCGCGTTCCCGTACGATGTCGGCGCTTTCAGGGAACCCGAGGTGCATGTATGTCCAACGCGATCATCGACGCGGCCCGCAGCGAAGGCCGCACACTGCTGAACGAGATCGAAGCCAAGCAGCTGCTGGAGCAGGCAGGCGTGCCCGTATCGCCGGCGCGGCTGGCGAAGACTAAAGGCGACGCGGTCAAGATGGCGAACGAGCTGGGGTACCCGATCGTGCTCAAGATCGTCTCGCCGCAGATAACGCACAAGTCCGACGTGGGGGGCGTGGCGCTGGGGCTGTCGTCGGCCGCAGAAGTGGGTGAGGCCTTCGAGCGCGTGGTGGCGAATGCGAAGAAGGCGGCGCCCAGCGCGACCATCGAGGGCGTTGCGGTGCAACGAATGGAGAAGCAGGGCACCGAGGTGATCGTCGGCATGACGAAGGACCCGCAGTTCGGGCCGGTGCTGATGTTCGGGTTGGGCGGGATCATGGTCGAGATCCTGAAGGACGTCGCGTTCCGCGTGGTGCCCATCAACGAGCGCGACGCGCGGCAGATGATCCACGAGATCAAGGGATATCCGGTGTTGGAGGGCTTTCGCGGTCACGCCCGGGCGGACGTCGCGAAGCTGGAGGGGCTGATGCTGAAGGTGTCGGCCTTCGTGGAGCAGCATCCGGAGATCGCGGAGTTGGACCTGAACCCGGTGTTCGCGTACGAGGACGGCGTGCTCGCCGTGGACGCGCGGGTCGTGCTGGATGAGTAGTTGGTAGTCCGTACTTCGTAGCCGACTCATGACGCCTGCGTACAGGGTGGCGACATGCCCTACGACCTGAAACGAGCGCTGAATCCAACGACGGTGGTGGTCGTCGGCTCGAAGAAGGCCGACGGGTACATGTGGTTGCGCAACTACGCGCCGTTCGCCGAGCAGGACGGGCACAACCTCTACTCGGTGCAGATCGACCCGAATGAGATCCCCGGCATCGACGCGATGGGCGTGACGAACTTCACGTCGCTGGCCGAGGTGCCGGGCGAGGTCGACTACGTGATGCTGGCGGTGCCACGGCAGGTGGCGGCGCGCGTGATGACCGACTGCGCGAGGAAGCGAGTCTGTGGCGCCGCGCTGTTCACGTCGGGGTTCGCGGAGACGGGCGAGCCGGACGCCATCGCCATGCAGGATCAACTGCTGCAGATCGCGCGCGAGGGCAACATCGCGCTCATCGGGCCGAACTGCATGGGCCTGTACAACCGGCGGCTGGGGATCCGGCAGAGCGCCGACCAGGGCGCGGGCGAGGCGGGCGAGGTCGGGTTCATCGGGCAGAGCGGCACACACTCGATCAACTTCGGGCTCGTCGGCGAGCAGCACGGCGTGCGTGTGAGCACGTCGGTCAGCATCGGCAACGCGATCATCCTCGACGTGCCGGACTATCTCGACTACCTGGCCGACGATCCGGAGACCAGGGTCATCGCCATGTACATCGAGGGCGTGAAGGACGGGCCGCGCTTCGTGCGCTCGCTGCGCCGGGCGGCATCGATGAAGCCCGTCGTCGTGTGGAAGGGCGGCGTGACCGACGCGGGTGCACGGGCGACGGCCTCGCACACGGGCTCGCTGGCGACGTCGCAATCGGTGTTCCGGGCGATCCTCGAGCAGGCGGGGGCGATCGAAGCTCACAGCCTGGAGGACACGATCGACGTCGTGAAGGCGCTTCTGCACGCCAAGCCCGCGACGGGACGGCGCATGGGGCTGATGGCGATGACGGGCGGGCAATCGGTGGTGATCACCGACGCCTTCGTGGGCGCGGGGCTGGAAGTGCCTCGATTGTCTGATAGTTCTTACGAGGAGCTGAAGTCGTTCTTCAACATCGTGGGCGGCAGCTATCAGAACCCGCTGGACATGGGCGGCACGATCGGCTTCGGCGGGTCGGCGGGGACGCTGCAGCGGCTGTTCGAGATCCTGGAGCGCGACGAGCGCGTGGACGGGATCGCGATGGAGATGGCGTCGGGGTTCCTGGCGCGGATGTGGCAGGCGAACCCGGCGAGCCTCGACGGGCTGCTGGACACGCTGTCGGCGCACGCGGAAAAGTCGGCGAAGCCGTTCGCGGTGGTGCTGCAACCGCAGCACGTCGAGGAGGCGGTACGGCAGGCGCGGCTGCGGGTGCAGGAGCGCGGGATCGCGGTGTTCGCGTCGTTCGAGCGAGCGGCGGGGGCGCTGTCGCGGGCGATCGACTATCACCGGTTCCGGGCGGGGCTCGATTAGTTCACAGTGGACAGTTTACGGTTCACGGTCGGGCCACTAACGCGTCCTAGCTTCAATTACTCAGCAGTTTCTTCTCTTCGTGGCGCGGGTTGCGGCGGAGTTCCAGATTTCTATTGCTCGGCACTTTTCGGTGTTTGGCGTGGCGCCTGGGGGCGGACCAGATTTCTATTGCTCGGCACTTTTCGGTGTTTGGCGCGCCGACCGGGGGCCGACCAGATTCTATTGCTCGGCACTTTGGGTTGCTCGTTCGGGACGAGTGTTTGACGGTGCCCGGTCTTCCGGGTCGTCGTCCGCGTGTTTGGTTGAATTGATTGAACCGTGCACCGGAACAATCAAATGACTGCTGGGCGCCGGGAGCACGACGGTGGCTGTGGTGTTCGTCATGGCGGCGCAATCATGCGCCCTGCGTGGCGTGAAGTCCAAGCGTGGCGGATCACATTGGGCGAAGTTCTATATGGAGTGGGCTAGGCCATAGGCCGCGGCTCGCCCCAGCAGCAAGGCGCTTCTTCAGCCCGGCCGGGAAACGAGACGTCGCCGCTGGGTAAGCCACAATGCCATGGCCGAGAGGACGGGAAAGAGCAGCCACAGTGCCGCACTGATCAAAAGTGGCCATCCGTTTGCAGAGTCCTCGACGCAATAGGGATCGCCGGGGCGGCAATCCGAACCGACCGCTACCGCCAACGAGGCGATGCCCATTCCTGTCACGACAAGCCTGGCAATGAACGCTATGGCTGCGATATCCCACCTGTTCACACATGCCCAGCCGAGGCCGGATACAAAGATCCCTACGCACAAGGGGAGCGCGCGGGACGCGGGACGCGGGATGCGGGACGCGGGACGCGGGAATAGCGGGTACTGCATTGGACGGGTGTTTGTTTTGCCGGATGGGCTCGGGGGAGATGGACGTGCCGAAGGTGCACGAGGATGATGTGGTGTTCGCGATCCGGGACATCAATCCGCGGGCGCCGGTGCACCTGTTGGTGATCCCGAAGGAGCACATCGAGGACGGCCGTGTGGTGGAGGACGGGCACGGCGCGGTGCTGGGGCGGATGTTCGCGGTGTCGGCGCGGCTGGCGGAGGCGGAGGGGCTGTCGAAGCGGGGGTACCGGCTGGCGTTCAATGTTGGCGAGGACGCGGGGATGACGATCCCGCACCTGCACATGCATGTGCTGGGAGGACGGGCGCTGGGAGCTGAGGGATAGGTCTGAGGTTATAGGGGTTGTGTCGCCCTACGTTGAAGCGGCTGGCTGCATAACGAGGAATAGTCCACCGCTTGGGTCACTCAAGAGGCAGACACGGCCAATCCCCGGGATGTCATCTGGCCCCGCGATGACGGCGCCACCAAGTTCCTTCGTTTGCTGAGCCGTCGCGGCTGCGTCGACCACTTCGATGTACGGATACCAACTCGAACCACGATCCTTGGTGAGATCGGTACCCGGGTTCATCATACCAGCGACATCCTGCCCGTCCTGCTTGAACAGCGTGTAGATTCCGAGGGGCCCGGCGTCAGCTACTGTTTGTTCCCAGCCAAAGAGTTCGCTATAGAACTTGCCGCAGGTTTGCTGATCGCCTGTCACCAACTCATTCCAAATGATCGTGCCGACCATACGTCTACCTCCCGCGCGCATCATAGATGTGCCGAAGTCCGCTCACGTCTGCTGAATGGCCTCAAAGCTCCACCAATCGGCCCGGACCTCGCCGTTGGCCTCACCGCAGGCCGGTCGACCCCGCGAGGTGCGCGGAATAGGTCCCATCGCAACGTGGTTGTCTCGTGGCACACTGTCGGTGTGCGGCGGTTTGTTCCACACCTGATCTTCCTTGCTGTGACGCTGGCGGGGTTCGCGTGGTCGATCCCGGTCGCGATGGCGTTGCCGCTGGCGGACGGGGCGACGGACTACAACGCCGCCGGGTTCCTAGTGCGGCACTCGTGGGTGAAGTTCGCGCTGGTGGCGACGCGGCCGTTCCGCGACGAGCTGTCGGAGCCCGAGAAAGACGCGCGGGTGGCACGCTTCTTCGAGCTGAACGCGCTCATCGCGGAGCGCGGGCGGTCGGCGGGGGATCCGGCGACGGACCCGGCCGCGGCCGAACATGCGCGGGCAGAAGAGGAGGGGCTGCGCCGGGAGCGCTCGCGCATCGAGAACAGCGTCGAGGAAATCCTGGACGGGCGGCTGACAGCCGTGCTGAGGGAGCAGGGGCTGACGCGACACGTCGGGCGGGACATCGTGTGGCCGCCGGTGAGCATCGAGTTCGAGGATCCGCCGGCGGTACTGGTGGAGTCGCCCCGGACGGAGATCCGGCGCGCGAACGAGCGGCTGGTACAGGGGGACCTGCCGGTGTCGGAGAAGGTGCGGCTGGAGGCACAAGCGGAGGCGGACGGGGAGACGTCGGCGTTGGTGGTGGAGATCGGGGCGATCGCGATGTACCCGGCGATCATCCCGCCGGACGCGGACTACCGTTCGACGCTGCGGACGATGGCGCACGAGTGGGTGCACCACTACCTGTACTTCGCGCCGCTGGGGCGGAACTTCTACGCGGGCGACAAGCTGGTGACGCTGAACGAGACGGTGGCGAACATCGTGGGGGACGAGGTGGGGGAGGCGATGTACCAGCGGTATCCGCTGGAGCGGGGGCCTGGGTATGTGGTTGCGGGCGGCGACGCGCTTGTTACGGCGGCTCCCGGTGCCGACGACAGCGCTGCGTTGAGGGCTTCTGGTGATGTCACCACAAGATTCCTCGCTGCGCTCGGAATGGCAGGGAACGCAGACGCGCGCGCCTTCCAGGAGGCGTTTGATTTTCGGGAGGAGATGAGGGGGCTGCGGCTGGAGGTAGACGCGCTGCTGGCAGCGGGGAAGTTCGAGGAGGCGGAGCAAGTGATGGAAGAGCGGCGGGAGTCGTTCGTGGCGAACGGGTACTACATCCGGCGGATCAATCAGGCGTACTTTGCGTTTCACGGGTCATACGCAGACACGGCGGCATCGAGCGACCCGATCGGGCCGAAGATGGCGCGGCTGCGGGAGGGGAGTCCGTCTGTGAAGGCCTTCCTGGAGCGCGCGCGGGAGATCACGTCGGAGGGGGAGCTGGATGCGGCACTGCCGTGATGGGTCTTTCTCAACGCAGAGACGCGGGGGCGCAGAGGATCGTTAGCGGATTGCGGAGGCGGTTACCGCGGATGCTACTGCAGTACTAGGACCACCGCAGGACAGGTCTGAAGACCGCTGCTTCGCAGGGCAGCGCCTGTCCGTACCGAGGTACAGAACGCGGTGCCCACGTGGAACAGGCACAGAGCGGAGCTAAAGCTCCGCTGCTACTTGCCGCTAGCGATGGCGGTGCGGAGGGCCGCGAGGCTTTCTCTTGGGGAAGACTCGGAGTTGTAGACGCTGGAGCCGCAGACGAGGACGTTGGCGCCGGCGGCAACACAGGCGGCGGCGTTGTTGGCCTTGACGCCGCCGTCGATCTCGACATCGGGGGCGAGGCCGCGGGCGTCGAGGGTGGACTTCAGAGCGCGGACCTTGTCGAGCATGGCGGGGATCATCTTCTGGCCGCCCCAGCCGGGGTTGATGGCCATGACCATCACCTGGTCGGCAACTTCGAGGACGTGGTCGATGGCGGCGAGCGGGGTGGCGGGGTTGATGCAGATGCCGGCGCGCTTGCCCATGGCCTGGATGGTGCGGAGGAGGCGGTCGGCGTGGTGCGTGGCCTCGACGTGGAAGTTGATGATGTCACCACCAGCGGCGGCGAAGGCGTCGAACTGCCGCTCGGGGCGCTCGATCATGAGGTGGATGTCGAGCGGGAGCGTGGTGACCCTGCGGACCATCTCGACGACGATGGGGCCGAAGGTGATGGGCGGGACGAAGTGGCCGTCCATGACATCGAGGTGGATGTAGTCGGCGCCGCCCTGCTCGGCCGCGCGGACCTGGTCGGCGAGGTGGCCGAAGTCGGCGGTGAGGATACTGGGGGCGAGTCGGATAGTCATGAGTGGTTAGCCGCTAGCGGTAAGTGGGCGACGATCGGTCATGTCTTCTTTTTCGTCTTCGTGGCGGCTGATCGTGAGTTTGGGGGGCGTTTTCGGCTTCTGGCGCCGGTGGGCGCGGCAGGCTGCCGCCTCCGCGGCTCTTCGAGCGCCCCAACCTGGGGCAGGAGATCCGGGAGGAACTTCTCGAGGCGTCTTCGGGCGCGGCGGAGCTCGGCGTGGACGCGGCGGGGGGCGGTGCCGCCGGTAACGTCCCGGGAGCGGACGGAGGTGTCGACGGTGATGTCGAGCGCGTCT
Source organism: uncultured Dehalococcoidia bacterium (assembly GCA_964371355.1). Taxonomy (GTDB): domain Bacteria; phylum Chloroflexota; class Dehalococcoidia; order DSTF01; family JACRBR01; genus JACRBR01. The sequence continues at coordinate 76,469 of CAYJMG010000004.1, forward strand.
TTCGCGAAGAGGGGCGAGAACCTACGGTAGTCATCGAGCGACAGCTCGTTCAGCTCCTTGCTCTGAGACTCGGCGTGGCGGACGAGCTTGCCCACGATCTCGTGCGCGTCGCGGAAGGGCAGGCCCTTGCGGACGAGATAGTCGGCGAGGTCGGTGGCGAGCGAGTAGTTGGCGGCGGCGGCGGAGCGCATGCGGGCCTCATGGACCTGGATGCGGGGGACCATCTCGGCGAAGACGGCCAGCGTTGTGAGGAGCGTGTCCTCGGCGTCGAACAGGGCGGGCTTGTCCTCCTGGAGGTCGCGGTTGTAGGCGAGCGGGAGGCCCTTCAGTGTGGCGAGGAACGAGACGAGAGCGCCGATGGCGCGGCCGGTGCGGCCCCTGGCCAGCTCCGCGACGTCGGGGTTCTTCTTCTGGGGCATGATGCTGGAGCCGGTGGCGAAGGCATCGGGCAGCGCGATGAATGCGAACTCGGCGCTGGACCAGAGGATGAGTTCTTCGGCCAGGCGAGAGACGTGGACCATCGTCAGGGTGGCAGCGTAGATGTAGTCGGCCACGAAGTCGCGGTCGGAGACGGCGTCGATGCTGTTCGTGCTGACGCTCGAGAACTCGAGTTCGGCGCAGACAGCGTCGCGGTCGAGGGGATAGGGCGAGCCGGCGAGCGCGCCGGAACCCAGGGGCATCACGTCGGTCCCGGCGTACGCGTCGGCGAAGCGCTGGGTATCGCGCTCGAACATGGCGACGTAGGCGAGCAGGTGGTGGGCGAAGAGCACAGGCTGGGCGCGCTGAAGGTGCGTGTAGCCTGGCATGATCGCGTTCTTGTGCGCCTCGGCGAGCGTCACGAGCGCGGCCTGCATGCCCAGGAGGCCCTCGATGGCGGCGGCGCACGCCTGCATCACGTAGAGGCGGAAGCCGGTGGCGACCTGGTCGTTGCGGGAGCGCGCGGTGTGAAGCCGGCCGGCAACCGGGCCGATCATGGCGGCGAGGCGCGTCTCGACGTTCATGTGGACGTCCTCGAGTTCGGGGCGGAGGGTGAACTCGCCGCGATCCCACTCGTCGAGGATCTGCTCGAGGCCGCTGATGATCTGGCCGGCGTCCAGCTTCGGGATGATGTTCTGACGACCGAGCATGCGGGCGTGGGCGATGGAGGCGATGATGTCCCACTCGACCAGGCGGGCGTCGGCGCGCACGGAGGATGTGTAGCCCTCGACGATGGCGGCGGTGGCGCCCTCGAAGCGGCCGGCCCACAGCTTGCCGACGGGCGTCACTGCGGGCCCGGCCTGGTCATGAGCAGCACGAGCCCGGCGTCCTTTCGGACCAGCAGGTTTAGCCACTTGCCGTCCACCTCCTGCACGCGCGGCTCGTACTCGTCGAACAGGCGCTCGTTGTTGACCATGTCGATGGCCGCGGGGATGAAGATGCCGCCCAGCCTGGCGTAGGAGGCCTCGCCGCGCGGCTCCGCGGTGAGCCCATCGAACAGCAGGATGATATCAGGCTCGAGGTCGAGCACGTATTCGGAGTCGTACTTCTCGTGCCCGGCGGCGAGTTCGCCGATCTTGAGGTTGCGGTGCGCGATGTGCTCGTCGGTGATACCGAGCATGTCGACGATGGTGAGGCGTGATTCGTAGCCGAGGGCGCCGACGGGGATGGTGGCGACGGTGGTGTCGGAGGGAAGGTGGTCGCGCAGCCAACGGCCGATGAGCGCGCGCTCATCGACGGCCCGACGCTCGCCGCGCGTGTCCCAGGCATCGACGGCCTGGGGATGGAGAGTGATGGCGACGGAGGCGAGCACGGCGACGGAAGCGATGGCCTCGGCGACGTAGCGCTGGCGTGGCATGGCAGTACGGAGGCGCGTGGCGATGGAGACGGCGGTGACGGCAAGCACGCCGTAGTACAGCGGGAGCACCGGGGCGATGAAGCGGTAGCGGAGCAGCGAGTCGCCGCCGACGTAGGCGGTGTAACCGAGCCACGCGCCGGCGAGGACGAGGACGTAGAGCGCCGCGCCGCGGCGGACGGCGCTTTCGGCGATGGCGAGGGGGAGGAGGAGCAGGAGCCAGCCGCCGGTCTCCTGGAGGAAGGCGAGGACGTACTTGATGCCGCGGTCGTACTGGTCGAGGCCGGAGCCGACCTTCGCGTAGTACGTATTGGGGAAGAACCAGTCGTAGTAGTTGTAGCGCCAGATGAAGTACGGCGCGTAGACGGCGGCAAAAACCCCGGCCCAGAGCACGACGTGCCCTCCGCCGAAGACGAACGCGCGCAGCCGCATGCCCTTCGGCGCGGCGCGGACCTGGCGGACGAGGTCGCCCAGCTTGAAGAGACCGGTGATGCCGGCGAACAGCACGCCATCGGCGCGAGCCATGCCGACGAAGGCCCACATGATGCCGGAGGCCGGCGGCCAGCCGACGCGGTCGCGGCGGGGACGCTCGCGCAGGTGCAGGGTGACGGCGATGAGCGTGAGGGAAGCGAAAAGGGGAGCCTCGAGGCCGGCCGTGGCCCACATGGCCCAGGCGCCACTGGCGCAGAGGAGGATGGCGGCGATGAAGCCGGCGATGCGGCCGGGCGTGCCGGCGATGAGCTGTGTGGTTACGACGTAGGTGGCACCGGCGGCGACGACGGCGAGCGCGTACCCGAGCCAGCGGGCGCTGAGGATGATATCGGCGCCGAGCTTGTGGAGGCCCGCAAGGATGGCGACCCAGAGGAAGTTGGTGTAGCCCTCGACGTGCTGGCCGGGGTTCCATACGGGGCCGGCGCCTTCCGAGAGGTTGCGTGCGTAGCGGTAGGAGATGTAGGCGTCGTCGCTGGTGTAGTGGAAGTAGAAGTATTGCAGCAGGAGGATGGCGGCGGAGGCCCCGACGGTGGCGATGAGCCATTGTCGGGTGAAGCGCCCGATGCCGCCCGCGATGGCGGCGGTGCCGATGACACCCAGGACGAGCCAGGGGAAGTTCATGCGGGGCGGCCCGCCCCGGTGCCGAAGCCGTGTATCACGGGCTTCATTGTAGGCGCAGGCAGGGCCTGCCGCCTGCCCTCGGCCGGGGGAAGCCGCCGGGGCGACCGGCCGACGGGCCGCGGGGCGATGGTCGCCGTCACAATGGCGTCTCACCTGCCGGGTGGCACCCGTCACGCTGCCACGGGGGGCCGATACTCGCTTGGGCGAACAAAGCCCCGGCGAGGAGAACATGCACCGACTGTCCCTTTCCATGCTTGCCGCGGCTGCGGCTGCCATCCTCGTGCTGATCACCGCCGTGCTGGCCGTGGCGATCCTTGACGACATCAACGAAGCGCGCACGAAGGGCGACCAGCTGCAGCACGAGGTGGACGAGCTGCGGCTGCTGCGGCAGTTCGAGAGCGCGCTCTTCATCGAGGTCGGATCTATGCCGGCGTACATCCTGTCGCCGGACGAGCGGTACGCGCGGGACTTCGAGGACGCGCGGGTGCGAGCAGCATCGGCGCTGCAGCAACTGGAGGGGCTGGACACCCACGGCGCGGAGGAGGACGCGGCGTTGCAGGCGCTAACGGCGAGCTACGCGGACCTGACGGCGCAGTCGAGGGGCAGCATGGACGCGCTGGTGGGGAACCCGGCGGAGGTAGAGCTGACACCGGAGGGGATCGGCGCGTTCGTGGACGTGTTCTACGAGGTGCAGGCGTCGGCGGAGGCCGCCTCGACGGAGAACGAGGCGCGAGTCGTGGATCTGGATCAGCAGGTACGCGACGCGGTCCGTGAGCGGTCGCAGTTACTACTCGCGCTCGTCGGGTTCTGGTCGGGGGTGATCCTCGCGACGACGATCGCGGCGTACTGGCTGGTCGCGCGGCCGATCGTCGGTGTTTCGCACGTGGCGCGGGCGTTCGCGCGGGGCGAGCGCGCGGTGCGCGCGACGATCTCGGGGCCGCGGGAATTGTCGCAGTTGGGCGCCGACATGAACTTCATGCTGGAGACGACGAACGAGCGGGCGCGGGCGCTGGAGATGGAAGCGCTGGAGCGCAGGCGCATCGCGGAGGCGCTGGAACGGACGCTGGAGTCGGAGCGGGCGCTACGAGACCAGTTGCAGCACCAGGCGTTCCACGATCCCCTGACGGGCCTGAGCAACCGCGCGCGGTTCATCGACCGGCTGGATCACGCGCTGGCGCGCAGGACGGTGCGGGCGGCGGGCCCGTCGCTGCTGTTCCTGGACCTGGATGACTTCAAGTCGATCAACGACACGCTGGGGCACGCGGCGGGCGACGACCTGCTGCGGCAGGTCGGCGAACGGCTGCAGGCCTGCCTGAGGCCGGCGGACACGCTGGCGCGGCTGGGCGGCGACGAGTTCGGCGCACTTATCGAGGAGGCGCTCGAAGAAGACGCCCTGATCGTGGCGGAGCGGATCCTGGATGCGCTACGCATGCCGTTCACGATCGCCGACCGCGAGGTGTTCAGCCGGGCGAGCGTGGGCGTGGTGCAGGCAAACCATGACGTAAGCGGTGCCGACCTGCTGCGCCACGCCGACGTTGCGATGTACGTGGCGAAGAGCCAGGGGAAGTCGCGGGTTATTGCCTACCGTGACGACATGGAAGCGGCGATGATGGACGAGATCGCGCTGGAGAACGACCTGCAGCGCGCGTTGGAGCGAAACGAGCTGGTGGTGCAGTACCAGCCTGTCGTGGGCGTGGCGGACGAGGCTCTCCTGGGTTTCGAGGCGCTGTTGCGGTGGCGGCATCCGTCGCGGGGCATGATCGAGCCGGACGCCTTCATCTACATCGCCGAGCGCACGGGGCTGGTGATGCCGATCGGCGAGTGGGTGCTCCGACAGGCGTGCGACACGCTGGCGCGCTGGCAGGAGCGGTACCCGCACCACCCGTCTCTCACGATGTCGGTCAACGTCTCCGCCCGGCAACTGGGGCAGCCGGACTTCACGGACGCGGTGGCGGCCGCGCTACGGGACACCGGCATCGCGCCGAACACGCTGATCCTGGAGATCACGGAGTCGGCGATGATGGCGGACGGCACGCGGGCGATCGGCTACTTGCAGACGCTGCACGAGCTGGGAGTACGGCTGGCGGTCGACGACTTCGGGACGGGATACTCGTCGCTGTCTTACCTGCGCAACTTCCCGCTCGACGAGTTGAAGGTCGACAAGTCGTTCGTCGATCACGTGACGGAATCGGGGAAAGAAGAGCATGTAGTGCGCTCGATCATCGGGCTGGCGAAGGCGCTGCACCTGAAGATCGTGGCGGAGGGCGTCGAGCGGGGCGACCAGTTGGAGATTCTGCGCGCGTTCGACTGTGACGAGGCGCAGGGGTTCTTGTTCAGCACGGCGATGGACGCGGACGACGCCGAACGGCTGCTGGAACGCGGAAGGCAGATGACGCGGGCTGCCGCCTGAGACGGCTACTTCAGGATAGGCAGCTCGGTGAGTTCCCAGAGGTTCCAGATCGTGAAGTCGGGGCTGGCGCCTTCGCCTTCGGCGTAGTTGCCCAGGGCGCGGCCGGTCTGGGCGCGGGTGGCGGGGGAGGTGGTGACGTTGCCGTCGCCGTGGGGGCCTTCGCCGACTTGCTCGTCCTCGTGAGGCGGGTCGGCCTTGCGGACGCGGCGCCAGACGGCGGTCATGCCGAGCGCCTGGGCACCCTGGACGTCAGCGCGGAGCGAGTCGCCGACCATAACGCACTCTTCGGCCGGCAAGCTCATCTCACGGAGGGTGTAGTTGTAGCACTCGGCGTGCGGCTTCATGTAGCCGATGTCGCAGGAGACGGCGACGGACTCGAAGTACCTGTCGAGGCCAAGCTCGCGCAGCTCCTCCTGGAAGCGCGGACCGCCGAACACGCGGTTGGTGACGCAGCCGATGCGGTAGCCCTTTTCCCGCAGCCAGTCGAGGGTCTGGAAGGCGTCATCGAACATGGTGCGACCGAGCGCGAGGCCCCCGATGTTCCAGGCGTCCCAGAGACGGGCGCCCTGGTCGTAGGTGAGGTCGAGGCCCATGCGGTTGGCGATCTGGCGGACGACCTCGTTGAAGTCGGGGCTGACGCAATCGGCCTCGTAGGCAGTGCGGTCAGCCTTCTCGACGCCGAGGCGGATCTCGCGGCCGAGGAAGCGCAGTTCGCCCTCGAGGGGCACGCCGAACTCCTCAAGGGCGGCGGTGATACGGCGCATGGTCTCCATGCGGATGTCCATCGCGGCGGGCATTTTGGGGAAGTGCCAGAGGGTGTCGCCGAGGTCGAAGAGGATGGCTTTCATAGTTGGCAGTTCACAGTGGACAGTGGACAGATGCGTTGGTTGGTCGCTGGTCGAAGCGTAGCGTGACGGGACGTGGCGGGCTAATCGGGCGGCCGCTTGACGTTAGTCGCGGCGGGAAGACGACTGGCTGCGGCCGAAGATGCCGAGGAGGGGAGAACCGGCGCCGAGGAGGAAGCCGAAGTCGTACCAGTTGCCGGCGCGCGCGAGGTTGTAGAAGGGGAAGCGGTCCCAGCCGCCGAAGACGTGGACGATGAGGATGAACCAGGCGGTGAAGCCGTTCCAGAAGCCCCAGAGGAAGTCCTGCCACCACATCTTTAGTTCTCAGTTGTCAGGTTTCAGGTTCCAAGATCGCGACTTGAGGAGGCCTGCGCGAGGGCCGGATGACCCAATGTCATGCGCGGACGGCATGCCGCCGCGGCGCACGGGTGCCATAAAGATGGCCGATGACTGGCTCTCGGTGTCGTCCGGTGGGCTCTCCCAGCCGCTCGCGGTAGTGTGGTACGAAACCACGCGAGGAGGGCCACCCTGATGCGGATGCACGGCATCGAGATCCCAGTCCACGACATGGACCGCGCATACCTCTTCTATCGAGACATCTTGCGGTTCCCAGCGATAGGGCGATTCGGGGGCGACCTGTCCATGTTCTTCCTGAGTGATGTGCATGGTGGCATGGCGATGCTGATTCGTTCTGAGGGCCCGCCGGATGGCCGGGGCTCGCGGCTGATCTTGACCGCGGATGGTATCGATCGCGAGCGGGCAGAGCTCGAGGCGATGGGCGTGACGTTCCTCGGAGGCACGGACCACAGCCCGCTCGGGTCGACCGCACACTTCCTCGACTCGGAGGGCAACCGGCTGGTGCTGTTCGACAACACGATCACGCAGTTGCTGCGCGAGCAGGCGCATGCATCCAACGCGGTGCTTGCCTCGGCGCTTGATGCGAGGCAAGCGACGTTGCTGGCGACGCTCTCCGGGCTAAGCGAGCACGACGCGGCGTCTCGCCCTGCCCCTGATGAGTGGCCGATCCTCGGCCACGTGGCGCACGTCGTGGACACGCTCGACTCGTGCGGAGTGATAGCGCGTGACCTGGCCGTTGGTCGCCAGCCCCCGCGCGACCTCCTCCTGCGCCGGGAGTACGCCCTCGAGACGCTCGCCAGCGGCCGCAGCGAGCTGGAGCGCGCATTCATGGGCGCGCAGGGCTGGCTGCGGGAACTGCCCGACGCGGACGGCGACGCCCGGCTCGTGCATGGCGTGTTCGGCGGGCTGAGCGCCCGAGAGTGGGCTGCCTTCATGCTCTTCCACATCGGCCTGCATACCGATCAGATCCGGGCGATTACGTCCACAAACCGGTGACGCGCCGGAGAGGCAGGCTGGCCGACGGTGACGCCCCGGCCAATTCGCCGCAACGTCCCTCGGACCGCCGTCCCAACGGCCGTTCCGTTCGCCAGCTGCGACACTTCCAGCTTGGCGAGTTCGGCACCATGCCCTCCTGTTGTGCGCGGACGGCATGCCAGCCAGGCGAACGGGTGCGCAGGGGTTTCAATGGCCGTTCTAGCGCGGCGAGCGGAGGTTTCGCATGGCCGGTTCTCTCGCCGGCGCGAGCGGTGCGCGGCAATCTATTCAATGGCCGGGAATCCATAGCGGAACCTTCACAGCGGCGATACATTTGTGATGTAGTGAGGTCTGCGCCGGCGGCGTACGGCTGGCGGCTGTAGCAGGCCCGCAAGGAGTATCGATGGAGACGTCTGTCGTCGCGTTGATCGTGATTGGCGGGGCGGCGCTGTTGTTCCTGCTGCTGGCGCTGTTCAGCGGGATGGTCGTGAATGTGGGCGGCCAACAGGTCGGCATCAGAGAACGCAAGTACTTCGGCAAGAGCCTGCCGGAGGGGCGCGTGGTGGCGATGCCGGGCGAGATCGGCATCCAGGCGCGGGTGTTGCAACCGGGGCTGACATTTCAGATCCCGTTCCTGTACAGCGTGACGAAGGACGACATGTTCGTCATAGGCGAGGACGAGGTGGGGCTAGTCGAGTCGATCGACGGGCTGCCGCTGGAACCGGGGAACATCTTCGGCCGGCGGGTGGCGAACCACGACTCGTACCAGGACGCCGAGGGGTTCCTGCGAAACGGCGGCCAGAAGGGGCCGCAGATCGACATCCTGCCGCCGGGCAAGTATCGCATCAACACGTACCTGTTCCGGGTGCGGACGTCGGCCGCGGTGGTGATCGCGCAGAACCAGGTGGGGATCGTGAACGCGCGCGACGGCCAGCCGATCGGGCCGGGACGACTGCTGGCGCACCAGGTGCAGGGGCACCAGGGGTTCCAAGACGGGGAGGCGTTCGTGGGGGCGGGCGGCCAACGCGGCCCGCAGATCGAGGTGATGCTGCCGGGGCGGTACCGGATCAACTCCGACCTGTTCAGCGTGGAGATCCAGCCGGCGACGGTGGTGCAGGCGAACCAGGTGGGGCTGGTGACGGCGAAGGACGGCGTCCCGCTGGAACCCGGCGAGCTGGTGGCTTCGGTCACCGAGGGCCACAGCGACTTTCAGGATGCCTCATCGTTCCTCTCGAACGGCGGGCAGCGGGGGCCACAGTACGACCTGCTGAAGCCGGGGACGTACTACATCAACCCGTTGATGCTGGACGTGAAGCTGGACAACGTGATCGTGGTCGAGCGTGGCGAAGTCGCGGTGCTGGTGTCGAATGTCGGCAAAGAGCCGCGGCAAATGACGGAGGACGAGCGGCTTGGCTTCGGGCAAGAGCGTTACGTGGTGCCGGCAGGGTACCGGGGCATCCAGTCCGAAGTAGCGGGGCCGGGCGTGTACTACCTGAACCGCTGGGCGTACATCGCGTACATCATCCCGACGACGAACCTGACGATCGACTGGGCCGACAAGGGGTCCATGGGCGATCCGGGAGAGCCGGCGGGAGGGCCGGGCCACCTGCAGCTCTTCAACCCGCTTGCCGTGATCAGCAAAGACGGGTTCGAGATGCGAGTGAGCGTGAAAGTCGTCATCCGGGTGCGGCCGGACCAGGCGCCGCTGATGGTGGCGAAGATCGGATCGATCGAGAAGCTGATCGACAACGTCATCCACCCGATGATCGACTCGTCGTTCCGGAACCAGGCGTCCTCGACGGAAGCGATGAACTTCATGCAGGACCGCGCGCTGGAGCAGGCGAAGGCCGAGGCGCGGGCGCGGGACGAACTGGAAAAGTACCACGTCGAGTGCGTGTCGGTGCTGATCTCGCAGATCATCCTGCCGCAGGAGCTAATGGAAATTCAGACGCGGCGCGTCATCGCGGCGCAGCAGCAGGCGATGTTCGTCGAGCAGCAGAAGGCGGAAGAGAAGCGCATCGATACGGAGAACACGCGGGCGAAGGCGGACAAGCAGCCGGAGCTGGTGGCGGCGCAGATCTCGGTGCAGGTGGCGGAGCAGACGAAGCAACAGACCATCCTGACGGCCGAGGGCCGGGCGCGCGCCGTCGAGTTGGAGGGCGCGGCCGAGGGCCAGAAGATCCTGGCGGTGGGCCAGGCGACGGCGGAGGCATACGAGCAGCAGGTGGCAGCGGTGGGGCAGTTGAACCTGGCCGGGATCGAGGTCACGAAGTCAATAGCGGCGGCCGGGTTGAAGATCACGCCCGACATCATGGTGGGAGGCGGTGGAGACGGCGGCGGGGCGAACATCTTCTCCGCATTCATCGCTCAACTGCTGGCCGGGAACCGGGTCGCGCTGTCTGGCCCGAACGGCGGGACGCAGCCGCCGACGGCGCCGCAGGCATAAGCGCCACGGGCGCCACCCCGGGGGTGCCCAGGCGGGCATGCCGAATCTGTGGGAATCATGGGAGCCGGGCGAGGTCGACGATCTCGCCCGGCTCCTGTTATGTCGCAGGGTTATCACCGCATTTCGGCAGCCGATACTTCCTCGCTATGGGGGATCTCGCGCTTCGACGGGTAGGTGGAGCGGCGGCGGCGGCGGTGCTGGCATCGCCGATTCTGTTCCTGGCCGCAGCCCGGGCCTTCCCGGCCATCGACGGCCTGCAGATGCACTTCCACTTGCACTTCTGGATTGTGGGTGTGACCGCGTTGGCATCGGCGATCGCGTGCGCGATCGTGATTTCGGGAGCGAAGACGCTGCGCGAGACACGGCTGCTGTTCCTGGCGCTGGCGTTCCTGTCAATCGCGGCGGTGTTCTCGGTACACGGTCTGTTGACGCCGGGCGTGATCAAGAACGAGTTCTACATGGCACTCGGTGTTTCCGCGTGGGTCAGCGTCATGCTGGGGTCGCTACTGGTGGCGCTGAGCGCGGTCGAGCTGCCTGACGGCGTGGACCGCTTCGTGCGGAAACGCGGCGGCATGATCTTCGCGTGGTTCGCGACGGGCCTTGCGTCGTACATCCTCGTGAGCTGGAACATCGAAGGATGGCTGGACGACGTGCCGACCGACGACCGGACGGTGCAGTACGGCATCGCGTCGGCGTCGACGGCGCTGTTCGCGTTCGCGCTGTACCGGTACGCGCAGGCGTGGTTCTTCGCGCGGCTGCCCTCGCAAGCTGTGATGGCGGCTGCGCTCGGGCTGCTGGTGCAGGTGCCGCCGATCCTGCTCTGGGGGCAGGTGTGGCACCTGTCGTGGTGGGTATACCACTTCGCATACGGCGCGGCGTTCGTGGTGCTGTTCGCGGGGTGGGGGCTGGAGTGGCGGCGGGCGGGGTCGCTGAGCGCGATCGCTGAGGCGTTGTCGATGCGCGACGCGCTGGCGCAGCTCAACCGCGGGCGCGACCAGCAGGTGATCGAGCTGGTGGACGCCATCGAGGCGAAGGACCACTACACCGTGGGGCACGTGCACCGGGTGGGGTCGCTGGCGTTCGAGATGGGAAAGCATCTGGGGCTCGCCGCGACGGAGCTGCGCGAGGTGGTGCTGGCGGCGCAGATGCACGACGTGGGGAAGATCCACACGCCGACGGCGATCCTGCAGAAGCCCGGGGCGCTGACGAACGAGGAGACGGCGGAGATGCAGCGGCACACGCTGTTCGGGGGCGACATCGCGGGGCGCGTGCGGGCGCTGCGTGCGGTCTCGGGCGCGGTGCGGGCGCACCACGAGCGGTACGACGGGCGAGGGTATCCGGACGGGCTGCGCGGCGAGGCGATCCCGTTCGCGGCGCGGATCGTATCGGTGGCGGACACGTATGACGCAATGACGACGAACCGGCCGTACCGCGAGGCGCTGTCGCACGAGGCGGCGGTAGCGGAGATCCGGCGGGTGCGCGGGACGCAGCTCGACCCGCTGTGCGTGGATGCGTTTCTGGCGATGTTCGAGTCGTTGGCGGCGGCGTAAGGCGCGAGTGAGTCAGTGCGTCAGCGCGTCAGTGCGTCAGCGTATCAGCGCGTCAGTGAGCGCCCTCTCCTAATCGGTTGCGCACAGAACTCGCGCGTGGACAGTGGGTTATGTGAACGACGATTGCACAGCCGGGGGCGGCTGTGCCACATCACCGGCGCGGGCCGCGGTTCCACTCGTGTAATCGCGGCCTCAGGCGAGTACACCGGCGTGCCCGTACATCGGGCGGCGATATACTTGGGCGCAATCCCGAATCTGACCGAGGAATGTGGCCCGCATGCCGGCTGAAGTTCTCTATCGCAAATGGCGTCCGCAGCGATTCGCGGAAGTGTCAGGGCAGGACCTGGTGACACGGACGCTGATGAACGCCGTGGCGACGGACCGGGTGTCGCACGCGTACCTGTTCTCGGGGCCGCGCGGCACGGGCAAGACGACGACGGCGCGGCTGCTGGCGAAGGCGATCAACTGCGAGAAGAACCAGGCGGGAAAGAAGAACAAGCCCGGCGAGCCCTGTAACGCCTGCGCGTCGTGCAAGGCGGTAGCCGAGGGCAGCGCGCTGGACCTGGTGGAATTGGACGGGGCCAGCAACCGGGGCATCGATGACATACGGGCGCTGCGCGAGAACGCCGGTTACTTGCCGATGGCGGGGATGGACGCGCACAAGGTGTACCTCATCGACGAGGTGCACATGCTGACCGACGCGGCGTTCAACGCGCTGCTGAAGACGCTGGAGGAGCCGCCGCCCCACATCATCTTCATCCTGGCGACGACGGACGTGCACAAAGTGCCCGCGACGATCGTCTCGCGCTGCCAGCGGCACGAGTTCAAGCGCATCCCGACGTCCGCAATGGCGGACCGGCTGGCCTTCATCGCGGAGCAGGAGAAGATCGAGGTCCCGCGCGAGGGGTTGGAGATGATCGCGCGGGTGGCGACGGGGTCGCTGCGGGACGCGATCAACCTGCTGGAGCAGATCTGCGACTCGTACGGCAACACACCGTCGTTGGAGGCGGTGCGCGAGGGGCTGGGGCTCATCGCCGACGAACGGGCGACGAAGCTGGCGGTGCAGGCGTTGCACGGCGACTTCAGCGCCGGCCTGGACACGATCACGGCGGTGCGGGACGACGGGCTGGACCTGCGCCAGTTCCAAAAGGAAGTCGTGATGCGACTGCGGGAGCTGCTGCACGTGAAGAGCGGCGCGGACACCGAAGGCCGGTGGACGGCCGAGCAGGTGGCGGAGATGCAGGCGACGATCGCGGAGGTCTCGCGGGAGGCGCTGGTGCAGGCGCTGCGGGCGTTCGGGCAGGCTGACCTGCGGGCCGACCCGCTGTCGCCGCTGCCGCTCGAGCTGGCGCTCGCGGACTCGACGGCTCCACCACCGGCGCCGACGGCACGCACGGAAGCAACGCGAGAGCAGGGGCCGGTACAGCGGCCGGCGGCCGCACCGCCATCGCGGCCAGCGACACCGCCCGCACGACAGCCACAGCCGGCGCCACGGGCGAGCGCGCCAGCCTCCCGGCCGGCGGCGGCAGCTCCGGCGCAGCACGCGGAGCGCGTGCCGGATGACTTGCGGAAGGACCTGAGCAAGGCCTCGGCGGAGGACATCGCGCGGATGCTGGGGAGCACGGCTCCCGTCATCGCGCCGGCGGCGGACCAGCCGGCGGGCGATGCGCCCGCGCCGCCGGCGGGCCCGGCGAAAAACGGCGGGCACCTGGCGACGACGCCCGGCGGGAACATCGATCTGGAGACGTTTATCGACCAGAAGCTACGGCCACTGGCGAAGGCGAAGGCGATGAAGTTCGACGCGCTGCTGAACGGGTCGTGCCGGGCGATGTCATACGAGAGCGGCGTGCTGACGCTGGGCTTCTACATGGACGCGCACCACAAGAAGACGGTGGAGCAGACGCAAACGCGGAAGGTGTACGAGGAGCTGGCGTCGCAGATCTTCGGGGAGCCGGTGACGATCCAGTGTATCCTTGCGGAGAAGGCGCCGCGGGCCATCAAGAGCCCGCTCGTGCAGCACGCCGTGCAGGCGCACGGCGCGAAGATCGTGTCGGGAGACGAGGAGCCGTAGCAGGAGCCGTTAGCAGATGTCGATGAACCGGGACATGATGGCGAAGCTGGGCCAGGCGATGGCGCAGGTCCAGAAGGCGCAGGCGGAGCTTGCGGAGAAGACGGCCGAGGGCACGGCGGGCGGCGGCATGGTGCACGTGGTGTTGACGGGCGGGATGAAGGTGCAGTCGCTGAAGATCGAGAAGGACGCGGTCGACCCGGAAGACGTCGAGATGTTGGAAGACCTGGTGACAGCGGCGTTCAATGAGGCGCTGCAGAAGATCCAGTCGATGCAGTACGGGCAGCTTGCGGGGATCGCGGGGAATATCCTGCCGGGGCTATCGAAGTAGTTCACGGTCCGCAGTTCACGGTTCACGGTTCACAGTGGACAGGCCCCCCTCACCGCCATCTCGCGTTACCGACCTCCGATGACACCACCCACGACAGGGCCGACTCACGACGGGGACAACGAACTGTGAACTCGCAGGCTCGGCCTGTAGACTCTGAAGTGTGAATTCACATCCTCTTGGTGCGGCGCCGCCTCCCGTTTCGAAGCTGATCGAGGAGTTTCACAAGCTGCCCGGGATCGGGCCGAAGAGCGCGCAGCGGCTGACGTATCACCTGCTGCGGATCCCGCCGGAGGACGCGCTGGCGCTGGCGCAGGCGATCACCGAGCTAAAGGAGAAGACGGTCCTGTGCTCGGTGTGCCAGAACGTGACGGAGACGGACCCGTGCGGGATCTGCCGTGACGAGGGGCGCGACCGATCGCTGATCTGCGTGGTGGAGGAGCCGCTGGACATCCTGGCGGTGGAGCGCACGCGCGGGTTCCACGGGCTGTACCACGTGTTGCACGGGGTGATCTCGCCGATGGACGGGGTAGGGCCGGACGACCTGAAGGTGAAGGAGCTGCTGGAGCGAACGCGCGGCGGTGCGGTGCGGGAGATCATCATGGCGACGAACCCGAATCTGGAGGGCGAGGCGACATCGATGTACATCAGCCGGCTGCTGACGCCGATGGGGATCCGGGTGACGCGGCTGGCGCGGGGGTTGCCGATGGGGAGTGACCTGGAGTACGCGGACGACGTGACGCTGTCGCGGGCGCTGGAGAACCGGCAGGACGTGTGAGGTAGTGGACAGCTGACAGGGGACAGGGGACAGTAGGGGCCGCCAGTGGGCGGCCTTCGTTGTTTATCGAACGGAGGTGGGCGATGCAGATCGTCGCGGAGCCGATTGGGTTTGTGCGGAGCCCGCGGGTGGAGGTTAAGGATGACAACTGGGGCGGGGTGGTGTCGGAGATCGTCGTCGAGGAGGGGCTGGGGGCGGAAGCGCTGCGGGGCATCGAGGAGTTCTCGCACGCTGAGGTGATCTTCTATTTCCACGGGGTCGACGACGCCAAGATCGTGGCCGGCGCTCGGCACCCCCGCAACAATCCCGCCTGGCCGGAGGTTGGGATCCTCGCACAGCGCGGCAAGAACCGGCCCAACCGCCTCGGCCTCACGACGGTAAGCATCGTCGCACGCGAGAGTAACGTCCTGCGCGTCCGGGGGCTCGATGCGATCGACGGGACGCCGGTGCTGGACATCAAGCCGGTGATGCGCGAGTTCCTGGCGCGTGGCGAGGTGCGGCAGCCGGCGTGGGCGACGGAGCTGATGCGGGAGTATTGGAGCGCGGGGCCTGACAGCGAAGTAAGACGTGAGAGGTGAGAGGTGAGATAGAGGAGACGAAAGACCGCACTCTCTACGTTTTTCGCAGACGGCATCGGGTGGTTGATCTACACGCTCGGAAGTACCATCCCGCTCATGGTGGAGCAGGCGAGCAGGATCGGACCGAAGGTGGCGGACGAAGCGCCCCGGGCGGACGTGGGTGACGCGCTGATCGCGTACCTGCGGACGACGCTGGGCGACCCCGCGCTGGCGTACGCGTCGCCGCCATCTCCGATCACGGGCGGGTTCGATACGGCGATCTATGCGTTCGCGCTGGGTGGCGCGGATGGCGAGATGGCGGGGCCGCTGATCCTGCGGGTATTCCGCGACGGCCGTGCGGAACAGGCGCGGTTCGAGTCGGTGGCGCAGAACGCGGTTGCCGCGCAGGGGTATCCAGCGCCACGGGTGCTGTTGTCGTGTGAGGATTCGACGGTGCTGGGCGGGGCGTTCACGATCATGCCGCGCGTGCCGGGCACGGTGATGCTGTCGCGGATATTCGGCCCGGCGATGACGCGGATGCCGGTGGTACTGGCCCAGGCGCAGGCGCGACTGCACGCGCTGGACCCGGAGCCGGTGCGGCGGGCGCTGGCCGCCGGCGGCTTTGGGGACGAGCGCGAGAGCGCATACGGTGACGCCGCGTGGGCGAAGGTCATCGAGGCGATGAAGCTGGACGGACTGCGGGACGCCTGCGCGTGGGTCGAAGCGGGCCGTCCGCCGTCTAAGCGAGCGGCGGTGCTTTGTCACGGTGACTTCCATCCGCTGAACGTGATGATGGTGGGGAATACCGTCGCCGGCGTGCTGGACTGGGCGAACATGCGTATCGCGGATCCCGCGTGGGACGTGGGCGCTGCGATCGCGCTGTTCGGGCACGGGCCCGTCGACCTCCCGCGGCCGGTGGTACCGATCGTGAACCTCGTCCGGCGCTGGCTGCTGCGGCGATACGTGAATGCCTATCTTGCGCAGCGGCCGCTCGAGGTGGCCTCGGTCCGGTACTACGAGGCCGTGCGGCTGCTGGAATTCATGATGGAGACCGAGGTCTACCGTCGGGCGAAGGCCGGCGCGATCGCGCCGACGACGAAAGCGGCGCCGTTCAACGATCCGCGGGTGCTGCGGGGGATCGCCAAGCGGTTCACGGCGATCACCGGCGTTCCTGTGTCTCTGCCCGAGGACAGGGGCTAGGGGCTAGGGATTCGCACGGCTACGCTGGCACCGTGAACAACGACAGCCACCATCAGTTCGCGGCCGGCGTGTGCGATGCGTTCGCCCTCGGCCGGGCGCGCGGAGAACTGACGCCGGTCGCCGGCGGGTTGACGCACCGTATGTGGCGGCTGGAGACGGACCGCGGGGTGTTCGCCGTCAAAGAGATCAACATCGACCCGACGGGGACGTGGCAGCGGCCCTGGATCGAGGGGGCGTTCGCCGTGGAGCGCGCGGCGTTCGACGCGGGCGTCGCAATGCCGCAGCCGGTGGTGGCGGCGGCGACGGGCGCGTGTCTGGCCGACGTGGCCCGAAATGACGGCTCAGCGGCGCCGGTGCGCGTGCACGCGTGGGTCGACGGTACCGGATTGCACCACACGGTCTACCCCGCCGACGTGGCGGCGAGCGTCGCGGCGACGATCGCGCGGATCCACAGACTGCAACTGCCAGCGGCGGAGACGCTGACCGAGGCGTTGCGGACTGGCGGCGAGGAACACTGGCTCGCGCTGGCGGAGCGGGTCGAGCGCTCCGACATCGAGTGGCGATGGGAGTTCCAGGGGATCTTGCATATCGTGCGAGACCTGGAAGCGTACGTCGAGGGGACGCGCGAGGACACGACGCCGCTCATCATGGGGCATCGTGACGCCGACCAGAAGAACTGGATGCGGACGGTGAGCGGCGAGCTGCTGCTGGTGGACTGGGACGCCGCGGGGCGGATCCACCCGCGACATGAGGCCGCGGGGCTGGCGCTACGGTGGTCGGGCTCCGGGTTGGGCGAGCCGGACTGGCGGGTCGTGCGCGCGTGGATCCAGGCGTACCGCGAAGCGGGAGGCGAGTTGGACCGCATCCAGCCGGGCGATCTGGGCGAATACGTGTCGGTTGCGATCTGGTGGTTCGAGTACAACCTGCGGCGGGCGCTGGGGGAACGGGCGCGGGATGAGGCCGACCGGCGGTTGGGCGCGGAGATGGCGCGGCGTGAGTTCAAGTCACTGCCGCGGCTGATGGGATCACTCGAGCGCTGGGAGCGGCTGCTGGGCGAGGAGTAGCCGGAGTGGACAGTGGACAGTCGACCTTCGACGGATGGGCTGGACGAAGCCCGTCGTACCCGTGCCCTCAGAGTGATTGATCGCCTACCCTGCGCGGGATGAAGCTGTATTTGGCGCCGTTGCCGCGGTCGGTCGAGGTCTCAGGCGGGACGCATACGCTCGTGCGCGAGCGGGTGATCGTGCTGTACGGCGAGGCGCGCGCGGAGGTCGTGGCAGCGCAGCGGCTGCAAGTGGCGTTGGAGCGGTACGCGGGCGTACGGTGGGAGATCCGCACCGCTACGTCTGTCGCCGAGATGGAGGGCGTGGTCGCCGCCATCGACCATCGCGTCGAAAGGCGCGAGGGGTACCACCTGACGATCGGCGACGAGCGGATCGGCCTGGTAGCACGGGACGGGGCAGGGCTGGCGCACGGGTTCTCGACGCTGGCGCAGCTCGTGCGGCAATGCGGGCGACGGCTGCCGCGGCTGCACATCGAGGACCATCCCGACTTCGCGCACCGGGGTGTCATGCTCGACATCTCGCGCGACAAGGTGCCGACGATAGCGACGCTGTACGGGCTCGTCGACATGCTGTCCGAGTGGAAAATCAACCAGCTCCAGCTCTACATGGAGCACACGTTCGCGTACCAGCGCCACCGGGCGGTGTGGAAGGACGCTTCGCCGCTGACGGGCGAGGAGGTGCTCGCGCTCGACGAGTATTGCCGCGATCGGCACGTGGAGCTTGTGCCGAACCAGAACAGCTTCGGTCACATGGAGCGGTGGTTGATCCACAAGCCGTACTCGGAGCTGGCGGAGGTGGATGGCGGCATCGCGCTACCGCACGCGTCGATGCTGCTGACGAAGCGGCGGCGGTTCTCGACGACGCTGAACCCGCTCGACCCGCGGTCTTATGCGCTTGTGGAGGGGATGTATGAGGAGCTGCTGCCGCACTTCTCGAGCGCGAACTTCAACGTGGGGTGCGACGAGACGTGGGAGCTGGGGCAGGGCCGGAGCAAGCCGGCGTGCGAGGAGCGCGGGAAGGGCCGCGTGTACCTGGACTGGCTGATGGGCCTGTACGCACTGTGCGAGAGGAATGGCCGGCGAATGATGTTCTGGGGGGACATCATCAAGCAGCATCCGGAGCTGATCTCGGAGATCCCGCGCGACGTGACCGCCCTGGCGTGGGGCTACGAGCACGATCATCCATTTGACGCCGACGGGCTTGCGTATCGCAAGGTGCGGCGGCCGTTCTACGTGTGCCCGGGCGCGGGCGGGTGGAACTCGTTCCTGGGCCGGACGGACAACATGGTCGCGAACATCACGAACGCGACGGCGAACGGGCTGAAGCACGGCGCGACGGGCGTGCTGACAACGGAGTGGGGCGACGGCGGCCACATGCAGCCGGCGCCGGTCGCCTGGGTGGGGTTCCTGTTCGGGGCGGCGATGTCGTGGTCGCACGTGGCGAGCGGCGGCATGGATCTGGCGCGAACGCTGAGCCTGCATGCGTTCGACGACCCGTCGGGGGAGACCGGCCGGGTCGCGTGCGAGTTGGGGAATGCCTACACGATCAACGGCGCGAAGACGCGGAACGGGTCGTTGCTGCAGCAGTCGTACTTCCTGCCGTTGGACGGCGACTGGCCGATGCAACGTGTACGCGCCGACGGCTTCGAGGAGACCTCGGAAGCGCTGGGGGCGTTGGCCGGGCGGCTGGACGCATCGCGGATGCGGCGGGAAGACGCGGCGCTCATCGTCGCTGAGTACCGGACGGCGGTCGAGTTGGCGGATATTGGCGCGGCGATCGGGTCGGCGAAGTATGTGCGGGCGAACGGGACATCGGCGGCGAAGCGGCGGCCGCGGTGGCGGCGGATCGCGCGGCGGCTGGAGGCAGTGGTACCGGAGTACGAGCGTGGGTGGCTGGCGCGGAACCGTGTCGGGGGGATGGGGGACAGCGTGTGGCGGATCCGGGAGCTAGCGCGGCGAGTGGGGGCGGTCAGCCGGTGATGGTGAAGGCGCCGGCTGGGCCGTCGTAGTTGAGCTGCCAATTGGCAAGAACCGCTCGACCAATGATCGCGATCACACCGAGGCGGAGGATGTCCAGAGCCACGAAGTCGCCGCGTGTGAACGACTGAAGCCCCGTGCCCGGGAATGCGATCTGCGCCGGATATGTTATGCCCGTGACGACGCCCGATACCGAAGCTACGTTCTCGGAGCCCCGCGCAGGAAGTTGAAGTTGATCCACGAGCGTCCGGTCTATGGCGGACAGCGACGCACCTGTGTCGATCAAAGCTTCGCCGAACAGCGTTGCCGGAGGGGTCTTGCCCTGGATCCGCAACGTACGCAGCCAAGCGTCCGGCAGGCCGACCGCGATGGGAACGCACGGCCCTATGCGCACAAGCTTCGCGCGGGAAGCTTCGGGGCTCTCGCCTGAAGCCCGTCTATATGTTGCCATTAAGAGACAGCGGGAGAAGCTGAGGAAGCGTGTGCACAGGCTCTTCCTCGAGGATCTGCTTGATGAGGCAGGGCTCCATTCCCACGTGCTGAACGCTGTGCTCGAAGGCCGCATCCCAACTATCGAAGAAGCCTAGGACGCAAGTGTCCTTGATCAGCACGTACTGACCGCCGTGATCACGTATGAACTCCGCCTTGTGCTCACGAAACCAGCGGACTTCTTCGTCTAGACGGATGGCTGTCGTCATGGTCGAATTCTATCGGAAACGTCTCCGGCGGGTTAGATGTGGCAGGTGGCGAGGCCGCGCTTTTCGAGGTACTGCTGGTGGTACTCCTCCGCCTTCCAGAAGATGCTCGCGGGCGTGATCTCGGTGACGATGGGCCGGCGGTAGGCGCCGGACTGTTCCCGCCGGCCCTTCGACGCTGTGGCGAGAGCCTGCTGTTCGGGTGAGTGGTAGAAGATGACGGTGCGGTACTGGTCGCCGACGTCGGGGCCTTGGCGGTTGAGCTGCGTCGGGTCGTGGTTGTCCCAGAACACGTCGAGGAGGTCCTCATACGAGACCTGCGCCGGGTCGAACTCGATCTGCACGGCCTCGGCGTGGCCCGTGTCGCGGTAGCAGACGTCCTCGTAGGACGGGTTGTCGCGCGCGCCGCCCATGAAGCCGACAGCGGTCGCTTTGACGCCCTGTATCTGGCGGAACGCGGCCTCGACACCCCAGAAGCAGCCGGCGGCGAACGTTGCGGTCTCGATGACGGTGGTCGTGTCGTCGGTCATGGCGGGCGGATCCTTTCGTGTACATCTTATCGTGCCCCAGGGGACGCCAGCGTTACGACCGCTTGTTGGCGGGGACGAGGATGGACGCGTCGGACACGCCGCGGCGTGTCCCCACCAGCGTTTGGTGCCGATTGGCGGGGTTGCAGACCACTCGTCGGATCTACACTGGCGTTGGACTATGGAATACCTGATCGAGCTGCAACACGAAGTGGAGACGGACGGGATCGACGCGCAGGCGCTCGAGCGGGCGGCGGCGCACGCGCTCCACCTGGAGCACGTGAAGACGCCAGCCGAGCTGAGCGTGCTGTTGGCGGATGACTCCGCGGTGCAGGAGCTGAACCGGCAGTACCGGCACACGGACGCGCCCACGGACGTGCTGTCGTTCTCGCAGGCGGAGGGGGAGGAGTTCGCGCTGCCGGACGGCGAGACGCCACACCTGGGCGACGTCGTGATCTCGGTGGAGACGGCGCGGCGGCAGGCGGTGGAGTATGGCGTGCCGCTACAGGACGAGCTGGCGCACCTGGTGGTGCACGGGATCCTGCACCTGCTGGGGTACGACCACGAGGACGCGGACGACGAGGCGGTGATGCGCGCTCACGAGGACGCCGTGCTTGGCGGCGCGCATCATCACTGAGAGGTGAGACGCTGGAAGTGAGAGCAAAGAAGGGGCCGGATCAGATCCGGCCCTTCATCTACTCTCTCGCCGTGCGCGGCGATAGCAAGCCGACGTTTTGGGCGGCGAAGTCGCCGATGACGGGGATGCGCCACTCGTTGCCCTGGTACGCCTGGTACATGCACCATACGGCGAGGGCGAAGAAGCCGAGGCCGAGGATGACGCCGGCAGGCATCACGAGGAAGTACAGCGGCGTCAGCAGGACGATGCCAACGACCATGACGCAGAGCGACTGGACGGCGTGGAAGCGGACGAACTTGTTCTCCTTCTCGGTGACGAAGAAATAGAGGGACGCTATGAGCCCTACGAAGAAGATCGGGGTGTAGCAGAGCATTCCCGCGACGTTGGGCTGCATGCCGCTCTTGGTGGTGCCGAGGTTGTTGGCGTCTTGCATGGCAGGCGTTCCTTTCTGTGTGTGGCATTAAGAGTATCGGCATCGCGGATCGCTGTGTGAGCAGGTTGCCGTTATGTCGCTGAACAGCCCCGGGAGGCGCTTGGGGACGCGAGACGGGTCTGCCTTCCGCGACTACTCTCGGAAAGACCTGACGGTACGAGGATCTCGCGTCCGGCGGGCCAGCCTGGTGCGACCTAGGCGAAGACGTTGACGGCGCGCTGGGCGGCTTCGATGAGGGGGATGGGGTACACGCCGAAGGCCAGGACGCCGGCGGCGGCAAGCACGAGGATGCCCTGCGAGAAGAGCGGCGTCGGGACCTCGGCGCGATCCTCGGCCTCGGAGAGGAACATCTGGCGGGCGACGCCCATGTAGTAGTAGGCGGAGACGACGGTGTTCAGGACGGCCACGACGACGAGCCAGACGAGATCGGACTGGACGGCGGCGTTGAAGATGTAGATCTTCGCGATGAAGCCGGCCGTGGGCGGGAGGCCGGTGAGTGAGAGCAAGCAGAACAGCAGCACCCACGCCGGAACGGGAGCGCGGCGCACCATACCGCCGTAGTCTTCGATCTCGTCGCTGCCCGTCTTGTTCGAGATGGCCATGACGGCGAAGAAGGCGCCCAGGTTGGTGAAGGCGTAGGTGGCCAGGAAGAAGACGACCCCGCTGGCCCCGAGCTGCGAATCGCCGTCCGTGGTGGCGGAGATGGCGGCGAGTCCGACGAGGAAGTTGCCAGCCTGGGCGATCGAGCTGTAGCCGAGCAGACGGCGGATGTTGGTCTGCCGGATGGCCATGACGTTGCCGACGGTCATCGAGACGGCGGCGAGTACCGCGAAGAGCATCTTCCAGTCGTTGCCGACGAAGGTGTCGGGGCCGAAGCCCTCGAAGAAGATGCGCATGACGACGGCGAACGCGGCGGCCTTGCTGCCCACGGAGAGGAAGGCGGCGACGGGCGTGGGCGCGCCCTGGTAGACGTCCGGCGTCCACATCTGGAAGGGGACGATGGCCATCTTGAAGCCGAAGCCGGCCGCCAGAAAGACCATGCTAACGATGAGGGCCGAGCGCATTCCCTCATCCCCGGAGGCGATGGCGGTGGCGATGGAGGGCGAGCCGTCGGTGGTGACGAGGCGGGTAGTGCCGGAGATGCCGAACAGGAAGGCCATGCCGTACAGGATGACGGCGGACGAGACGGCGCCGAGCAGGAGGTACTTCAGCGCGGCTTCGCTGCCCTTATCATCGCGGAGGAAGCCCGCGAGGACGAACTGCGTGATGCTGGTGAGTTCGAGCGCGACGAAGATAGCGACGAGGTCGCGGGCGCCGGAGAGCAGCATCATGCCGGAGGTGGCGATGAGGATCAGGGCGATGAACTCGCCCTGGCGGTCGCCGAAGCGGCCCAGGTAGTCCCACGAGGCGATGATGACGGCTCCCGAGACGCCGATGAAGAGGAAGGTGAAGAAGATGCTGAAGTTGTCGAGCGCCATGGAGTCGCTGAAGAACGACGCCTCGCGGTCGCGGAGGATGAGCATCACCAGCCACGTCGCGGCGACGCCGAGGCCGGTGATGGCGATGGCAGTGAGCACCCGGCGATCCTCCCGCCGCATGACCATGTCGACGAGGAAGATGAGGCCGGCGGTGACCATGACGGCGAGGACAGGGCCGAGGCGGTCGAGATCCTGCAGCATCAGCTCAGCGCCCCCACAATGTTGATGATGCCGGTGTCGAGGAGGTCGACGACGAGCGCCGGGTAGACGCCGACGGCGATGATGACGGCGACGAGCGCGGCCATGGGGAGCTGCTCCCACCAGTTGTTGGCGTCGGGCAGCGACGCCCATCGCTCGTTTTTCGGCCCGAAGAAGACGCGCTGGACCATCCAGGTGATGTAGCCGGCGGCGAGCAGGATCCCGATGACGGAGATGATCGTCGGGGCGGTGTACTTGTCGAAGCTGCCGAGGAACACCATCATCTCGGCGACAAAGCCGGACATCGCGGGCAGCCCGAGCGAGGCAAGGCCGGCAACGATCGTAACCGTCGCGGCGAGCGGCATGGTGTGCGCGAGACCGGAGAGCTGGTCGATATCGCGCGTGTGGGTGCGGTCGTAGATGATGCCGACCATGACGAACAGCAGGCCAGTGATGGTGCCGTGCGTGAACATCTGGAGGGCGGCGCCGTTCAAGCTGAGATGGCCGAGGGCGGAGATGCCGAGCAGCACGTAGCCCATGTGGCTGACAGAGGAATAGGCGACCAGCCGCTTCAAATCTTTCTGCCGCAACGTGAGCAGGGCGCCGTAGATAACGCTGATGGCCGCCAGCGTTGCGAGCCAGACGCCGTAGTCCTCGGCCGTGCGCGGCATGAGTGTGATGAGGATGCGGAGGATGCCGTAGCCGCCCATCTTCAACAGGACGCCGGCAAGGATAACGGAGACGGCGGTCGGAGCGTCCGTATGAGCATCGGGCAGCCAAGTGTGCAGCGGGAACATCGGCAGCTTGACGGCGAACGCGATGAAGATGAAGCCGAAGATGACCCAGAGCGGCAACAGCGTGTCCGTGATGGTGCTCTGCTGGAGCGCGACCATGTCGAAGGTGGGCGTGGGTTCGGCGCTGAAGCCCATCACCAGGAAACCGACGAGCATGAAAGCGGAGCCGGCCACCGTGTAGAGCAGGAACTTCATCGCGGAGTACTCTTTGCGGCCGCTGCCCCAGACGGAGATGAGCATGTACATGGGCAGCAGCTCGACCTCCCAGAATAGGAAGAACATGATGAGGTCGAGTGAGGTGAACACGCCCAGGACGCCGGTCTCGAGCGCAAGCAGCCAGATGAAGTACTCCTTCGTCCGCAGCTTCACGCCGAACGAGATGAGCGTGGCGATGACGAAGAGGAACGTCGTGAGGAAGACCATCGTAATGCCGAGGCCGTCGACGCCCATGTGGAACTGCACGTCGAAGCCGGCGGTGGCGGCGTCGATCCAGGTGGCCTGCGAATCGAACTGGAAGGCGTCGGCGCCTGCAACGCCGGGGCTGCGGTCGAACCCGAGCAACAGGATGAGCGACGTGATGAAGGTGGTCAGCGTCGCGACAAGCGCGAGCCACTTCGCCTGGTCCTGGCTCTCGCGCTGGGCCGTCAGCGCGATCACGGCCGCGGCCACGGCGGGGAAGAAGACGGTGAAGACGAGGACTCCGCTCATCGCTACCGCCCCTCGATCAGCACGAGCATCAGGAACGATGCAACGATGAGGCCGGCGAAACCGACGGTGCCGTAGGCCTGCACCGAGCCGGACTGCACCCAGCGGAGGCGGTCGCCGGCCCAACGGCTGACCTGGCCGGAGCCGTTGACCGCGAAGTCGATGATGTTGGTGTCGACCCACTGCAGGACGCGGCAGACGTTGCCGTACAGCAGATCGCGCACGATGACGTTCTCGTACAGCTCGTCCATGTAGTACTTGCGGGCGACCAGCGTGTGGACAGGCCCCCAGATCTTCTGCAGCGACTCGGACGACACGACCTTCGCCTGGTAGATGGCGTAGGCGAGCGCGATCCCGGCGCCTCCCAGGGCGAGCGAGCCCAGGGCGATGGCGAGGTTGAACTCCTCGTGGTGCAGCGCCTCGGCCGAGGACTCGGGGAGGGCCCCCTCAAGGATATGGGCGAGGCCGTCGGCGGAGCCGAAGGGAAGGTTCACAAAGCCGGCGGCGAACGCCGGGACGGCGAGGACGAGCAGCGGCAGGGCCATCACCCAACCAGACTCGTGCGGCATACCGTGGCCGCCGCCATGCGCTCCATGCTCGGGCTCTTCGCCACCCTTGTAGTCGCCCTCGAAGGTGAGGAAGACGGCGCGGAAGGAGTAGAAGGCGGTCATGAAGACGACGGCCATGGCGACGACGAAGAGCAGCTTGTCGTCGGTCCAGGCGGCGCCCAGGATCTCGTCCTTCGACCAGAAGCCGGCGAAGGGAAAGATACCGGCCAGGCTGAGCGAGCCGACGGCGAAGGTTGCGTAGGTGATGGGCATGTACTTCCGCAGGCCGCCCATCTTCCGCATGTCGAACGTGTTGGTGGCGTGATTCACCGAGCCGGAGCCGAGGAAGAGGAGCGCTTTGAAAAACGCGTGCGTGAACAGGTGGAAGATGGCGGCGATGTACCCGCCCACGCCGAGCGCCAGCATCATGTAGCCGAGCTGCGAGAGAGTGGAATACGCAAGCACGCGCTTGATGTCCGTCATGACGATGCCCATCGAGGCGGCGAAGATGGCGGTGAAGCCGCCGACGTAGGCGACCGTCGTCATGGCCTCGTCCGACGCCTGAAAGACGGGAAACATGCGGGCGACCAGGTAGACGCCGGCGGCGACCATGGTGGCGGCGTGGATGAGGGCGGAGACGGGCGTCGGGCCCTCCATGGCGTCGGGGAGCCAGACGTGCAGCGGAAACTGGGCCGACTTGCCGACGGCGCCGGCAAAGACGCAGAGTGCGAACAGCGTGATGACGCCGTCGCTGAGGCCGCCGTGCTGGGCCAGCTCCTGGATGAGCGGGATGTTGAAGGTGTCCGCCTTCGTGAAGATGAGCAGTATGCCGATCGCGAAGCCCACGTCGCCCAGGCGGGTCGTGAGGAAGGCCTTCTTCGCCGCGTCGCCCGCGGACTTCTTATGGAACCAGAAGCCAATCAGCAGGTACGAGCCGAGGCCCACAAGCTCCCAGAACACGTAGACGATGAGGATGCTGTCGACGATCACGAGGCCGAGCATGGCGGCGGTGAAGAGCGACATCCACATGAAGTAGCGGGAGTAGCCGGTGTCGCCCTCCATGTAGCCCTGGGAGTAGACCTGCACGAGGAGCGAGACGGACGTGACGACGACGAGCATGATGGCGCTGAGGCCGTCGATGCGGAGGCCGACGTCGACGTGGAGGCTGGGTCCGCCGGCCTGCTGGAGCAGGACATTGTCGGTGCTGATCTTCAACCACTCGTGAGCGCCGAAACCGAGCGCGTGGCCGTCGTTGGCGATAACGCTGTCGAGCGCCCAGAGCGAGAGGGCGAAGGCGGCGCCGATGGCGGCAATGGTGACATATCCCGACAGCTTCGGATACGGGCGGGTAACGGACGCAATGGTCAGGAGCGACGCCACCGGCAGGAGGAAGATCGCCCAGACGGCTGCCTCGGGGATTTCGGGTAGCACCTAGATTTTCCTCATGATTTCCTGCGCTACGTGGGTCTTGCTATCGGGCACCCAGATCTCGCGAGGCTGGGACATGGGGGCGTCGGACTGGAGGGGTGGGACGACGCGGTTCGACACGCCCTCGGCGTCGAAGAGTTCCTTCCACACCTCGGCGGCGTACCCGTTCTTCACGTCCATAAGCTTTGACCACATGGGCTGGTCGTTGGGCGTTAGGCGTTGGGCGTCAGGGGGACGGCCCCTAACGACTACCGACTAACGACCAACTCCCCTCCTTTACCATCTCAACAGATCGATCTCGTCGATGTTTACGGTCTCCCGGTGCTTGTAGATAGCCACGGCCAGGGCCAGGGCGACGGCGGCCTCGGCGGCGGCGACGGTGACGATGAAGACGGCGAACACCTGGCCATCGAGCGGCTGTTCCGACTCGATGAAGCGGGAGAACGCGAGCAGGGTGACGTTGACGGCGTTCAGCATCAGCTCGATGCCCATCAGGACGCCGATGGCGTTGCGCTTCGAGAGCGCGACGTACAGACCGATGGCGAACAGGATCGCGCCGACGACGAGCACTTCCTCGAGGTGCAACGTGAGAGCGAGGAGCGGAGCGGTCATTCGGGCTCCTCCTCTTTCGTCAGGACGATGGCGCCGATCATCGCGACCATGAGCAGGACGGAGGCGACCTCGAACGGGACGACGTAGGGCTTGAGGAAGGCCTCGCCGAGCGAGGCGGCGGTGGCACTGAAGGCGCCGCGGTCTGAGATGGCCCAGTCAGTATCGAGCGTGACGAAGACGACGACAGCGAGCACGAGACCGGCCAGCACCAGCGCGGGCACCTGGAACACGGTTTCGGAGTTCTGGCGGTCGGCGGCGGGGGTGAGCATGACGGCGAAGGTCATGAGCACGCTGACGGCGCCGGCGTAGATCAGCACCTGGACGACGGCTACGAAATCGGCGGAGAGCACGATGTACATGCCCGCCGCGCCCACGAAGGTGAGGGCGAGGAACAGCACCGCCTGGATCAGCTCGCGGACGGCCGCGACCATCAGGGCGCAGCCGACGGTGGTGGCGGCGAGGAGCCAGAAGGCGATGACGATGCCGTTGTCGGCGATCATGCTCGGCCTCCCTCGTGCGCGGCCGGTCTCCGCGGCGACTCTTCGAAGGACGACTGTGCCGCAAATTCGGCCGCGGTGACGGCCGGCAGCGACGGCACGTCGATGCCGGGGTAGAACCGCGGTCGCGTCGGGAAGCGCTGGAACTTCGGGGCGAAGAACTTCACGAAGCCGACGATGAGGGCGGCCGTGAGCGCGCCATTCACGGCGATGAACAGCGGGATCCAGAACGCGGCGCTCCAGCCGCTCTCCTCCCACACCAGCACCTCGGCGGCGACGACGACGACGTTGATGATGGCCATCGGCGTCAGCCACTTCCAGGCGAAATTGAGGAGCTGGTCGATACGGAAGCGGGGCAGCGTGCCGCGGGTCCAGACGAAGAGGAAGTAGACGGTGTACACCTTGCCGATGAAGAGCATCCAGCCGGGGATGAGTTCGTCGAGCTTGTAGGTCCACCAGCCGCCGAGGAAGAGCGTGGCGATGATGGCGGAGACAGAGACGGCGTTGATCAGCTCGGCGGCATAGAACAGGCCGAACTTCATGCCCGAGTACTCCGTGTGGTAGCCGCCGACGATCTCGGACTCGGCCTCGGCGATGTCGGCGGGTGTGCGATTGAGTTCAGCGGAGATGGCGAAGAAGTAGATGAGGAAAGCGAGGGGCTGGAGCATGACCATGAAGGCCCAGTTCTCCTCCTGGAAGAGGACGATGCCCTGCAGGTTCATGGTGCCGGCGAACAGCACGACACCGAGCAGCCCGGCGACGATGGGGATCTCGTACGACACGAGCATGGCGATGACGCGCATCGCGCCGAAGAGCGAGTACTTGTTGTTGCTGCTGTACCCCGCCATGAAGACGGAGAGCACGGCGAGGGACGACATGCCGAGGATGTACAACAGGCCGACGTCAAGGCTGGCGAGCACCATGTGGCGGCCCCAGGGGACGACGGCGAAGACGGCGATGCCCGGCACAGTGAAGGCGATCGGTGCGACGGTGTAAATGAAGCCGGGTGCGGAGGCGGGCTGCAGCACTTCCTTCTGCATGAGCTTGATGGCGTCGGCGACGGGCTGCAGGAGGCCGAAAGGGCCGAGACGGTTGGGTCCCAGGCGCGACTGCATGCGGCCGACGACGCGGCGCTCGACCCAGATGTTGATGATGGCAACGCCGCCGACGAAGGCGACAATGCCGATGGTGCCGAGCAAGCCGGAGATGACGTAGATCGACCAGTCCGGGAACCCCCAGTCCTCCAGGCGGCCGTAGATCATCCGCGTGAAATTCGAGAGGTCGCGCGCGTCCCACCAGTAGCCCGTGATCAAGTCCTGGAGCAAGCTCATCGGGAAGAGCGTCATCGGTCCAGCTCCCCCACGTTGATATCGATGCTGCCCAGCGTGACGATGGCGTCCGCGATGGTCTGGCCGACGGTCATCTCGCGCAGGACGCTGAGGTTGATGAGCGAAGGCGCACGCACGTGCCAGCGGTAGGGGGCGGGGCCACCATCGCTGACGACGTAGAAGCCCAACTCGCCCTTCGGCGACTCCACGCGCGAGTACGCCTCGCCGGCGGGCGGGCGGAGGGCGAGGGGCACGTCGACCTTATGTGGGCCATCGGGAAGCTCGCCGACGGCCTGGCGGATGATGCGCAGACTCTGCTTCATCTCCTCGATCCGGATGGTCATGCGGTCGTACGCGTCGCCGTTGTAGCCGACGGGGATGTCGAACTTCATGCGGTCATACACGCAGTAGGGGTCCGCCTTGCGGATATCCCAGGCGATGCCGGTGCTGCGCAGCACGGGCCCGCTGAGCGAGGCGTTGATCGCGACCTCCGGTGTCACGACGCCCACGTCGCGGGCGCGCATCATGATGATCTCGTTGCCGACGATCAGCTCCTCGTACTCCTCGAATGCCTTCGGCAGCTCGTCGTTCACCAGCTTGTCGAGAGCGGGGAGGAACTCGTCGGGGATATCGAAGGCGACACCGCCGATCCGCATGTAGTTGGTGGTGAGGCGGGCGCCACAGGTCATTTCGAAGAGGTCGAGGACGCGCTCGCGGTCGCGGAAGCACCACATGACGGGGGTCTGCCAGGCGCCGCAGTCATTGATGAAGGCGCCCGTGGCCATGCAGTGGCTGGCGACGCGCTGGAGTTCGTTGAAGATGACGCGGAGATACTGGGCGCGTTCCGGCACCTCGATGCCTGCGAGCTTCTCGACCGAGAGACAGTAGCCCAGATTGCCTGCCATGGCGGCGAGGTAGTCCATGCGGTCGGTGAACGGGATGTTCTGAGTGTACGTGCGCTCCTCGGCCAGCTTCTCCATGCTGCGGTGGAGGTAGCCGACGACCATCTTCACGTCGACGATGCGTTCGCCGTCGATCTTCGCGACCATGCGGAACACGCCGTGCGTGGACGGGTGCTGCGGTCCGATGTTGACTTCGACGGGCTCTGACTTGATAGGCATCGTCGGGGCCCTCACCCCGGCCCCACTCCCGGAACGGGAGAGGGCGTGCGCGTGTCTTACTGGCCGGTGCCCGCGTGCTTCGGGCGGAACTCCTGGCCGGTCTGGCCGGGCACCTGCTCCGGGAACTGGCTGAGGCCGGGCTTGCGTCCCCCGGGGAGCGCCATGAAGTCCTTGCGCAGCGGATGTCCGGGGAAGGAGTCCCACAGAAACAGCCGCGTGAGCTCGGGATGGCCCTCGAACCGGACGCCCATCAGGTCGTAGACCTCGCGCTCCTGGAGCAGCGCGCCGGACCAGAGCGGCGAGATGGACGGGATGACGGGCTGGTCGCGATCGCAGGGCACTTTGACCTCGAAGAGGTGGTTCTGAGCGAGCGACGCGAAGTGGTAGACCATGTCGATACGCGTGATCATGTCGACGCTGCAAAGCTGGGTGAGGAACTTGCCGTCGAGCTGCTCGTCGTCCCGGATGACGCGCATCGCCTCGAACATGCGGGCGGGAGCGAGCGTAACGTAGCCATCGGCGACCGACTGGACGGCGTCGGGCAGCGTCGCGCGGATGCGATCGGCGACCTCGGGCCCGGGCAGGGTGACCGTCTTCGGGTGCGGCATCAGAGCCACTCCATGGCGCGCTTCCGCCACGCGTACGCATAACCGACGAAGAGGATGGCGATGAAGATGAGGGCCTCCACGAAGGCGTACAGACCGAGCTGGCGGTAGGCGACGGCCCACGGGTACAGGAAGACGGCTTCGACGTCGAAGACGACGAAGAGCAGGCCGAACAGGTAGTAGCGCACGTTGTAGCGGACGTGGGCGTCGCCGATGGGCACCATGCCGCACTCGTAAACGGACTCCTTGATGGGGTCGGGCTTGCTTGGGCGGAGCTTGAACACGCCGAGCGCAACCGAGGCCACGATCGGGATGAGCGGGAAGATGACGGCAAAGACGAGGAGGAAGCCGGCCCGTCCGAACTGGTCGATCACTGGCGCCTCGCGACATGGGCGGGACGCCGTCCCGCGTCCACGTCCATACTCCGGAACCGGGTGAGGACGGGCCGGAGCACCGATCCGGCGGCCATCCGGTGCGCAGCCGAAGCTAGAAGCCGGGCCCGAGGCATGCTGGCCGAAGCTGCGCCCAAACTTTGTGAATTCTGGCGCGAAGCCTATCACAGCTATAGCACCCGAACAATGGAGCGGGAAAGCGAGGGAAGGTCGCGGCTTCGATGCGGATTCCGGCGCGCGCCAATCCGGGAAACGGGGTGTCAGACCAAGAACGTCCCCTTAGAGGCCATTGCGCCCTCAAGTGAGGGGAAACCCTGCCGATTCTCCAGATAGCAGAAGGAAGCCTATCTGGAGGTAACGCAATGTCCCGCTTCATCCCTGCCGCTCTCGTCGCCGCGAACTTCGTGGCCGTCACCGCCCTCGCGGTGGCACCGTGGATCTGGGGCCGGTAACCAGACCGGTCCAAGCAGCGGGCCGCCCATGGGGGCGGCCTTTTTGCTCTCCGGCGGCAACCGCGAGCCGCCGATACTCCACTGATTCGCATGGACATGACCCGCCGGCTGGGCGCCATTCACACACACAGGGGAGCAGCCAGCGCCACATTTGCGCTGACGCTGCTGGCCGTGCAGTTCGCCGCGCTCCGCTTCGCGCCGTCGGAGATCCTGGTGCGGGTCATCCTGCCCGCGACGATCATCGCCGTCCCGCTAGCGCTGTGGGTCTACCGGGACCGGATCGGCGTGTGGGTGATGTACGTCGGCCTCGCCGCCAACCTCGCGCCGATACTCGCAAACGGCGGGCTGATGCCCATCCACTACGACACAGTGGTAAGCGCGATCGGTGAGGAACGAGCCGCGCGGTACACGCCCGGCGAATGGGTCGCGGGCTCCAAGGACGTGCTCGTAGCCGAGGACGAAGGCCGCCTGATGGAACTGGGCGACCAGATCATCATCCGTACGGCGAGCGGCGGCATGGTGGCCAGCCCGGGAGACGTCGTGGTGTGGTGCGGGCTGCTGATCCTCACGGCGGAGGCTTCGATCGCCTGGCAGCGTCGCCAGCGGGCCGAGCGCGCCGTTATGTCGCGGCCGCACCAAGCAGCGGAGGGGGGCGCAGCCACATAGACGTGGCACGCGCCGCCCCGCCACCCGGCGCCTGCGATAGCGAGGGCAACAACTTTCGCAGACCCCGACTATCCCATCGTACGGCGGCATTCTCACGAGGTTCTCGCCAGAAAACCGCGACCGCAGATTCGTCAGAAGTGCCGGAACACGCGAAAAGCCCGGGGGTACCGGGCTTTTCTGTGATGTCAAGAGGGCGTTCCTGAGCTGATCCTAGGGGGCGACGGCGTCGACCTTCGCACGAGCGCCGGCCTTGTCCTTGTACCAGAGCGAGTTGATCTCGACGTAGGGCTTCATGTTGTCGGGCACGTCGTCCTCGGCGAAGATCGCGTTCACCGGGCAGGCAGGCTCGCAGGCGCCGCAGTCGATGCACTCGTCGGGGTCGATGTACAGGATCTTGTCGTCGTCCCCGTCGTCGTGGATGCAGTCCACGGGGCAGACGTCGACACAGGACCGGTCCTTGGTGCCGATGCAGGGCTCTGTGATGATGTAGGCCATGTGAGAGGTCTCCTTCGAATCCCGGCGGGAGAATCCTCGCCCGCCCCGTACTCCAACGAATCCGGCGTATTGTAGATTCGAGGTAACGGCTACGGAAGGGGTTTTGTGCTGTCCTTACTGCAATTATGGACCGCGTAACAGGCTGATAGCAACCGCCCGGCGGCGAGCGTCGGCCAGGTGCAAGAAGCGGCACGACAACTGCGATGGGCGCTACTTCGAGGCCAGGCGGTGGCGGTCGAGGAAGCTCTGGATGCGGTCCATGGCCTCGACGAGCAAGTCGTAGTTCTGCGCGTAACAGATGCGCACGTGACCGGCGCCCGCCTCGCCGAACGCGGAGCCCGGGATGACGGCCACACGCTCCTCCATCAGCAGGCGTTCGGCGAACGACTCGTCGTTCATGCCCGAGCTGCCGACCTGGGGGAAGGCGTAGAACGCGCCGTGCGGGTCGGCGCATGGCAAGCCCATCGCGTTCAGGCGGTTCACGACCATGCGGCGGCGGCGGTCGTACTCCGCGACCATGCCGCGCACGTCTTCCTCGCCGGCGTTCAGCGCCTGCAAGGCCGCGAACTGCGCGGGGGTGGGCGCGGACATCATGACGTACTGGTGGACCTTCATCATCGCTTCTGTCAGCTCGCTGCGCGCGCAGGTGTACGCGAGACGCCAGCCGGTCATCGCGTACGCCTTCGAGAAACCGCCGAGGAGGATCGTGCGCTCCTTCATGCCGGGCAGGGTGGCGAAGCACACGTGCTCGGTGTCGTAGACGAGGCGATCGTAGATCTCGTCGGAGATGACGAAGAGGTCGTGTTTGTCGGCGATCGCGGCGACCGCCTGCGCGGTCTCACGCGTCATGACCGCGCCCGTGGGGTTGGCGGGATAGCCGAAGAGGATCGCCTTGGTGCGCGGCGTGATGCGGCTCTCCAGCTCGGCGGGGTGGAGCTGGAAGCCGTCGGCGGAGCGCGTGGGGACCTGGATGTAGACGCCACCGCCCAGCAGCACGGCTGGGAGGTACGCGACGTAGCCGGGATCGGGGCTCAGCACCTCGTCACCGGGATCAAGAATGGCCTCGAGGGCGATCTGGAGCGCCTCGCTGACGCCGGCGGTGACGATGATCTCGGTGCCGGCGTCGTAGCGGACGCCATAGAGGCGGTTGAGATGGCGAGAGATGGCGGCGCGGAGCTCGACGAGGCCGTAGTTGGAGGTGTAGTAGGTCTCGCCATCTTCGATGCTCTTGATGGCGGCCTGGCGGATGTGATTCGGGGTTACGAAGTCGGGCTGGCCGACTCCGAGGGAGATGACGCCCTCCATGCTGGCGAGGAGGTCGAAGAAGCGCCGGATGCCCGATGAGGGGATAGCCTGGACATGCTGGGAGATGTTGCCGCGATGGGTTACGCCGTCGGTCATGGGATGCCCGCGCCCGGCGGGGCTTCGCTCCTCTTCCGTGATCCCGGCGGAGCGCCTCCAACAGCGCCCGCGTCGGCGACACCCGACCAGAGATCGAGGTCGGGCACATAGTACAACAACCAGGAACTGCCATCGGCAAGCCGGACCCGGAAGCCCATCCGCTCTTCTTCGCGCCACTGCGCCTCGAGGGCGCTGACGTCGACGCGCGCACCGTCACGCTCGATCCAGAGTGGGCGCTCGGGATGGGACGCGCCGGCGTACGCTCCGACGTTGACGGCAAACGCCCTCAGCCCCGCCTCTTCTTCACGATCCATTGCGGAGCGTGTACGCGCCGTCGCCGCCCGAGATATCGACGACGTCACCCTTCCGGAACTTGAGTTTTCGCGCGAAATGGCCGGCCTCGAGGTGGTAGTGCTGGTGCTTCGGCGCGAGGCACTCGCAGTCCTCCGCAACGATGCGCGTGGCGTACGCGGTGCGGCCGACGCGCACTTCGAACTCCGTCATGGGCGCCGGAAAGTCACGCCAGCGATCCTTGGTGACGAGGATCGAGGCAGTGTCCGCGTCCTCGCTAGAGAGCTTGCGCCTGTAGGGCTTCATCGCCGTCCTCCCGGCGTGCGGGGGTCCACGGCGCAGTATACGCAGCGGATTCGGAGAAGAAGGGAACAGGGCGTCCCGCATGGACGTCCTGTTCCCTACTCGCGCGTGATGAGCGCACGCTGCGTCCCGGTCAGGGGACGGCGACGACCCAGATGCCGCTGCCCAGGTTGTTGCCCTTGGCGTCGCCGGGCTGCACGTCGAGGTTATAGCGATACAGCGGGCGGCCGTTGTAGGTCACCTGCGTGGAGCCGTTGTCCTCGCGCGTGATCGTGCCCAGCACACCGGTGAGGCCTTCGGGGCCCGTGGGCGACCCACTCTCGATGATCAGAGGCGGCCAGATGCCGGAGCAGCTCCGCAGGCAGACGCTGCGGGCGTCGGGGTCGTTGGCGGATGTATAGAGGGTGCGTCCCTCAGGGTCGGTCAGAAAGGGACCGGTGGACGACGTGGAGATGAGGACGGTGGTCGTGCCCGAGGCGACAGTGACGCCGGCCAGCGGCGTGATGCCGGCCTCGCGCGTCGAGATGCCCGACGCGGTCTGCGTCTGGCTCTCGGGCGGGACGGTCGGCAGACCGCCGTCGCCATCGTCGCTGCAGGCGGCGGACAGGAGAGCGAGGCCCATGACCGTGGCAGCCGCGAGCGCGGCGAAACGCACCCTCATCCGCATGTTGTCGTAGCTCCTTCGTTGCCGTAGTTACGGCTGAGCCAGGCTCCAGTTCGGGATGTCTTTCCCGTTCGTGTCGCCCGGCGCCTGGTCGTTCGCGAAGAAGTACAGGGGCAGACCGTTATACGTTACCTGCGCCGTCCCGTCATCGCGCGTAATCGTACCAAGTTCGCCGGTGACGCCCGCGCCGGGCGTCAAGGGGCCATCCGCCGTGAGGGGCGGCCAGTTCGACGCGCAGCCGCCGCTGCAGGCGCTGGCGCCGCTGCCGGAGCTGTCGTTGGCGAAGAGATAGAGCGAGAAGCCGCGGGCATCCACGAGGCCGGCATCGCCGGCCGACACCGTCGCGCCGGCTGTTGCCGTCTCGCCGGCAGTCGTCGGCTCGGCAGTCGCGGCCTCGGTCGGTTGCGCAACGGCCGTGGTCGGCGTGGAGGCCGGGGCGGTCGCAGCGGGCGTGTTTGCGGTCTGTGTGGGGGATTCGTCGCCGTCGTCATCGTCGCCGCAGGCGGCGGTGAAGGCGATCAGCGCGAAACCCGCGAGCGTGACGGCGGCGATGCGTGCGATGGCGGACGATCGGGACATGACATGCTCCTTGTCAGTTCAAGCGAAACTCACAACATGAGCGATACGCGCGAAGAGCGAGTGCGGATTGGTGGAGATACGGCGATCAGAGCGATGGCCGGCGAGCGCGCCAGTCCGCCGTCGACTCGTAGGCTCGGGCCACCCGCAGCACTGTCGCCTCGTCGAACGGCTTGCCGATGACCTGCAGCCCCACCGGCAGCTCATCGACGAACCCGGCGGGGATCGATGCGCCGGGCAGGCCGGCAATGTTCACCGGCAGCGTGAACACGTCGTTCAGGTACATCTGATAGGGGTCGCCGGTCTTTTCGCCGATCTTGAACGCGGGCGTCGGCGTAACCGGAGCGACGATGGCGTCGTACTTCTCGAAGGCAGCATCGACCTCGCGGCGGATAATCGTACGGACCTTCTGGGCCTTGAGGTAGTAGGCGTCGTAGTAGCCCGATGAGAGCGCGTACGTGCCGATCATGATGCGGCGCTTGACTTCGGCGCCGAAGCCGAAGCCGCGCGTCTTCTCCATGTTCTCCCACATCGTCGCGCCCTGCTGGTACGAGAAGCCGTACTTCACGCCGTCGTAGCGGGCGAGGTTCGCGGACGCTTCGCTGGGGGCGATGATGTAGTACACGGCGAGCGCGGCCTCGGTGCTGGGCAACGTGAGATCGCGGTCGATCGTCGCGCCCTGCGCCTCCAGCGCGGACAGCGCCTCCTCGATTCGCGAGCGGACGCCCGCGTCGAGGACGTCGGGCATGTACTCCTTCGGCACGCCGAGATGCATGCCGCGGACGCCCTGGTCGAGGCCGGCGGTGAAGTCGGGGACCGCGACCGGCGCGGAGGTGGCGTCGAGCGCGTCGTGGCCGCAGATCGCGTTGAGGACGACGGCGGCGTCGCGGACTGTGCGCGTGAACGGCCCAATCTGGTCGAGCGAGGACGCGAAGGCGACCAGACCGTAGCGGCTGACGCGCCCGTAGGTGGGCTTGATGCCGACGACGCCGCAAAGGGCGGCGGGCTGGCGGATGCTGCCTCCGGTGTCGGACCCGAGCGCGTACGCGGCCTCGCCGGCGGCGACAGCGGCGGCGGAGCCACCGGACGAGCCACCGGGGACGCGGTCGAGCGCCCAGGGGTTGTGGGTGGGGAAGAAGGCGGAGTTCTCGGTGGAGGAGCCCATCGCGAACTCGTCCATGTTCGTCTTGCCTAGCATGACAGCGCCCGCGCCGACGAGGCGCTGGACGACGGTCGCGTTGTAGGGTGGGACGAAGCGCTCGAGCATCTTCGAGCCGCATGATGTCGCAACGCCCGCCGTAGACATGACGTCCTTGATGGCGACGGGGACGCCCAGCAACGCGCCGGACTCACCGGCGGCGAGGCGCTTGTCGGCGGCAGCGGCCTGGGCGCGCGCCTGGTCGGCTGTGACGGTGATGTAGGCGCGGACGGCCGGATCGACGGAGGCGATGCGGTCGAGGAACGCCTCTGTGAGTTCGCGCGACGAGATCTCGCGCTTGCGGAGGCGCTCGGCGGCTTCAGCGATGGTCAGCCAGTGGAGTTCGGACATACAGGGTTACTCGAGCACCGCGCGGACGCGCAGGTAGCCGTCTTCGGTGTTGGGTGCCATGGCGAGCACCTCGTCGCGTGGGAGCGACGGGCGGGCGACGTCCTCGGCCATGACGTTGCGCAACGGGAGCGTGTGCGCCGTGGGCTCGACGCCCTCGGTATCTATCCGGTTGAGCACGTCGAAGTGGCCGATGATGTCGCCGAGCTGCGCGGCGTACGTCTCTACCTCGTCGTCGGTGAGATGCACGCGCGCCAGGCGTGCGATGTGGAGGACGGCATCGCGTTCCAGCTTCATGCGGGACAGGATACGCGCTGGGGATCGGTGGCGGAATCGTTGCCTATTGGGCGCGGACCGCGGCGACATCGACACCTTCGGACGCGACGACGCGGATGTGGAGCAGGTTGCCGGGCTCGAAATCGGCGTTCACGGGCACGTGGATGTCGACCCAGGCGCCATCCTTCGCGTCGAACGGCGCGGCGCCGAGGAGCACGAACTCGCCCGATGCGGAGCGGTCGTGCGCCGTCTGGATCTCGCCGCGGCCGCCAGCGAGCGTCACGGTTACGCCAGCAGGCGGCTCGTCGCAACGCACGTAGATGTCCCCCACGCCCGTCGCGTGGCGGGCGAGGCGCCCCGCAACAGTTACAGGGTCGAGCCAGCCCATCTGGAAGTGCAGCGCGTCATTCTCGCCGACCACAGCGTACGAGTCGCGCGGCCGGGCATACATGGTGAGGTGGCCGGAGGCGAAGATGGACGGCGGAAAGTGCCAGCGGAACGGCGCGGAGGTCTTGCGGGCGCGCAGGAAGAGATGGAAACGGTAGTGACCGTGCGTGATGCGCGCGAGGATGCGGTTGGCGAACTCGTTGGCCGCAGTGTGGAGCAGGCCCCGGCGCGGGTAGATGTCGTGGTCCCGCATGCGTTCGATCTCGAAACCGCAGCCGGCGACGAGGCCGCGCAGCTCGGCGTAGGTGTACTCGCGCAAGTGGCGGGAGCCGGCGAAAGGCGAGCCGAGGTGGTAGGGGTCGTAGAGATTCCGGCCACGGGCGAGGGCGACGAGGTTGTCGAAGCGGGAGACGTTGGGGGTAGTGAGGATCATCGCGCCACCGGGCTTCAGCACGCGGTGGATCTCACTGAGCGTGTGGACAGGGTTCTCGACGAGGTGCTCGATGACCTCGCAGAAGACGATGAGGTCGAATGTGTTGTCGTCGTAGGGGAAGCGATCGTGCTCGACGTCGAAGCAGTCGCACCGAAAGGTCTGCTGCTCGCCAAGGGCCTCGCTGTGCAGCTCGGAGACGATTTCAGCGCTGCCGTCGGCGGCGGAGCCGGTGCAGGTGAGGTCGTAGTTGCGGAGCTTGCGCAGCAGCAGGGAGATGTTGAATGGCGGGCCGCCGAGCTCGAGCGCGCGGCCACGCACACCGGGCTGCGGCACGTAATCGAGGATCCGCTGCCAGAGCGGAACGCCGCCTTCCACCATCGCTTCCTTGATGTCGTCGCGGCGGAGCGGCGAGGCGAAGCTCTTGATGTAGGCCTCGAGCGACGCCGCGTCGCGTTCGTCGACACCGGGCGCACGCAACGGAGATTGCGGTCTCGTCATGGGTGGATTAGATAGGCGTGGCGGCCAGGAGGCAAACCCGCGATGCCCGGCGTATGGTACGTTCGAACCGTGCGGGGCAAAGGGGGCGTATGTTAGCCTCAACGTGGCAGGGGTCTTGGAAGGACACATGGTCAGCGCGCCCGACCGGGCGGAAGTGGCTCTCGGCAATCCCAGCTTCGTCTGGCGGTTCGGACAGGACCGCCGTCTGGATCTGATCCGGCGGTACGCGCCGCTGGAAGGCGCACGCATCCTCGATATCGGGTGTGGCCTGGGCGTGTACGTACGCAAGTTCCGCGAGTTCAGCGACCGCGTCTGCGGCATCGATATCGACGCGAAGCGGCTGCGCGAAGGAGCGAAGACAACGCCCGGCCTGATGCTCGCCGTCGGCGAGAACCTGCCGTTCCCCGACAACAGCTTCGACGTCGTGGTGCTGAACGAGGTCATCGAACATGTCCGGGATGACCGCGAGACGATGGGCGAGGCATTCCGGGTGATCCGGCCCGGGGGACACATCGTGGTGTACGCGCCGAACCGGCTCTATCCGTTCGAGACGCACGGCATCTACCTGGGGAAGCGCTTTGTGTTCGGGAACATCCCGTTCGTGAACTGGCTGCCGAGCCCGCTGCGCAACCGGCTGGTGCCGCACGCGCGGGCGTACACGAAGAGCGGCATCCGGCGCACGTACAGGGACCTGTCGGCGCACGTCGACGTAGAATCGTACGTGTACCCCGGGTTCGACAACATCGTCGCCCGGCGAAAACGCCTGGGGCGATTGCTGCGCGCGGTGCTGTACAGGGCCGAGCGGACGCCGCTAAAGGTGTTCGGGCTCTCGCACTTCGTGGTGCTGGAGAAGCCGGCGTAAGCGGGGACAGGGCGGACGGGCAGGCCGCGAGCCCGGCGTGGCGGCGCGGCAGGAGGAAGAGTTGGCACGCAATTTCGCGACACGCAGACTGCTGCGCAATCGTCTTCGCAACGGCCACGGCGGCAACGGCGACCGCGTGACGTTTCCCTGGTACCTGCAGGTTGCCATCGCGCTGGTGGGGCTGGGCGTCGTGGCGCTCTCGGTCGGCGCTGGGACGACGTACGGCGTGTACCGCTACTACGCGAACGGGCTGCAGTCGCCCAACGAAGTGATCGCGAGCCAGCCGTCGGGCGGGGCGCAGATCTTCGACCGGCACGGCAAGCTGCTGTACGAATACGTCGACGACCGGTCGGGACTGCGACAGCCGGTGAAGCTGGAGGACATCTCTCCGTACCTCATCGCGGCGACCATCTCGACCGAAGACTTCAGCTTCTGGTCGAACGAGGGCGTGAACCTGCGCGGGCTGGCGCGCGCCGGGCTGGAGCAGGCGGGGCTGCGGGACTCGGGCGGCGCGACGACGACGGGCGGCAGCTCGATCACGCAGCAGCTCGTGAAGAACATCTACATCCCGGAAGAGGACCGCGCGAAGCGGTCGTACAAGCGGAAGCTGAAGGAGACCATCTACGCGCTGGAGCTGACGAAGAAGTACGACAAGAACCAGATCCTGGAGTGGTACCTGAACCAGATCTCCTACGGCGGGATCTACAACGGCGTGCAGGCTGCGTCGCTGGGTTACTTCGGGAAGCCCGCGAGCGACCTGACGCTGGAGGAGGCGGCGCTCCTGGCGGGCATCCCCGCCTACCCATCGGCGTACGAGCCAATCAACAACCCGGAGCGCGCGACCGAGCGTCGGAACGAGGTGCTGCGGCTCATGCAGTCGCGCAACCGCACGACAGTCGACTTCCTGGGCGAGGAGATGAAAGCGTCGTGGTTCCAGGTGAGCCAGGACAACGACCGGACCGTAAACGTCCCCGACGTGCAGTTCTATCTTGCGACGGTGGCGCCGCTGAACATCGTGCCGCAGCGGTTCCCCGTACAGGCGCCGCACTGGGTGTTCAACTACATCCAGCCGCAGATCGAAGCGCTGTACGGGAAGGAAGCGCTGTACCGCGGTGGGCTGCGGATCACGACCACGCTCGACCTGGACCTGCAGGCGAAAGCGCAGGAGGCGCTGGAGACGTGGATCAGCGAGTTCGAGGGGTCGGCGCAGGGGCACAACGGCGCGCTGGTGGCGATGGACCCGCGGACGTCGGAGGTCCTGGTGTACGTGGGGTCGAGGGACTACTTCTCCGACCAGTACTACGAGGACTGCGACTGCGTGTTGGCAGGCAGAAACGACAACGCGGGCTCGCCGAACTCGCCGGGATCGACGCTCAAACCGTTCACCTATGCGGCCGCGTTCGAGAACCTGGGATGGGGGCCAGAGACGGAGATCCTGGACTCCGAGGTCTCGTACCCCGACGCCGATGGGGAGTTGTTCACGCCGCGGAACCCCAGCGGCAACTTCCAGGGCCCGATCAGCGTGCGGAACGCGCTGGGCAACTCACTGAACATCCCCGCGTTCAAGACCGCGCTCTACGTCGGCGTGGACAACGTCGTGTCGGAGTACAAGAAGTTCGGGATGACGACGCTGGACGGCCGGAGCTACGGGCCTTCGGTGACGCTGGGCGGTGTCGACGTAACCCTGGCGGACGTGACGTACGCGTACACGGTGCTGGCTTCCGGCGGCATGATGCGGGGCGTGGCCACCACCAAGAGCCTGGAGGAGGGCAACCGGAAGCTCGATCCGGTGTCGATCCTGCAGATCACGCGCGAGGGCGACGGGAGCGTGCTGTATCCGGATACGGAGGACCACCGTGTGCAGGTGAAGGAGGAGCGCGTCGTGTCGCCGCAAGTGGCGTACATGATCCAGAACATCCTCTCCGACCCGAACGCCTTCTGCATCACCTACGGCTGCGGTTCGCTCTCGATCGGCCGGCAGTGGGGCGTGAAGACGGGCACCAGCGAGCCGTTCGAGACGCTACGGGCCATCGGCGAGACGTGGACGTACGGCTTCACGCCGGAGCTGGTGGCAGGCGTCTGGGCGGGAAACAGCGACAACTCGCCGATGTACAACATCACGTCGACCTCGATCTCGTACCGGGCGGTGCGCGACTTCATGATGGAGGCTCTGGAGGACGTGCCTGCCGGCACGTTCGAGCGCCCGGGCGGGCTGTCGGAAATCGAGACGTGCACACCTTCCGGGTTGAAGGCGGGCAAGACCTGTGGGCGGAAGGTGAAGAACCTGCTGCCGACGGAGACGGCGCCGGCGAAGGACGATGACTGGTGGAAGCCGGTGAAGATCGACATCCGCAACGGCCTGCTGGCAACCGAGCTGACCCCGCCGCAGTACGTACAGGAGCGCTTCAGCTTCACCGTCCCCGACGGCCTGAGCAGCTTCGCGAAGGCGCAGGCGGAGGAGTGGCGCAAGTTCTTGGCGGCCGGCGCGGCGCCGACCGAACGCAGCGGGGGTCAGACCGACGCCATCATCCTGGGGCCGCGCAAGGGCGACCGGGTGCGGGGCGTAGTGCAGATCGTCGGGAAAGCCGACGCCGCCGACCTCATCGCGTACCGGGTGGAGTACGGGCTGGGCGACCCGCCGCTGGGCTGGACGGTGATCCTCCGCTCGGAGCAGCGGCAGCCGGGCGGCGGAC
This sequence comes from uncultured Dehalococcoidia bacterium, assembly GCA_964371355.1. Lineage (GTDB taxonomy): Bacteria > Chloroflexota > Dehalococcoidia > DSTF01 > JACRBR01 > JACRBR01. The sequence continues at coordinate 119,508 of CAYJMG010000004.1, forward strand.
TGGCGCTGTGGGATGTGGATGACCTGCCATCGGGCACGTACTCCCTGCGCGTCGTCATGGAGACGAAGGACCACGGCGAGCTGGTGTCGAATACGATCACGGTCCTCGTGGGCAACGCCCCGAGCGGCCGCGCAACCGCGACTCCGAAACCAGGCTCAGTGCCAACACCCATACCGACGTACGTATTCGAGGACGGGAACTTCTGAGGCTGCGGCGGTGCGTCTGCGCGTCAGTCCGTCAGGGGGAACGTGACCGATACAACGGGCGCGGGCGGGACGTAGGCGTAGTCGGCGTGCGCGAGGTTGGTGATCGTGACGGTGATCGGTCGCGCGGGCTGGTCACCGGGGACGAGGACGAGGGCGCAGACGCCGCCCTGCGCGGTGTCACACTGACTGACCCGCACCGACGCTTCGGGCGCGTCGCCGGGAGCGGCGGCCCCAGACCACACGGCTGATACCTTCGCACCGGCGAGCGGCCTGCCTGACGGGTCGACGACCGTCACCAGCAGCGACAACGCGCCGTCGAGTTCGCTGGGCACGGAGGCGCTCACGCGCATGACGCCGGCGGACGGTGGCGGCGCCGGCTCCGGCTCCGCCGCGCGGCGCCCAGGGTGCAGCGCACTCTCGTAGACGACGACCGCCGCCAGCCACGCGCCGTCGCGCGCGATCGACGTCCCGCTCGTCGCCTCATCGTCGGCGAGCGTGAAGCCGCGACGGAAACCGGACGCGACGCCCTGGACCGGCGCGGTGCGCGGCCACTCCCAGATCGACCACGGCATGACGGCTCGCGTGTTGCCGCCTGTGTCGCTGCCCGCGATGAACGATGCCGCCTCGATCGGCGAGAGGCCACTCGCGCCCGCGACGCGCACGGACGGCGCGCCGGGATTGAGGCCGGTGATCCAGAGGATGCTGGCCGTCGCGGGCTGCTCTAGCTCTTCGTCGCCGGTCATGTCCGCAAGGTAGACGGCGTCGATCGCGCGGGCGAGGAACCACTCGTTGCCGATGACGGCGCCGTCGCCCTCGCCGAGCAGCGGGTCGGTCTCGACGGCGTCCCACTGGTCGGCCGGCGCGTCACCGGTCGACGGATCGGTGACGCCGGGCGGGACGACGCCGAAGGGGTTTCGTTCGAGCATGTCGCGGTACTGCGCGGCAGCGTCGGCGGCGGCCCCGGCCCACTGGTGGCGGTCGGGGTGGTCGGGCAGGCTCTTCCAGAGCGCGTACATCGTCTCGAAATGCGGCATGGGGTCGAAGCTGTAGCGCTCCATCGTGCGCAGGTCGTACTCCGGGGCGAACTCGCCCACGATGCGGACGGCGCGGTCCAGCTGGCCGAGGTCGCCGGCGTACCGGTAGAGGTCGAGGGCGACGGCGGCCTCGAGTTGCGGGCTGTACGCGTCTGGCGCGTTCTCCTGCAGCCACGTTTCGGCGAGCTTCGCGAAGCGGTACGCGCGGTCGGCCTTCGACGGATCCTCGCGCTGAAAGAGCGCGGCGTAGCGGGCGAGGGCCCCGGCGGCCGCGGCTGTGTCCGCGGCGTCATCGCCGGCCGAGTCGCCGCCCGCGTAGGGGCGCTGCGGCGACGCGTGCGATACCTCGCCGGTCGCTGGATCCGTGAGCAGCAGCAGGTAATCGGCCGCACGCTCGATGGCGTCGAGCGTACGGCGGCGCATGTCCTCCGTAATCGAGTTGCGGCGCTCGTCGTAGAAGAGCAGCAGCCCGTTGAGGAAGTGGGCGTGGGCCCAGGCGCCGCCCTCGCGCGTGTTCGACTCGAAGAAGCCGTTGTCGAGGCCCGCTGGGGCGGCGCGGGCGGCGGCGGAGTCGAGCGCCAGCGGGACGTAGGTCGCGCGCGAGAGGAGGAAGTCGTCGATGCGGAACGGGCGCGTGGCGAGCGCGACGTCGGGCGCCTCGACCATCACGCGGTAGGTGCCGGGCTTCGTGACGGCGGAGAAATCGGCCTCCCAGACGGGGATGCCCCAGCCCGTGCCGACGTACGAGGCCGTACCAGAAGCCGCCTGGCTGCCGCGATGGTCGACGAGGCGCCAGCGAAAGGCGAGGCCGGTCTGTGGCTGGATGGACGTGTCGTTCAGGCGGACGAGCAAGCGTTTCGTGGCGGCGGCGTCGTACCCCAGCGTGCTGTACAGCAGCGTGTAGGTCGCGTCGCCGGTCGTGTAGGTGCCGGGGATCTCTACCTTGTCGGCTCTGCCGAACGGATCAAGCGCGCACGCGGCGGCCGCGATCGTCACGGCAACCAACACGACTGTAAGCAACGCGCGACGCATCATGCGGGGACTGTAGCGCGTCTGGAGCGAGGACCAAGAACCAGGGCGTAACGGTAGCGGAGCCGAGATTGCTCGGCAGAAACGGCATGCGCGGGGCGGGGCAGCGTTTGTTTTGGAATTTCGCCTCCTCTCATCGATTTCGGGCGGGCGGCCCGAGGGCCGCTGGCGCTGGCCGTCGGGGCGACATTGCTCGGCACTTTTCGGTCTCCAACGCAGCTCCGGGCGCCGTGGAGCCGGCGCGGGATGAGGCGTCGAACCTTTGGCGTGGGGCGAGTGTAGGCGGGGTGCGGGGCGATCTCCAAGCGGGCCGGATCACTTTCGCGAAAAAAGGGCAAGGGGTCAGGGACGAATGGGAACGGAGCGTCTGTCCCTGTCCCCTGTGCGCTGTCCCCTGCCCCCTGTCCTCTGTCCTCTGTGAGCTGTCCCCTGTCCACTGCCTCCCGCTATAATGGGCCCGTTGCGCGAGAGCGCGCCCGTGCCGAGGTGGTGGAATAGGCAGACACGCCGTCTTGAGGGGGCGGTGCTCGCAAGGGCGTAGGAGTTCAAATCTCCTCCTCGGCACCAACACGGAGACAACGCCGCCGGTAGCGAATACGCGTCCGCCCCCTGGGGCGGATTCTCATCGAGCGGCAGGAGAGCAAGTAGCCGCGGAGCTTTAGCTCCGCCGCAGCGCCCGGGCCGAGGAGGTGCGTGCACTCGAGGCCCGAGTCGTGACCGGGGCGACGTAGCCAAGTGGTAAGGCAGGGGTCTGCAAAACCCCCATCACCGGTTCGAATCCGGTCGTCGCCTCCAATTTTTGAACCCGAGAACGGCTGGTTTTCCGCTTTGGAATCAGCCGTTTTCTTGGTTTGACAGCAACGGTGACAGCAACCCCTGCGGACGCGCGCGGACGATCTCATGGGCGTCGGGCGAGGACGGCGTCCATCTGCCCCGGCGGGAGGGCGCCCTGCAGAACCGCTGCCGACGCGCCGAAGGCAGCGCACCTCGTTCAGTCGTCACGAAAGGCGTCGATGATCTGCTGCACGCGGGCGACGACATGATCCCCTCGCTCCGCCGGCGTCTCCCCGCTGCGGACGACGACCAGGTCGAGCGCCGGCACGACGAAAATGTACTGCCCCAGGTAGCCACCCGCGTAGAACGTGCCGAAGTCATCTCGCAGGAGCCACCAGTGTGCGCCATAACCGCGATCGGTGCCGGTGGGCTGCGCAGGGGCGGGTGTCCTCCCATGGTCAACCCAGCCCTCGGGCAGCAGGCGCTGGCCACCCCAGAGGCCGTCACGCAAGTAGAGCAGGCCGAACTTCGCGAAGTCGCGCGGCGTGCAGAAGCAGAATGACGAAGCGATCCAGCTGCCGGAGACGTCGAACTTCGGCGTGGCGCTTGCCATGCCGATGCGGTCGAACAGCTCCGTGCGAAGAAACCGGCCGTAAGCATCATGCGGGCCGACAATCTCTCGGATCATCCGCGAGATGATGTTGCTGGTGCCGCTTGAGTAGTTCGAGATCGTGTCCGGTACGTGGTCGAGGGGGAAGGCCGCCGCGAATGCGCCGGTATCGTCGGCGCCGGGCTGGAACAGCATCCTGATGACGTCGGACGCAGCGGTGTCGACGTAGTCCTCGGCAAACCGCAGTCCTGACGTCATATGCAACAACTGGTCGAGCGTGATGGCGGCACGCGGATCGCCGTCTTGGGCCCATTCCGGCGCCGCTGCCCGCTGCGCTACGCTCAGACGCCCCTGCCGCACCAGGACGCCGACCGCGGCGTGCAGCATGCTCTTCGCCATCGACCACGACGGCTGCTGGTCGTTGGGGCTGACGCCGGCGGCGTAGCCTTCGGCGACGATGCGGCCGCGGTGCACGACGAGCAGGGCGTTGGTCCGGGATTCCAGTTCCGGCTGCGGCTCGGCGACGGCCTGTTCGACGAGGGATGACAGCCCTCTGCGTAGCGCATTCTTCGGCGGGCTGGCCTGCTCCCACGCCTCGGTCGGAAACGCCACATCAGCGGGCTGTGGCTGCAGGGGGACGATCATGCTGATTCAACTCCATCCGTCTTGGGACGGCACCCTTGTACCACGCGCCCGCCGGCCAGGCACCTGCGGTGGGGCGCTCGCCGCCACTGCGCGGGCAGCCCGAGCGCGCACTTAGAGGTGATGTTGCGATGCGTCGGAAAGGCGTGCGAATCTCCTCGAAGCCCGCCACCCGCCGGCGTGAGCGGATTGTTCGCTGCGCCACGCACCTAACCCCCATCGCCGGCTCGAATCCGGTCGTCGCCTCCAACGCCCTCGCTCTACTTCACCGCCTCCACCCAGTCCGGGCCGCCCCAGGTCAGGTCGAACGCGTTGTCGTTGAGTATGTGCGCCCACGCGAGCCACGCCACCCAGCGGCAGACGCCGTAGAACATCGCCCCGCGATACAGAACCACCAGCGCCTGTCCGGGCAGCACGCCGCCGAGCCATCCCCAGAACGGATCGCCGGGCGCCACGACGCGGTGGAAGTAGTCCGCCGTCAGCACACGCCAGTTCAGCAGCACCAGCGCGATCCAGAACCCGTCCCAGACGAATCCCAGGCTGCTGAAGTACGCCGCACCATCGACGTAGCGGCCCGTGCTCCCCGCATAGGCCCACGCCCCGAAGCTCACGCGCTCGAACGACAGCGGGAAGAACAGCATCACCCCGTTCGAGTCGAGGGTGTCGCTAAGCACGTGCGCCCACACGCCGATCATCAGCCCCACCGCCCAGCCCTTGTGCCGCGTCACGAGGAGGCACAGCAGCCCCACCGCGATCCCGAACGCCAGTGAGTGCGTGAACCCGAGCCCCGGGAACGATCTGTGCCAGGCCGCTGGATTTTCGGCCTTGATCTCGTATCCGAAGACGTTGATGCCGTAGATGAACCACTTGGTGAAGACGTCCGGCCCCCACGACCCCAGCAGCACGGCCACAAAGCTGATCTTGAAGCCCAGCTTTCCCTCGGCGCCGCCGAGGTGGAGCTTCACAAGGTAGGGTTCGACGTCGTGCGCGGCCCAGCTCAAGGGCGCACCCGCCGCCACAACGCGGGCACTGCCCATACGGCGAGGAAACAGAAGGTGATGCCCTCCGCCCACGAGAGCAGGAACCGCTGGTCCCACAACCCCAGGCCGATGTAGGGCAGCGCCGCGATGGCGTAGGGCGTCGCCCCGCGCCAGTGACGCAGGATCGATTCGCCGGCCGGGTCCATATCCCGCGAATCACGCGCGTCCGCGCCGGATGCTTCGTGCGAGTCGGGCGGAGGGGTCATCGTCGTCCATCAGCGCGGCGTTGTGATCACCGACGGGCGCCGCGCGCGGGAACTATACAGGATGCGCGTCACTACGACTGCGCTGGCATTGCTCCCTCGGCTCGCGAGCCGACGTCGCGGGGCGGCAGGAACGACACGTCCGCTGCCAGGCCGTAATGGTCCGATGCCGACAGCCGCTCGTCGGTGGCGTGGCGCGCGTGGAACGCCAGCCGGGCGTCGTGCACCCGTACCCGGTCGTCCACGAAGATGTAGTCGATGGTCTTCGGCGTGCCACCCCACTCCGCGTGCACGGGCGCGGGCACCGTCCCCTCGGGCTCGCGGCCATGCACCAGCGCGTACGCCGAGCGCATACGCTCTCCCACCGCCGCGATGGGCGGAGAGCCAGGCGTTGCGTTCAGATCGCCCACGAAGATCGATGGTACGTCGTCGTGCATGGCCATCCACTCCAGGATCCGCACCGCCTGCGCCAGACGCAGGGCTCCGGCATCCGTCGCGTGGTGCAGATGCGTGTTGTAGACGTCGAACGGCCGACCGTCCGGCGCCCGGAGGCGCACCCGCACGGCCACCCGGTGTCCCCCGCGCAGGTCGATCGCCTCCGATCCCAGAATCTCCAGCCGCGTCTTGACCCCGATGGCCTCCCATCGGCTCTTCCAGCCCGCCTTCGCCACCTGGTGCAGTACGTACGGGCGCGAGCCCTCGGGCAACAGCCCGTTCACACGGTCGACGATCCACTTGCCCTGCGCGATCGGGACCGAGATCTCTTGCAGGCCGATCACGTCCGGCAGCAGTTCGGCGATCTGTTCGATCACCATCGGCGCGCGTTCGTTCCACCGGTCGGAACGGTTGCGCAGGTTCAGGGTCGCGATGCGCACGGTCTCCGTCATCTGCCTGATTCTATCGAAGCGCGATCGACGAGCAGGGACGGCCACGCGTGGCCGTCCCGGTACGTCGCTCATTGCGCGAACGGCTCCAGCGGATCGCCGGTCACCCGCGCGTCCGCCGCGCGGCTGTGCCGGCAGCGACCGCGAGAACCGCGACGCCCACAAGCACCATCGGCACGACCAGCAGCCACCTGCTGCCGTCACTGTCGCCACCGGTCCCCGTGGCCGGAGCCGTCGCCGGGCGCGCGGTCGGCGCCGCTGCCGTGGGTGCGCCCGCGCTCGCCGCCGGAGAGGCGGGTGCCGCCACCGTTGTGATGCTGACCAGCTCGTTGACGCCGGTGGCGTCCTCTTCGCGGGCGAGGCCGACGCCGGGGCAGAACCACTTGAACTCCTCGATGTCCGGCTCCAAAGGCGTGGTGTCCTTCGTCTTTCATGCAGCCGGTGTAGGTCCCCGCGGGGACGGTGACGCGCTCGTCGAGGGCGAGCACGGTCGAGCGGTCCTCGGCGATGCCGGGCGCCAGCTCCTGCTGCACGGTCTGGCCGACCTGCGGGTGGGCCGGGACCAGCACGCCCGGCTGCGCGCCGTCGACTCCGGCCAACCACTGGCCCGCGTGGTCCTTCAGCGCCCCGTCCTCGTAGTTGTCGACGCGCTCGCCGAAGTAGTAGACGTCGCCGTCCTTGTGCTGCGCGACATAGTCGAGGGCAAGCTCGATCAGCTCGCCGTCCTCGTACGCCTTCTCCTCGAGCACGGCGACGGTCACGCCCATCACCACCTCGGTCTGGTCGAGCACCCGCGACTCCAGCCGCGACTCGATGGTCTCGCCGGTCTCGGGGTCGGTCTCCCGGCCCTGGTACACGCGCGGCCCCGTCAGCGAGATGGGGAATAGCGGATTCGTGATCTGCGCCTGGAAGTCCGCCGGATCGATGGCACCGGCGGGCGGCGTCTGCGCGCCGGTCGGCGGGGGCGCGGCAGTCACGCCGAGCCAGAGGACACCGGCGATGGCGGCGGCGAGCAGCGTACCGGCGAGCAGGGTGCGGATGGATTGCGTCGTGTTCATGAGAAGCCTCCCGGGCCCTTCCTGCGGACCCTACGGCTCCATTATCTACCTATGTAGAGTTTAGTCAAGGGGCTTTCGTCAACAGGGACGGGACGAGGGCCTGGGGCCGACCGGTCAGCGCGCGGAGACAGCGCGTGCGGGGGTACGCCGGATGGCGGTCTTACGCGTCGCTCGACGGGAGGGCGCAACAGGTTGCGCCCCTACTGGGTTGGTGCCGGACCGCGGACCTGGCCGCAGGGCGGCGACGGCCCACTTCGCCCAGGCGATGTTCTCCTGCTCGAACATGATGCCGCGCTTCAGCGTCAGGTACGGGCCGACGTCGGACGCCGACGCGAGGTATGCCGGCTCGTCGCCGCCCTGGAACAGCACGGCGCGGATCGCTTCGTACTGCGCCAACTTCGCCTCGGCCGCGGCGACCTCTTCCTCCAGCAGCCGCGCCGTCCGCTGCGGGTCGGCGCGCGCGGCCCCGTACACCTTGACCAGCAGCTCGCTCTTGATGGCCGCCATCGGCGAGGGCTCCTGCTGCCACGCGCCCAGATCGCGCTCGCCCGCGGGCGTGACCTGGAACACACGCTTGTTGGGGCGCTTCGCCTGCCGGACGGCCTTCCCGCGCACGAGGCCGGCGTCCTCCATGCGGGCAAGCTCCTGGTAGATCTGCTGGGGCGTCGCGTGCCAGTAGTGGCTGACCGACAGGTCGAATTGCTTCGCCAGCTCGTAGCCGGTCCCTTGTTTCTCCCGCAGCAGTGTGAGCAGCGCGAACCGCAGCGACATAGTTGGCCTCCCGGCGAGGATCCTATCATAAGGCCCTTGACTATTCAAGACTTTGACTATAGGATCCGGGCCCTGAGGAGGTGCTCATGGCTATCACGAATGAATGGGACGTCATCGTCGTCGGCTCGGGACTGGGCGGCCTGACGGCGGCGGCCTACCTGGCGGCGAACGGCAAGCGGACGCTGGTGCTGGAGCACCACTACGTCACCGGCGGGAACTCGCACGTCTTCCGCCGCAAGCGCATGTTCGAGTTTGACGTGGGGGTGCACTACCTGGGCGACTGCGGGCCTGACGGCGGCATCCCGCGCATCCTGCACGGCGTCGGCGTCGACGGGATCGAGTTCCTGGAGATGGATCCGGACGGGTTCGATACGTTGATGTTCCCAGGCATCACCTTCAAGGTGCCGAAGGGGTGGGACAAGTACCGCGAGCGGCTGGTGGCGACGTTCCCCGACGACGAGACCGGCATCCACCGCTGCCTCGACGTGCTGCAGGCCGTCGTCGCGGAGATGGCTCATGTGCGGCTGCCGGTCGAGCCGGCGGACGTGCCGCGCCTGGCGCAGGAGGCGCCGAACTTCCTGCGCTGGGGGCTGCGCTCGCTGGGCGAGCTGTTCGACGACTGCGGGCTGGGGCCGAAGTCACGCGCGGTGGTGGCGGGAGAGTCGGGCGACTACGCGACGCCGCCATCGCGGGCGCCGATCCTGCTGCACTCGATGCTGATGGACCACTACCTGAAGGGGGCGTACTACCCGAAGGGCGGCGGGCAGGTAATCCCCGCGCACCTGACGGACGTGGTGCGGTCGAACGGGGGCGAGGTGCGGACGCGTGCGACCGTCGAGCGCATCCTCGTCGAGGACGGCCGTGCGTGCGGCGTGCGGCTGGCCGGGGGCGAGGAGCACCGCGCGAATGTCGTGATCTCGAACGCGGACCTGAAGCGCACGTTCCTGGAGCTGGTGGGGCCCGAGCATGCGTCGGCGGAGACGATCGCGAAGATCGACGGCTACCGGATGGCGCTGCCGCTGTTCTGCGTGTACCTGGGGCTGGACATCGACCTGCGCGAGACGATGCCGAACACGAACTACTGGTACTACGACACCTTCGACCTGGAGGGTATGTACGGGCAGGCCTGCGCGGGCAAGGTGCCCGAGGATCTGATGATGTTCATCACCGTCGCATCCGTGAAAGACCCCGATACGGAGGCGATCTCGCCGAAGGGCTACACCAGCATGGAGGTGATGACGATCGTGCCGCCCGACCACCGGCTATGGGCGGTGGAGGAGGGGCCGGCGCACGGCGAGAAGTACCACCAAAACCCCGACTACCGGTCGTTCAAGGACCAGATCGCGGAGCGGCTGATCGACGGCGCGGAGCGCATCTTCCCGGGGCTGCGCGAGCATATCGTGTGGAAAGAGGCGGCGTCGCCGATCACGCAGGAGCGGTACACGCTCTCCACCGGCGGCACCTCGTACGGGATCGAGATCGCGACGGACCAGTTCGGCCCGCACCGCCCGGCGCCGACGACGGAGATCCCGGGGCTGTACCTGGCGGGCGCGAGCACCATGTACGGCCACGGCATCGCCGGCGTGATGCGGGGCGGGGTGGGATGCGCGGGGGCGGTGATGGGGCGCGATCTGTTCGGCGAGCTGGCGGAGGGCCGGACGTACGGCGACCCCTCGAAGCTGACAGCGGGTGGGCCCGGCTGGGACCCGTGGGAGGCCAGCCGGTAGCGCTCCCGGCACCCGCCGCGGTGTGAGGCGACCCTACGGGTTCATCGCGCGCTGGTAGCCGTTCACGAAAGCGTTGTCGAGCCACGCGACGATCTCGGGGTCGTCCGCGCGTTCGGGCAGGGCGCGCAGCATGTCGGCGACGTGGATGGGGTCGTGCCAGGCCCACCCGGCGAGAAAGAGGCCGAAGGGAACCTGCCCCGCCTTGCGCTTGGCGTCGCCGCCGAACCACATCATGTGCTGCGTCTGCTCATCGGTGATGCCGCGCAACGCATCGATGAGCAGGACCCGGTTCTGCGCCGCCTCCTCGAACACGCGCGACAGCGGCCAGTCACGGCGGGCAGTGACCAGCGGCTCGTTGTGGGCGTCGACGTCGAAGTTCCCGCCGTCGGGGCTCTCGAGCTTCTCGTTGCGTGCGGTCGCCTCGAAGAGTTGCTGCATCGCGGGGTCCAGCGTGTCGAGGTGGGCGGCGAAGTCGCGGACGAGCCAGGTGCTCTGCGGCACCGGGCGGTCGAGCTGTTCGGGCGTCAGGGACTCGCAGAATGCCTGGAACTTCGTGCGGTTCTCGACGATCTGGTCGACGACCTTGTCGGTTGCTGCGCCCAATGTGTGTCCCTCTTCCTAACCCCGGGCGGAGCTAAAGCGCCGCCGCTACTTCCCTAACCGGGCTCCGCGGCTACTTCCACGGCATCGCCGGCGGCGACATCGCCTTCCTGCTCGACGGTGGCGTACACGCCGAAGTTCACGTGGTCTGGCTGTTCATTGCGGTAATCCGCGATGAACCGCAGCGTGTTCAGGTCGCGCGCGCCCGTGTCCGGGTTCAGCGTGGTCACCATGCAGCGTTCGTCGCGCATGCGGACGCGGATCACCGCGCCGCCGACCCGCACACTGCGGTCGATCCAGGCGTCCTCCTCGTGGGGGCTCGAGGCGCCCGCGACGTACACGTTGGGGCGGAACCGGCGCTGGTCGACCTCGGGCTCGCCGGCGGCCCGCTGCAGCTCGCCGACGGAGGCGGCAGAGAGCACGGAGACGGGGAAGGCATCGACGCCCGCCCGCTTCGGCGTGGCCCGCACAAGCCGCACCGGCATACCGATGAAGCGCGCGAACGCCTCGTTCCACGGCCCCGGCGCTTCGAACGCCTCGACGTCGTACTTGCCGAAGAATCGCGCGCTCAGGGGGTCGCCGGGCGCGGGCTCGCCTTCGCAGACGGCGCCGTCGGGGAACTCAATGCGAAGGCGCTCAGGATCGAGCGTGTAGGCGGCGCGGACAGTGGCGAGCGGGCCATACTCCCGCATCGTGAAGAGCCGGTTGCGGTCGCTCACGAGGAAGAACTGGCGGTCGCCGCGAAGGCCCGTCTTCGTGATGGACGCCCGCTCGACCCGCTGGAGCCCCAGCGACTTCACGGGCGAGATGTAGAGGGCCTCGACGTGCATGCTCTGTCCTCCACTGCCCGGAGGCTGGCCGTCCGGGGCTACACCTTAGCGAACGGCCCGGCTTGCGGCTCGAAGTTACGGCGAAGGCGTGGCATCATCGGGGGCGTTATGCGGACGCGGACGGCGTCGCGGATGGCGCAAGGAGGTACGGACATGGGCAAGCTCGACGGGAAGGTCTGCATCGTTACGGGGACCAGCCGGGGTATCGGCGCGGAGATCGCGCGGCTGTTCGCGGCCGAGGGCGGGAAGGTGGTATGCGCCGCCCGCACCCTGCGCGAGGGCGAGCACCCGCTGGAGGGCTCGCTGGAGAAGACCGTCGCCGACATCAAGGCGGCTGGCGGCGAGGCCACGCCCGTCGCCGTCGATCTCTCGATCGAGGACGATTGCCTGCGGCTGGTGAAGACCGCGCGCGACATCTACGGGCCGATCGATGTGCTGGTGAACAACGCGGCGCTCACGTACTTCATCCCCATCAAGGACTACCCGACGAACCGCTGGATGCGGTCGTGGGCGGTGAACTTCCACGCGCCGTTCATCCTGTCCCGCGAGGTGCTGCAGGACATGATCGCGCGCGGCAGCGGCAGCATCGTCAACGTGTCGTCGGGCGCGGCTATCGGCCCCGGGCGCGGGCCATACGGCGAGGGCAACATGCGGCGGGGCGCCGGCGGCACGTGCTACGGCGCGGAGAAGGCGGCGCTGGAGCGCTTCACGCAGGGGCTGGCAGCGGAAGTGTACGACAGCGGCGTGTCCGTGACGTGCTTCTCGCCGTCGCAGGTCGTGCCGACGCCGGGGACGGTGCACCACCACCTGGTGTCGGGGCTCGACGACCCGCGCGGGGAGCCGGCGTCGATCATGGCGCAGGCAGCGCTCCTGCTGGCAACGGAGCCGCTGGACAAGGTATCGGGGCGAGTGACGTACAGCCAGCAGATCCTGAAGGAGTTCGGGTGGATCGAGGGCGGGGTGGGGATCGGGGTGGACTTCCCGGGGG
>CAYJMG010000004.1:131913-153367 GCA_964371355.1 uncultured Dehalococcoidia bacterium
GGGGGCTGGTCCCTACCCCCCCCATTTCCTTTATGTTGGGGGGGGGTCGGGGGGGGGGGGGGGGCCCGGGGGTGGACTTCCCGGGGTCGGGGTATTCGCAGATCTGAGCTGCCATTGACTTGACAGATCCTCCTCTGACGTTGATATAGTATCATCATTAATAGAAGGCGCTATACGCCGTATCTAGACAAGAGGTCACAGCGAGGCCACTACGGCCGTGAAGAAGAAGATCACCGACAGTACCCACGTTAAACTCGCGAAGAAGGCTGCCCGAAAGAAGACTGCCGCGAAGCGGGCCGCTCCTAAGAAGGCGGCACCCAAGGCAGCCAAGAAGAAGTGAGATTCGCATGCGGGACGAAGACAAGGGAACCGGATCGCAACAGGGTGGCGGAACACAGAGCGGCGGGGGATCACAGGGCGGCTCTTCTCCCGGAGGTTCTCCACCCTCTCAGGGCAGACCGCAGGACTCCGAACACCAAAAGGGCTTGGGCCCTAAGGGAAGTGAGCAACGATAAGGGCCGCTGCTAGGCAGGCCACCTCGATGGTCGTTGCAACCAGAGCCGTACGCGTTGCCAGCGCTTTCGCACCGATTACCGCCGCGTTGGTCTGGAATGACTTCGGCAGCTCGCCCGCTACTTGTTCGCGCAAACTTTCAACACCCTCTTCACGAGCTTCAGACCAGAGCCACTCAATGAAGTGACCGCCCTTGTAGCTTCGAGGGAGGAGTGCGTAGACGGCTGCTAATGCAGCAACGCCAAAGGCCACAGTGGCGGAGATGAGCAACGCGGCGATAGTCAGACTTTCGGTCTTAACCGACAAGCCGCCTAACGCGATCACGACAGCAGCGACTGAGAATACTTGGATGATCTTGGAATCTAGCGCTTCCACGTCTCGCAACTGTTGCGGAATCGCGCCGCGCGTGAAGTCCAGGATGAACTGAATCGCCTCAGGATCTCGGCAACTCTTGGACCTAGTCCCGCCTTCATCAGCCATCGCACACCTCTTAAATAGCGAACGTTCTTTACGAAGCTAATTATATATTCGGACGATCATGTTACGGAGCCCCTGCTCCGCCTAGAGGATCGGATTCTTCCCTAATCTTGACGGCGATCAGGCTGATCTCGCATCCCGATGGCCCAGGAATGGTGGCGATACCGGTACTGCGCGCGGCCACCGTCTACTGCACAGAGGGGCTAATCCCAGCGCATGTCGCGGGCATGCCGAGCCGAAGTATTGCACGGCGCAAGTTGCCTCTGCGGCGAGATGGGCGTGAAGTGCGCGGGGGCGCGATACCACACCCGTTGTCGACAAAATCCTTTGAGACGCATCCGGCCACTCAACGCCCTCAATCCGGCCGCCCTAGCATTCTCTGGCGCACCAGCGGCTCACGCCGGCCCCCGCCGCCGCTCCCGCTCGGCACAGATCCGACGCCGCGGTTTTCGCCCAACAAGTAGAACGCGATGCAACTAACAACCTCTTCTCACGGTGCGACACACCGTGCATAATGCTCTCGCACGGTGGGTCACGGACGAGCGCCGTCGGTGTGGCATGGCGCCACAGGGTCGGCTCTCGCATCGTTCGCCCGCTGTCCAGGGAGCTTGAGTGGAACGCACGTCCACCTGGCTGCGTCTTTCGGGACTGCCCGTGCTCCTGCTTCTCCTGCTCGGCATCACCACCGCGCCCCCGCGCGAAACGAAAGCATCCGGAGCCGTCCCGACGGTCGTGCTGACCCCGGACTCCGGGCCCGCGCCTGACGCCGACGGCGCGCTCAGCGGCGACGGCTGGTTCTGCGGCAGGACCGCCTACACCGGACCCGCGACCGTCAGCGGCACCGGCTTGACCGATGGCAGTGCCTACATCACGAGCGGTTCGCTCCGCGGCACCTTCAGCGTGACCGGTGACCCCGGACAAAGCCGCAGGATCACGCTGACGGCGGATTGCCCCGCGATCACGCCGCTGCAGATCAGCGCCTACGCCATCTTCACGTTCGACGCGCCGACGCCGACCGACACGGACACGCCGACGCGCACGCCGACGGTTGCGCCGACAGACACACCGCCGCCGACGGCGCCGCCGGCCACCGCGACGAGCGCACCACAGCCCGTGGCGACCAACACGCCGGCCACGGGCCGAGTCACTCCGACGCCACCACCAGCGGCAACACCGACGGCCGCGACAGCGCCGACACCCGGTGGGCCCGCACCCCTGCTCTCGACGCTGACCTTCACCGGCTGCACGCCGGACGCATCGGAAGTGATGTTGAACTTCGCGCCGGCGCTGCTCATCGGCCCGGACGCCCCCGCCGCGCCGCAGGGGCCCGGACTGATGGTGCCGGCCAAGAAGAGTTCCTCGAAGCCGGGCGCGTTCACGTTCGCGGGACCGCTGGGAGAGCCGGGAGCGGTGTACCTGGTGACGCCGCAGTACGAGGATCCTGCATGCCAGGACAGCGCGTCGTCAGACGCCGTGCCCTGGTCGGCCGGCCACGACATCGACCTCTCCAACATCTACGACGGCACCTACACGCTGGAGATCTGCGCCGTCGTCGACAAGAAGCCCTGCGAGTACGTCGTCGTCAAGGGCGGCTCGGAGCCCGCGTCCAGCGCCCAGGCTGAAGCGCCAGCGGCTCTCGCCTGGCCTGAGGCGTGGGACATGGAGAAGAGCTTCTTCCCGGGCGACCTGGCAACCACCGACGTGCAGTACTTCCGCTTCACCACGGACTTCCTCGCACCGGAGACGCTGAAGGTGGAGCTGCAGGCTTCGGTCTGGCCGTTCCCCAGCGGGCAGGAGACGGATCCCTATGCGCCCCCGGGCCTCGTGGCCCAATGGGACGTGGACTGCGCCAACTGCGAGTTCGCGGTCGACCTGACGGTGCTCGACCCGGAGGGCGCGGCCGCGGCGAAACAGAAGAACACTCCTCTCAAGAAGGACGACGACTGGTATCAGCCGGTCGTCGACATCGTGACCGCGCCCGCCGACGGCGCCAAGAAAGGCTTCAAAGTCATCCTGGGGCTCTTCGGCGTGAAGGATGACGATGAGGACAAGGACGACGCATCCGTCACGGTGGTGGAGAACCTGAGTAACTCGAAGGACATCGCGCTGAAGGACGGCATGGCCAACCAGGCGCTGGTCCCGAAGAAGTACTACTTCCGCGTCGTCATGTATACGAACGACAAGACAGCCGGCTGGGATTCGGACAACTCCGTCGTGATGCAGGAGGTCGCGAAGCCGGACCCGATCAAGATCTTTACGCCAACCTCCGCGCCCGTCGTGCCGTCCGCGTACAAGACGGAGATCATCGGCTACAACGGCATCATCCCGCCGACGCAGAACAAGTACCCCTGCTACATCGTCACGCAGCAGGCGTGGCCGTCCGCCCCCTATGGCCTGAAATACACGACCGACCAGTCGAAGGCGTGGCCGGGGTCGAAGCCGCTGCCACCGGGGTATCCGATCTGCCAGCCCGATCCGGAGGAGCCTGACCTGTTCGAGACGGTGATCGGCTGGGTCGAGGAGGGGATCAACTGGGCATCCGCGGCGTGGCAGGACCTCAAACAGTTCGCCATCGACGTCGTGCTGGAGTTCACGCCGATGGGCCTGCAATGTCAGGCCCTGGAGGACGCCGGCGTGATACCAAAGGGCGGCTGCGGAGCGGCGTTCTCGATCGCGCTCGACGCCGCGCTCGCCTCCATGGGCATCCCGCCCGACATCCCGAACTTCGACCAGCTCATGGAGCAGGGGATCGAGTACGTGGCGGTGCAGGCAGCCGCCCAGATGGCGATTCCCCCGGAGGTCGTCAAGGCCGCCACCGAGCAGGGCGGCCCGTACGCGGGAGTGGCGCTGGACATCGCGGAGCAGAAGCTGCGGGAAGAGCTGGAGGCCGGCATCAAGGCAAAGCTGAACGACAGCATCAAGCAAATCCAGCTTAGCTACAGCGAGTCGATCAGCTGGATTCCGAACGGCATCCCGGTCCGGCCCGACGAGGCACAGCCGCCGGCCGCCACGATCCGCATCACCCGCCTCCCGGGGATCGCCGGCGGCGAGAACGGGTGCACGGCCACGGTCCAGAGCGGTCTGAAGCTGCCGCAGGAGGTGATCTCGAACCCGCCGCCCGGCTGGCAGTCCGCGATCAATGGCCTGCCGACGAAGCTCAGCTCACTCACCATCTATGACCTCTTCGTCAACGACGCCGATCTCATCACCCAGGGCTTTCCCAACGGACCGGACAAGAAGTTCACGATCCCCGCGCTCGACCCGGGTGAAGCGATCGAGATCCCGATGACGTTCCGGCCCAACATCTACAAGAATGGCTGGCACCCGCTGGGCACCATCAGCACGAGCGACTACTTCGACGCGTGGAACGTCATGCACGAATTCGGGACCATCACGCTCGCCGTGACCGGATGCGGCGGGGACCAGTACACCGGCGACGCGAGCAGCGTCTACAAGAAGTGAAGGCATGACACGAGTTGGAACCCTGCGCAGCTTCAGGCCAACCCGCCGATCCGTCTTGCTGGCGATCGGGGGGATCGCCGCGATCATGGCCATAAGCTTCGCGGCCACGGCACTCGAGAGCGGCGACGAAGGGCAGGCGCCGGAGGCATCGGCTGCCGCGGCGATTATGGAGCGCACCAACACGGCGCGAGCCGCGAACGGCCTGCCGGAGCTGGCCGAGAATGCGGCCCTGACCCGCACCGCACGCGAGTTCGCCGACTATCTCGCCGGCGGCGGGGCCTTCGAGCACGTCGACGGCGACGGCCGGGCGCCGGACGCGCGCGCGGCCGCGGCGGGCTATGACGGCTTCGAGTCGGTGCTGGAGAACCTCGCGCAGTCCGGCGGCGAACTCGACGCGAGCACGATCATGACGAGCTGGCTGGCGAGCCAACCGCACCGCGACAACCTGTTCGCGTCCAGCGCGACGGACACAGGCGTCGCGTGCGCCAGTTCAGAGCTGGGCTCCTTCTGCGTGCAGAACATCGGCCTGCAGCCGGATGCGCCGTAGGCCGGCGTGGCGCACAGCGCGTCCGAATCCGGTGCCCCGCTCCGGTCATCGAGGTGAGAGGGGATACACCGTGATCCCGGCGTAGGACTGCGGCTCGCCGATGTCGTACACCGCCGATAGCGTGCGCAGAATCGCCTGCTCCTCGTCCGGCGTGTGGTGACTGAGGACGAGTGTCGCTGCAGCTCGCGTCTCGGGAAGGACCAGGTCGCCCTGCGGGCCTACGGTCGTGAACGTGCGGTCGCTGTAGTAACGAAGCGGCTCGTCGATGTAGCCGCGCCAGATGTACACGGGGCCGGCGACACCCTCGATCTCGGCGGCGGCGGCGCGCCAGTCCTCGCGCGGGCCGCGGCCGTACCAGTCACCGCAAGCGACCAGCATCAGCGCGACGAGGGCGCCGCCTCCCGTCGCCGCGACGGGAGTCATGAGGCGCTTCCGCGTCAGCGTGTCCGCAACGTAGTCGCCCAGCTCCACGAGTCCCAGCGCCAGCAGGAACGCGAACCCGGGAATGTACGGCGAGGCCTGGCGCACGTCGAACACCGGCGAACGCACGACGGAGTACGCAAGCTGGATGACGGGCGCCAGCGCGATCGCCGCGACGGCGACGGCGTACGGGTCGCTGCGGCGCCGCCAGACACCCCACAGTCCGAGCCCCACGGCCGGAAACGCGATCGCGAGCCAGAGGTCTTCAGCGCGCTGGAGCCCCATCAGCGCGCTGAAGACGAGGTCGGCGAGCTGCCAGTTCGGGTCGGGCAGGTGCCCCACGCCCGCGCGCGCGCTTTCGAGCATGTGCGGGTACCACGGCGCATACCCGGCGGCGACGATCGCCAGCGCGACGCCCCCGGCAACGGCAACGCGCCCGCCGCGGTCGGCCCTAAACCGGCTGATCGCATAGCCGGCGATCAGCATGGCGTGCACTCCCAGCAGCATGAAGCCGCTGTAGTGCGTGTAGACCGCCGCGAGCGCGAGCGCCGCGTATGCCGCGACGCGCACGGACGACGGCCGGTCGATCAGCGCGGCGAGGGCGATGCTCGACGCGAGCGACAGCAGGCCCTCGAGCGGGTACATCCGTGCTTCCTGGGCGAACTCGACGGCGGTGGGATGCACGGCGAGGAGCACGCCCGCGAGGACGCCGAGTTTTGCGCCGCCGGCGCGCCACCCGGCAGCAGCGAGGAGCGCCGCCGCGAGCGCGCCCGCGAGCGCGGACGGCATGCGCAGCGCTGCCTCGCCATCGCCGAATGCGTCGGTCCAGTAGTGCAGGACGCCGTAGTACAGCGGGGGATGCTTGTCCTGCGCGGTCCAGTCGACCATCGACGACAGCGGGAGGCGGGCGGCGCGCCACGACCACGCTTCGTCGAGCCAGATGCTCTTGTCGGCCATCTCCCACGCGCGCATGGCAAGCGCCAACACGCCCACGGCGAGAAGCGCGGGCACGAAGAGCGCTTGCTTGTGGCCGAATGCGCGGGCCTCAGGGAGCTGCATCGAGGGTGATGGTACCGGGGGTGGGACTCGAACCCACAAGGCCTTGCGGCCGGCGGATTTTAAGTCCGCTGCGTATGCCAGTTCCGCCACCCCGGCACGTGCTGGCGCCGCAACGCAGTACGGACAGGCGGACTATATCACGATGCCTCGGGCGCCCCGGCGCTCGGGCGCCCCGACGTTCCGGCGCCCCGCGCTCGGGCGCCCTCTGCGCGTGCTGTCTCCTTCGGCGAATCGAGAGCTACCCTGATCGCATGAGCAAGCTCGCCGTCATCGCCGTGCCCGACCTGATGTTCCAGCCGCGTATCGAGGCGGCGGCCCGGGCGCTCGGGTTCCAGACGGAGGTCGCGGACACCCCGCTCTCGGCACGGGACGCGCTGGCCCGACGGCCGGCGATCGTCATCGTCGACCTGCAGGCGGCCGGGCTCGACCCAGAGGTTGTAATCCGGGGAGCGAAGGCCGTGGGCGCGGCGGTGCTGGCGTTCGGACGGCATACGGACGCGGGGACGCTGCGCGCGGCCCGGCACGCGGGCGCGGACCTGGCGGTGGCGCGCTCGGAGCTGGTCGAGCGGTTGCCGGAGTTGATCGGGCAGATCACGGGTATTACGCCGGAAGCGCGCGAGGCCGGAGGTTAGAGGCCCGACGCTGGATGCTGGATGACACCGCGCAGGCTGAAGGCCCGCGCTACGTGGCAAATGCAGGCGGCCAGCTAGACATGTGTTCTACGAAGTGGGATTCCGATTGTTACGCGATCTGTCCGCTGCTATAGTTGGCGCACAGGGCACACGCCGGATCCTATGACCACAATCACCCCCGCCGTCCGTTACGAGGCCGTGATCGGTCTGGAGACGCACGTCCAGTTGCTGACGGCGCGGAAGATGTTCTGCGACTGCAGCGCCTCGTACGCCGATGCGCCGCCGAACACGCATGTCTGTCCGGTGTGCATGGCGCTGCCGGGCGTGCTGCCCGTCATGAACCGCAAGGCCGTCGAGTTCACGGTGATGACGGGACTGGCGCTGAACTGCGAGATCCCCGCGTTCGCGAAGTTCGACCGCAAGAACTACCCCTACCCCGACCTGCTGAAGGGCTACCAGATCTCGCAGTACGACCTGCCGTTGACCCAGAACGGCTGGATCGAGGTCCAGGTGGAGGGCGAGGAGCCGCGTCGCGTCGGCATCACGCGCGCGCACCTGGAGGAAGACACCGCCCGGCTGACCCATAAGGACGACGGCACGGGCGACGGGTACTCGCTGATCGACATGAACCGCGCCGGCGTGCCGCTCATGGAGGTGGTGAGCGAGCCGGACATGCGGTCGCCGGAGGAGGCGCGGGAGTACCTGCTGAAGCTGCGCCAGATCCTGCGATACATCGGCGTCAGCAACGCCAACATGGAGGAAGGCAACTTCCGCTGCGACGCCAACGTATCGCTCCGCCCCGCCGGCTCACCCGAGTACGGCGCGAAGGTGGAAGTCAAGAACATGAACTCCTTCAGTGCCGTGTACAACGCGATCCGATACGAGATCCGCCGCCAGACGGAAGAACTCGACGCCGGCCGGACCATCGCACAGGAGACGCGCGGCTGGGTCGAGGGCGCGCAGAAGGACGCCGAGGGCACCGAATACGCCAAAGGCAAGACCGTCAGCCAGCGGTCGAAGGAAGGGGCGCACGACTACCGGTACTTCCCGGAGCCGGACCTGCCGCCGATAACCGTCGATGTGACTTATGTCGAGGAGATCCGCGAGCGCCTGCCCGAGCTTCCGGACACCAAGCGAGCGCGATTCCAGTCGGAGTACGGGCTCTCGCTGTACGACGCCAACCTTCTCGTCGAGTCCCGCGACAAGGCGGACTACTACGAGGCCGCGGCCGCACCAGCGCGCGCGCTGGGTGGCGACGCGCTGAAACGCTACTCGCGGCTCATCAACAACTGGGTGAATGTCGAGCTGGCGCGTCTGCTTAATGCAACTGACACGGACATAAGCGAAACAAAGGTCGCCCCCGCGAGCCTCTATGCTATGATCTCGCTCATCGAGGGGGGGACGATCACCGGCGCGACGGCCAAGTCGGTGTTCGAGGAGATGTTCCGCACGGGGCGCGAGCCCGCCGTCATCGTCAAGGACCTCGGCCTGGAGCAGATCGGCGGGGCGGACGAGATCAGCCAGATCGTCGATAAGGTCATCGAAGCGCACCCCAAGCCGGTGGCGGACTACCACGCTGGCAAGCAGGAGGCGATCAAGTTCCTCGTGGGCCAGGTGATGCGCGAGAGCAAGGGGCGCGCGAAACCGGAGACGGCCACCGAGATCCTGAGGCAGAAGCTGGAAGCGCAGGCCAAGAATTGATCATTGATCTATTCACATTGGACGAGGCTGTGATAGACTGGCGGGCGAAATGCGCCAGTTAATCAAAGATCCGAGCTTCATCAAGTGGTTCTATTTCGGCATGCACATCAAGCGGTGGCTCCTGCTGCTGCTCGTGGGCGTGGCCATCATGGGACTGGGCTTCGCCTACTTCCTGCGCGAGGTCTACGTCAGCTACACCTTCCCCGACTGGGTCTACTACGCCACCTTGCAGTTCCTGCCGCGCTTCATCCGTGGAGGGCTGTTCGTGACCGCCGCGCTGGGCATCATCGGCTTTAGCGTGTGGAAGCTGAATCAATCGCTGCTTTCAGCCTTCATCAAGCCCGAGCGTAACGAGAGCATCGTCGACATCATCTACAACCACCGCTACCTGCGGCGCGGGCCCAAGATCGTCGTCCTGGGCGGCGGCACCGGCCTCTCGACGCTGCTGCGCGGGATCAAGGAGTACACGGGTAACATCACGGCCATCGTCTCCATCGCCGACGACGGCGGCAGCTCCGGCCGGCTCCAGCGCGAGCTGGGTGTGCTGCCACCGGGCGACATCCGCAAGAACATCGCCGCGCTGGCCGACGCCGAGCCGCTGATGTCACAGCTCTTCGAATACCGGTTCTCGGAGGGCGAGGGCCTCGAGGGGCACAGCTTCGGCAACCTCTTCATCGCCGCGATGACGAACGTCGCCGGCAACTTCGAGGAGGCGGTACGCGAGACAAGCCGCGTGCTCGCGGTGCGCGGCCAGATCCTCCCCGCGACGCTGCACTCGCTGACGCTGTGCGCGCGCACGGAGGACGGCCAGGTGATCCGCGGCGAATCGGCGATCACGGAACACGGGCACGTCCAGGAGATCTTCCTCGACCCGTCGCCCTTCCCGGCGGCACAGGCGAACCCCGATGCGATCCGCGCCATCCTGCAGGCCGACATGATCATCTGCGGCCCCGGGAGCCTGATGACGAGCGTTATGCCGAACCTGCTCGTCGAAGGGATCCGGCGCGCGATCGAGGTCTCATCGGCGCTGAAGGTGTACGTGTGCAACGTGGCCACCCAGCACGGCGAGACGGACTCGTTCAGCGTCAGCGATCACTTCGCGGCGCTGAAGGAGCACCTGCACGGCAACCTGTTCGACTTCGTGCTGGCGAACAGCAACTACAACGGTGGCCTGCCCGAGGAGTGGCACTCCGACCCGGTGCGCATCGACCGCATCAACCTGGACGGCGCCCGCGTGGTGAAGTCCGACGTTGTCTGCGTGGACAACCGCTACCGCCACGACTCGAAGAAACTGGCCGACTCGCTGGTGCGGCTGTACTACGAGCGGAACCAGATGGTGGAGGCGAGCGAGGCCCCGGTGGTGGAGCTGGAGCCCGAGCGTCAGAAGGCCGGCGTCGGGTGACGGCCCCGCCCGTCAGCTCCTGGCCGCGATCCATTGGCCGTCCGCCCCGAACGCCCCTCCGAACGAGGGGCGTGGTCGTACCGGCAAGAGAAGCCCGTACTCGCCCTCACGGTCCAACAGGTTTCGTCGCCTAATGGCCGATGGCTACGGGCAGCTCCGAACTACCCCGCGGCCATGCCGCCTCCGTTGCGGCGGATGAGCGACTCCAGGCCGGCGACGGCGACGTCTACGAGCTGGTGGGGCAGCTCCCATTCGCCCGGCGACCAGCGCGGGAAGGTCCGTACCGCCTTCAGGTCGATCGTATAGCTGTTGCGGCGGCCCTGCCGCTCGCGGATGACGATGCCTTCGTCCTCCAGCTGGTTGAGGATGGCGACGACGGCGCGTTCGGTCACGCCCATGCTCACCGCCATCTCGCGCACCGTGGCGCCCGGATCGAGCACGATCGCCAGCAGCAGCAGCGCGTGGTTCGTGAAGAACCCCCAGTCCCCGGTACGAGGCTCGAGCGCGCCCGAGTCCAGCGGGGGGGCCTTGGCGCCGTTCGCGCTGCCGTGGTAGTCGGACATCGCGAGCAGGACGCCGATGAGGCCGTCCACGAACTCACGGGGGGTGAGCTGGACGGTGCCCTCGCGGCGGTAAGCGGCCATCTCCTCGAAGTTCACCGCGTACGTGTTGCGCCGGCCCTCGCGCGTGCGCTCGACAATGTGGTCGTCGCCGAGCTGGCGGAGGATCTCGAGTGTTGCGCGCTCGGTGACGCCGACGCCGCCCGCTATCTCGCGGACGGTAGCGCCGGGATGGCGGACCACGTAGATGAGCACGAGCGCGTGATTCGTGAGGAACCCCCACCTCTGCTGCTGGCGGTTCATAGCCTCCTGTCCTTCCCTGGAATGGACGCTCTCGGATTCATTCGGATGGAGTTGGCGGACCAAGAAAAAATCCTAGAAATTCGTTGGTAAAGGTACTTGACAGCCCGGTTTCACGAACTACAATGCATGTATCGACAGTCAGGCAACACTAATCAGGCATAACCAATCAGGCTACTGGAATCACGGTTCCTCGTTCATGTGCTGGATTTCACGAAGCGGTACACCTGTTATGGCAATCAGTTCTCTCACATCATGCATTAGTTTTCACCGATTGGCAAGTGGCTGAGGTGTCATAAGGCTGCGAATTTCGAAGATTCGCGCCACATTTCATATAGCCGCCCGGCTCAGTGGATGCAGGAAACTCGCGGGGAGCGGGGGAGCAGGGCAGGCGGACCGAGAGGAGGGGGTCCCGGGTTGGAGCCAAGTCCGAGTGAGCTGGATGCTTTGGTGGCAACAAGGCGGGGGATCCAGCAACAAGGAGGAGGCTCCGGGGGCGGCTTGGCCGGCCGCCCTTCCCTGCAGAACACCAGTAGGTCGGTCAGTTTGGGAAGAACGACGAAGAAGCCGGAGCTTAGGAGGTCCGGCTTCTTCGTGCGCCTGCGCCTGGCGACACCCGGGGAGCCCTCAAAGGGAAACGGCCTCAGGGCCACCGGACGCGGCGATGACCGTGTTCCACAGCAGCATGGCACGCGTCATGGGTCCGACGCCGCCGGGCACGGGCGTAATCGCGGCCGCTTTCTGGGCCACGGAGTCGAAGTCCACGTCGCCGACGAGCCGCTGGCCGGACTTCTTCGTCGGATCGGGGATGGCGTTCACACCCACGTCGATGACGACGGCGCCCTCCCGCACCATGTCGGCCGTAATGGTCCGCGGCCGGCCCATCACGGCGACCAGGATGTCGGCCTGACGGGTGTACACGCCGATGTCGGGCGTGCCGGTGTGGCACACGGTGACCGTCGCGTTGCCGCCACGCCGCTTCTGCATCAGCAGCCCCGCCAGCGGCTTGCCGACCAGGTTCGAGCGCCCGCACACCACCACGTGCTTGCCCGCCGGGTCGTGCCCGGAACGCAGCAGCATCTGGATGACGCCGTGCGGCGTGCACGAGAGGAAGCCCGGCTCGCCGCGAAAGAGGCGGCCCACGTTCACCGGGTGCAGGCCGTCGACGTCCTTCTCCGGCACGACCGCCTCGGTAATCGCGCGCTCGTCGATGTGGGCGGGCAGGGGCAACTGGACGAGGACGCCGTGCCAGCCGGGATCGTCGTTGAGGCCGTTCACCAGCCGCAGGAGTTCGGCCTGCGTGACCTCCGCGGGCATCCGGATCGTCTCGGAGCGCATCCCCACGGCGGCCGCGTCGCGCGTCTTGCCGCGCACGTACGAGACCGACGCCGGGTCCTCGCCCACCAACACGACCGCCAGGCCGGGCTCGACGCCGCGCGACGCGAGCGTCCGCACGCGCTCCGCCACCTCGTCGCGTACCTGCTGGGCGATCGCCGTCCCATCGATGATCGTGGCCGTCATGCGGCGCCAGTCTACCGGCGGCGAGGCTTAGGTTCAGGCTGTGCCCTCGCCGATCACCGCCCGTACAATCGACCCATGGAGATGGCCGTGGGCGTCGACGTGATCGTGATCTCGCGGGTGCGGAAGGTGATGGACAAGCACCCCGAGCGCTTCCTGCGGCGCGTGTACACACCGGAGGAGGTCGCCTGGTGCCGGGGCCGCGTCCACGAGCTTGCGGCCCGGTTCGCCGCAAAGGAAGCGGTGATGAAAGCCCTGGGTACGGGCGCGAGAGGGCTGGCCTGGCGGGAGATCGAGATCCTGCCGAACCGCCGGGGCAAGCCGCTTGTGTACCTGCACGGCCTGGCGAAGCAGCGCGGCGAGACGATCGGCCTGCGAGGCATCGACGTGAGCCTCACGCACGAGGGCGACCTCGCCATAGCGGCCGTCGTCGGGATGGCCGACGACGCGCCGCTGGACCGCGCGGCGCACCGGGAGCGGCTGGTCGAGTGGCTGAAAGAGCAGGGACGGCTATGAAGCTGTGCACGTCGGACCAGATGCGCGCCCTCGAGCAGGCGGCGGTCGCGACCGGCACGACGCTCGAAGAGCTGATGGAGCAAGCCGGGCTCGCCGTCGCCCAGGAGGTGTGGCTAAACCTCGGGATCGTCTCGGGCAGGCGCGTGCTGGTGCTGGTCGGGCCCGGCAACAATGGCGGCGACGGCCTCGTGGCGGCGCGGCATCTCGCGGACTGGGACGCCGACGTGTGCGTGTACATGACCCGCCCGCGCGAGGGCGACAAGAACCTCGAGCTGGTCCTCGAGCGCGGCGCCACCGTGTTCGACGCTGAGCACGACGACGGGTTCACGAAGCTGCAGGACGCCATCGACGGCGCCGAGGTCGTCGTCGACGCACTGCTCGGCATCGGGGCATCACGCCCGATGGAGGGCGTAATGGCCGAGATCCTGCGCCGGATCCGGGAGCGCGCGGAAGGCGCCCGCCCGCCGAAGGTGATCGCTGTGGATGTACCGACCGGCGTCGACGCGGACAGCGGCCGCGCGGATCCGCTGGCCATCACAGCGGAACTCACGGTGACGTTCGGTGTCGCAAAAGTAGGGCTGTACATGCTGCCGGGTTCCGAGCACGCCGGCCGCGTGGAAGTCGTCGACATCGGCCTGCCGAAGGAGGCCGAGCGCGACCTGCCGGTCGAGCTGCTGACCACGGCCTGGGTCCGCGAGCGGCTACCGAAGCGGTCGAAGTCGGCGAACAAGGGCACTTTCGGGAAGGTGCTAGTGGTTGCGGGGTCCCGGAACTACGTCGGCGCGGCGCGGCTGGCGGCAGAGGGCTGCTACCGCGTAGGAGCGGGGCTCGTGACGGTGGCAACCACCTCGAAGGTGCGGAACGCGCTCGCCGGTTCGATGCCAGAAGCGACTTGGTATCCGCTCGATGACCGTGACGGGCACATTGCCAGCGACGCGCACGTGGAACTCGTCGACCAAGCCTCGACGTGTGACGTGCTCCTCGTCGGGCCGGGCCTTGGTCAGCATGAAGGCATGCACGAGCTCGTGATCAATACACTCGGATGGCTGCCGCAAGATCGCCCTGCGGTCGTCGACGCCGACGCACTCAACGCACTCGCACCGATCGGCGACACGCTGACTCGCGTGAAGGCACTCCTCGTCCTGACCCCGCATCCCGGCGAAATGGCGCGTCTGCTCGGCACGACCGTCGAGGCCGTGCAGGCGGACCGCCTCGGGACCGCAACGTCGGCCGCAGAGGCGTGGGGCCACGTTGTCGTCCTCAAGGGCGCGCACACGATTGTCGCCGCGCCCGACGGCCGCGTGGCCGTCAGTCCGCACGCAAATCCGCTGCTGGCTTCGGCCGGCACCGGCGACGTGCTGGCGGGCGTCATCGCCGGGCTGCTCGCCCAGGACATGACGCCGTTTGAGGCCGCGGCCTGCGGTGTGTTCGTACACGGCCTCGCGGCGGAGGAGCTGGGCGACGATTTCGGCGACCGCGGGATGCTGGCCAGCGAGTTGCTGCCGGCCATCCCGCGCGCGATCCGCACGGTCTTGCACGGCAAGAAGCCCGCGCCTGGCTCTGGCGCATCGCTGTTCGGCGGGCTCGGCGACCTCTCATCGCTCGCCGGCCTCGGCGCGACACCCGCCGCTGGCCCGCCCGAGTGACGAGGGCGAGGCCGCAAGGGCGCTTTACTTCGTCCACCGCCACCCGCTAGGCTCAATCGATGCCTCCCGAACGCCTCGTGTACCTCGACCATGCTGCGACGACGCCGCTCGATCCCCGCGTGCTAGAGGCGATGATGCCGTTCCTTACCATTTCTTATGGCAACCCGTCGGCGACGTACGGGCTGGGCAAGATCTCCGCCGACGCTGTCACGAAGGCCCGCAAGACCGTGGCCTCGATCATCGGTTGCAAGCCGACCGAGATCGTGTTCACCGGCGCCGGCAGTGAGTCCATCAACACCGCGATCAAGGGCGTCGCCTTCCAGCAAAAGAAGGCGCGCGCCGGCAACCACATCGTCACGTCGCAGGTCGAGCACCACGCGGTGCTGCACGCCTGCCAGTACCTGGAGCGCTATGGCTTCGAGGTCACGTATCTCCCCGTAGACCGCCAGGGGCTCGTCGACCCGGACGAGGTTGCGCGCGCGGTCACGCCGGCGACGGTGCTGGTCAGCGTGATGACGGCTAACAACGAGATCGGCACCATCGAGCCGGTGTTCGAGATCGCGGCGGCCGTACGGGGGCGCGCGGCGGCCCTGCGCAAGCGCATCCCCTTCCACACCGACGCCGTGCAGGCGCCGAACACGCTGCGGATGGACTTCGCCGAGCGCGGCGTCGACCTGCTGAGCCTCTCCGCGCACAAGTTCCGCGGGCCCAAGGGCGTCGGCATCATGTACATCCGGCGCGGCGTGCCGTTCCTGGCCCAGCAGAACGGCGGCGGACAGGAGCGCCAACGCCGCGCAGGGACCGAGAACGTGCCGGGCATCGTGGGCGCAGCCGAAGCGCTGCGCATGACGCAGGAGTCTCTCGACACGGACAGCGCCCGGGTGCGTTCGCTGGCGACGCGGCTCCGCGACGGGATCCTGACGACGATCGGACGGACGCAACCCAACGGCCACACCGAGCGGCGGCTGGCGAACAATGTCAGCATCAGCTTCGACGGCGCCGACGCGCGCGACCTGGTCGCCGACCTCGACGCGGCGGGGATCATGGTGAGCGCGGGCGCGGCGTGCAACGCCACCACGATCGAGCCGTCGCACGTGCTCATCGCCTGCGGCGTGCCGCTCGAGCAGGCGGCATCGACGCTGCGCTTTAGCCTGGGCCCGGACACGACGGCCGACGAGATCGACTACGCGCTGGCGGCGCTGCCGGCGATGGTCGAGCGCTCGCGGGCGGGCCGCCTGGCGAGCGCGGCGGCGGGGTGAGTCATGCCGGAATGGTCGGCACGGGGCAGAGCATTCGAAGACGCCGAACTCCCCGGCTGGCCCAACACCGAGCAGGAGCCGGTCGCGCCTCAGGTCGCGGTGCGACTGGCCAGCGGCCGGAAGGGGCGCATCGACGTCCTGAAGACGCTCGATGATGGAAGCGTCGTCGTCAGCGAACTCAAAGCCACCGAATGGGATCGCATAGCCGATCGTCGCGTACGGCCGAATCTCTCGCGGCACATCCGGCAGTTGATGAGATACTGCGAGAGTTACTGGCAGCGGGGCATCGCCACGCATCCCGCCCTCGTGTACCAACATCCGCCCTCCTGTTCGGAGAGACGCGCCGCGATCCACGACATCGCCAACTCCGTCGGCGTGCAGGTTGTATGGCGGACGGAGGACGCGGACGGCACCCGGGCCTTCAACGAGTCGTTCGACCGCGCGGAACCGGGCGCCTATCACGTGCCGGGCTGAACCGACTATCATCCTCCTGATGGACGACCTTGCGCCCGCCTACGTCGCGGTCATACGTCACGAGCTGTGCGTCCGGCCGGGCACGGACGCGCTCGCCGACCTGGCCGTCAGGCTGCGGCCGGAGGATCCCGCCGCCCGCCCGCCGTACCGCGCCCCGGGCGTCGTGCGGCTGCGTCGCGCGCTTCGGCGGCTGGAGGCAGGCAAGACGCCGGCCTCCACGCTCGAAGAGTTCAGCGAGGATCTTCGATTCCTGAAGCTGTTCCAGCCCACTGAGCCTTCGATGGCCCGCGAGGCGATGCAGCGGCTGCTGGCCGACGTGATGGGCACGGCGCCGGCGCCCGAAGCACTCAGAGGGCCCAAGGACGAGGCTGGATCGAAGAAGGTGGTGCCGTTCCGGAAATCGTCGAAGAAGGCGAGAGGCTCGTGAGCGGCTTTCTGCGACGCGTGCTGGGCCGCGACGACGCACCGGAGGATGCCGGCGACGAAAGCCGTCAGTACGACATCCGCCTCGTGTTCGCGCTCGGGAACCCGGGCCCGGACTACGCCGGCAACCGCCGCAACGTCGGCTTCTGGGTGGTGAACCGGCTGGCGAAGAAGCATCGCCTCGACTTCTCGACCAAGACCGGCACCTTCGCGGTGGCCGAGGGCGAGATCAGCGGCCGGCGCGTGGCCGTCGCGCGCACGCGCACCTTCAACAACGACAGCGGCAAGGCCGTGTGGGCGCTGGTCAAGAAGCTGAACATCGACCACGCCCGCGAGATCCTCGTCGTCTGCGACCACCTGGACCTCCCGAGCGGCAGAGTGCGGCTGCGCCGCAAAGGCGGTGGCGGCGGCCAGAAAGGCATGTCCGACATCATCCGCGTCCTCAAGACCGAAGACTTCCCCCGCGTCCGCGTGGGCATCGGCCGCCCGGTCGTGCGCGGCGAGCCCTCGTGGGAGCCCGAAGACGTGGCCAACTGGGTGCTCAGCGATCCTCCGCCCGACGAGAAGACCCAGCTCGACGCCGGCGTCGAGCGCGCCGTCGAGGCGATCGAGTGCGCCCTCGCCGAAGGCATCGAGGCCGCGATGAACCGCTACAACCGCGACGACGGCCCACCCTCAGGGTTGGACAGCAACGGCGAGTGAACCGTTGCAATGCGCCTGAGGTGATGCCATGTACCTGCAGCGGACCGTGAACGCAATCATTCGCCCCGGCGATGAGTCCGGGTACGCTGCCGAGCGCCCGGAGCTTCACGCGATCACGCGGGCCGCCACCCTCGACGAGGTCGCAGCCAATCTGCAGGAGGCAGTGGCACTAGCGCTCGAGGACGAGGACCCCGCCGCGCTCGGCCTCGCCCCTTCCCCGTGATTGGTGCGACGATGGAACTGGAACCTGCCGTTGTTAGGCTGCGCCGCGGATCAACCGATGGGCGCCAGCCAGACCCTGACCGTGCCCCTGCATCGCGAGCTTGATCCCAGAACCGCCCGCGCGATCTTCGGGCAGGTCGGCATATGTTCCTCAATCGGATCTGCGGCCGCACTTCTACGAGGACTGATTGGCTAGCCTGCTACACTGACCCCGTCCGAAGGGGCTGATCGCGCTATCAGCCCCCGTTTGTGCTGCGCGCGGGAGGCGCATGGACCTTTCGGCGCTGTTGCCCGTCATCGACGGGGCGGTCGCGCTCGACCGCCTCCGCAGCCGCATGTCCGCCGCGCACTCCCTCACCCTCGGCGTCAGCGATGGCGCGAAGGCCGCCGTCATCGCTGCCCTCGCCGTCACGGCGGACACGTCGATCCTTATCATCGCGCCCAAGCCCCAGCACGCCGACGCGCTCGCCGACGAGTTGCGCGCGTGGCTCGGACCCGCGCAGGCCACCCGCGTGCTCGTCTTCCCGGAGCGCGACGCCCTCCCCTACGAGCGCCTCGCTCCCGACCCCGAGGATGTCACCGCACGCCTCGCCGCCCTCGAGGCGCTGCGCTCCTTGCCGGGCGCCATCGTCGTGGCATGCGGGGCGGCGGTCGCACAGCGCACGATCTCCCCCGCCGAGCTGCGTACGGCCACCGTCGCGGTCGCGCGCGGCAAGCGCCTGGACCAGCACGACCTGCTGCGCGCGCTCGACGCCGGCGGCTACCGCATCGAGCCGCAGGTGACGGCGCCCGGCGAGGCCTCGCGCCGCGGCGGCATCGTCGACCTGTGGCCTCCCGCCGAAGAGCGTCCGCTGCGCATCGAGCTGTTCGGCGACGAGGTCGAGTCGATCCGCGCCTTCGATCCCGCCACCCAGCGCTCGTCAGAGCAGCGCGACGCCGTGCGCATCGGCCCCGCGCGCGAGCTGGTCATCGACCCGGCCCGCATGCGGCATCTCGCGGAGCGTATGCAGACGCAGGGTCTGCGCGACGAACAGCGCGAGCGCACCGACCGCGACGTGGCGGCGCTGCTCGAGGGCCAGGCGTTCGCGGGCGACGACGTGTACACAGCCTTCCTGGCGACATCGACGCTGCTTGACCACGTGCCGCCGGAGGCCACCGTCATCATCGACGAGCCGGCCGACATCGCCGCGCTGCAGCAGGAGCACGACGAGCAGGCGCACGAAGCGCGGCGGGAGCTGGAGCTGCGCGGCGAGCTGCCGCACGGCATGCCGGAGCCGCACGCGACGTGGACGGAACTGCGCGACGCCGTCGAGGCGCTGCCGCGGCGGCTCAGCCTCTCGCGCTGGGCCGTCGGCGACGAGGAGGCGCTCCCGTCCCAGGACGCACAGGCGGCGGTCCGGCTCCCGTTCGGGCCGACGGCGGCCTACGGCGGGCGGCTGCGCGTGCTGGCCGACGAGCTGACGCAGACGCTGCGGCGCGGCCAGCAGGTCGTGATCATCTCCACGCAGTCGAAGCGGCTGGCAGACCTGCTTGAGGAGCACGACGTCTTCGCTCGCCTGGCCGAGACGATGGCAGAGCCGCAGCTCGGGCGCGGCGCCCTCACCATCATGCACGGCTCGCTCCCCCACGGCTGGGCCGTTGGTGAGGAGGGCACAGGCCTCACCCTGCTCACCGACGCCGAGGTCTTCGGCTTCAGCAAGCAGCGCCGCGCCCCGCCCCGCCGCGGCTCCTCGCGCGAGGCGTTCCTCGCCGATCTCGAGGCCGGCAGCTACGTCGTCCACGTCGAGCATGGCATCGCAAAGTTCGCGGGCCTGGTGCGTCGTGGCATCGACGGCGCCGAGCGCGAGTACCTGGAGCTGCAGTACGCCGACGGCGACCGGCTGTACGTCCCGGTCGAGCAGGTCGACCGCGTGTCCCGCTACGTCGGGCCCAGCGAGCACCGGCCGTCGCTGACCCGGCTGGGGTCGCAGGAGTGGCCGCGGGCGAAGGCCCGCGTGCGTCGCGCCGTGCAGGAGCTTGCGAAGGAGCTGCTGCAGCTCTACGCCTCCCGCGAGGTGTCGCAGGGACACACATTCCCCACCGACGGCGCGTGGGAGACCGAGCTGTCGGCTTCGTTCCCGTACGTCGAGACGCCCGACCAGCAGGCGGCCATCCGCGACGTGAAGCACGACATGGAGGCTGTCCGGCCGATGGACCGGCTCGTCTGCGGCGACGTGGGCTACGGCAAGACCGAGGTCGCCGTGCGAGCCGCCTTCAAGGCCGTCGTCGACGGCATGCAGGTCGCCGTCCTCGTCCCGACGACGGTGCTGGCCCAGCAGCACTACAACACCTTCCGCCAGCGGCTGGCCGGCTTCCCCGTGCGCGTCGAGGTGCTCTCGCGGTTCCGCAGCGACAAAGACCAGCGCCGGATCGCCGGCGAGTTGGCGGCGGGGGGCGTGGACGTCGTCATTGGGACGCACCGCCTGCTGCAGAAGGACATCTCGTTCAAGAACCTGGGCCTCATCATCATCGACGAGGAGCAGCGCTTCGGCGTCACGCACAAGGAGCGCCTCAAGCAGATGCGGAGCGAGGTGGACGTGCTGACGCTGACGGCCACGCCCATCCCCCGCACACTGAACATGGCCCTCACCGGCATCCGCGACATGTCCACGATCGAGACGCCGCCGGAGGAGCGGCTGCCCATCAAGACCTACGTTACCGAGTTCGACGACCACCTGGTGCGCGAAGCCATCGTGCGCGAGATGGAGCGCGGCGGTCAGGTGTACTTCGTGCACAACCGCGTGCACAACATCGAGTTGGTCGCCCGCCACCTGCGCGAGATCGTCCCCGAGGCGGAGATCCTGATCGGCCACGGGCAGATGCACGAGGACAGCCTCGAGCGCGTCATGCTGGACTTCACCGAGGGCAAGGCCGACGTGCTGGTGTGCACGACGATCATCGAGTCGGGGCTGGATATCCCGAACGTGAACACGATCGCCATCAACAACGCCGACCGGTTCGGCCTGGCCCAGCTCTACCAGCTTCGTGGCCGCGTGGGGCGCGGGGCCGCCCGCGCCTACGCCTACCTGCTATACGAGAAGCACCGCGCGCTGAGCGAGGTCGCGCAGAAACGGCTGCAGACCATCTTCGAGGCGACGGAGCTGGGCGCCGGCTTCCAGATCGCGCTGCGTGACCTCGAGATCCGCGGCGCCGGTAACCTGCTGGGCGCCGAGCAGTCGGGCCAGATCGGGACCGTGGGTTTCGACCTGTATGTGAAGCTGCTGGCCGACGCCGTCGAGGGCCTGAAGGCGCTGGCCCGCGGCGAGCCTCCGCCGCCGCCGAAACTCCAGCCACCCATCATCATCGACCTGCCGCTCACCGCCTACATCCCCGAGAGCTACATCGGCGACCTCAACCTCCGCCTCGCCCTCTACCAGCGCATGGCCGCCGAGGATGGAGCACAGCCGCCCTCGGCTGTGGCCGCAGCGCGGGCTTTGAGCCCGCGCGATGTGACACCTCCCGACACCGCAGCGCGGGCTTTCAGCCCGCGCGATGTGACACCTCCCGACACCGCAGCGCGGGCTTTCAGCCCGCGCGATGTGACACCTCCCGACACCGCAGCGCGGGCTTTCAGCCCGCGCG
>CAYJMG010000005.1:0-145609 GCA_964371355.1 uncultured Dehalococcoidia bacterium
CAGAACTCTAGCACTGAAAGGGGGTCGCTGTAGCGGGATGTACCGAACGAGTACATCAACTGTCGCCTGTCAACTGTCAACTGTAGACTCGACACATGCGCATCGGCCTGCAAGTCCCTTACCTGTCCTGGTCCGGCGGCCCGGAACGCCTGGGCGAGACGTTCGCCGCCATCGCCCGGCGCGCTGAGCAGTCCGGCTTCTACTCGCTGTGGCTCATGGACCACTTCCTCCAGATCCCGGGCGTCGGCCGGCCGGAGGAGGACATGATCGAGGGCTACGCAGGGCTCTCCTTCGCGGCAGGCCACACCTCGACGATAAAGCTCGGGACTATGGTCACGGGCGCGACGTATCGGAACCCGGGCGTGCTCATCAAGACCGCCACGACGCTCGACGTACTGTCGGGTGGGCGCGCGTACCTGGGCATGGGCGCGGGGTGGTTCCAGCAGGAGCACGACGCATTCGGCATCCCCTTCGGGACCTGGACCGAGCGATTCCAGAAGCTCGAGGAAACGCTGCGCATCGCCCACCAGATGTGGGATCCGGAGAACAACGGCGCGTTTGAGGGCAAGCACTTCCGCTTTGGGGAGACGCTGTGCGTGCCGCCGCCCGTCTCGAAACCGCATCCGCCGATCCTCATCGGCGGGCGGGGTGAGAAGAAGACGCTGCGGTTCGTCGCGAAGTACGCGGACGCGTGGAACATGGGCGGTGGCCTGCCGGGCGAGGAGTCGCTCGATGCCTTCGTGCGCCTGAGCGGGGTGCTGAAGGATCACTGCGCGCGCGAGGGGCGCGACTACGATCGCATCGAGAAGACGGTGCTGCTCACGCTGATGGTCCACGACGAGCCGGACAGTATCCCCGGGGGCCGATGGCAGTCGCCGCAACAGACACTCGAGTGGGTGCGTCGCTTCCGCGACGCCGGGATGGACCAGCCCATCATCAACACCCCCTTCGTCGACACCCCCCATACCCTCGAATACCTCGCCGAAAAGATCGTCGCCCCCATCTCAAGCTGGTAGCGATCACATGCGTTGGTCGAACGTCTTTCCGTGGGCCAACCCCTGATTCCTAACGCCCAGCGCTACACCTCCGCCACATCCCCCAACAGGTACCGCGGCCCGTCTCCCTTCGCCCGCGCCCGGTCGTCCGGGTTGAAGAGGGCGCACCGTTCGAGCGACAAGCAGCCGCAGCCGATGCAGGAGGAGAGCTGACCGCGGAGCTTTTCGAGCGTCGCGATCCGCCGGCTCAGCTCGTCCCGCCAGGCGCCGGACAGGCGCTCCCAGTCGGCCGGAGTCGGGTCGCGGCCCAGCGGCAGCGCGGCGAACGCCCGCCGCACCTCCCGCAGTGGTACGCCCATCGTCTGCGCCACCTTGATCACCGCCACTCGCCGCAGGACGCTGCGCCGGAATCGCCGCTGGTTGCCCCGGGTCCGTTCGGCCCGGATCAGCCCCAGCGACTCGTAGTACCGTAAGGCCGATGCGGCCACCCCGCTGCGCTCCGCCAGCTCCGAGATCGTGATGCGCTCCGCCAGCATGTCAAATCTCCCGGGTTAAGGGCTTGACTTCAAGGACACTTGAAGTTTTACCCTCTCGCTATGACCTACGCCAACACACCGCCTGCCGCCCCTCCCGACACCGTCCCCCGCGAGACGTACGCCGGCCTCGACCGCCTCATTGGCCTCATGACGGGCGACGAGAAGCACTCCGCCAGTGCCACCTCCACGCTAGACGTCCTCTGGGTCCTTTACGACCGCGTCCTCAATGTCAGCCCCGAAATGGTCGAGGACGACGATCGCGACCGCTTCCTTCTCTCGAAGGGGCACGGCCCGATGGCCTACTACGCGGTGCTCGCCGCGAAGGGCTTCATCGACGAGGGCTTGCTGCGCGACTGGGCGCGCTACGCCTCCCCTCTGGGCCTGCACCCCGATCGCGTCCTCATCCCGGGTGTCGAGATCTCCAGCGGATCGCTCGGCCATGGACTGCCGCTTGCCATCGGCATGGCGTTGGGGCTTCGTGCTCGCGGCAATGCCCGTCCCCGCATCTTCTGCCTGCTGGGCGACGCGGAACTCGACGAGGGCACGAACCACGAAGCGATCGTCGTCGCCGCCCGCTTCGGCCTGGAGTCTCTCACCGCCATCATCGTCGACAACCAGTCATCTTCACTTGGCTGGCCGGGCGGCATCGAGGAGCGATTCGCCGTCGAGGGTTGGTCCGCCGTTACAGTTGACGGACGCGATCATGCCGCGCTGGAGCACGCGTTAACTCAGCCCCAGCAGGGCGTCCCGCACGCAGTGATTGCGGTTGTGGAGTCGAAGCGATGAACACCGAGGCTGTCAGGTCCGAATCCATGCGAGATCGATTCGCCCGCGTCGTCACAGATCTCCTGGACGTGGAGCCGCGACTGGCCGTCGTGCTCGCCGATATCAGCGTCGACCGCTTCCGGGCGCTGGGCGCCGTCGCGTGCCACCCCCACCGCATCGTGAACGTGGGTATCCGTGAGCAGCTCATGGTCAACGTCGCGGCCGGTATGGCGCTCGCGGGCATGCGGCCCATCGCGCACAGCTTCGCCTCATTCCTCATTGAGCGCTCGTTCGAACAGGTAAAGCTCGCCTTCTCACACCAGGGCGTCGGCGGCATCCTCGTCAGCAGCGGCGCGTCCTACGACATCGCCGCGGACGGCCGCACGCACCAGTCGCCCGGCGATGTCGCTCTCGTCGCGACGCTGCCCGGCTGGCGCATCCACGTGCCCGGCCATCCGGACGAGGTCGAACACCTTCTCCACGAAGCTGTCCGCTCCGACGACCCGATCTACATCCGGCTCTCCGAGCGCTCGAACGCCGAACCAGTGGACGTTGATGGCGGGCTCG
This sequence comes from uncultured Dehalococcoidia bacterium, assembly GCA_964371355.1. GTDB lineage: Bacteria > Chloroflexota > Dehalococcoidia > DSTF01 > JACRBR01 > JACRBR01. The sequence goes on from CAYJMG010000005.1 coordinate 2,864, forward strand.
CCGCCCGGCGACGGGGCTCGGCTAGCTCCCCCACGGTCGTCGCCGTGGGTCCCATGCTCGATCCCGTGATGGAGGCGACGTCCGCGGTCGACGTGACGGTGCTCTACGCCGCCACGGTGCGTCCGTTCGACCGCCACGGCCTCCGCGCGCACGCAAGCGGCCCTGACGTCGTCCTGGTCGAACCGTATCTCGAGGGCACATCCGCGGCCGAAGTCTCCGCCGCGCTCTCCGACCGCCCTCACCGACTGCTGTCGATCGGCGTGCCGAACGTCGAGCACCGCAAGTACGGCTCCGCCGCCCGCCACGACGCCGCGCACGGCCTGGACGCGCCCGGCCTCCGCCACCGCATCGAATCCTGGCTTACGATGCCCGTGTCGTGAGCCGTCGCATCCGCAGCGCAACCACAGCGTGCTCACTCGCGACTAACGACTAACGACTACCGTCCGCCCATCGGCACGTGCGCCTTGAAGGGCCCCGCCTGCTGCGACCACTGCTTCCCCGCCGTCGCGCCGCCGTCTACGACGATCGACTGTCCGGTGACGAACGTCGATTCGTCGCTGGCCAGCCACAGCGCGCAGTAGGCGATGTCAATCGCCTCCCCCGCGCGGTGAATCGGCTGGAAGTTCGTCAGCCCCAGTCGCACCAGGTCCGCCGCCTGCTCCGCGTTCGGAAGGCCCTGCGTGATGAGCGGCGTGACAATGCCGCCCGGACAGATCGCGTTCACCCGCACGCGCTGCTCGGCCAGTTCCAGCGCTACCGACCGTGTGAGGTGCATCACGGCCGCCTTCGCCGTCGCGTAGATGTGCGGCCCGTCGCCACCCACCACCCCGGCGATGCTCGCCGTGCTGATGATGCTGCCGCTGCCCTGCGCTTTCATCACGGGCGCCGCGTGCTTCATGCCAAGGAACGGCCCGCGCAGCAACACCGCCATCGTCCGGTCGAACTCGTCCGCAGGGATGTCCTCGATCGGCCCAACCGCGCCCAGGAAGCCCGCGTTGTTGAACATGCAGTCCAGCCGTCCGAACTTCGAGGCCGCCAGTGCCACCGCGGCCTTCACGTCATCCTCGGCCGTCACGTCTGTCCGCCGGTACGCCGCCAGACCGCCCAGCTCCGACGCCAGGGCGTTGCCGCGCTCGTCCTGGATGTCGGCGATGACGCATCGCGCGCCCTCCTCGACGAACAGGCGCACGGTCGCCTCCCCGATCCCGCTCGCCCCGCCCGTGACCACCGCCACTTTGCCGTCCATGCGTCCCATAGCGCACCTCCGTAGGGGCGACAGCCTGCTGCGCCCATCCCGCCAAACGTGCGCGCAGCGTAAGCAAGAGACCCACTTCAACCAAGGACGAACGCGGCACGGAAAAGGCCGCCCGTGGGGCGACCCTTAACGACTAACGACCAACGACTCACGAACCATCTACGCAGCCGCCTGCCCCAGCCCCCCGAACGTCCCAAGCTGCTTCGACCGCGGGTCCTGTAACGACACAAAGTATGAGTGCGCCGCCTGATCGAGGTACCTCCGGTCGAAGGCTGCCCGCTCGCCGTGGAACACGCAGATGTCGCTGATGATCTCCACGATGTCGCGCGGGTGACAGCCCTTGAACCCACGGTCCAGCCGCTCGTAGTACCGGTCGACCAGGTACAGCGCCGAGTCCGGGTCCATGGGCATCTCGCGCTGCTGGCACACCCGCGCCAGGATCTCCAGGAACTCCTCCCTCGTCGGGTCCGGGATCTCGATCTTGTGCCGGATCCGCCGGAAGAAGGCCTCGTCGCCAAGCTGTGACGGATGCAGGTTCGTCGAGAAGATCAGCAGGCAGTCGAACGGCACCTCCACGATGTCGCCCGTGTGCAGCGAGAGGTGGTCCACCCGCTCCTCCATCGGCACGATCCACCGGTTCAGCAGTTCCTTCGGCTGGATCATCTGCCGCCCGAAGTCGTCTACAATCAGCAGCCCGCTGTTCGCCTTCCACTGCAGCGGCGCGATGTAGAACTTCGACTGCGGCGAGTACTTCAGTTCCAGCTCGGCCAGCGTCAGCTCGCCCCCGGCCGTGATCATCGGCCTGCGGGCGATGACCCAACGACGGTCGCGACGCCGCTCCCCTGCGCTGCCGTTCCCGTCGCCGCGGCGGTCGCCCGGCTTCTCCACCGGGATTTCGTTGTGCACGCGCGGGTCGAAGACCTTGATGATGATCCCGTTGATGTCGATGGCGTACGGGATAAGCACTTCGCCCGGCAGCATGCGGCCGATGGCCCCGGTGATCGTCGATTTCCCGTTCCCGGATCCACCATAGATCAGCATCGACCGGCCCGAGTTCACGGCCGGGCCCAGCGCCTCGATCACCGAATCGTCCAGCACGAGGTGCGACATCGACTGCTCGACGCTCGTCGGCGTCAGCCGGATGTTCCGGATCGATTGCGCCTTCAGCACGTCCAGGTACAGGTCGAACGGCACCGGCGCCGGCCCGATGTAGTGGTTGCGCGCCAGCGCCTCCTCCGCCTTCTCCATTCCCTTGGTCGAGAGCGAGTACTGGTACAGCTGCTCGCCCATGCCGCTGCTGCCGACCACCTCGGCCAACTGCTCGCGCTTCATGAACGCCAGGATTTCGTCGATCACGGGAAATGGCAATGCGATCTGCGCCGCGATCTGTCGCGCGGCGGGGCGTCCGGCGAAATAGATCGCCTTCACTACGAGGTCCAGGATCATGGAGAAGTCGAGGCCGGTCTCCTCGACGGTCTGGGGTTGCGGCACGAACGGCGCTGTTCCGCCTTCGTCGCCTCCGGTCGTTCGGCTGACCGCCTCCGCGAAAGCGCGCGTGGATGCGGCTTCTGTCGACATACCCCGGCTCCCTCAAGGCGCCGCATGCGCGCGCCAGACCGATGCGTCTCGTCCTTCGCGAGGAACCAAGACCCCCATCGCACGCGAGGATTCGGGATGAGCGGCAGCCCCTCCGGCATCCTCCGCCTGAAGTATCGGTAATAGCGAACAAAGATGAAGGATGGCCGCCAGATTCGGCCCTCTCTCCGCGGAACCGTGGCAGCGCGTAACCTCGGCGGGGCAGCGAAAAGCGCGGACTTTTGGCCCGCGCCTACATCACACCCACATCCCGTGAAAACGGGTTGGGGCCAGGGGACGCCAGCCAGGCCCCGCCTCCTGAACGCGCGTCCCCTGGGCCCGTAGCCCCAAATGGTCGCCCCTGCCTATAGCGGGGACATAGGCCTCGCGCGCGCGTGCGCGCCGGTACCTGCTCAGGTCTGTGCGTGCCTGTGCGTCCCTGCTGGCGCGCCACACCGCTCAATGGCGGCATGTTCTCGGTCGATACTGATTCTGATGGCGAACGCCCTGTGGCTCCCACCGGGCGCTCCGTCAGGCGCCCTCCGCAGGGTGGACTGATCCTGCCATCGGACGTAACGCAGTGTCAAGGGGTCAGGGGCCGATCCTTGACAGAACTGTAAGAAAGACCGCCGGGTATGTCCGGTCCGGCCCTCTGGGTGTGAGCAATGCACGACGCCACCCGTCCGACCGCACGCAGTGCTGCAGCTGCTCTTCTGGCCGCCGCGGCCCTCGCGCTCGTTGCATTCGGTGTCGCGCACGGTCAGGATCCGGGCACGCGTGCGTCCATTGCCAGCGTCACCGAGCTTGAGTACCCGAACCTGCAGATCGCCGTGAACACTGAGGACACTTCCGGCCTTGGCGCCGGCGCCCTCGGCCCCGAGGCGTTCGCGATCGCCGTTGACGGCAAGTCCGCCGAGGTGTCCGCCGTCGAGCTTGCTTCCAGTACCACCAGCCCGCTCGACGTACTGCTCATGATTGACACGAGCGGCAGCACCGAGGGCGAGGGCCTGGCGCAGGCGAAGTCCGCCGCCATCTCGTTCATCCGCAACCTCGCGCCCGAGGACCGCGTCGCCGTCATGCGCTTCGCGAACTCCGTCACGGTCCAGCAGGATTTCACGACCGACAAAGAGGCCGCCGTCGCTGCCGTGCAGGGCCTCGCTGCCAGGGGCCAGACGGAGCTTTACAAGGCGGCCGCCGGCGCCGTCAGCCAGGCCGCGACATCCGCCTCCGCCCGCCGCGCCGTCATCCTGCTGACCGACGGCTCCCAGGACGTGCTCGTCACCGATGTCACGGCGGCCGACGCCCTGAACCTCGCCGACGCCACCGGCATCCCCGTCTTCACGATCGCGCAGGGCGCCGCCATCGAAGACGCCAGCTTCCTCCTGGACCTGGCGAACGCATCCAACGGCGCCTATCTTGAGGCCCCCACGCCCTCCGACCTCACCGGCGTCTACGAGAGCATTGGGCGGCTGCTGCAGAACCAGTACCTGGTGACGTTCGATGGCTCGGCCGCCGCCGGCAAGCCTGAATCCGCCATCGCCATACAGGTGACGGCCAATGGGCGCACGGCCACCGCGTCTACAACCTTTACGGCCAGCGCCGCCTTCGCCGCGCCCACCGTCTCCGTCTCCGGCCTGGCCGCGGGCGAGGCGATCGACGAGGCGCGTGAAGTCATGGTGACGGCGACCGGCGCGCAGCCCATTACGAAGGCAGCGTTCTACGTGGACGGCATCAACGTCTTCGAGGCTTCCGCCGACCCGTTCACCTTCACCTATGATCCCGATGTCTTCGGCGAGGGCGAGCACACGCTGCGCGTCTCCGTCACCATCGGCGGCAAGCTGATCGACGGCGCGCCCGTAGCCTTTACCTCAATACCGGCGGCGCCCGTCGTCACGGAGGATCCCGCCGGCGGCGGAGGGGGTTCGCTCCCCGTGCTGCCTATCGCCCTCGTCGTGGGCGCGCTCGCCGTCGTCGGCGCCGGCTTCCTCGTCGTCCAGCGCATCCGCACCACCTCCGGCCCCTCGCTCGCCATGGTCTCGCCCGACCAGCGGGTCACGCCGTGGGCCACCAAGCACCGCACCATCACGAAGGCGTCCGTCGATGGTGGCGAAACAGCTGAAGACGAGCCGGTGCCCGCCGAGGAGATCGGCGAACCGTTGGGCGTCCTCATTTCTCGCGCTGGCTCCGACCTCGGCCAGGAATACGCGGTCGGTGGCAAGCCCGTCAGCATCGGCTCCAGCCCGCGCTGCGCCGTCTATATCAACGACCCGCGTCTGGCGTCCGAAGAGGTCCGCATCTGGATCCGAAAGGGTAGCCTGATGCTCCACCGTCTCACGCGCCTGACCACCATCGCGACCGAAGGCGTCGCCGGCGGCTGGACGATGATGGACCCCGGCGAGACCTTCCAGGTCGGCGAACACACCTTCGAGTTCCGCCTGCTGCCGGAAGGCGCGCCGCTCCCCGAGCCGAAAGCCGCGCCCTCTGCCCCCTCCCCGGTCCCCAACATCCTCCGCGACCGGCCCGAGACCGCTGGGGCGCCCCCTGTCCCGCCCATGCCCGAACCGGGCTTGGCCGACGACCGCCCGCGCCGGCTGACCGAGCTTATGCCGCGCGAGATGGGCTTCTCCCACCAGGACGTCGACGACGAGCAAGCCAGCTAGCCACTGGCAGCGCCACGCGGAGCTTTCGGCCGGGTCCCGCCGGGCGGCGACGCCGGAGCACGGCTTGCGGTCAGCGCGGGCAGCGTTGCTCCTGTTCGTCGGTAGCCTCTGCGTCGTGCGGCCTCCGGCCGGCGAGGATTCTCCTGGATGACCGGCGCGGGCGTGAGTCCTCGCCATCACCGATGACCGACGGGCATCTCCCGCTCCTCGAAGCTGTAAGAACCCGCCCGCTCGCGAGTCTAACCCTCAAGCAGACCTTCCGGCCTGCCGATCTTCATTGGGGTGTGAGGGGATGCCCGCGGTGCCACCAGAAACGGCCCGTAGGCGGCGGCTCCAATCCTGGTTCCTCAACTCCCCGCTGGCTGTGCCGTAGCTCAGGAGTGCCGCCGTACATGGTGGGTGCCAACAGCGCTGTCCCGCGAGCCAACGACGATACGCCCCTGGTCTACCGCGCCATCCAGAAGGACCAGGAGGCGTTCGGCGAGCTGTACGACCGCCACGTGGTCCGGGTGTACCGCCACCTCTACTACATGGTGGGCAACGCCGCCGAGGCCGAGGACCTGACCGCCCAGACGTTCCTGCGCGCGTGGGAGGCGATCCCCCGCTACCAGGTGCGTGGCGCGCCCTTCGTCTCCTGGCTCCTCCGCATCGGCCACAACCTCGGCGTCAGCCACCTGCGCTCCAAGAAGGAGTCATCGCAGCTTCACGACGGCATCGTCGACGAGAAGATGCGTATCGACCCCGAAAGCTCGTATATGCAGACCGCCGATGAGGAACTGGTCCGCGAGGCCATCTTGCGCCTGCGCGAGGAGCAGCGGCAGGTGATCATCCTCCGCTTCATTGAGGATCTGGATTACAAGGAAGTTGCCGAGATTATCGGTAAGAGCGTGGCCGCTATCCGCGTAATCCAGCACCGCGCCCTCAATTCGCTCCGCAAGCAGATGAAGCTGCTGGACCCGGCGGTCTGAGGCCGGGCCGGAGCACCGACGTTCAGGGGGGTCAGAGGGGGTACAGGCGCCCGAAATCCGGCAGGGCCCTCTCCTGCTGGAACGTAAAGCGGCGCCCTCGGACGCCGATACCTATACAGCGTAAGCAGCCGGGCCCGGGCCGCACCGTGCCCGCCCCGGCAGCCTCGTGGCCACCGGGCCCAAACACGGACATGGGGGACTGACCATGGCACAGAGAGCCGCAAGCAGCGCGCAAGGCAGGCTGAATCGCCGCTTCCTCTTGGTGGCGATCCTCCTGGCAGGTCTCAGCGCTGCGCTCGTATACGCGCGCATCGCCGCCACGGACGACGGCTCGTCCGGTGGTGGTGGCAGTTCGGTCGCTGGGGACCAGAAGGTCGTCGTCGCCCGGATCTCCATCCAGGAGCGCACGACCATCACCAGCGAGATGCTCGAGCTGAAGAACGTGTCCGGCAACAGCGTGGCCACCGGCGCTCTCACGACGGTCGAGGACGCGATTGGCAAGGTCACCAAGTTCCCCATCGAGGTCAACCAGCAGGTGCTCTCGACGGCCGTCGTCGATACCTCCCGCCCGCTGTCCGATGCGCAGCTCGCGTTCGTGGTGCCCACCGACAAGCGCGCCTTCTCCATCTCCGCGAGCCAGGTGCTGACGGCCGGCGGGCTGCTACTGCCCGGCGACTACGTGGACGTTGTCTGGCTCTGCTGCGAGAACGGAATCGAGTGGCAGGGGACGGCCGGCAAGACGGTCAGCACCAGCGCCATCATCTTTAGCCGTCCCGTCCTGCAGAACGTGCAGATCGCGGCCGTCGCGCAGCAGATCGTCCCCTCCGGACCCGTCAGCTCCGGCGATCCGGAGTCCGGAACCGGAAGCGACGCGGAGAACCCCATCGCTGCCGACACGCCGAGCCAGGTGCCCGACGCCGCGACCATTACGCTGCTCGTCACGCCCGAACAGGCTGGCATCCTGCTCATGGCCGAGGCCACCGGCACGCTGCGCGTGGCGCTCCGCAACCCGGGCGACACGAACCTCATCGCCACGGCTATCGAGACCCAGTTCCTGACGCCCAACCTCATCCCCGAAGAGATCATGAGGCAGATCCAGAGCATCTTCACGACCACCGAGTAGGACGCAGGCCTCGTACCAGTAGGGACGCTCAACGCGCAGGAGACGCACACAACATGGCGAGGAATCCGGAGATCGTCACCATCGACCCCGATCTCTCGAGTAGGGCCGAGACGAAGCGCGCCATCCAGCTCGCTCACTTTCAGGTCGTCGGGGAGTCCGGGTACGGTGTCGAAGCCGTCACGGTGGCCAAAGAGACCCCGCCGGACGTCTTCCTGGTCTCCGTCGAGGAGCCCATCGCCCTCGCCCTCCAGACCATCGAGCAGCTCGCCGATGCGGTGCCGCACGCACCGACCATCGTCTACTCGTCGCTGACCGATGCTCAGTCCGTCCGCCGCTCGATGGTCGCCGGCGCCCGCGACTACCTGGTGAAGCCCCTCAAGCCCGAGGAGCTGAGCCGCGCCGTCTACGGCGTCCTCGAGCAGGAGGAGCGCAAGCGCCTCCGCAGCGAGGGCGGCACCGGCGAGGTCGCCGCGCGCGGCACGGTGATCACCGTCTTTGGCGCGAAGGGCGGCATCGGCAAGACCACCATCTCCACCAACCTGGCGACGACCCTGGCCAAGATCACCGGGGCCAGCGTGTGCCTGCTCGACATGGACACGCGGTTCGGCGACGTGGCCATCATGATGGATATCGCCGTCGAGGCCTCCATCGCCGATGTCGCCAAGAAGATCGACGAGATCGACCGCGACAAGATCAAGGACTACCTGGTCAAGCACTACTCGGGCGTCAACATCCTGCCCGCGCCCCTCCACCCCACGGAGTGGCGCAACATGACGCCCCAGCACATCGAGAAGATCGTCGAGCTGGTCGCCCAGACGCACGACTACGTCGTCATCGACACGCCCGGCACCTTCAACGAACTCATCGCTGCCACCCTCGAGCTGGCCAACCTCATCCTGCTCGTCACAAGCATGGACATCGCCAGCATCAAGGACACCGCCCTGGCGCTCGAGATGCTCCGGGCTGCCGCCGTCTCCGAGGACAAGGTGAAGCTCACCATCAACCACTCCACCGCCGCCAACAGCCTGCGTGAGGACGACGTCGCCCGGGTCCTGGAATACGACGTCTTCTGGCGTATTCCCCACGACCTGAGCGTCGCCTCCAGTACCCAGCTTGGCCAGCCGATTGTGATCGCGAAGCCCTATGCGCGCGTCTCGCGGGCCATCATCGACCTTGCCCACGCGCTCACCGGCACACGACAGGAGAAGCGCGGGTTCCTGGACCGGTTCCTCGGTCGCTCCGCCTGATACCGCTTCGGAAGGAAGAATCGTCATGGGTCAGTTCCAGTGGCAGACGAAAAGGATCCAGCCCGGACAGGGCGGGAGCGCGGCCAACGGTGGCGCAGCCTCGAATAGCTTTAGCCGCCCCGGCCAGATCTCGCAGAACGTCGTCGCCCTGAACGAGCTGAAGTTCACCCTCCACCAGCGCCTCATCGAGGAACTGGATCCCAACAAGCTGGAGGGCCTCGGCAGGGACAAGGCGCGCGAGGCCGTCGAACAGGCCGCCCGGACCCTCATTGCCCAGGAGATGCCCGGTATCGTCGGCACCACGCGAGACGAGCTGGTCTCCGCCGTCGCTGATGAGGTCCTCGGCCTCGGCCCCCTCGAGCCTCTCCTCCGCGACGGCGCCATCTCCGAGGTCATGGTCAACGCGCCGGACACCGTCTTCTACGAGAAAGAGGGCCGGCTCTACCTAAGCTCCGTCCGCTTCCGCGATGACCAGCACATCATGCGCATCATCGAGCGCATCGTCGCCCCCCTCGGCCGTCGCGTCGACGAGTCGTCGCCCATGGTCGATGCCCGGTTGATGGACGGCTCCCGTGTCAACGTGATCATTCCACCCGTCGCGCCCAAGAGCCCGACGATCACCATCCGGAAGTTCCGCAAGGACAAGATGACCATCAACGACCTGGTCGCGACCGGGGCGTTGACCAACGAACTCGCGGAGTTCTTCCGCGCCTGCGTCCAGGCCAAGCTCAACATCCTCATCTCCGGCGGTACCGGCTCCGGTAAGACCACCATGCTCAACGCGCTCTCCTCCTTCATTCCGGATACCGAGCGCATCGTCACGATCGAGGACCCCACCGAGCTGCAGCTCCAGCAGGGCCACGTCGTCACGCTCGAGGCGCGCCCGCCCTCGCTGGAGGGCCGCGGCGAGGTCACGCAGCGCGATCTGGTCCGCAACTCCCTCCGCATGCGCCCCGACCGCATCATCGTCGGTGAGGTCCGCGGCGCCGAGGCCTTCGACATGCTCCAGGCGATGAACACCGGCCACGAGGGCTCCCTCGGCACGGTCCACGCCAACACTCCCCGCGACGCCCTCGCCCGCATCGAGAACATGGTCATGATGGCCGGGTTCGAGCTGCCCGTGAAGGCCATTCGCGAGCAGATGTCCTCTGCCATTCACATCGTCATCCAGATCGCCCGTTTCCCCGACGGTACCCGCAAGGTCACCACCGTCTCGGAGATCGCGGGCATGGAGGGCCAGGTCGTGACCATGCAGGATCTGTTCCGGTTCGAGCAGGTCGGCGTCGACACGGATGGCCGCATCCTCGGCGAGCTGCGCACCACGGGTATCCGCCCGCGCTTCGCCGAAAAGTTCGAGGTCTCCGGCATTCACCTGCCGCCCGACCTGTTTGCAGTAGCGGGGTTCTGATGTTGTTCGATCCGCTTGCCGCCGTAGCCGCGCTCTCCGTCATGGCGACGGTCGTCGTCGGGCTCTTCGCCTTCTATGGCAACGCCGTGCCCGCCTCCAACGTCCGCGGCCGCCTGCAGGGCCTGATGTCGGGCACCTCCGTCGTCGAGGCCGCCGCGCAGTCGGCCGCCCTCCGCGCCCCGCGCACGGATACGGGCGTCCTCGCCAAGGTCGCCAGCCCCAGCATCGCCGAGCGCCTCTCGCAGCAGCTCGAGCGTGCCGACATGACGCTGAGCCCGGGCGAGTACATCGTCATCCGCTTCGCCCTGGCCGCCGTCGGGTTCATCGCGCCGTTCTTCTTCGTGCAGGGCGTCCTCGGGTGGATCGTCATGCTCGTAGGCGCCGTCGTCGGCTACAACCTGCCCAAGTTCTACATGAACCACCGCCGCAAGTCGCGCGTCGAGAAGCTCAACGCCCAGCTTCCCGAAGCCCTCACCATGATCTCCAGCTCCCTCAAGGCCGGGTTCGGACTCCTCCAGGCGCTCAGCGTCGCCTCCGAGCAGCTCTCGCACCCGATCTCGACGGAATTCGGCCGCACCATCCACGAGATGAACATCGGCTCCGGCGCCGAAGAGGCCCTCCAGGCGCTGGGCGAGCGCTCCGATAGCTACGACCTCGACATCGTCATCACGGCCATCCTCGTCCAGCGCACCGTCGGCGGTAACCTCGGCGAGATCCTGGACACCGTCGCCGACACCATGCGCGAGCGCATCCGCATCCGCGGCGAGATCCAGACGCTCACCGCCCAGCAGAAGCTCACCGGTATCGTCATCGGCCTCCTTCCGCTCGGCGTCGGCCTCCTGTTCTCCGTCATGAGCCCCGGCTATATCGACCCGCTCTTCACCACCGTCCTCGGCAAGGTGATGCTCGTTGTCGCCGTCGTGCTCGAGGTCGTCGGCATCATGGTCATCCAGCGCATTCTGAACATCGAGGTGTAGCGATGGCTCTCGACCCAATCGCGCTGGTCATCGCCGGCATGATCTTCACCGCCATCGTCCTGGCGCTCGTCGGCATCACCTCGGGCAGCCAGTCGCACACGGCCGCGGCCGCCCGCCAGCGCCTCGAGGGATGGAAGCGCGGCGCCGACGTCGAACTCCCCACAAACGCCACGCGCGCCCCGGTGAAGGAACGCCTCCTGACGCCGATGCTTCTGGGCGTCACCGATGGCCTCCGCAGCCTGCTCCCCACGTCCCTCCTCAAGGGCGTCGAGAAGCAACTCATCTGGGCCGGCGAGCCCATGACCATGCAGGGCTTTCTGACCATGCTCGTCGTCGCCGCCAGCGCATCGACCGGCCTCGGCATCTTGCTGGCCGTCGTCATGGGCGCCACGCTCTCGCTGATGTCCGCGGCCATCGTGCTTGGCATGGGCGGCGTCGGGTTCTTCATGCCCTTCTACCTCATCCGCTCGCGCGCCCGGCAGCGCCAGCACGCCATCATCAGAAGCCTGGCCGATGCCTTCGACCTCATCACCACCTGCGTCGAGGCCGGCCTCGGTCTCGATGCCGCTCTCGCCCGCGTGGCCGAGAAGGTCGAGGGCCCCTTCGCCCAGGAACTCAAGCGCGCACTGCGCGATGTCGCCCTCGGCAAGTCCCGCCGCGAGGCCCTCAAGGAACTCGGCGACCGCACCGGGGTCCCGGACCTGATCCAGTTCGTAAACGCTGTCATCCAGGCCGAGGCCATGGGGTCGTCCATCGGCACAGTGCTTCGCGTCCAGGCCGACACCCTGCGCGTCCGCCGCCGCCAGCGCGCCGAAGAGGCCGCCTACAAGGCGCCCGTGAAGATGCTGTTCCCGCTCGTCCTCTGCATCTTTCCGACGCTATTCATCGTCATCCTCGGCCCTGCCATCATCGTCATCATGCAGGACTTCCCGGGCGGCAAGTAACATCGTTGACGCCAATCGCCGGCAGGGCACAGCTTTGCAGCGGCCATCGTCGGTCCGCCGCAATTCGTACACCCGTACGGACGCATCTTTAGACCTGTCCTCCGCCCGTTGCTAAGATAGACCCCGACCACCAGCACACGGATGCGAACACCGTCCGTGGATGGCTGACGGCTGACGGCCAGGAAGCTAACGGCCAGGGAGCTAAGAGCTAAGGAGCGAACCCCGTGTTTATCGCCATGAACAACTTCAAGGTCGCGCCCGGCAAGGGCGAAGAGTTCGAGCGCATCTGGCGCGAGCGCGACACCTACCTCAAGGACGTCCCCGGCATCATCCGCTTCGCGCTGCTGCGCGGCGACGCCGAAGGCGAGTATGTCTCACACTCCACGTGGGAGTCACGCGATGCCTTCATCGCGTGGACCCAGAGCGAAGCCTTCGCCGCCGGACACCGCGGGGGCTCCCTCATGGGCGTCCTTCAGGGCCCGCCCGCCGTCAAGCTGTACGAAGCCGTCCTCGCCGAGGACTTCACCGCAGTGAAAGCCTGATCCACGAGCTGCGAACAAACAGCCACGAATCACGAACTGAGAATCACATGCCCCTCGCCGACCTCGCCCGACTCCGTGACGCCACCAGCCGCCGGGAGTCCTCCTGGGACACCACCGGCGGCAACGCAGACGCCTGGATGATCAACCCGGGTGAGACCCGCACACTCGCCGACATGGCCGGTCCCGGCTGCGTCCGGCACATCTGGATGACGACGATGTCGCGAGAGGAGCACTACCTCCGCAAGAGCGTCCTCCGCATGTACTGGGACGGCGCCGATACGCCGTGTGTCGAGGTCCCGCTCGGCGACTTCTTTGGCGTCGGGCATGGCATGCTGGTCGACTTCTGGTCCCAGCCTCTCACGATGTCCCCGCGCGACGGCCGCGGGTTCAACTGCTTCTTTCCCATGCCCTTCCAGCGGCAGGGCAGAATCGACATAACCAACGAGGGCGACCGCCGCCTCGTCCTGTACTTCTACGTCGACTACGAGACCTACGAGACCCCGCCCGCCAGCGCCTGGGAGAGTTCCCACTCGCGCGCCATACCCGGCGGCCGCGCCAGCGCGCGTGAGGCCGCCGCCGCTGCGGTCACCCCGGCGCGCAGCATGGACGCCGCGCCGCCGCCTGCCGCCGAGGGCTACTTCCACGCGCAGTGGCGCCGCGAGGACCCGACCGACGGCTGGGGCCTGAAGGGGCGCTCGCACACCAACGAGGAGCGCGGCGAGGCGTGGAAGCGCCCGAACCTCGATGGCGCCGGCAACTACGTCATCCTGGAGGCCACCGGCAGGGGGCACTACGTCGGCTGCAACATGAACATCGACGTCTTCGAGAAGCAGCAAAACGACTGGTACGGCGAAGGCGACGACATGATCTGGATCGACGGCAAGCTCGCCATCCGGGGCACAGGGACCGAGGACTACTTCAACACCGCCTTCTCGCCCGAGACCGTCTTCTGTACGCCGTACCACGGGATCACCGTGTACCAGGGCACGAAGGAGTGGCCGTGGTCGGGCAAGAACTCGATGTACCGCTTCCACATCGAGGACCCGATCCACTTCCGCGAGAGCATCAAGGTCACCATCGAGCACGGCCACGCCAACGACCTCAGCAACGACTACAGCAGCACCGCCTACTACTACCAGACCCACCCCCACGCCGCGCATCCGGTGCTGTTACCGGTGGGGCAGCGCCTGCCGCGCTAGCGACGCCGTAGCCGGGGACGATCTAAGCGCATACCATGGACTTGGTCGGTGTGAAACTCCAACTTGGAGGCCGCTGCTGAACATCACCGAGTGGTGCCCCACAAGTCCGCTGATGGGGAATGGAGGCAGGAAGATGGAAGGACATAACTATCTCCGCACGCACGATCTCGAAGCTGAGCACTTGCTGCTCGACCTTGGGAAAGTCGTAACGGAGTTACATGCTGGGATCACGCCCGGACAAGCGCGAGGCGCCGTCACCCTCGTCAAGCAGAGTGGGATGAGCCTTGTGCTGACCCATCTCCACTCTGGAGGGACGCTGCAGGAACACGCCGCTCCGGGCGCAGCCACTGTCCAGGTGTTGGACGGCCGGGTGCGCGTTCACATCGGGGATGAAACCTTCGAAGTGCCCGCTGGCCGGTTGATCGCCTTCAATTCGGGCGTCCGGCACGCCGTCGAAGCGCTGGAGGATTCGACGTTGCTGCTCACCCTGACGGCCGGCAGACCCTGACAGTACTCGATCGGCGGCCACGAGCAGCCGCAGCACTTACACCGCGAACTCATACCGCCACATCCCGGACCCTACCTCCACTCGCTCGCCGCCGGCAGGCGGGATCACGACCGCGGACGCATTCGCCGGCACCACCACCTCCAGCTCCATCCGCCCGTCCTCCACACGCCAATTCGACGACGCGAGGCCGTACGGCGTCCGCAGCCGAGACGTCGCCGACGTGATGCCGCCGCCTGCGCGCGGGCTGACGAGGATGCGGCGGTAGCCGGGCTCCAGCGGGGCGAGGCCGCCTACGGTGCGGTGCAGCCAGTCGGCTACGGCGCCAAGGGCATAGTGGTTGAACGACGTCATCTCGCCGGGGTTCACGCGCCCGTCGGGGAGCTGGCTGTCCCAGCGCTCCCAGATCGTCGTCGCGCCCATCGTCACCGGGTACAGCCACGACGGGCACTCGCGCTCCATCAGCATCGCGAACGCGGCGTCGATCTCGCCCTCCTCGCACAGGGCGTCGAGGATCAGCGCCGTCCCCACGAAGCCCGTGCCCACGCGGAAGCCGTTGTGGCGCACCAGCGACACCAGCCGCCGCGCCGCCCGCTGCCGTGGCTCCTCGCTCTCGATGAGGCCGAACAGCAGTCCGAGCGCGTACGCGGTCTGCGAATCGCTCGCCATCCGTCCGCTCGGTGTCACGTATTCGCGCCGGAAAGCCACTCGCACCTCATCCGCCAGTGCCCAGTACCGCGCGCGGTCGTCCTCACGCCCCAGCACGCCCGCCGCCCGGCTCAACAGCTCCGCCACGCGCGAGAAGTAAGCCGTCGCCACCAGGTGCGGGTCCGTCATCGCGCGCTGGGGCTGGTCGGGCGGCGCGCTGGGGTCGAGCCAGTCCGCGAGCTGGAAGCCCTGGTCCCACAGCCGCGTGGGGCCCGCGAGGCGCTCGACGCAGTCGACCCAGCGGCGCATGCTCTCGTACTGGGTCGCCAGGATCCCCGGGTCGCCGTAGCGCTCGTACAGCACCCAGGGCACGATCACGCCAGCGTCCCCCCACACCGCCTGGGCCGTTCCCTTGAACAGCCCCGCCGCGGGCGCGTCCACGCGCGCGAACAGGTTCGGGATCACGATCGGCACGACCCCATCCTCCGTCTGGTCCGCCGCCACGTCCGCCAGCCACGACTCGAGGAAGCCCGCCGCGTCGTGGAGGTAGCAGGCCGAGGGCGAGAAGACGGTCAGGTCGCCGGTCCATCCCAGGCGTTCGTCGCGCTGCGGGCAATCGGTCGGCACGTCGAGGAAGTTCGACTTCATGCTCCACACGGCGTTCTCGTGCAGGCGGTTGACCATGGGGTCGCTGCACTCGAACGAGCCCGTGCGCTCCATGTCGGTGTGACAGGGCACGGCCCGGATCGCGTCGGGCGACAGCGTGCCCGGCCAGCCGTCGATCTGCGCGTACCGGAACCCGTGGAACGTGAACCGAGGCTCCCACGTCTCGACGCCGTCGCCCAGCAGCGTGTAGTGGTCCGTCGCCTCGGCGGTGCGCAGGGTGCGCAGGCACAGCTCGCCGTCTTCGAGCAGCTCGGCATGGCGCAGTGTGATGGTCGTCCCGGCGGGGCCCTGCACCGAGATCCGCAGGCGGCCCGTCATGTTCTGGCCGAAGTCGACAAGCGTCTTGCCGCTGGGCGAGGTGATGATCTCGCGCGGGGCCAACTCGTCCTGCCCGCGCACCGGCGGACCCGTTGGCGCGCATAGCGTCGCCAGGTCGCGCTCGATCTCGCGGACGCCGGACCAGGCGCCGTCCTCGAAGCCGGGCGTAGACCAGCCGGCGATCTCCTGGCGCGCGTCGTATGTCTCGCCCTCGTAAATGCCGGACGACAGGATCGGCCCGCGCGCGGCGCGCCACGTGCCGTCGGCCGCCGTCGCGACGACGTCAGTGGTCCCGTCGACGTACGCGATCTCGAGCTGCGCGAGCCAGGCTATGCGGTCGCCGTACACGTTCCGCCCGCCCGCGCGGGGGAAGCCGATGCGGCCGCGGTACCAGCCCTCGCCGAGGATCGCCCCGAGGCAGTTCGCGCCCTCCCGCAGCAGCGGGAGCACGTCGAACGTCTGGTAACGCAGGCGGTGGTCGTAGCTTGTCCAGCCCGGCGACAGCACGTGGTCACCGACGCGAACGCCGTTGATCTCCGCCTCGTACAGGCCGAGGGCGCTCGCGTACAGCCGCGCCCGCACGGCGCCCGGGCGCAGGGCGAACTCGCGACGCAGGTGGGGGGAGGGCTGCATCACCTCGATGTCTTCGTCCCAGTCCGGGGTGACGTACCGCGCCGACCAGTCGCTCGCGTCCAGCAGGCCGGCCTCGACCACGGCGGGCGCGCTCCACGCGGACTCCGATCTGTCGGCGCCCCAGGCGCGTACGCGCACTGACAGGCGGTCGCGGGACCGTAGCGGCGGGCCGCCCCATGGAACGAGCACCGAGGCGTCCGACGCCACGCGGCCCGTCGACCACGCGACGGCGCCGATGTCGTTCAGCGCTTCGATCTCGTATGCCGCCTGCCGCCATCCGGGTGTCTCCGACTCCACCATCCAGGAGACGCGCGGGCGCGGCACACCGATGCCCACGGCCTCCCGCAGGTGCTCGAACCGGACGCTTCCTTCGACGATCCGCATCGACGCCTCCATTCCGCTTGCCGGGCGAGGCGAGTGTACACGCCGATGCGGCCTGGAACCGCCCGCAGGAAATTGCCCGGCAGTTTTCGCTCGCGAGGCCGGCGCCCGCGGCCTGGTGCCGGCGACTACAGTGGATGCGATGGTGCGTGTCGCCGAGGCGCCCGCACGGGCACAGGCGCTTTCCGGATCACCTTGGGGTGACTTCTGCCGGATCCGCGACAAGTTCGCCGGGGACGGCGATGCGCTGGCGTTCCAGGTACTCCTCGAGGTTGCGGGGGCGATAGTCCGGAAGGCCCGCGCGGCGCTCGAGGGCGCTGGGGTGCAGGCTTTCGTTGGCGCGGCGGGCGAGGCCGACGGGGCGGAGGGCGCGGCGGAGATAGGGGAAGCCGCGCACGTCGTGGAGCTTGCCGCAGGGGTCGGGGTGGAGTCCGGCAAGGAATCCCGGATCGAACTCCAGCCCCGCGACCTGCGCCTTCTGGAGCATCCAGCCCAGGGCTCCCTTCGACAGCCCGCTGTCGGCGTGGCCGCCACCGACATCACAGTGGCCGCCGGGGAACCAGGCCTGCTCGAAGACCTGGTCATCGGCCTTCTCGCTCTGCTCCCAGATGGTGGGTTCGAACACCTTGCGTCGCTCGTCGATGGCGAGCGCCTGGAAGGCGAAGGCGACGCGGCTGCTGAGCCGGACATCGTGGAACTGGTGGTTGCGGCGGCTGAGGAAGCGCAGAGGGAGGTTGGTGGGGATGCCGAGGGCGCCGACGGTGTCCCAGACGGCGATGCACCGGATGGGGACGGGGTCGATGGAGTGGTCGGCGCGGAACTTGATAGCCTCGGGCGTGTCGGGCGTCTTGTCGGGTTTGCGGTACAGCCTGTAGGCGGCGTCGAGCAGGTCGCCCTCGTGGCGGTGCAGGATGCCGCACTTGCGGATGAGGCCGGCGGCGCTGCGGACGGTATAGGCGCCACGCGAGAAGCCGAAGAAGTAGATGCGGTCGCCTTCGCCGATGCGGCCGCCGGGAGCGTAGTTGTGGACGAGGAAGCGGTAGGCGTCTTTCACATTGTCGTCGAGGCCGGCGCCGATGGCGCCGCCGGTCCACTTGTCGATGAAGTTGCCGGTGCCGACGCCGGCGTCGTAAAAGACGACCTGGGCTTCGCCGCGGCTGTTCTGCGGCAGCAGGGCGCGGGCGAGTTCCACGACGTTGGAGGGGCGTGGCATGCCGGAGGACTCGCGCTCGGCGGTGTTCCAGGTGCCATCGGAGCAGACGATGAGTGAGCGGGGCATCGGGGCGCCTCCGGCCCGGTTCGCAGTTGTCAGGTCACAGTCCCTCGCTGGCGGTCCCCGCGGGTGCGGGGCGCCGGAGTAGGGCCGATCGTACGACCGGTACGTACGGATGTCAATACCTCTTATTGGCTGGAAGCGGCTGGGCGCAGGCCGGGAGTCAGAAGTCGGACCCGTTTCTGTGCTCGGCCGCGGCCCGGGGGTGCTGGGCGCCTGGCCCGCCGCGATTCGGGCCACCTAATTCCGGGGAAATCTCACGAAAGTGATCCGGCGCGCTTGGAGATCGCGCGCCATTCGCTCTAGCGTCGCTCTCGGAGAGCCTCGCCGTCGGCCCGGCGCCGGATGCTGTGGCTCCTGGCGGGAGGCTCGGACGGCCCCCGCCGCGATCACCGCACTGCCGTGGTGCCCGGGCTGCGCATTCCGCAGCTGACCTCGCCGGCGCTTCGCAAACGCTGTGTTGTTCGATCAGGACCCGCGAAACGACGACCAGACGACCGGAATGAGGAGAACGTCATGACCACCACATCCACCGACACCTACCGCTACGAAGTCGGCGAAGAGGTCCTCTTCCGCCCCGATCCGTACATCGCCGTCAGCCTCGTGTCCGGCGAGGACAACCACGAGAAGCTCCCCCGCTGGACCATCGGCGAGATCACCGCTCGCCATCCGCACCCCGGTTCGCCCGGATACGACATCGCGTTCATGATCGGTTGTGCCCGCTTCACGATGCGCATTCCCGAGTCCGCCATCGAAGGCGTCGCGTGAAGCCGCCTAGAGTTGCGTCGTGAAGACGACGGCGTGTTCGTCCCGGCGTGCCTCGTGGAACCCGGCGGACCGGTAGAACCCGACCGCGTCGTCCCATACCGGCACGGTCTGAAGGATCAGTCTGGTGCAGCCCAGGCGCCTGGCATGCTCCTTGAGAGACGCCAGCACGAGCGTCGCGATGCCGGCGCGCCGCAGCCGTCGATCCGTCGACATGCGCACGACCTGCATCACGGCATCCTCGCTGGGGATCAGCGCGCCGGTCCCCACGATGCGGCCAGCCGCGTCGGCGACGAGGAACACGCCATCGGCGTACGACCGCGCGATGTCCTCGAGGTCGGTGTTGATGTGCTCGTCGACGTGGCCGAAGTGCTCGCCTAGGCCCTCGATGATGAGACGGCGCGCACGCTCCTGATCGGGAGGCGCGAACGGGCGCACAACGATGCTCGCGGGTGGCCTGGTCTCAGGCACGCGGCCTCACGCGTCCGGGCGCCGGTGCATGCGGACGAGTTCGTCAAGCCGCAGGCCGGTCACGCGGCCGCCGCCGTCGCGGTCGAAGGCGACGTAGGCGGCGTCGGCGTCGGGGAGCTGGATGGCGAAGAAGCCGGGGTCGCCGGGGTCGCAGGGCGTTAGTGGCACGCCGTCCTTCCACTTCCCCCAGCGCGACCGCAGCACAAGCGCGTCGCCGTCGCGTTCGATGTGGACCGGGCCGATGCGGGTGGCCGGGCGGAAGTTGGTAAGGGGTCCGGGCATCGGAAGCTGGTACTGGCCGGGGGCGTTCGCGAGCAGCTCACCGTCGGTCGGACGATCCGGGAAGGGTGCGTCCTCGACGCCGAGCACCGCGCGGACGATGCGGCGGAAGACGGCGGCGGGCTCGTCCATCATGATGTTCATGTGCTGCACGATACCGATGTTCGCGCCCGGCAGCACGTCGAGATGGGAGTTCCACCCGCCGAAGTAAGCGCCACCGTGGCCCAGCGACGTGCGCCAGGATGACGGCGGGGCGCCACCAACCCGGAGGGGCGTGCGCGCGATCGAGAGGCCCCAGCTCACCATGCGCTCGTCGTCGCCGTGCTGGGCCGAGGCCATCGCGTCGAAGGTCTCCGGCCGCACTATGCCGGCTCCTCGCCGGAGCAGGGCCGACGCGTACTTCGCCATGTCGGGGATGGTGGACTGCACACCGCCGGCGGCGCGCATGCCCTGGTTGAAGTCGGCGGTGAAGCTGCCGCGGATGTTGTGGCCGTCGACGGCCGGCTCGTCCTTCACCGTGACGCCCGCGCGTTCGAGCTGGAACCGTGTGTCCTCGCCGGGGGCGCGATGGTAGCAGGCGGTGATCCGCTCGTCGTTCTGGTCTAGGATGTCGGTCGACGTCATGCCCAGCGGGCCCCAGATGCGGCGCTGCATGACGTCCTGCAGCGACGCGCCCTCCGCCCTCACGATGATCTCGCCGAGCAGGCCGTAGCCGTTGTTGCAGTACGCCCACTTCGAGCCGGGTTCGGCCTCGACGATGACGCCCTCGGGGTACAGCGTCGAGAAGTCACCGGGTGTCTGCACGGCGGCGCGGTCCGGGTTTGCGAAGTCGCGCAGGCGCTCCATAGTCGGGGCCTCGCCGATGCCGGAGGTGTGGGTCAGAAGATGCCACAGCGTCATCGTCTCGGCCGGTCCGTCGAGCTGGAGCTCCGGGAGTAGCTCCGTCACGCGCCGGTCGAGGGAGAGCTTGCCTTCATCGACGAGGGCCATCGCGCAGAGGCCGACCATGGTCTTCGTGATCGAGGCGATGCGCTGGCGGCGCTCGGGTGACAGCGGCTCCTGGGACTCGATGTCGGCGTGGCCGAAGCCCTCGCAGAACACCAGGTCGTCGCCTTCCGCCACACCGATGCTGATGCCTGGCAGGTGGTGCTTCGCGATGACCTCGGCCGCGGCCTGCCGGACGCGGTTGGCCGCTGCTGCGTCGAACGTGGGCATGGTTACCTCCGTGGCGGGCAGAGTACGACGCGTCCGGCGCGAGATCTAGCAGGGTGCTGACGACATCGTCACGCAGGCCTTCGGTCTCGACATAGCGTTTGTCGCGAACCTGTTCGCGCGGGCTGAAAGGCCGCGCTGCGAGGATGCGAGGATGCAGGGTGCTGGATCCGGCCCCGGCCTGGGGTCTAACGCTTGCCGGGGCCGTAGACCGCGCGCCCGGGGAAGGCGCCGGTGTGCTCGCCATCGCGCAGCACCGGCGTGCCGTTGACGACGACGTCGCGCACGCCGGTCGCGTAGCTGTGGGGCGCCTGGTAGCTCGCGGTGTCGGCGATCGTCGCGGGGTCGAACACAACGATATCCGCGAAGTAGCCGACCTCCAGCCGTCCGCGGCCGGCGATGCCAAGGTTCTCGGCCGGGAAGCGCGTCAGGCGGCGGATCGCCTCCGCGAGCGGCACGAGGCGCTCATCGCGCACGTAGCGGCCGAGGAGCCGCGCGAAGGTGCCGTAGGCGCGCGGGTGGGTCGAGGCCTGCACGAACGCCCCTTCCGCCGCGGTCGATGGCGAGTCGGAGCCGAACGCCATCCAGGGCAGCGCCACCTGCTTGCGCACGTTGTCCTCGGAGATCATGAAGTACGCGGTGGTCACCCGTGAGCGGTCTTTCACGACAAGGTCCATGATCGCGTCGATGGGGTCGACGCCCATCGTCGCGGCGACCTCGGCGAGCGTCTTGCCCTGGTACCCGCGATTCTCGTCCTTGCGCACGGACAGGATCAGCACGTTGTCGGCGCCGCCGGCACGGCCGTACAGGTTCTCCCAGCCATCGTCCGAGCCCTCGATCGCCGCACGGATCTCGCGCCGCGTGCCGGCGTCGGCCAGGCGCTCGAACAGCTTGAGCGGGCCGCCGTCGTGGAACCACGGGGGGATGCAGTTCGAGAGGCCGGTCGCGCCGGCGGTGTACGTGTACATGTCGGCGGTGATCGCCTCGCCGTTCGCGCGCGCTTCGTCGACCGTCGCGATCGCGGCGTCGATCTTGTCCCAGCTCGCGGCGCCCGCGGCCTTCAGGTGGTAGATCTCGGCCGGGACGCCGCCCTCGCGGCTGATGCGGAGCAGCTCGCCGATCGCATCGAGGAGGCCGGTGCTCTCGTTGCGCATGTGGGAGATGTACTTGCCGGCGTAGGGCGCGGAGGCGCGGCACAGCTCGATCAACTCCTCCGTGGTCGCGAAGAACGCGGGCGGGTAGATCAGCGACGACCCGATGCCCAGCGCCCCGGCCGACATCTCGTCCCGCACCAGCCCGCGCATGGTGTCCAGCTCGCCGGCCGTCGGCGGCCGGTCGTCCTGGCCCACGGCGTAGGCGCGCAGCGTGGTCGCGCCGATGTAGGAGGCGATGTTCTGGGAGACGCCTGTCTCCTCGGCGTGCTGCAGGTACTCCGCAAGCGAGTGCCAGGTCACGTCGACGGGTATCGGATCCTCGAGCATGCTCTTCTTCATGCGGGCGTGCATGTCCGGCGTCAGCGGGCCCATCGAGTGCCCCTCGCCGAACACCTGCAGCGTCACGCCCTGCTTCAGCTCACCCAGCGACCGTGGGTCCTGCAGCAGCGTCATGTACGAGTGGCTCAGCATGTTGATGAAGCCCGGCGCCACCGCCAGCCCCGTCGCGTCGAGCACCGTCGCGGCTCGCGCGCCGGCCAGCGGCCCCACAGCCGCGATCCGGTCGCCGGACACGCCGACGTCCGCCACCACGGGCGGGCCGCCGCTCCCGTCGTACACGGTCCCGTGCCGGATAATCAGGTCGAACGTCTGGCCGGGGTCGGCGGCGCTCATGCGTCGTCCCGGCGCCACCGCACGTCGTACACGCGCACCGGATCCTCGAAGCCGCGCAGCTCCGCCATGCCCTTGTCGGCGAAGAGGATGCCTTTGCCCGCCACAAGCTGCCGCACGACGTC
This sequence comes from uncultured Dehalococcoidia bacterium, assembly GCA_964371355.1. Lineage (GTDB taxonomy): Bacteria > Chloroflexota > Dehalococcoidia > DSTF01 > JACRBR01 > JACRBR01. Next base: position 25,861 of record CAYJMG010000005.1, read on the forward strand.
GGTCGTCAGTATCTCGCCCGGCTCCGCGCGCCCGCAGACCCTCGCGGCCATCTGTACCGACGTACCGAACAGGTCGTCGCCTTCGGCCACAGGCTCGCCGGCGTTGATGCCGATGCGCACCGAGACCGGCGTCTCGGGCTCGGCTTCATTCCGCTGCGCGAAGGCCCGCTGGATCTCGACCGCGCACTCGACTGCGCCTGACGCCGTCGGGAACGACGCCATGATCCCGTCGCCCGTGTGCTTCACGCGCGTGCCGCCGTGGCCCAGCAGCGCCTGCTCGACGATCTCATTGTGCATCCGCACCAGCTCTTGCGCCCTCGCGTCACCAAGACGCTGCGTGAACGCAGTGGACTCCTGCATGTCCGTGAACATGATCGTACGGAAGGTCACACCGCCGTCGGCCGAGCCGTCCGCGTGCCGGTGGCGCTGCTGCTGTCTCGCGAGCGCATCCTCCGGCCGCACGCCCACGAAGTCCGTAAAGACGTCCAGTGTGGCGCGGAGGTCGCCCATGTAGGGCGAGAGCGACTCGCCGGGGAGGATAGCCAGATGAGCATTCGGGATGGCCGCCGCCATGCGCTTGGACACTTCGATGTCGAGCAACGGGAAGTCGCGCCGGTGGACGACGAGCGTCGGCGCCTGGATCCTCGGCAACAAGGGGCGCACGTCGTTGCCTTCGGCGTTGTCCCAGCACCGCCGGAAGGTTGCGTAGGACATGCTCTGCTGCATGTACTGGGCCATCCGATGCGCCGCCTCGCCCGAGTCCCAGCCGAACACAGTGTGAGCCAGCGTCTCCGTGAACAGGTTGTAGTCGAGGTCGCGCAGGCGGTCGAGGGCCTCCTGCGTCGGGCCGCCACGCGTGTTGTCCTCCGCGCTGGGCACGGCGCACCACAGGATCAAGTGCGAGACGCGCTCCGGGTGCTTCACTGCATAGGTGATGGCGATCTGCGCGTTGAAGTACAGCCCGAACAGCACAAACCGGTCCAACCCCAGACGGTCGACCACGGCCTCCAGGTCCAGAATGTGCGTGTCGAGGTTGATGTGGTCGACGTTGCGGGTCGAAAGGCCCGCGCCCCGGTTGTCGTAGCGGACGATGCGGAACGTCTCGCTCATGTGCTCGTAGTAGTGACGCCACTCGGGGATCTGCCACTCTTCCTGCACGTTGCTCCAGGGCAGCGCGGGCGGAGGGTTGACCAGGGGTATGCCGTCGCCGATCGACGTGTACGCGATGCTGACGCCATCGACCGTGGTTGCGTACTCGATGCGCGGCTCCATCCAGGCAGGGTAGCAGGAAACGGAGGGGCTGCCGCCACGGCTCGCGGGCTGCGGTTCTCGCAGCCCGCATCCCCGCCGCACGACGGAGAGCCTGCCAATTGGCGGGCTCGATGCGCGCCCGGTCACGCTGGGTGGGATGCGTCGTTCGAGTGTCGGGGTCCAGCCCTCCCAGCGTGCCCAGATTCAAAGTCGGGGTCGTTTGCGCCTGATCGGCGCTCATGCCGGATCATTGAAGTGATACGGCGGCGTCGCGCCCTGGGGCCGCCAGCGTGGGCAGCCGCCACGGACGCCGGCCCGCATCCCCGACGTGACCGGGTCGAGCGCTCGCCGCTAGCGGACGGTGATCAGGCCGCTCATGCCGGCGATCGTATGGACGGTGCAGACGAACCGATACCGGCCGGGCGTGGTGAACGTAACAGGCCATTGGACGCGCGCGAACACGGCGCCCATCATGCCCGACGACGCCAGGTCCCCGGGGCCGAAGCCGTCGGGCGGCGCGATCTCGCGCTCGGCGTCCGGGTTGATGACGATGCGGAAGCCCCGGCGCCCCGGTACCGCCGAGAGGAGCGGGAACTGCGGCGCGTCCTCTTCGGTGGGCGCGAAGATGACGTTGTGAAAGTCGCGGTCGCTGTTCGTGAAGACCACGGTGTCGCCGGCGTCGATAGTGAGCGATGCCGGGATGAACGCGGCGACCTCCGATCGGTCCGTGTCGAGCCCGACGGCGACGGGGTGCAGGCGGCCGTTCGCGGCAGCTTGCGCGCGCAGCTCGCCCTCGCGCGCCTGCTGCGCCCGCACGGCCTCATCGAGCGCTTCCCGGCGCGTGGCATCGGCGTCGGCCATGACGCTCGCCGGCGACGGCACGTCGCTGCCGGCGGGCGCGACGACCACCGTGCCGTGCATGCCCAGCAGGTGGGTCATGCAGATGCAGCTGTACACGCCTTCCTGCGGAAAGCGCAGCGAATACGTGTCGGTCCCCGGGATGCCAAGGTGCCCGGAGTTGATGAGGACGGACCGGTCGAAGTCGCCCTGGGCGTCGGACGACAGCGTGTACGAAGGGTTGAACTCGCGGGCGCCGGGGACGTCGGCCGCCGGGACGAAGTACGGGCCCAGGTCGCCGATGCGGCCCTGCGGCACGAACGTCACGGTGTGGCCCTCGTACCCGGTCAGCTCCCACGTCACCGTATCGCCCGCGCGCACGCGGACCATCTCGGGCATGAACCACTGCACATCGACGGCGCCCTCTTTCGCCCCGGCGAGCACGCGGAAGTCCTGCGGGCCGGGGGGCGCGGATTCGCCCAGTGCGGCGGCGGTGTCGGCCGTCGGGGCGGCGTCCGCGGCGGTGACCGTCCCGGGCGTCGCCGCACTGCGATCGTCCGAAGTCGAGTCGCACGCCGCTGTCGCGGCCGTCGCGGCGGCGATGGCGGAGAGCAGGAGGGCGGAGGCAAGGCGTGGGAGGGTCGCTGTTGGCATGGCCGGTCCTCCTGTAGACTTGGATAGCGTCGATATCGGATAGTAATACTCTCCGAATGACAGATCAAGGGGGACCGGTGCGGGTCGCGGAACTGAGCCGCCGTTCGGGGGTGCCGCTGGCGACGATCAAGTTCTACCTGCGTGCGGGCCTGCTGCATCCCGGCCGCGCGCTCGACAGGAACCAGGCGTCCTACGACGACTCCCACCTGCGCCGTCTCGCCCTGATCCGGGCGCTGCGCGAGGTCGCGGAACTGAGCGTGGCCCGCATCCGGTCGCTCGTCACCGCGCTCGACGCGGAGGATCCGCACCCCGGCTACCTGCCGATGCGCACGGTCGACGCCCTCGGCCCTGTGCCCAATCGCCGTGCGCCGGGGTCCTCGCCGCCGGAAGCGGAGAGCGAGATCGACGCGCTGCTGGCGGCGCTGGGCTGGGAGGTCCGCGCCGATGCGCCGGCCCGCGGCCTGCTGGTCGATGCGTTTGTCGCCCTCCGGGAGTTCCTGGACCCCGCGCTGCCGACGGAGGCCCTGCTCCCGTACGCGGCGCTGGCGGACGGCCTGGCGAAGCAGGAGATCGGCATCGTCGCCGAGCAGGCGCATCCGGACCGGGCGAGCGAGATGCGGGCGGTCGCGATGGGCACGATCCTCTGGGAGCGCGTGCTCATCGCCCTGCGGCGGCTCGCGCACGAGCGCCACGCGCGCGCGCGCGAACACACCGCCGACCAGCCGTCGCCCGAGTAGCCCGCCGATGCAGTATGCCGGGGAAAGCGTTCGCCCGGTTCGGCGTCCGAACCGGGCGAATTGAGGTGCGTTAGTGGCGACCCCGAAGGGATTCGAACCCTCGATCTCCACCGTGACAGGGTGGCATGTTAGACCGCTACACCACGGGGCCGCGGTGTCTCCGCCGGGACACGCCGAGCCTGTCCGGGCGCCTCCAGTCTAGTGACGGCTCCCGAGGGTGTCAATCGGAGCCCGGTCTACTCCGCCAGCCACTGCTCGTAGTTGTACTGGGCCAGGTTCCCCGTCAGGCCGGGCCGGCGGTTGCGCACGCGGTCCCATGCGGCCGAATATCCTACGCCCGTGAACAGCTCCAGCATCGGCCGCTGGAAGATCATCAAGCGCTGCGCCTCCTGTACGGTCTTCCGCCGTTGCTCGCGGTCCAGCTCACCCCACGATCGCTCGATCACGGAGTCTGTCGTGCCGTCGGCGAACGCCATCGGATTGCCGATGCCGTCGGGGCCGCGCGAGTGGAAGAACCGCAGCGGGACGTCTGCCGTCTCGTACGGCGGCTGGCTCGCCAGCGTGAGCTGAAACGCCCCGCGCCGGAAGTTCGTGTACCAGATCAGCAGGTCCTGCGGCTCCAGCTCGAGCGTGATGCCGATCTCGAGTAGCTGCTCCTTCACGGAGCCCGCCAGGTCCAGCAGCGCCGGCACGTTCGCGACCTGCAGCTTCAGGGCCAGCTGGGGCACACCGGCCGCCAGCAGCAGTTGCCGCGCCGCCTCCCGCCGCCCGCTTATCGACGACGATCCCCCGAACGCCTCCCGCACGTCGTCCTCGAACAGCGCCCAGTAGCCGTCCGCCAGGTGCGGGTTCACCGGCCCCAGGATGCGCCCGTCGCCGCCGGCGATGTCGCGTATCATCGCGTCGCGGTCCAGCGCGATGTCGATCGCGCCACGCACGCGCGGGTCGTGCAGCGGCGGCACGTCCATGCGCATGCCCAGCGCCAGCCACGAAAGGCTCGGCTCCGCCGTCAGCTCGATCTGCGCATGCTCGGCCGCCAGCGACTGCGCGGCCTGTCGCGATCCCGCCGGTATCGCATTGATGGTGCCCTCGGCCATCGCCGCAGCCAACGCCGCCCCGTCCGCGAACACCTCCCATGACATCGCGTCCAGATACGGCACGGGCGCTCGATAGTAGCCGCCGTTGCGCACGATCCGCGCGCGGCCGGGCGGCTCCGCCGATTCGAGCAGGAACGGCCCGCTGCCCGCGGCGGCTTTGTAGAGGCTGACCTCCTGCTCGATGACCTCCGCCGGCAGGATCGCCCCCGCCGCGATGTCGCCGAGGTACGCCAGTGAGTACGCGTACGGCCGCTTCGTCGTCACCCGCACCGTCGCTTCATCGACCGCTTCGACCCGGTCGAGGATCTCCGTGTGAAACACCTTCCCTGTCGCGATCGGGTTCTTCTGGAAGCGCTCGATGGACACGACGACGTCGGCCGCCGAGAGCGCGCGACCTCGCACCGGATCGACGTCGTGAAACTTGATTCCCGGGCGCAGCTTGAAGATGAACGTCGTCGCGTCCGGCTGTTCCACTGCGTCCGCCTGGTCGTAGATGATGCTGTCGTCGCGTGGGTCGACGTGGAGGAGGTATCCGTACAGCCGCGCCGCGATCGCGAGCCCCGTCCCGGCCTCCGTCTGCGGGTCGAGCCCGGAGTAGGGCGCTGTCGTCCCGATGCGCAGCGTGCCGCCCGGCCGCGGTTCGGTCTCGGGTTCGGGCTCCTCGCCCCCTCCACACGCCGCCCACGCCGCCGCGCTGGCTGCCAGCGAGAGCCCGCCCGCCAGCGCCCGGCGGCGCGAAACGCGCGCGGACATGCCTGTCGCCCAGAAGCCGCGATCCGTCATCAGAGCCTGTCGGGAGTACAGCCGTGGCGCCGTCCATGGGCCACGAAGCAAGAGGTCAGCGCCATTGTAGCGCCCTGCCGGGCCGGGAGCTTCCGTCAAGGGTCGGCTCGGCTATATGCCATTCCTTGACGCTGAGGGCGTCAAACCGCATGCTATCGTGCGTTGACGAAAGTGTCAGACGAAAGGCCCAAACGTTGCCATTTCAGAAGCCAGACGCCGTCGATCAGCACATTCTCAGCATCTTGGAGCAAAACGGGCGCGCCACCAACCGGGAGATCGCCGAGTCCGTCGGCGTCTCGGAGGGTACCGTCCGCAACCGGATCGAGCGCCTGATCAAGGACGACGTCCTTCGCATCGTCGGCGTCACGAACCCCGCCCGGCTTGGCCTCAATACTGCTGCCGTCATCAGCATCTCGGGGGAGCTGTCCCGAATCACCGACATCGCGGAGAGCATCGCCGAGGCGCCCGGCGTGGTCTACGTCGGGTACACGACAGGAAACGCGGACATCATTGCGCTGGCGTTCTTCCCCAGCAACGATGAGCTGACGGATTTCATGACCAAGACGCTGGCTGCGATTCCGGGCATCCTGAAAGCGGAGACGAACATCATCCTGCGCCCCGTCCGCAGCCTCTTCCCCGCCTCCCCCGTCAGCGTCCTGAGCCGCGGCATCCACGCCGTCGGCGCAAAGGCCTGATCGTTACAGCTCCTGCCGCTCGAACCAGAGGGCCGCGGCGATAAACAGGCCGGCGGCGATCACGACGGACGCGATGGAGATCGTGAACACCTCCGAGTCCGTCGCGTACTGTGGTTCGGCGGCGATGATCGCGGCGATCGGCAGGTACGAGGGCAGCACGCGGTATGTCCATTCGAGCGTCTGGATCCCGGGCGCGGCCGTCGGGATGAACCAGAAGCCCAGCGACAGCAGTGCGATCCACACGACCGCGTTCAGCGGCACGCCCAGCGCGACGACGGCGAACGAGAGGAAGCCCACTTCGAGCAGCAGGATCGTCATCGACCAGAGGATGTAGCCGTAGGGCATCTCCTGGAAGAGCGCCGTCATCACGACGAGCCAGACAAGCGTCGGCACGATGACGACGGTGACGGCCGAGACCATGGCGTGGCTCGAGGCCTTCGCCATCAGGTACGAAAGCCGCGACACGGGCTTCGTCACGATCCACGCCGTGATCCCTAGCGAGCGCTCGCGCGTCATAGCGTCCACTGTCGACGCGATGACCATCAGCGATCCGATGTAGGCGACGAGCGCGGCCCACGACTGGGTCATCTGCACCATGTCATCGTCGGAAAGCAGGTGGCGCCCGCCGGAGCCGTGGTCTTCGAGCCGGAAGTAGCCGATGATGGGCACCAGCAGCAGGATGCCCGTCATCAGCAGGATGAAGGCGATCGCGCGTTTCGACCGGCGCGCTTCGACGACCTCCTTGCCGAACAGGACCCTGAACCCGAGAAGCTCGCTCCCGTTAGCTGGCGGCATCGGACACCGTTTCCATGAACACGTCCTCCAGCCGCTGGCGCGCGGGCTCGCACGCGAAGAGCACGAAGTCCGAATCGACGAGAGCGCGTGGTAGCGCGCGCTTGGCCTTCTCGGCGTCCCGCACACTGACGACCCTCACGACGCGGCCGTCCGTCGGTCCGGCAGCGGTCTCGACCTGAGTGACCCAATCGAGCGACCGGAGCAGCGCGTCCAACCCCTCGGCCGGGGCCTCGACGGCGATCCGGAAGCTGTCGACCGACCCCGCCGTCATGTCCGCCATCGCGCCCTGCCGGACGATCCTGCCCTCCTTCATGATCGCGACGTGGTCGGCGACCCGTTCGACGTCGTCCAGAATGTGGGTGGAATAGAAGACGGCGATCCCGCGCTCGCGCAGGCTCCGGAGGATATCGAGCACGTCGCGCCGCCCGATCGGGTCCAGTGAGGAGGACGGTTCGTCGAGGATGACGAGACGGGGCTCGCCCATCAGCGCCTGCGCGATCCCGAGGCGCTGCCGCATGCCGGCGGAGTAGCCGCCGCACGAACGGTCCGCCGCCTTCTCGAGGTCCACCAATCGCAGGGCGTCGCGCACTCTGTCGGCCAGGGGCCGCTGCGCTCGCGGGTACAGGCGGCCGACGAACTCGAGCACCTCGCTCCCCGTCATCCACCGCGGGTAGGAGGGGTCCTGCGCCAGGTAACCCACCTCCATGCGGGCGGCGGCACTGAACCGCGCGACCTGCTGGCCGAAGATCGAGCAGTGGCCCGCCGTGGGGAGCGCCAGGCCGAGCAGGATCTTGATGGTCGTCGTCTTGCCAGAGCCGTTGGGGCCCAGAAAGCCGAAGATCGAGCCCGCCGGCATCGTCAGGTCGACGCCGTTGAGGGCCTGGACGCGCCCGTAGTGCTTGGTCAGGCCCTGACAGGCGATCGGGGCGCCGTCAGTGGTCCGCTCGGGTTGGCTCACAGCCGAAGAATGATCGGCATCGCCACTCTCGGTCAAGCGGGGCCCGGCGGCAGACTTGCCGCACGCGTCCGGCTGGCGGATGATCACTCAAACAGCGAGGACGCGGCGGGAGAGAGCATGATCGACAGAATTGGCACGGAGCCGGCGAAGAAGGTCATCACGAAGGACCACAGCGGCAAGGAGAACGGCTGGCTCCTCGAGCTGTTCAAGGACGGCGACAAGACGGTGTCATACCTCACGGTGGCCTCGCCGGGCGCGTTCAAGGGATACCACCTGCATCGCGTCCGCGTGGCCCGCTACGTGTGCGTCCGCGGCCGGATGCGGATCATCCTCTACAGCGGAGGGCCGGACTGGAAGCGCGAGGAGCATATCCTGGAGGCCGCGAAGCCGAGTCGGCTCTTCATCCCGATCAACGTCGCGACGGGACTCGAGAACATCGGCGACGAAGAGGGCTGGCTCATCAACTACCCCGACCCTCCGTACGACCCGAGCCTCAAGAACGAACAGGTGGAGTACACACAGGCGGAGCTGGAAGCCGGGGTGGTGAAGTGACGGCCGCAGATGGATCGCAGGCGTCCCCGCCTGCGCGCGTGTCCGCGAAGGTGCGCGAACTCGCCCGGGCGCTGCAAGTCATCAGCAACGCCCACAGCGGCTCCTGCACCTGGGCCCTCACGGATCTCACGACGGGCGAGCACATTGGGCAGGACGAGGAGGCCGTCATGCCCACGGCCTCTCTCATCAAGACGCCCATCCTCGTCACCCTGGAGCAGGCCGTGCACGACGGCAGGTTTCGCCTGGATGACCGCGTCAGCTACGAGGAGCGGCACCGCTCGCTCGGCTCTGGCGTGCTCTCGAAGATGTCGTTCGGTGTCGAGATGACCGTCCGAGACGCAGCGACGCTGATGATGATCATCAGTGACAACAGCGCCACGAACATGTGCATCGACATGCTCGGCCTCGATGCGATCAACGGGCAGATGGAACGGCTCGGACTGACGAACACACGGATCTTCTGCCGCCTGGGCGACCGCTCCGTCGGACTCGACCCGCGCAAGATGAACGTCTCTTCAGCCGCCGACATGTGTGCGCTGTACGCCCTCATCGGCCGCCACGAGGCGGTCTCGGCCGAGGCGTCGGAGGACATGCTCCGCATCATGCGGCGCAGCGACTACCGCCACGAGCTCTCTCGAGAATTGCCGTGGAACGAGATGAACACGCTGCCGCCCGACCCTCGCACGGCCTGGGTGGCCGAGAAGGGCGGCGCCTTTCTCAACGGCGTCCGGACCGGCGGCGCCGTCATGCATGGCCCGTCGGGAGAGTTCGCGATGGCGGCGTTTTGCGAAGGCGGCAGCGGCTCCGGCGGCACTGGCCGCGAGTCCGAAGGCAACGTCACCCTAGGCGCCCTCGGCAAAGCCGCCTGGGATGCGCTTGCGGGCTAGCAAGGTGTTGAAGAAGGCGCTTCCTTCCCGCAGCGCGGGCTTTCAGCCCGCGCGTTCAGCTTCGTGATGGGAATTCGTCCGAGCAGGGCGGCCCTTGCCGGCCCCCTCTTCAAGACCCTGCTAGTACTCCACGATCCGCGGATCGCCCCCGGTTGTTGTGGGGTATGGAAGCTCGAACTCGTCGAGTGAGATGCCGCGTTTGATCTCGACCGCCTCCGTCGTGAAGTCGGTGTCATACCGTGCGGCCTCAATGCCATCTCGTGTGAAGCAGACGACGAAGGGCTCGCGGAAGTCCCAGTCTTGCTCGAGGCATGTGACGTCTTCATTGGCGATACGCCGTTCAGATAGTGTGAAGACCGGAGTCGGCGGTACGAAGTCCTCAATGCTGTGGATGGTCGTGTAAGTCGAATCGTAGGTTCGGTCCGCAGGAACATCTAATACGGCGACAATGCCATCGAGCAGTCTCGCGATCTGCGTCTTGTCCTGGTCTGTCGGAGTCGCTTCGTTCTCTTCGTCCAGATCTTCCTCTTCGTAGTTGAAGTACGGATCCGGATAACACAGCTCCTCAATGTCCTGGCCAGACTGGCAGTACCAACCGCTGTCAGGCAGCGTGTACTGCGTCAACCGAATCCGCGAGTCACTTGAGGTTAGTCCGTCCTGCTTCCACCAACCCCCGGGCGCGGAACACCGCGTCCGCGGCGGATATGAACCTGAGTAGTCAGACGTGAAGACCTCGGTGACGCAGTAACTTGCCCCTGCCTCCCTCGCGGCAAAGATGGCGAACCAACGGCCAGCGCTTCGAGGATGATCGTCGGTGAGCAGCGAGAGCACGATGCCGACGCCGGTCGCCAGCGACAGCACGGTCACAGCGACTGCGAGGCGCATCATCGAGCCAGAGCCTTCGATGCGGATGCCGCCAGTGCGGCGTCGATGCGGTCGATGGCCAGCGCGACCTGGGCGGAATCGCCGGCATCGGCCTCGGCGATAGCGTCGAGAAACGACAGGTCGTCGCGCACCTGGGTCCGCGCGGCCTGCAGGGCGGGCGAGGCGATCTCGAACGATCCCCTGAGCCCGTCCACGAGCGACCGCAGCGACTGGCGGCGCAGTTTGTAGTCGACGATCGCCTGCCGCATGCCGGCGACCAGCGGTTCGTCGGTGCCATCGATGCTCTGCGGGGGCGCACCGGCTCCGACCACGCGTGCGGGCGCGCCGACGACCGTCACGTTCGCGGGCACGTCGTCGATGACGACGGCGTTCGCGCCGATGCGGGCGTGGTCGCCAACGCGCACGGGCCCCAGGATCTTCGCGCCGGTCCCGATGTGCACCTCGTCGCCGATGGTCGGGCCGTCGGCGCTGAACCCGTAGCGCCGGCTGTTCGACAGGCCGATCGTTACCCAGGGGTTGATCTGGCAGTGCTTGCCGATGCGCGTGCGCCCGTCGATGACGACGTGGCCGTGCGTCATCATCAGTCCGGCGCCGATCTCGACGGCGTTGCCGATCGACACGCCGAAGAGCGCGCGCGAGAGCACGTCGCAGGCCACGGGCAGCGCGGGCACGTGGGCGCGGCGCAGCCTCTGCTTCAGGCGGAACAGCAGGATCGCCAGCCACGACTCGGCAAAGGCGATGAAGAACCAGCGTCGGATGCGGGCGCCGCGGTTCGCCCACGCGGGCGATTCCGGGATCGCCGCGAACGAGAAGGGGACGTGCGCGTCGAAATCCTGGGTCAGGTCGCCCGGCATGGCGTCCCTCACGTCGATGCGCGCGGCCGCCGCCACACGGAGATGATCATGTCCGCCTGGGCGGGCCGGGTGCGGGCGTAGCGGTCGAGTCCGCGCAGCACGCGGTTGGCGGCGCCCTCCGGCAGGCGGCCGAGGATGCTTTTCCAGCCGAACAGCAGCCACAGGAGCGAGATGCCGGTGCAGCGGTCGAGCTCCAGCCAATCGCCGCCGAGGGAGCGGACGTAGGGCAGGTCACCCTTCACGTTGTGGTCCTCGGGCGTCTGCCAGTACCGGCGCCACGGCGGGCGCGGCCGGCCGAGCTTCCACTTCACGCGGTCGATCGTGCGGCCGAGCCTGCAGGAGACGCTCTCGAAGTTCGCCAGGGCGATCACGACGCGTCCGCCCGGCTTGATGACGCGCGCCGCCTCGCGCATGAAGGCGTGGCCGTCGACGAAGTGGTCGAGCGAGCCCTGGCAGATCACGCGGTCGAAGGTGTCGTTGGGAAACGGCAGGTCCTCGGCGATGCTGCGCACCATCAGCGCCTTGCTCTGCGGCTGGACCCAGCGCCCCAGCCCGATCATCTCCATCGAGGCCTCGGCGCCGACCGAGTAGCAGCCGCGCTCGGCGATGCGCATCGAGACCTTGCCGGTGCCGCACGCGACGTCGAGCACCCGGCCCCCTCGTACTTCGGCGGCCAGGTCCACCATCGTGTCTTCGATGGCGGCGTAGATGTACTGCGAGTCGCGCCCGTCGCTCGCGATGAAGTCGTCGATCGAGTACGACAGGTCGAACTCTGGCGCCGCGGGCTGCTTGGTTTCGATGCTCATCGCTCCATCGCCGGTCTGGTCAGGGGTGCTCGGAAGCTCCGTTGGTCGCGGTCGCTGACGCGACGTGCTCGGGCCGACGGCGTTCGGCTTGTTTCACCACGCCGAGCACCACTTCGAACTCCTCGAAGCCGCCGAACAGCGGCGCAAACCAGCGCTCGAACCGGTACTGTGAACCGCGGCTTCCGTTCGCCAGCTTCTCGATGAGCTGCGCGAACGGCCCGCGGGCGAGCGCCAGCCCCGCATCACCGGCGCCACGGCCGGCCGCCACGCGCAGGCGCGCCCGCTCGACCGTGAAGGTCGTGGCGGAGTGCGCGTCCCACGGCTTGCTGCGCGGGTCATAGTAGTTGAAGGTGTTCAGCGTCAGCAGCGGCTTCGCCCGGGGATCCCGCGACGCGGCGATCGCCGACGAGGCGTGCGGGAGCCGCAGGTGGATCAGCGCCCCGGGCTTGCTGACGCGCCACAGCTCGTCCAGCGTGCCGGCGATGTCCGTCCTTCGGCCGATGGCGTCGTCGACGAACAGCTCGTCCACGCTCTCATCCCGAAATGGCAGGCGCGGGCTGCATTCGGAGATCATCGCGACGCCCGGAAGCGCCGCCGGCCCGATGCGGATGGCGCGGGCGGCGCGCTTCGCCCGTCCCGTGAAGTCCAGCCGTACCATCATGTCGCGACCGCCTGTGCCACCTTCAACCGCTGCTGCTCCTCGACGCGCAGCGCCAGCAGCGCTTCGACGCGCGCGAGGTAGCCGTGGACCACCTGCTGCGGCGTGCCCTCGTCGGTGATCCGCCCCTGCTCCAGCAGCAGCGCCCGGTCGCAGAACTTGGGTACGCTCAGCATGTCGTGCGTCACCAACACCAGCGTCACGCCCCGAGAGCGCAGGCCGTGGATGTGGTTCATGCACTTCTCCTGGAACTGGGCATCGCCCACGGCCAGTACCTCGTCGATGAGCAGGATCTCCGGCAGCACGTGGACGGCGACGGAGAACCCCAGCCGGAAGTACATGCCCGACGAGTACGTCCGCATGGGCTGGTCGATGAATTGGCCCAGCTCCGAGAACTCGACGATGTCGGGCAGCACCTCGCGCGCCTCCGCCAGCGTCAGGCCCAGCAGCACCGCGTTCAGCAGCGCATTCTCGCGGCCGGTGATCTGCGGGTGAAACCCGGATCCCAGCTCCAGCAGCCCCACCACACGACCGTTCGTCGTGACTTTCCCGGAGGTCGGGGGCGTGATCCCGGCCATGATGCGCAGCGTCGTGCTCTTGCCGCTGCCGTTCGGGCCGACGATGCCGACGCTTTCGCCGCGCCGCACCCGCACGTTCACGCTGTCCAGCGCCACGAATGGCCTGCGCGCGTTCGAGAGAAACCGCGGCAGGTGCAGCAGCATCGACTTTACGTCTGACGCCTCTTTCTGGAGCGACAGCGAGTAGTGCTTCGACACGCCGTCGAACGCCAGCGCGATGTCGCCTCCGATGTCAGAGCGCATCCGCGAAGCCTCCCTGCATCTGCCGGAACGACAGCGATCCCAGGAGGGCGAACCCGGCGGCGAATGCGAGGGCGGGCAGCATCGACAGGCCCGGCACCTGGTTCGCAAGGAAGAGGTCGCGCCACCCCTCGACCAGCGACGCCAGCGGGTTCAGCGCCAGGATCCAGTCGTGGTACTTGTCGGGCACGATCGACAGCGGGTAGATCACCGGCGTCAGGTAGAACCAGATGAGTCCCACGAACACGTCGGTCAGGTGCTCCAGGTCGCGGAAGTACACGTCCAGCGACGCGATGAACAGCACGATGCCCATGATGAGCACGGCTTCGACGGCGATGAGGTACGGGATGCCGATGATCCAGGTCCAGTCGGGCGTGTAGCCGCTCACGGCCATCAGCACGATGAGCACGGGGATGGACAGCGCGAACTGTACGCCGTTGTTCAGCACCGTCGCGAACGGAAGCACGAATCGAGGGAAGTACACCTTCTTGATCAGCGCGCCGTTCGAAGTGAACGACCCGACGCAAAGCGTCAGCGACGTCTGGAACCAGGTCCACGGGAACAGGGCGGCCAGCAGCACCAGGCCGTAGTCCTCGACGTCGATCCGGATGAACTTGCTCAGCACGACGTACAGGACGGCGCCCTGCAGCAGCGGCCGGATCAACGACCAGAGGTAACCAAAGATCGTGTCCTGGTACCGGAGCTTGAGTTCACGGAACGTCAGGAGATAGAGCAGATCGTACGCCCTGCGGACCTGCCGGTTCATAACCAACGCGCTCGACCTCGGACCGCCCGGAAATGCGGCGCGGGCGCCCCCGCCCGCTCTCATGGCTTCCGCCAGTTCACCCGGCCGGTCTGCGGGCCAGCGTAACACATCTGTTCGTGACGGTCGCCCGGCATCAGGCGATGGCGAAGGCCTCGGGCGACGGGCCCCGTGGTCGCCATCCGCGATCACGCCTGGGGCTCAGCAGGTCGCGGTCTCGACCACCTGCTCGCACGTCGAGACCTGCTTGACCTCCACCGTGCCGACCATCCCAAACGGCTTCACGTATTCGTCGACCTTCGCCTGTTCCGCTGCCTCCAGCACCATCATCAGGCGGTGCTCACCGGGGTGGACCACGTCGGAGTGGATCTTGATGCCGAACTGGTCGGCCGTCGGCTGGGTCACGTGCTTGCCCAACATCAGCATCATCTCGCGGTTCTTGGTGGGGCACGTCTCGGCGGTGTGCCTGTGTTCAACAAAGAAAAGCGGCATCTCTTTCTCCTTGGCCTTATGTGCATCTACAGTCTGGCGGATTCAGGCAGCTCGACCAAGCGCTATCGGCGGCCGCGGAGGGCCCGCCGCGCTGCCTCGACCGCGGCAATCTCGTCGAGCGAGCCCTCCATGACCGTGCGCTGGCGTGTCTCGGTGACATGCAGGTAGATCTGCGTCGTGTTGGGGTTGCTGTGGCCCAACAGCTCCTGCACCACCCGCAGCTCCGCCCCGTTGTCCAGCAGGTGTGTCGCGAAGCTGTGACGCAGCAGGTGCGGGTGCACCCGCTTGTCGATACCGGCCTTCAGGGCGTACTTGCGCACCAGGATCTGGATCGCCCGCTGGCTCAGCCTGGTCCCGAACCGGTTGACGAAGACGGCCGCACCGGGCTGCGCCGCCGGCTTCTGGCGGCGAGGACCCTCTGTCGCAGCCGTTGCGCCTGGGGACTTCGCCCGCCCCGGCTGGGCGCGTTTCTGGAGCGCGATACGGCCCTCCTCGCCGTACAGCTCGAGCGCGGCGCGCGCCGGCTCGCCCATGACGACGACTCGCTCCTTGTTGCCTTTGCCTCGGACGCGGATCGCCCGGTGGTCGAAGTCGACATCGCCGATGTCCAGCCCGTGTGCCTCCGAAACGCGCAGTCCGCTCGCGTACATGACCTCCAGCAGCGCGCGGTCGCGCTGGTCCTCCGGGCGCGATCCCGTCGCGGAGGCGATCAGGGCCGCGATATCGTCCTGCGTCAGCACGTGCGGAAGCCGCCGCGCCTGCTTCGGCCCGCTGACCAGCGCCAGCGGGTCGTCGCGCATTTCCCCGACGAGTCGCAGCCAGCGGTAGAAGCCCTTGACTGTGCTCACCCGGCGCGTGACCGAGGCCTGCGCCACGCCGCCCTCCTGCATCTCCGCCAGGTACGACCGGAACCGGGGCCGCACGATGCCGGTCAGGCTCACGCCAACCTCTTCGAGCCAGGCGAAGTAGTGGCGCAGGTCCGTGCGGTAGTTGCGCAGCGTGAATTGGGAGAGATTGCGGCCGCCCTCCAGGTCCGCCAAGTACCGCGCCAGGAGCGTCTCGGCGGCAGCGGCGTCGAAGTCCGTCGCGGCGGCCAGCTTTTCGCGGACAGGGGAGTGGGCATTCATAGTGCGATCATGGCATACGCGCGGCCGTCGTTGCCATGAGGGTTCTCCCTCATGCGTGGGCTGACGCAGGAGCCGCCTTTTCATAGAGGGACGTCGAGGAAGGTCGAGGGATGAAGATAGTTCATTCGTACCTCCCGGCGCTCGCACAGGGTAGTTAGCATCGAAGTGTTGGAGTGCGCGTCAGAGGCATACGGGGAAGCCTCCCGTATAGGCGCGTAAGCAGTTTATACTTAAGAAACCCGGCGCCTGTGCCGGGAATCGATCTCGGCGACCGAACCCACCCTGAATCCCAGCGAGTGGCCCCGCAGGCCCGGGAGAGATAGAGCCATGGTGTTGGACAAGCTTCGGCTATTCGGCGCGGACCAGGCGGATCGCGCGTTGGATGCGGGCCGCGGGCCGGACGGCGAGCCGGCGACCTTCCGCGACCTTCTGGAGGATGTCCGTCGCCAGTGGGGCGACAAGATCGCCTTCCAGCAGAAGGTCCGTCGCGAATGGCAGCGTGTCTCCTACGTCCACGTCTACAACCAGAGCTACGAGCTGGCCGCGGGCTTGGCTTCCCTTGGACTCCACAAGGGGGACCGCGTCGCCATCGTCGCGGAGAACAGCATCGAGTGGGTCTGCGGATACTACTCCATTGTGCTCAACGGCGGCGTCGGCGTCCCGATCTACTACGACTTGCAGCCCTCGGAGGTCGATGACGCGCTCCAGCGCAGCGGTGCCCGCATCGCTTTCGTGACGGCCCGCTCACTCAAGAAGTTCGAGGGCGCGCTCCAGCGCCTGGACACGCTGGTGGTCATTGGCGACGCATCGCGCAAGGTTGACGACGTGCCGGCGTCGCTCCGGAAGTCCGGCCCGCGCATCGTGGCGTTCGAGGACCTTCCCGGTCTGGCTACGCCCGAGAGCAGGGACGCCGTGGCGCACGCCTCTGTAGCGCCCGACGACCTGGCCTCCATCGTATTCACTTCGGGGACCTCGGGCGGCATGAAGGGCGTCATGCTCACGCACTGCAACTTCATGACGAACCTGCAACAGGTGCGAAAGTCCATCCCCTTCAACGAGCGCGACCGGTTGGCGATCGTGCTGCCGATGCACCACGCCTTCCCCTTCACCGTGACCATGGTCGTGGCGCCCATGGTCGGTGGCGAGGTGACGTTCGAGAACGACCTGCGGCGCATCCGCGACCGCATGGCCGAGATCAAGCCGACCCTGTTCCTGGGTGTGCCGCAGCTCTTCGAGATCATGTGGCGCAACATCTTGCACAGCATCGAAGTGCAGGGTCGTATGGAGACGTTCCAGAAGGGGCTCCGCATCGCCGAAGCGACCAAGAAGCGCACCGGCGTCAACATCGGCCGGATCGTCTTCCGGGAGCTGCACAACCGCCTCGGTGGCAGCCTTCGGTTCGCGGTCAGTGGTGGCGCCGCGCTGAACCCGCAGGTGGGGCTGAACTTCGCGAAGATCGGCCTGCCCATCATCCAGGGCTGGGGCCTCACGGAGGCTTCGCCGGTACTCGCGGCCCAGCGGTGGAGCCCGCGCAAGTTCTACATGTCGAACTACTACGAGGAGCGATTCGGCACTGTTGGCCAGGCGCTCGAAGGCGTCGAGATCGGCCTCATCGATGTCCCGGAGAAGGAGCTGTACGTCCACCTGCACGGCGAGGGAGAGCTTGTCGCGCGCGGGGACAACATCACGCCCGGGTACTGGCAGGCCGAGGACACGACACGCGCGGCCAAGGTAGGCGAATGGCTGCGGACGGGCGACGTCGGCCGCATCGACGACGAAGGGAACGTCTGGATCACGGGCCGGAGCAAGTTCGTCATCGTCCTTGACTCTGGCGAGAAAATCCACCCCGACGAGGTCGAGGAGAAGCTCGAACTCAGCCCGGTGATCGAAGACGTCGTAGTCGTCGGCCGCAAGGTGCGGGGCAAGATCCAGCCGTCGGCCATTGTCTACCCCAGCTACGACGCGGTCCGCGAGCGCCTGGGTGAGAAGCCCCCGTCCCTCGAGGCCGTACGTGCGCTCGTGAAGGACGAGATCGACCGCTGCGAGCGCGATATCGCCCCCTACAAGCGCACGGTCGACCTCATGCTGACGGACGAGCCGCTCCCGAAGACGCCCGGGCTGCGGAAGGTCGTGCGTGGGAGCATCCGCGACGAATACACCTTCGACCTGGGCCGATGGACAGCGGGCTGGCCCGACCACCTCGCCGCCATCGCCACGCCAGGCAGCGCCGAGTCGGACGACGAGACGGAAGCCACGGCCGCTGTCGCCGGCTGACAAAGCCGCGTAGGGCGTAGGGGCGCAGCCCGCCGCGCCCTTCCCGAGGGATAAACACTCGCACCGCACGAAGAAGGGGCTCCCCTCGTTGGGAGCCCCTTCTTTGCGTCCTTCGTGTGCCTTCGCGGACCCGCCGCGGCCTAGGTCGCGATGAAGAGCGGCGCCAGCACCAGCGTGATCGTCGCCAGCAGCTTGATCAGCACGTGCAGCGAAGGCCCGGCCGTGTCCTTGAACGGGTCGCCGATGGTGTCACCGACGACGGCGGCCTTGTGGGCCTCGCTGCCCTTGCCGAGCACGTTGCCCTTCTCGTCCGTCAGCCCGCCCGACTCGATGAACTTCTTCGCATTGTCCCAGGCCCCCCCGCCGTTGTTCAGCACGGTCGCCATCAGGATGCCTCCGATGGTGCCCACGATGAGCACGCCGGCCACCGCCAGCCACCCGGAAGCGTCCTCGTACACCACGCCGTTCACGACGACTTCTGAGTCGCGCGTGAACCTGAAGATCAACCCCACGGCGACTGGAAGCCCCACTGCGAGGATGCCCGGCAAGATCATCTGGCGCAGCGCTGCCTTGGCCGTGATGTCCACGGCGCGGTGGTAGTCCGGCCGCGAGGTCCCCGCGAGAATGCCCGGGTCGGCCCGGAACTGCCGCCGGACCTCTTCGATAATCGCCCCGGCTGCATTGCCGACGGCGCGGATGGCCAGCGAGCTGAACAGGAACACCAGCATCACGCCCAGCAGCCCGCCCACGAACACGTCCACGTTCGCCAGGTCGATGGGCAGCTCCTGCGTCAACGGGATTCCGAGCCGCTCCTTCACCTTGTCCAGGTACGCGGAGAACAGCAGGAACGCCGCCAGACCGGCGGAGGCCACCGCATAGCCCTTGGTCAGCGCCTTCGTCGTGTTGCCCACGGCATCCAGCTTGTCCGTGATCTCCCGCGCGCTTTCAGGCGCCCCCGACATCTCAGTAATGCCGCCCGCGTTGTCGGTGATCGGCCCGAACGTGTCCATGCTCAGGATGTACGCGGCCGACATGAGCATGCCCATCGTCGCCACGGCCGTCCCGAAGATGCCGGTCGTGAACGCGGGGATGGTCGCCTGGCCGTCGCCGAACACGTCGGCCTGGGAACCCAGGGTGAACGATACGATGAGCGCCAGGCCGATCGAGATCGCCGTCATCGCCGTCGTCTCGAAGCCGACAGCCGTGCCGATGATCACGTTCGTAGCAGGCCCTGTCCGCGATGCCTGCGCGATCTCCTGCACTGGCCGCCAGGAGCCGGCCGTGTAGTACTGCGTGATGTACACGAAGGCGATGCCTGTGATGATGCCGGTGATGCCGCAGAGGAAGAACCAGTACCACTCGTCGCCCAGCATCGTGTACGTCGTGATGAATAGCCCGACCACCGACAGCGCCGACACGATGAAGAAGCCGAAGTTCAGCGGCTGCATCGGGTCCTGCTTGCTGTGCGGGTCGCTGCTCGTGAAGAACGGCACGGAAATGAGCCCGGCCATCGTGGCAATCACCCCGAACGACCGCAGAATCAGCGGGAACATAATCCACTCAATGTCCCGCGTGACCGTATAGATAGCGACACCCAGGATCATCGCGCCGATGTTCTCGGCCGACATGGACTCGAACAGGTCAGCGCCGCGGCCCGCGCAGTCGCCGACGTTGTCGCCCACCAGGTCCGCGACCACTGCCGCATTCCGCGGGTCGTCCTCCGGGATGCCCGCCTCCACCTTCCCGACGAGGTCCGCACCCACGTCCGCGGCTTTCGTGTAGATTCCGCCGCCCAGCTGCGCGAACAACGCTACGAAGCTGGCCCCGAATCCGAACCCGACGATCAGGAACGGGGTGATCTCGTACGGATTGTCCAGCACCTTGCTGTAGGTGAAGAAGATGCCGGAGACGCCCAGCAGGCTCAGCGCCACCACCAGGAACCCCGATACGGCGCCACCCCTCAAAGAAACCGTGATCGCATCCTTGAGGCTGTGTTGTGCCGCTGCCGCCGTCCGGATGTTCGACCGCACCGCGATGAACATACCGATGTAGCCGGCCAGCGCCGAACAGAACGCCCCCACCAGGAAGGCGATGCCCGTCAGCATGCCCTCCTGCCAGCGCCCTACGACCTCCTCGCCGAATATCGGCGCACCAGTCGTGGGGTCAGGGACGATCTCCTTGACGCCCTCGGAAATCGAGCCGACCAGCACCCCGACCCCGACGGCGGTCACCAGGGCCATGATCGCGATGGTCCGGTACTGCCTCGAAAGGAAGGCCATCGCCCCTTCGAAGATCATGTCCGCGATCTCTTGCATCGCGGCCGTGCCCGTATCGCGCCGCAGCACGTCCCACGCCAGCCAGAGCGCGAACAGCGCCGCCGCCGCTCCCGTGACCGGCACCATGAAGATGAGTTCCATCGGCGTCTCCTCCCGCTCGCTGCCCCGCGAGCCACGTCGTGGTTGTTGGCCCGCGCCTGTCAAGTCGCGCGGTCTTACGGACACACAAAAGGAGGTGCCGGGGCACCCCCTCAAAGCGCGGCAAGTCTAACGTGCGATCAGTCCTCAATCAAGAAATCGCGGTCCCCCGCCGCTTCCGCTTCGTTGACGGTAACCAGACCCGGTCGTATTATCTCGAAGCTGCGAACCTCACGTAAACGTGAGACTCCACCCGCCGCCGCGGGCGCCGAAATGTGAGGTGCCTCATGACCACCACCAACTCCTCCGTCATCACCGACGAGATGCGTGCCGCTATTGGCGTCGACGGCCCGCCCTCCGTGCTCGAGGTCGAGAAGACGAACTGCCGCATGTTCGCACGCTCCGTCGGGCACAAGGACGCGATCTTCTACGACGAAGACGCCGCGAAGGCCGCCGGCTACCGCGGCGTCGTCGCACCGCCCGGGTTTCTGGGGACGCCCATCTTCAACCCGAACCGTCCTGCCGGCGCGCCAGGCGAGATGGGCGGCCGCGGCTTCAGCATCCCCTACAAGCGCGTGCTGAACGGCGGTACGGAGTACGAATACTTCCCCGAAAACGATGTCATCTGCTCCGGCGACACGATCACCGCTCGCACGAAGGTCTCCGGGTTCGAGGAGACGACGGGCTCGCTCGGCCCCATGCTCATCACGCGGCGGGAGACCACATACACGAACCAACACGGCAAGGTCGTCGCCAAGCTGTATGGCACCGTGATCCAGTACTAGCCGGAACTTTAGCGCGGGCCTTCAGCCCGTGCGGGTTCGCGGAGGTAACAGCCATGCCACAGGTCTACTTCGAAGATGTGCAAGAGGGGCAGGAGATCCCCGAACTCAAGAAGAACTGCAGCACCCAGCAGCTCGTGCTCTGGGCCGCCGGTTCCGGCGACTTCTACCAGATTCACTACGATAAGGACTTCGCACAGGGCACGGGGCTGCCCGGCCTCATCGTGCACGGCGCCCTCAAGCACGCCTTCCTCGGCCAGCTCATCCACGACTGGGTCGCGCCCGCCGGCTACGTCCGCAAGTTCGGCTGCTCGTACCGCGGCATGGATTACCCGAGCGAGGACATTCGCTGCCGCGGCGTCGTGAAGCGCAAGTACGCGGAGGACGGCAAGAACTTCGTCGAACTCGACGTCTGGACCGAGAACCCGGAAGGCAAGAAGACCTCGCCCGGCACCGCCACGGTGGCGCTGCCGTCGAAGGCCTCATAGCACGCCTGATGGCACGATTGGACGGGCGCTGGGCCCAGCGGCCCTCCTGCCCGGGGGGACAACGACAGGAGAACCGATTTGGCTGACGTATTCGAGGTAACAGACGAGATCAAGGCCCAGTACGGGAAGGAGACCGAGCCCTGGGTGTCGGAGGTCACGACGACCAGCGTGCGTATGTACGCCCGCGGCATCGGCTCGACCGACCCCCTCCACTACGATGTCGACTACGCGAAGTCACAGGGCTTTCGCAGCATCGTCGCGCCGATGGGCTACGTCGGCACGCCTGTGTTCCACCCGGACACGAATGACGGCACCTTCGGCTTTCCCCGCCGCGGCGGTGGGGCACGCCTCAACCTCCCGACCAAGGGCCTCCTCGATGGCGGCACGGAGACGGAGTACCTCGACTACATCTGCGCCGGCGACACACTCGTCGAGACGTCACACCTCGCCGAGGTGAAGGTGCGCGGGAACATGGTCTTCGTCACCAACGAAGCCGTGTTCAAGGACCAGGCCACCGGCAAGGTCGTCGCCAGGCAGCGCCTGACATCGATTCATCTCGGCTAGCACGAAAGGCGACACAGCCATGGCTGACCAGACGTACTTCGAGGACGTGAAGGAAGGGCAGGAACTCGCTTCGTTCACGATCGCTCCGGACAAGCAGCAGCTCGTGAAGTTCGCGGCGGGAAGCGGCGACTTTAACCCGCTCCACTTCGATGAGAAGTTCCCCATGCTCAAGGGGATGGGCCTCCAGGACAACATCGTGCACGGGCGATTCAAGTACGCCCAGGTCGGGCGTCTGGTGTTCGCCTTCGCCGGGCCGAAGGGACGCGTGAAGAAGTTCGGCGTCAGCTATCGAGGCATGGACCTCATCGGCAAGCCCATCACCGTGAAGGGCGTCGTCACCGCCAAGAAGCAGGAGGGCGGCGAGAACCTCGTCGAGCTGGATATCTGGACCGAGGACGCCGACGGCAAGAAGACCACCCCCGGCACCGCCACCGTCGCTCTCCCGACCAAGGGATAGCTGGCGAGGCTGATCGGACAGCTCACTGACAGGCGGATAACCTCATGCCCGCACTCGAAGGAAAAGTCGCAGTGATCACCGGCAGCGGTCGCGGCATCGGCCGTGGCATGGCGCTGCTGTTTGCGCAGGAGGGCGCACGGGTCGTCGTAAACGACCCCGGCGTCAACACCGACGGCTCCGGCCACGACAACGGACCAGCCGACCAGGTCGTGGCCGAAATCAAGGCCGCCGGGGGCGAGGCCGTGGCGAGCTACGACTCAGTCGCCATCGCCGACGGGGGCGAGCGCATCATCCAGACCGCGCTCGACGCCTTTGGCCAGCTCGATGTCCTCGTGAACAATGCGGGCATCCTCCGCGACCGCATGATCTTCAACATGGGCGAAGAGGAGTGGGACGCCGTCATCGCCGTGCACCTGAAGGGCCACTTCAACTGCACGAAGCCCGCATCGATCATCTTCCGCCAGCAGCGCCACGGTCGCATCATCAACTTCTCGTCCGGCTCCGGCATCATCGGCAACGCCGGCCAGGCGAACTACGGCGCTGCCAAGTCCGGCATCGCCGGGTTCACGCGCGTCGTCGCGAAGGACCTGGGCCGCTACGGCGTCACCTGCAACGCGATTGCGCCCGGCGCCGCCACCCGTATGACGCAGAGCGTCACGGACCAGGCGCGCGAGCTGCGGCAGCGTGCTGGCATCGGTGGCCCCGCTGGAGGGCAACGGCCCGCAGGGCGGCCTGCGCTGCGCGAGCCCGAGTACGTCGCCCCCATGGCGGCCTACCTGGCCAGCGATGACGCATGGAACGTCAACGGCCAGATCTTCCACGTAGCCGGCGGTTCCGTGGGCCTCGCCTGGCACCCGACGCCGATGCGCACGATCTGGAAGCCGGCGATGTGGACGTTGGACGAGCTGTGCGAGATCGTCCCGTCGCAGCTCATGGCCGGCATCCCCAACCCGGCCCCGCCGCCGCCCGATCTCGAGATCCCGGGCCGCCCCGTGGCTGGATGAATGATGGCTGACGTTGTTCCCATGACCGCAAGCTCCGTTTCGTCTCGCAGCGCGGGCTTTCAGCCCGCGCGTGTCCCCGGGCGAGCACGCCGTCCGCTGCACGCGCACCTTGGACGCACTCCGTACTTCGTGTCAACGCGCGTGCACAAGTCGAAGCGGGTCTTCGTCGGGCCCGTCGCGAGCGAAGCGAAGCAAGAGCTGCTGACCATGCGTGAGCAGTACGGGTTCTTGCTCGTGGCCTATGTGTTCATGCCCGACCACGCGCACTTCGTAATCGTCCCCACCGGCGACTTCTCCATCTCCCAGACAATGCGCCTCATCAAGGGGCGTACCTCCAGGCGTGTCAACGGATGCCTGCGGCGAGAAGGCCGCCTCTGGCAGGAGGGCTTCTTCGAGTACGCTCCTCGCACGATCGAGCAGCTGAACGCTTACATCGAGTACGTCCATGCAAATCCGGTGAAGGCTGGCCTGGCAGTGCGCGCCGGAGACTACGCGCACTCGAGCGCAAACGGCGACTGCATGGCCGACTACCAGTCGTTCTTCGAGAACGAGCGTGAGCCATGAATCGCAACAACGCGCGGGCTGAAAGCCCGCGCTGCGAGAACGGAGAAGCGATGGTTCGCGCTGGAGACTCCGAGGGCAAACGGGTACTGCATCGCCGATTATCAGTCGTTCTTCGAGAACGGGCGTGAGTCGTAAGTCGCAGCAGCGCGCGGGCGCAACCCCCGCGCTGCGAGAATGGGAGAGGCCACGATGGGACGGTTAGATGGACGCGTCGCGGTAGTCACCGGAGCGGGCCGCGGCATCGGGCGCGGCGTCGCCAAGCTCCTTGCCCAGGAAGGCGCCAGCGTCGTCGTCAACGACTTCGGCGTGAACGTCGACGGCACGAAGCCTGACGCCGGTCCGGCGAAGGACGTCGCCGACGAGATCCGCGCCGCCGGCGGCAAGGCCGTCCCGAACTTCGACACTGTCGCCAACGTCGATGGCGGCGAGCGCATGGTCCAGCAGGCCCTCGACGAGTTCGGCCGGCTGGACATCCTCATCAACGTGGCCGGCATCCTGCGCGACCGCATGATCTTCAACATGGCCGAGCAGGAGTGGGACGATGTCATTGGCGTCCACCTGAAGGGCCACTACTGCACCACCAAGCCCGCCTCGATCATCTTCCGCCAGCAGCGCTATGGCCGCATCATCAACTTCTCGTCCATCTCCGGCCTGGGCGGCCTGCCCGGGCAGGCGAACTACGGCGCGGCGAAGGCGGGTATCGCCGGCTTCACCCGCGTCGTCGCTCGCGACCTCGGCCGCTATGGTGTCACCTGCAACGCCATCTCGCCCGGCGCCGCTACCCGCATGACGGCGACCATCCCCCAGAACACCGGACAGCTCCGCCAGCGTGCCGGGACCGCGCCCGTGGTCGCCGCCGCGCCGCAGGAGACCACCGTCCCGCCCATGCGCGAGCCGGAGTACGTCGCGCCCATGACGGTCTTCCTCGCCTGCGACGAGGCCTGGAACATCAACGGGAAGGTGTTCTACGTCGCCGGTGGCCGCATCTCGCTGGCGCATGAGGAGTCCCCCATGCGCCAGATCCAGAAGCAGGGCATGTGGACCGTTGACGAGCTGCGCGATCTTGTCCCCTCGCAGCTCACATACGGCCTCACGAACCCGGCCCCGCCGTCGCCGGATCTCGACCTTCCGGGCCGGCCCGCCGTCTCGCCCCCGTAATGCTCCCTTCGGGGGCACCGCGATTCCGTAAAGTGGGCGGGGGTATCGATAGAACGGATCGCGCCGCGGTATGCTGGACGGCGCTCAAGCGGCGCGCGTCCGCGGTCGCTCGGCGGGCCTTACGTTTATGGGTCGCGTGAACCAAACAGCAACTGAGACATTCTGTCGACAAGTCCGTGCTCGCTCCGCCGAGCACCGGGAGGCGCTGCGGGTCCTGGGGCCTGCGAACCTGCACGGCCAGGCTGTTGCGATCTTAAGGCAGGAACTCGACTCGCTGATTCGAGTCATTTACCTGCTCACGATCCGCGACCGTGGCCGTCGAGCACAGCTTGTCGCTGCGGCTGTTGAGGGACGGCCGTGGAAGCACGAGAGGAGTCGCAAACGGATCACCGATCGCGAGATGGTTGAAGTGGCCCAAAACCTGCATGGCTGGACGGAGGCCGTTTATCGATTCGGCTGCGCCTTCGTCCATCTCTCGTCAATGCACGACTACGCCGAACGTGATCCGATGTCTCAGATAACGGATGAAGAGCGGGCGTTGATTGTTCGATACTTGCGGTACTATCACGGTGCACCCGATGACGACAATCCGAGCCTCGCTAGTATTGTTCCGCTGCTGCCCCGTGTATTTAAGAAGATAGCAGACAATCTGGAGTGCTACATCGCCAACTTGGAGCGCGATGAGGACATTGAAGAATGAGGCCAGCGTGGGATGATCCAACATTGAACCGGATCGCTCGGCCGCAACGTCCATTGGTTGGCGTGTCCCGTTGGTTATCAAGAGGTAGCGCGTCACTACGTTGGTGCCTATAGGTCGATATCGTGCTCGACGTCGAGCAGGGCGAGCCGCTGCATGAACTCCGCCCGGTGGTGGATGTCGTGCTCCAGCAGGTGGAACGCGATCCAGTGGCGGTCGTAGATCCTGCCGTCCCAGTCGCTGGTGTATGTCGCGTCAAGCTGTGTCTGGTTCGCGAGAAAGCGTTGCAGCCGGCTGTAACTCCGCTCCAGCTCGCGCTTCAGGTCGTCCTTCGATCGCGCCGTCGTCCAGGTGTTGAGGTAGGAGTCGCCATCGACAACGCGGTTGGCGAGCCAGATGTCGCGCGCGTCCGACACGTGGATCAGGATCCCCCGGAAGTTCCACAGCCCTTCTTTCGGGCTCCAGTTCATTTTGTCCTCGGGCACCAGATCCACTATTTGGGCCAGGTGCTCTTGCACCGAGTCCCAGTGCGGCGAGATGTCGAGTCGAGGATACAAGTGCTAGGAGAGGCCGCCCCCGCGGGGCGGCCTCTCCACTTGCATCCGCTTATGCCGGGCTCGCTACGGAAGTCCCTTTTCCGCTTGATGCTGCCATGCCGTGTTCGTGTTCAGCTCGGGAGGACTCCCCACGAAGGCGCCTCGCGCGACGGCGTCACCCTGTAGCGTGTACATCATCCACGCCGTGATGTATCCCTGCAGCCGCGTGTCCACCTTCTGGATCTCGTTGTGCCCCGTCCCCTTCAAGCTGGCCTTCGCTGCGTGCGCGACCTGGTTGTACCAGTTCACGGCCTTCGACTCGGTCGCCAGGAAGTCGCTGCTTCCACGGACGAAGAAGATCGGCACGGTCAGGTTCGCCATGTTGGGCAGAGGCGTGCTCCACCAGAACGGATCCGGCAGCGCCACCGTCAGGGCTGTCTTGATGAGGCCGCTGGAATTGATCGTGGCGTTCAGGGTCCCGCCAGCCCCCTGCGAGTGTCCCAGCGCCCCGATCTTTGTCGTGTCCAGCTTCTGATAGAAGATGCTGGACGAGTTGCCGTTCTCGCTGACCATGTGGTTCGCGCCGTTCAGCATCTCCGTCCCCAGCCCCGTCTGCCCGCTGTTCGACGCGATCACCACGAATCCCCACGACGCGAGGTGCCCCAGCGTGTCCGCGTACTTGCTGGATGTTGCGCCCGTGCCGTTACCCCACGTGAGGATCGGGTGATCGAAGCCGTTCGCACCGAGGTTAGTGGGGTAGTACAACGTGTAGGTCCCACCGTACGCCGTCGCGCTGCCCGTGCTTACGGCCCACGAGCCCGTCGCGCGGTACGCCGTCTCGATCGATGACGCCGCGTCCGTCTGCGGCGCCGTGCGGATCTGCACGCCGGATCCCAGGACGAGTGCCGCTATGGCCGCGAGCGCCAGTACGGCAAGCGTCCTCCACGGTCCCTTCGTAACTGCGAGCCTCCTCAATGTGCGTGTCCCTTCCCGCACCGGAGCCCGGCCCAGGCCGTGCTCGGGGCGACACTTCTCGCCGCGGGCCCCGCCCGCAACGGATTTCTGGTGGGCCGATAGTAATCCGCGCCGGGCTCAAAGTCAACAGTGTGTTGAAAATTATCGAACCTATGCCGAGGTTTATGAACGCTCTATCCGCGTGGGGTGCTAGGATGCCAGGAGAAACCCGTCGTGGGTTCGTGTCCGGCACGGCCGGAATCTCGATCTGAGGGGGCCAGGGTGACTCGACGCGCTCTTCCGATGCTCGCAGCGCAGGATATCGGCGGCCGGCGCCGCGGACCCCGCAAAGGAGACCTCAAGGAAGCTGCCATCCTCGACACGGCATGGACCCTGCTCGCAGAGAAGCCGCTGCCGCTCATCACCATCGAGGATCTCGCAGCCGGAGCGGGCATCTCCCGCTCCGCGTTCTACTTCTACTTCGAGTCGAAGGACGCCGTCATGCTGGCGCTCGCGGGCCGCGTCGCGGCCGAAATCCGCGCCGCGTTCGGCGTGGTGTTCCAGGTCGGCCAGGACGGCGATGTCGCGGGCCTTCGCCGGGCGATCGCCGCGTACATGACCCGCTGGCGGGAAAAGGGAGCGGTGCTCCGCGCCATGGACGCGCTCGCCGAGAAGGATTCGGCCCTGAGGGCCTTCTGGTCCAGGATCAGCGGCGAATTGCTGCTGGAAGCTGCGGAGGCCCTGGAGGGCCAGCGGCGGATCGGCCGCGCATTCGCCGCCCCTCCTTCGTCCGCTGACCTCGTGCGAGTTCTGTTCGCCATGCTGTGGCGGACCGGCTACGAGCTTTCCCTTCAGCAGCCATCACGTGCCGAAGAGAAACGAGTGGTCGACACGCTCACGACGGTGTTCGTCCGTTCCTGCTTCGGCGCCGAATCGGTGTGACGGGCGACATATGGCGCTCGGGGCCTGGCCCTCAGATATCGATGCCGTGGTCGATATCAAGGAGCGCCAGCCGCTGCAGTAGCTCCGCCCGGTGGTGGATGTCGTGCTCCAACAGGTGGAATGCGATCCAGTGACCGTCGTACTTCCTGCCGTCCCAGTCGCTTGTGTAGGTGGCGTCGAGCTGCGCCTGGTTCGCGAGGAAACGCCCCAGCCGCGCATACGTGCGCTCCAGCTCCCGCTTCAAGTCATCCTTCGAGCGAGCCGTCGTCCAGATGCTCGGGTGGCCCTCGCCGTCCTTCACGTCCCGCGTCAACCAGCGATCGCGCGCGTCCGACACATGGATCAGGATCCCCCGGAAGTTCCACAGCCCGTCTTTCGGGCTCCAGTTCATCTTGTCGTTGGGCGTGAGATCCACGATTTGGATCAGGTGCTCCTGCACCGAATCCCAGTGAGGCGAGATGTCGAGTCGCGGATGTCCTTGGTTCGCCACGATACCTCCAGGAACGGAAGGAGCCGCCGGCCGGCGACCCCTACAACCTACAACCGATAACCTGCAACCTCAGAAGTCGCCTTCGCCCCGCAGATTCCCGTTCGACCGCCGCAGCTTCTCGAGCGCCTGCGCCTCGATCTGTCGCGCCCGCTCGCGGGTGACGCCCAGCTCGTTCCCGACGATATCCAGCGTCCGCGGCCGCCCGTCCTTGATGCCGAACCGCAGCTCGATCACGGTGCGCTCGCGCGGCGTCAGCACGTCCAGCGCCGAGCGCACCCGCTCTCGCAGAAGCTGCCGCCCGGCCTCTTCCTCCGGCGACGGCGCCATCACGTCTTCGAGGACGCTGCCCAGCGTGCCTTCCTCTTCCTCACCGACCGGCGTCTCGAGCGATACCACCGACTGCCGGAGCGCGCGTGCCGCCTCCCTGACCTTGTCCGGCGGCATGCCCATCAGCTTCGACAGCTCCGTGGTCTTCGGCTCCCGCCCCAGCCGCTGGAATAGCCGCTCGCGCGCCTGCGAATACTTCGAGATCAGCTCCGTGATGTGGATGGGCAGCCGGATCGTCCGCCCCTTGTCCGCGATTGCGCGCCCGACGGCCTGCCGGATCCACCATGTCGCGTAGGTGCTGAAGCGGAACCCGCGCCGGTGCTCGAACTTCTCGACCGCGCGCATCAGGCCGCCGTTGCCCTCCTGGATCAGGTCCATCAGGGGCATCCCGCGCCCGGCGTACTTCTTCGCCACGCTGACGACCAGCCGCAGGTTCGCGTTCACCATGTGCTCTTCGGCGCGCTGCGCGATGTGCCGCGCCTGTCGGACATATGGCACAAGCACCTTGATCGCCGCGTCGTACTCGCGGTTGGCCTTCCGGGCGGCCGCCTGCGCTTCCTTCAGCTCTGCCTGTGCGCGCTTGCTCAGCGGCCGGCCCGGCCGCGTCTCCAGCGACTTCACGTCCGGCACCTTCGGCGGCCCGGAATACAGGAAGTGCAGCCCGTCCTCCAGCGCCTTGTGGGCGCCTTCGGGGAAGATCCGCTGCGCGACCGACAGCGTGATCAGCAGGTTGCGCACCTGCGTCACGTCGCGCTTCGTCGCCTTGCGTACTTCCTCCTCGAACGGCTCATCCATCTTGTCCTGGATGTTGTCCCACAGCTGCTGGAAGAACAGCTGGTTCACCAGCGGCGGACGCAGCGGGAACCCCTTCAGCACCTTCGACCGCCGTACCAGGCTCAGTCCCTCCAGCACCTGCAGCAGCAGCGCGCCCGCGAGCTGCTCCAGCGTCGGCACCATCAGGTGCTGCTCCATGTACGCGTCACTCAGCTCGTCGAGGATGCGCCCGTTCTCGATCTCCTTCGCCAGCGACACCTCTTCCTCGGGCCGCAGCAGCTTGTAGCGGGCGATCTCATTCAGGTACAGCTCGACCGAGTCGGGCGTCTCACCGATCGCCTCTTCCTCGGGCTTGATCGTCGGTAGGGGGATGCGGGTGGTCTCGACGAGCAGGTCCTCTCCGCCGGCCAGGATGTCCTCCAGCTCTTCTTTCTCGCGCTCTTTTGGCTTCACCATCTCAGTTCTCGCTCAATCGCTCACGCGCGCAAACAATTAGGGTCAGCACGCCCGCCCGTCGTTCCCAGCAGAGTTCTCGCTCAATTCCAGGGGGCTATACCACGTCCGGCAGGGGCCATTTCAGATCGCAGCTCAGGCAGCGCGCCTGAATCATGATCCCACCGCTCCAGTAGCTCGCCGTGAAGGACTTCCGGCATCGGGGGCATTCAGCTTCACCCATACGCACCTCCCGTGCCTTGGGCGTCTGCCCGGGGGCTGCTGCCACCTGCTCCTTGCCGTCCGGGGCGCTCATACCCCCTCCGAATCATATTCTACAACGAGTCTCGGCCGCCTTCTATAGCTTGGTAGACCCGTTATGGCGTCGTTTCGATTGTTTATTTGACGTAACAATCGGATCGGCTGATATACATCCTAACCTTAGCAGAAAGAACCTCTCGGGCCGCCTACTCGACCTCTTCGACGTCCTCTTCATCGTTGTCCTCGTCGTCGTCCTCCTCGCCGCGCGCCCACTCTTCGGGCGAGACGCACACGCCGTCCCGCTCGGGATGGCGGATCACGAACCGGCCCTGGCGCATCATCCCCAGCAGGTGCCACTCGAACTGGATGAGCGAGCGCGCCTCGTCGTCCGCGGGGATGTCCTCGAAGGCGACAGGGTAGAGGGGTGGCAGGTATCGCGTCGGCGCCAGCGAGCCGACATAACGTCCGCACCGTTCGCACACGAGCCCTGCCCGTATGGTCTCGACGTATTCCGCCATCGTCCGCGGTGCGTCCGTCATCGGGACGCATTCTACTCGGCCCGGCGCGTACGCTCGCGGGCCACGGCCACTTCGGGCCTCGTCGTTGCACCGAAATCTCAGGGTATTCCCTTATTCCAGCCGGATCGCGACCCTGATCTAATACGCCCATGGTCCAGTCAATCGAACGCCCACGCCGCGCGCGCCGCCCCGAGCAGCAGCGGCCGTTGCGCATCCAACGCGACGCGCCGCAGCCCAACCGCGTCATCGACGGCGACTGCCTCGATGTCATGCGTGGCTGGCCGGACGGGTGCATCGACCACTGCATCGTCGACCCACCCTTCAACATCGGCTCGGGGAGCGGGCGAAAGAGCAAGAACGGCCTCTCCTGGGCCTTTTCGTCGCACGTCACGATGGCCGAAGAGTGGGACGCGTACACGAAGGACGAGTTCTTCGCGTTCAACGTCGCGTGGCTGAAGGAAGTGAGCCGCGTGGTGAAGCCCAACGGCAACATCCTCGTCTTCGGCACCTACCACAACGTCTACCAGCTCGGCTTCATCCTGCAGCACGTGCTCGAGCGGCGCGTCCTCAATTCCGTCATCTGGTCGAAGCCCAACGCCCAGCCCAACATCACCGCCCGCATGCTCACCGAGAGCACCGAGCAGATCATCTGGGCCGTGAACCACACGCCCGCGAAGGCCACCGGCTGGACCTTCAACTACTGGGACGCCAAGGAGATGAACGGCGGCAAGCAGATGCGCAACCTGTGGGAGTTCCCCGTTACGGCAAAGCGCGAGCGCGCCGAGGGCAAGCACCCGTCGCAGAAGCCGCTCGCCCTGCTCGAACGGGCGGTGCTGCTCGCCTCGAAGCCCGGCGACCTCTTGCTGGACCCCTTCGGCGGCGCCGGCACCCTCGCTGTCGCCTCACAGAAGCACGCCCGCGACTGGCTCCTCATCGAGAACGTCGCCGAATACGCCGGCATCGCCCGGCGGCGTGTGGCCGCGGGCTGAGAGTCCCCGGTTGGGCCGTGTCACTCCTCCGCGTGCGGCGGCTCCCACAGCACCCCCTGCACCCCGCCTTCGTCCACCAGCTTCGAGCACTGGATGCCGAGCAGCCGGAACATGTCCCCCGGCCCCACCACCGAGTCCAGCAACTGCTCCGCCACCGACACGATGGTCGCGGCGTCATCGGTCGGGGCGGCCAGCGTCTGCTGCCGCGTAATCGTCTTGAAGTAGCTGTACCGCAGCTTCAGCGCCACGGTGCTCGCCCGGGCCCCGGACTTCCGCATGCGGCGGGCCACCTCATCCGCGGTCTCGCGCAGCACGCGCCGCAGCTCCGCCCCGTCCGGCAGGTCCTTCGCGAACGTCGTCTCGGCGCCGATCGACTTCCGCTCGTGCTCTGTGATCACCTCCCGCGAATCGATGCCGCGCGCCATGTCCCGCAGGAACAGCCCGCCGGAGCCCAGCAGCCGTTCCGCCTGCGCATCGCCGCACGCCGCCAGATCGCCGATAGTCCGGACGCCCGCGGACACCAGGCGCTGCTCGGCCTTCGGCCCGATCCCCCACAGCGCCCGCACCGGCAGCGGCGCCAGGAACGCCGCCTCAGTGCCGGGCGCCACCACCACCAGCCCGTCCGGCTTCCGCATGTCCGACGCGACCTTCGCGACGCTCTTGCTGGCGGCGACGCCACACGACAGCGTCAGGCCGGTCTTCTCCCGCACCTCCCGCTTCAACTCGCGCGCCAGCGTCTCCGCGTCGGCCCCGTCCGCGACCCAGCCCGTCACGTCGAGGTATGCCTCGTCCAGCGACATCGGCTCGACCAGCGGCGTCAGCGCGCGGAACACTTCCATCACCGAGCGCGAGACCTCGGCGTAGCGCCCGAACCGCGGCGAGACCCGCAGCAGCTCCGGGCACAGGCGCACGGCGCGGCTCATCGGCATCGCCGACCGCACGCCGAACGCCCGGGCCTCGTATGAGGCCGCCGCCACCACGCCGCGGCCTTCGGGCGAGCCGCCGACGGCCACCGGCTTCCCGCGCAGCTTCGGCCGGTCGAGTTGCTCGACGGAGGCGTAGAACGCGTCCATGTCGGCGTGGATAATCGTACGCATCGCCCCGATCGTACCTGCCCCGCCCCACTATTTCAGCGCGATCGGCTGTCGGGCCCTTCGGAACTCGCCGCCGCCGCCGACATCGAGAGCAGAAGGTCGGGGGAGTTACCGTGGACGCATCGCTCGCCGCTATCGCCGGCGTCCCGTGGCAGCACTGGGCGATCCTCGCCGCCGCGAGCTGGCCGTTCTCGCTGGTCTGCCTCATCGGCTTCTACCGCTCGCGCTCGCGGCCTCGGGCCGACGCCGGAGCCCGGCTCCAGCTCGTGCAGCACGACCCGCCGGACGACCTGCGCTTCGAGCACGACCGCCTCTACCACCCGCGTCGCGCGGCCTGACGTCTGGGCGCCGCGTACGTGGCCGATGATGGCTGTCGGGTCGGCCGACAGCGCGTCCCCGCGCCGTACAACATGCCCGTCCGGCCTCACCAGCACGAGCCGGCGTTCAGGACAGGCACGTCACGCCGCGCCGGGCCCCGCCCCGGAGGCCGCCTCGCAGGCCGCCTCGATGGCCGTCATGAGCGCGCACCCACTTCGTCCAGCAGCGAGCCGCGCTCGACGACGGGCAGGGGCAGGAGCGTCTTCGCACGGAATTCGTCGTCGTGGGCGCAGCGCAGCAGCGCCTCCCGGTCGCGAAACAGCCGGAGCTGCATGCGCACGACGTTCGCCTGCGTCACCACCTCCGCATTCCGCGCTTCGGTGTACGGCGCGAACGCGCTCGCGGTCAGGTCGTCCGATCGCAACGCATCACGCACCGTGTTCGCAGCCAGGCGCCCCATGCGCATCGCGAACTCGATCCCCTGCCCGGTGATCGGCGAGAGGTACCCGGACGCGTCGCCGACGAGCAGCAGGCGGTCGCGCACGACCTCCGGTACCCGGTACGCCAGCGGCGCCATCGCCCAGATCTCGCTGAAGCGCGGCTCGCGTTCGAGCCGCTCGGTTAGCCACGGGTCGTACTTGCGGGCGATGTATCCGTAGAATTCGCCCGGCTTCGTCTGCGTCGACTGCTTGTCTTGCAGGTCGGCCTCCAGGATGTAGCGGTACAGCCCCGGACGGATGCGAGACCCGCTGATCATCGCGCCGTGCTCGCCGTACAGGTGGCGGTCCCAGGTCGCGTCCGGCGTGCCGTCGAACGACTCGAAGAAGTGCGCGACGGCGATCTGCTGGAACTCGGGCTCCGGCTGCTTCAGGCACAGCGCGTTGAGCGCGACGCTGTGCCTGCCGCTCGCGTCGACCAGCACCTTCGCCTGGTACTCGCCGCCCTCGCGTGTGCGCACGGCGACGCCGTCGCTCCGCAGCTCGACCTCCTTCGCGGTGACCTCGGGGATGACGCGCGCTCCCGCCTGCACCGCGCGCCGCCGCAGCGCCGCGTTGAAGCCGCCCCGGTCGACGTGAACGTGCCCGAGCCCCTCCGGGATCGCGTGCAGCGTCCACGAGAGGTCCGGGTACACGTTGCGTACGAACCGGAGCCGGTCGTACACCCAGTCGGCGTCGAGGCCGATGCCGAGGTCCCGGCACTCGATCTGCGTCTGCAGCGCCAGCACCTCGCCCGAGGTCACGTCAGGCCCGGCGTCCAACGGATCGCGCTCGAGCATCAGCACGTCGTGCCCGGCCTCGGCCAGCCGGATCCCGGCCGCACAGCCGCCCGGCCCCGCGCCGGTGATGAGCACCTCGGCGTCGTAGCTCACGCGTCGCTCCTACGGCTCTTCGATCACCGGGTTCTCGAGGACACCAAGGCCGGAGATCTCGACGCGCACGACGTCGCCGGCCTTCAGGAACACCGGCGGTTTGCGGGAGACCCCGACGCCGGCGGGCGTGCCCGTGAAGACCACGTCGCCGGGCTCCAGCGTGAACGCAGTCGAGATGTACTCGATGAGCGCAGGCACGTCGAAGATCAGGTGCTTCGTGTTCGACGACTGCACCACCTCCCCGTTTACGTAGCACTTCACGTCGAGGTTCGCGGGGTCGATCTCGTCCTTCGTGACGAGCCACGGCCCGATGGGTCCGTGCGTGTCGAACCCCTTGCCGATCATCCACGTAGGGTTGTGGAACTGCCAGTCGCGGACCGACACGTCGTTCCCGCACATGAACCCCGCCACGTAGCCCATCGCATCGGCGGCCTTGATGTGACGCCCTTTCCGGCCGATGACGAAACACATCTCCGCTTCCCAGTCGACCGACGAGCTGACGCGAGGCCGGTGCACCGGCATCCCCGGACCTGTGATGCACGTCGGCACCTTCGCGAACACCACCGGATGCTTCGGCAGCGCCTGCCCCGACTCCTCCGCGTGGTCGCGATAGTTCAGCCCGATCGCCAGCACCTTGCCCGGCCGCGCGATCGGCGCCTCCAGCCGCACGTCCTCGCGTTCCAGCGACACGATGAGCCCGCTCGCCGAGGCGCCGCCCTTCGCCGCCGCCTGTGCCGCCTCCAGCGTCTCGCGCGCCGCCGCCATCGCCTCGTCGCCCTGCGCGAGCAGCTCGATCATCGTGGTGGGCAGCCGCCCGCCGCTCCCGCGGTTCAGGTCGGCGACGTTCGTGTCGTCGAGCATCACCCCGGTCCGCGCGACCCCACCCTGCGAATACGTAACCAGCCTCATCCGTTCCCCTTTGCAGTCTTGTGTTTGCCGTTTGTGTTGTGCCCTGCTCTCACGCCCGCGCAGGATGCATC
Source organism: uncultured Dehalococcoidia bacterium (assembly GCA_964371355.1). Lineage (GTDB taxonomy): Bacteria > Chloroflexota > Dehalococcoidia > DSTF01 > JACRBR01 > JACRBR01. Next base: position 61,896 of record CAYJMG010000005.1, read on the forward strand.
CCCGCCATCAGTTCCGCCAGGTCGTCCGGCCGCAGGAATGACGGCGGCGGCGGCGGGCCCCATGCGTACAGCGCGCGCATGCCCTCCCAGACCTCAGGCTTCCAGAGCTGGTCGTCGATGATGCAGTCCATGTCGCTGTAGTACTCCGCGAAGTTACCCGCGGGGTCACGGAAGTACCAGAAGAAGTTGCTGCCGATGTGGTGCCTCCCGAAGCCCCACACGTGCCGCGACGGGTCCTTCGACAGCAGCGCCTGCGCCCCCAGCCCGATCTCGTCGACGTCCTCGACCTGCCACGACGTGTGGTGCAGGAACTGCACCGGCGCGCGCTGCACCAGCAGGTTGTGGTGGTCTTCGGAGCAGCGCATGAAGTACGCCGCGCCCTTCACCTCGTCGCTGATCTTGAAGCCGATGCCCTCCAGGAAGAACCTGTTGCTGTCCTCCGGCTCCGTCGATCCCACCACGACGTGCCCCAGCCGCCGGGGGCGCGCTCGGACGGGCTCGTCGCCCTTCGGCAGGCGCGGCGCCCGGCCCTGCCGGTCGATGCGACCCGGCCCGTTGTACACCGGCGCGGGCGTCGGCGGCTGCTTCAGCCGCGGCGCCACTTCCACCGTCACGCGCACCCCCGTCCCGCGGTCCACAGCGCTCACGGCATCGCCGTCGCGCTCGTGCGCTACATCCAGCTTCGCGAGCTGCCCCGCCACGCGGCTCACGTCGTCGGGATCGTCCGCGCCGATGCGGATCTCGACCAGCCGCCGCACCGGGGTCTCGACCAGCCGCAGCTGCTCGCCGCCGTCCGCCGTCTCGAACCGCCCGGGCGCGGTCTCCCGCAGGTTGAAGTCGCGGTAGAACCCCGCCGTCTTCGCCACGTCCGGCACGCCGATCACCACCTGGTTCAGCCGGTGCAGTGCCATGATCCGCTCCTTCCGGGACTTCAGCCTTCCTCGCACTCCGTTGTCCGGGCCGCCTGGCTCAGCTTGCGCAGCAGGCGCGCCAGCGTCCGCTGCTCCTGCTGCGTCAGAACGCCCGTCAGCGTCCGCTCGAACTCGTGCGCCGAGCGTTGCGCCTTCTCGACCAGCCGCCGCCCGGCGGGCGTCACTTCGATGATGACGAGCCTGCGGTCCACCTCCGACCGCAGCCGCCGCACGTGACCGCCGCGCTCCAGCGTGTCCACGGCGCTCACCACCGCAGGCCGGCTGACGCCGAGCACCTTCGCGAGCACGCGCGTCTCCAGCGGCCCCATCGTCCAGAGCGACATCAGCAGCACAAAGCCCGCGTGCGTCAGCCCCAGCGGCCGCAGCACGGCGCCCTCGATGGTCGAGAACACGTCCGCCTGCGCCCGAAACAGGTTGAAGGCGACCGCCTGTGCGTCGAGGTCGACGCCGCGCGGCCCGAAGAACGACCGCAGGTGCTCCTCGTACGATTCGGGCTGTTGACGCTCCGTGACCATATCGTTAGAATCCTAATGATTAACCCGGAGTATGTCAATCCCCCTGACCCAGGGAACGGAGCGAGCGATGAACGACGAACGACGCGACTTCCTCAACGCCAACCGCCTCTGTATCGTCGGCGTCGGCCGCAAGGCAGGGCCGCCGCACATGTCGCCCGTCTACTACGTCGTGGACGGGGACGACATCCTCATCTCCACCACGCATTCGCGCTTCAAGGCGAAGGCGATCGCCCGCAATCCCGACGTCTCGCTCTGCGTGCTGGCCGAGCAGTTCCCGTTTCCGTACCTCCTCGTGTACGGCAAGGGCCGCGTCGAAGACACCGGCGCCGCCGGCCTGATGATGAGGATCGGCGAGCGCATGACGGGCAACCCGGTGCCCGAAGCCGCGCGCCCCGGCGTCGAGCAGCGCGCAAAGGACGAAGGTCGCCTCGTCCTCCGCGTGACGCCGCTCGAGTTCCGCTCGACGCTACCGCTCGCGCAGCAGAAGAAGTAGGCGGATTGCCCGATGGTCGACCATAGCCGCACGCTCGCCGACATCATCGTCAACCTGCCGCGCATCCAGCTCTACGCGGTCTTCATGCGGCCGACCGAGGCCTTCCAGTCGCCCCGCACCCCCGAAGGCGCGGAGACGCTGCGCCAGCACCTGCTCTATCTCTTCGAGCTGGAGGAGCAGGGCAGGCTCTTCGCCTCCGGACCGCTCGATCTCGATCCCGGCGCCGGCGTCATCGAGGGCATGTGCATCGTGCGCGCTGATTCGCTCGAAGAGGCGCGCCGCATCGCTGGCGACGAGCCCTATCACCGCGCCGGTATGCGGCGGAACGAGGTGCGCTCGTGGCAGCTGAACGAGGGCGTCGCGGTCGCTGTCGCGCGGGCCATGTAGGTCAGGATGCGCCCGTCAGTTCCGCGGTCAGCGCGCCCGGATCTCGCACCGGCACGGCGGTCCAATCTGACCGCTTACTCCACGACCAGGTCGACGTTTTGGCCGAACGAGTTGTTGATCGCGGTCTGCGCCACCTCGCGCCCGTCGACCACGAAGCTCACGGTCCCGTCCTTCGCGCAACCGGGCACGGAGTCCGGTCCCGCCACCAGCACGTCGAATGAATCCGGTCCGCTGAACTCCATCACGACGGGCGTCAGCGAACCCACCCCACAGAGTGTGCCTCCAATGTATGCCTCGATGCGCGTGCCCGGCCCCAGGTGGGCGCCGCCGGCGTCCCACACCGTGCCGTAGACCGCCGTGTCGTCTGGCGCGGTCCTTCCGTGGTCCCCGGTCGAGAACGAGAGGTCCACGTCGATGTTCCCGCCGCCCGCCCGCCAGGGGATCGGCGCTGACAGCCGCACGTTGTCCTTCTCCCAGACAGCGGCGTAGATCACGCTTCCCGCCTCACCGCAGCCGGCCGCTTCCTCCGCGCTCGCCACCGCGCGTTCATACCGTCCAGCGCTCACGATATCGCCGGGGAACGAGCACAGCGCCCGCAGTCCGTCACGCTCCACGAGGAACCAGAGGAACCGCCCGTCGTTTACCTCCTCGCCGTCGATCGTGATGCTCCCGCGCAGCAGTACCCGCTCGCCGGCGCCCGCAACCGTCTCCGCATCGGGCAGCCCGAACCGCGGCGCCATCGTGAACGCCGCGCCGGCTGCGCGCAGGTCCCCTGCGAGCACGTCCTCCCCCGCTGGACTCACGCCGTGCTCGACCCACGCCACCAGGTCCTCGAACCCGCGCTCCCATTCCGTCGCCGTGGTGTTGCAGTGGTGCGGATCGCGGATCACCCGTTGCACCAGCAGGTCGCCCTTACCCGTCGCCTCGACCTTGCGCCGCAGGATCTGCTCCTGGTCGATCGGCACCTGCCAGTCGCCGGTCGTGTGGAGCGTGATCATCGGCATCGCCAGCTCGCCCGCGATCTCATTGCCCGCGATGAAGTTCGAGAGCCGCTCCGGGTCGTCCGCCAGCCGGATCACGCCGCTGTTGAAGTCCTCGCTCGAGACCGAAGCCCCGGGCGCGAGCACGTACTGCCGGTCGGCGTTCATGCCGATGCGCGTCGCGACGAGGATCTTCGCGCGCTGCCAGTTCGTCGCCTCCTCTGCGTGGATACCCTCGCGCTCGAACGCGCGCGGCCCGCCCGTCAATCCCGTCAGGATCGACTCGAACGTCTCTCGACGCGCGGGGTCCTTCAGTGCCGGCACGATGCGCCCGTAGATCAGCTCCGCGAGATCGGCGTTCGGGTCGAACTCCTCCGGCTTCACGCCCGCCGCGTACGCCCCGGCGAAGAACCAGTCGTTCACGATCTGCGCCTGCGCCGTCTGCCCCGCGAACCCGCAGATGGATAGCGCCCCGTCGAAGCGGTCGCCGTAACGTTCGGCCGCGATGTTCGTGGCTCCGCCGCCCATCGAGTGGCCGGTGACGTAGGTGTACGCCGGCCGCCCGTGCGTCTTCGCGAAGTGGTCCCACAACGCCGCCGTCTCGTCGGCCGCGCGCCCCGGGATCAGCGCCGTACTGCTGTAACTGGATGCACCCCACGCGTACCCGTGCCGGATCAAATACCCGCGCAGGCCCGGCGGCTGTACCGACGCCTTCGGAGCCAGGCCCTGGAACCCGTGCATGTACAGCACCAGCCGCCCGTTCCAGTCGTCAGGCACCTCGATCTCGTACACCGCGCCGCCCAGCCGGCCAAAGTCGGCCGTTGCGCCGGGCAGCGCCTTGAAGTCAGGGTCCTCCAGCCCGATTCCCTGCGGCTCCGGGCTCACGTCGACCGCCGGTGGCAGAGGACGCGCGGTCGCCGTGGCCTCGGCCGCCGCGTCCGGCGCGTCCGGCGTTGTAACCGCGGCTTCCGGCTTTTCGTCGCTGCAAGCCGCCGTGAACGCGACGGCGGCAGCGAACAACGCGGGCATGAAGAGTGCGGCGAAGTTGCCGCGTGTGCGCATCCTGGTTCTCCCGGTGCAGTGGTGTTATCGCCAGCCTAACACAACCGCCCTGATACCATGCTCCGATGCTCTACGCCGAGAACGTCGCCCGCAGCTTCGGTCCCGTCGATGTCCTGCACGACGTCACGTTTATTGTGTCGCCGGGCGAGCGCGTCGGTCTCGTCGGCCCGAACGGCGCCGGCAAGTCGACCGTCCTGCGCCTTCTCGCGGGCGAGGACGAGCCCGACGAGGGCGCCTGCGGCGTGCGCAACGGAGATATCGGCTACCTCAAGCAGGAGGCCGGCCACGACGCCGATCGGTCGCTGATGACGGAAATGTGGACCGCCTTCCCGGAGGCGCGTGCCATCGAGGAGGAGCTGCACGAGGTCGCCGGCCGCATCGAGCGTGCCGAGGGCGACCTCGATGCGTTGATCGAGCACCAGGCACGGCTCTTCGAGCGCTTCGAGGCGCTCGATGGCTACCGCATCGAGCAGCGCATCGGCCGCGTGCTCGACGGGCTGGGATTCTCGTCCGGCGACCGGCTCAAGCGCTGTGGCGACTTCTCCGGCGGCTGGCAGATGCGCATCGCCCTGGCGAAGATCCTCGTCCGGAGGCCCGAGAACATCCTGCTCGACGAACCCACGAACCACCTCGATACGGCTGCGAAAACATGGCTCGCCGACGACCTGCAGAAGCACAAGGGCGCGTTGCTCGTCGTCACCCACGACGCCGAGTTCCTCGACCGGGTGGCCACCCGCATCCTCGAGCTGCGCGACGGGCGCGTCGAGAGCTACACCGGCAACTACACCGAGTTCCAGCGCCAGAAGGCGGAGTATCTCAAGCAGATCGACCGCGCCGCCGCGCGGCAGGACCGCGAGATCGCGCGACAGGAGCGGTTCATCGAGCGCTTCCGTGCGAAGTCGTCGAAGGCCACCGCTGTGAAGAGCCGCGAGAAGGCGCTCGCGCGCGTCGATCGCATCGACCGGCCGCGCACCGAGCGCACGGTCAGCTTTCACCTGCAGGCACACGGCCGCACCGAGCGCGATGTCCTGTTCGTGCGCGAGGTGAGCCACGCCTACGAGGACGAGCACGTCGTGCTGCTGGACATCAACCTGCACGTCGAGCGCGGCCAGAAGGTCGTCTTCATCGGCCCGAACGGCAGCGGCAAGAGCACGCTCCTCCGCATCATCGCCGGCGTCCTGGAGCCCAGCGAGGGCGCCGTCGACTGGGCCGAGCGCGCGCGCGCCGGCTACTACGACCAGCACCAGGACGAGGTCCTCGACCCCGACAGCACCGCACTGGGCGAAGTGCGAGCCGTGGCGCCAGCCGAGCCGGAGACGCGCCTGCGTTCCGTCCTGGGCCAATTCCTCTTCACCGGTGACGACGCGTTCAAGAAGATCAGCGTCCTCTCCGGCGGCGAGAGGAGCCGCGTCGCCCTGGCGAAGTTCCTGCTGCAGCCCACGAACGTCCTCCTCCTCGACGAGCCGACGAACCACCTCGACCGCCCGACGCGCCGCAAGCTCATCGACGCGCTGGAGAAGTACGAGGGCACCATCATCTGCGCCTCCCACGATCCCGGCATCCTCGACCGCGTGGCCACGCGCGTGTACGAGATCAACGACGCCTTCTGTCGCGAGATCCTTGATCGCCGCAAGGATTGATCCTCAATGTGGCACAGCCGTCCCCGGCTGTGCTCCGTTCGAGCCACTAACGCCGCCACATTTGGTGCCCCGCGCCTAAGATCCCCGCCGCGCGGGCTTTCAGCCCGCGCGCCGTCCGTAGCGAACAGCCCGCTCGCCGCACGCATCCGCATCCCCCGCCCCCGTCGTATCATGTCACGGTCGCACCCGCGCACGGAGGCCGTCATGCGTACCTACACCCGCCGCGAGTTCATCGCCATCGGCGCCACCGGCGCCGCAGCGGCCGCCATCGCCGCTGCCTGCGGTGGCGACGACTACGGCGATGACGGATCGCCCGACGGCTCGCCTGCCGCACGCGCCACCGGTGCTCCCGCCACGACGGCGAGCCCGACGGTCGAGGCGGGTATTGACAACGCGGCCGTCGGCCTGCGCTGGTACGGCCAGTCGATGTTCGTCGTCACCAGCCCGGGCGGCACGACGGTGCTGATGGATCCGTTCAACGACATCGGCTACACCGTCCCGCCGCCGCTGGACACGGACGTCGCGACGATCACCCACGAGCATCCCGACCACAACAACGGCTCGCTGGGCGGCACGGCGCAGCTCTTCCGTGGCCTCACCGCCGACGGCTGGGCCGACGTCGACCAGACTGTCGGCGACGTCCGCATCCGTACCGTGCGCACCTTCCACGACGACCAGCAGGGAGCACAGCGCGGCCGGAATGCCGTCTTCGTGTACGACGTTGCGGGCGTGCGCATCGCACACCTGGGCGATCTCGGCCACCAGCTCGATGACGCGCTGCTCGCCGCCATCGGGCCGGTCGAAGCGCTGATGGTGCCCGTCGGCGGCGCCTTCACCATCGATGCGGCGGGCGCGACCGCGGTCACGCAGGCGCTGAACCCGAAGATGGTCTTCCCGATGCACTACAAGACCGACAAGGTCGCCTTCCCGCTCGCCACCGTCGACGCCTTCCTCGACGGCAAGACCGTGCAGCGCGTCGGCAGCGCCACGCTGCGCCTGACGCCCGCTGACATCCCCGACACCCTGACCGCCTACGTCCTCGACTACGAGTAGCGCAGGTTGACCCGAACGTATCCGCCCGTAGCCGCGGAGGAGCAGCCGCCCATAGCCGCGGAGCGGCCGCCCGTAGCCGCCGGAGGAAGCCGCCCGTAGCCGCGGAGCTTTAGCTCCGCCCAGGTGTTCCGAGCATCCGCAACGCCCCGAAGATTATTTTCCCGAAAGTGATCCAGCCCGCTTGGAGATCGCGTCGCCACTCCCATACGCTCGCCCCATGCAGGTCCCGAAGCTCCCGCGACGCGCAGGCAGGCGGCCTCTTCTGGACGCGTCCAGCAGGTGCGCGGACCGAAAACTGCCGAGCAATGTCCTGCCGCGCCGGAACCGAAAACTGCCGAGCAATGTCCTGCCGCGCCAGACCGAAAACTGCCGAGCAACGTCCCGACCCGCCAGACCGAAAACTGCCGAGCAATGTCCCGCCGCCGCGCCAAGACCGAAAACTACCGTTCAACGAATCTGGAAAGGCGACCGTCGAATCTGACAAAAGCCACCATTCCAAAGCGGCTATAAAACGCCCCGGACTCGCCCCTGGGCTGCTACCCACAAGCGCGGGCGGGGCATATGATGCGGCGGCTGTCAGGTACAAAGTGAACAGGACATAACGATGAAACTCGGACTCTCCGCCGGTTACTGGTCCAGTGGCCCGCCCGCCGGCATCGACGACACGCTGGCCGCCGCCGAGGACCTCGGCTTCGACTCGGTTTGGACGGCCGAGGCCTACGGGTCGGACGCGCTGACGCCGCTGGCGTGGTGGGGCAGCAAGACCAAGAAGCTCAAGCTCGGCACGTCGATAGTGCAGCTCTCGGCGCGCACGCCCGCGGCGACGGCGATGGCGGCGATGACGCTGGACCACCTGTCGGGCGGACGCGTGATCCTGGGCATCGGCGCCTCGGGGCCCCAGGTGGTGGAGGGCTGGTACGGCCAGCCCTATCCGCGGCCGCTGGAGCGCACACGCGAGTACCTCGACATCCTGCGCCTGATCTTCGCGCGTGAGAAGCCCGTCGAGTACTCCGGCCACCACTACAAGCTGCCGTATCCGGGCGGCATGAACCTCGGTAAGCCGCTCAAGTCGACGATCCACCCGCTCCGCACCGACATCCCGGTGTTCATGGCGGCGGAGGGCCCGAAGAACGTGGCGCTCGCGGCGGAGATCGCAGACGGTTGGTTGCCGCTCTTCATGTCGCCGAAGAGCGACGGCTTCTACCGCAAGGCGTTGGCCGAGGGGTTCGCGCGGCAGGGCGCGCGACACAAGCCGGAGGAGTTCGAGGTCGCGGCGATGGTGCCCGTGATCGTGAACAAGGACATCGAGGCGGCCGCCGACATGGTGCGCCCGATGCTAGCGCTGTACGCCGGCGGCATGGGCGCCCGGAACGCGAACTTTCACTTCGACGTGCTGGCGCGCCTGGGGTACGAAGAGGTCTGCCTTCGCGTGCAGGACCTGTACCTCGCCGGGAAGAAACGTGAGGCGATGGCCGCGATCCCGACGCAGATGGTCGAGGACACGGCGCTCATCGGCCCGATCGAGAAGATCCGCGACGACCTGGCGGCGTGGAAGGGCACCTGCCTGACGACGATGCTGGTCGGCGGGCCGCCGCCGCTGCTGGAGTTGATCGCGAAGGCGGTGCTGTGACCGAAGGCGCCGCGGCGGCCGTCACGAAGCCGGGCAAGAAGCGGCTGAAGCTCGGGTACGCGGCCGGGTACTGGTCCAGCGGCCCGCCTCCGAACATCGAGGAGGCGCTCGCCGCCGCCGAGGATCTCGGCTTCGACTCGTTCTGGACGGCCGAAGCTTACGGCTCCGACTGCCTGACGCCGCTCGCCTGGTGGGGCGCGAAGACGTCGCGTATCAAGCTGGGCACGAGCATCATGCAGCTCTCCGCCCGCACTCCGGCGGCGGCGGCCATGGCGGCGATGACCCTCGACCACCTCTCGGGCGGCCGCTTCATCCTGGGGCTCGGCGCGTCGGGCCCGCAGGTGGTCGAGGGCTGGTACGGGCAGCCATACCCGCGGCCGCTGGAGCGCACGCGTGAGTACGTCGAGGTCCTGCGCCGCATCTTCGCGCGCGAGGGCCCGGTCGAGTTCTCGGGCCGGCACTACCAGCTCCCGTATCCGGGCGGGATGAATCTGGGCAAGCCGTTGAAGTCGACCATCCACCCGCTGCGGACGGACATCCCGGTCTACCTGGGCGCGGAAGGCCCGAAGAACGTGGCGATGACGGCGGAGATCGCGGACGGGTGGCTGCCGGTGTTCTACTCACCCGGGATGGACGGCTACTACCGCAAGGCGCTGGCCGAAGGCTTCGCGCGTCCGGGCGCGCGAAGCACGGCGGAGACGTTCGAGGTGCCGCTCGCGCTGTCGATCGTCCCCAACGACGACGTCGAGGCCGCGGCCGACATGGTGCGGCCGATGCTGGCGCTCTACATCGGCGGCATGGGCGCGCGCGAGATGAACTTTCACTTCGAGGTGTTCGCCCGCATGGGGTACGAGGAGACGTGCGTGCGCGTGCAGGAGCTGTTTCTCTCGGGCGACAAGCGCGGGGCGGCGGCGGCGATCCCGACGAAGATGGTCGAGGAGATCGCCATCATCGGCCCGCTGGCGAAGATCAAGGACGACCTGCAACGGTGGACGGACACGGTGGCGACATCGCTGCTGATCGGCGGCCCGCCGCAGTTCCTCGAGCTGGTCGCGAAGGTCCTGCTGTAGGGGTTAATAGCCGGGCGGCGGTCTGTGCCTTCGCGACCAGGGCCATGCGATCTCGGAGCCGGTAATGTACGCGTATACCCCTAAGATCGCGAGAGCTGATGCCATGAGCACGACGACAGCCACGGTCGCGTAGGCGAGCCACACGGGCAAAAGGCCGAGTTGAAGCACGCAATGCAGTCTAGGGGACGGCGTCGACGATCGCTCGCCGTGTTAGCGCGCGGGGGGTTCGACTCCTTCCTGGAGCCAGGCGTACGCGCGCAGCGCCATCGTCATGCGCGGCTTCCAGTCCACGGTGGTGTACTGCGGGAACTTGCGGCGAATGCCATCCCAGGCGGCTTCCTTCTCGGCGCCGGTGACCTCCTCGGCGCGGCACTTGAGGATCACCTTGCGCAGCTTCGTCCAGTCCTCGTCGTACTCGTCGATGAGGACCGCAACGCGCGCGTCCTGGCGCAGCGCCATGCCGGTCGTCGACTTCGGCCCGAGGTCGACGTAAACCGTCGACTCGCCGTCGAACACCGGGCAGACGGGGATCACGTGCGGCTCGCCGTCAGCGCGCACGGTAGCGATGCGGCACACGCGTGCCGCGTCGATGAAGTCGCGGACGGCGTGGGGGAGCGGTTTCAAGCGGACCTCCGGTGAGTCAGAACCGAACGCCAGGGATCAAAGACCACGTAGCACGTCGAAAAAGCGAGGCCCCAACGACTAACAACCAACGACCAACCACTGATCACACCAGGTGCGGTGAGAGGTGCTTGAAGACGTCGCGGATGCTCACGACGGCGGTCGGCGTGCCGGCCTGCAGCAGCGGGATGTGCCGGAAGCCGCCGACGGACATCTTGTTCAGGGCCACGGCGATGTCGTCGTCGTCGCGGAGGAACACGGGGTCGGCCGTCATCACCTGGCCGCAGGTGACAGCGTTCAGGTCCTCGGTCGGGCCGGCGACCTTGTGCAGGATGTCCCACGGCGTGAGGATCCCCGCGAGGGACGTTCCGCTCATCACCAACACACAATCCGTGTCCGAGTTCTGCATGAGCCGCACGGCGAGGCCCACGGGGTCGGTGGTCTGCACGCGGATCGGCGACTGCGCCGGCAGCTCCGACAGGCGGGCGTTGATGAACTCGGGTCCCGGCCTGGGCGCGCGCGACGATCCCGGGATGTCGAGCGAGTACAGATCCTGCCCGCAGTTCGCGCAGCTATCCACGCCCTCGATGTTGTCGAACTTGCATTCCGGACAGATCATCGTGCGATCCCTTCGATCACGGAGCCCGTCGTCATGCGGTCACACGAGCGACCCTGATGACCGCCGGCTACTCCACCGTCCAGGTGTCGCCTTCGAGGAAGATCTCGCGCAGCTCGCCTTCGCCTTCGGCCGCGATCACGTCCTCGATCTGCTTCGCCATCAGCGCGTCGTAGGTGGGCCGCTGGACGGCGCGGAAGACGCCCATCGGAACCGGGAACTCCGGCCACTCCATGCGGCTCAGGAGGAAGGCGATGGTCGGGTCGGCGCGAGTCTCGTCGTGGACCAGCAGGTCACCCTCGGTGATGCCGTCCTTGCCGATTTCGACGACCTCGATGTGCATGCCGTTGAAGCGGAGCCCTTTGTCGCGCTCCTTGCCGAAGATCATCGGCTTGCCGTGATCGAGCGTGATGGTGCGGTCGGCGCGGACCTCCTTCGCCGTGAAGTCACGGAAGGCGCCGTCGTTGAAGATGTTGCAGTTCTGGTAGACCTCGACGAATGCCGCGCCACGGTGTTCGTGCGCGCGCTGGAGGCAGTGCTGCATGAGCTGCGCGTCGGCGTCGATGGCGCGTGCGACAAACGTGGCTTCGGCGCCGATGGCGACGCTGAGCGGGTGCAGGGGCGCATCGATGGTGCCGTAAGGCGAGGACTTCGTGCGCTTGCCCAACTCGGACGTCGGCGAGTACTGGCCTTTCGTCAGGCCGTAGATCTCGTTGTTGTGCAGGATGATCTGCAGGTCGACGTTGCGGCGCAGGACGTGGAGGATGTGGTTCCCGCCGATACTCAGCGCGTCGCCGTCGCCGGTCACGACCCAGACGCTGAGTTCGGGCCGCGAGGCTTTGAGGCCGGAGGCGATGGTGGGCGCGCGGCCGTGGATGCTGTGGAAGCCGTACGTGTTCATGTAGTAGGGCAGGCGGCTGCTGCAGCCGATGCCGGAGATGAAGACGATGTTCTCGCGAGGGATGGCCAGCTCCGGCATGATCTTCTGCGTCTGGGCGAGGATCGAGTAGTCGCCGCAGCCGGGACACCAGCGGACCTCCTGGTCCGTGACGAAGTCCTTGCGCGTCAACACTTCTATCTGGCCGCTGCCGCGTTGCGCCGTAACCATCACTCTGCTCCTAGCCGATCATCTCGGCGATCTTGCGCTCGACCTCAGCGATCGTAAACGGCCGCCCCGAGACCTTGTTCAGGCCCTCGATATCCAGCAGGAACTTCGCCCGCAGCAACATGCGCATCTGGCCGAGGTTCATCTCCGGCATGAGGACGCGGTCGTAGCGGCGCAGGACGTCGCCCAGGTTCGGCGGGAGTGGGTTCAGGTGGCGGAAGTGCGCCGCCGACACCTTCTTGCCCTGCGCCCGCGCGCGCTGGACGGCCGTCGTGATGACGCCGTAGGTGCTGCCCCAGCCCAGCACGAGCAGCCCGCCGGACTGGTCGCCGTCGACAACGACGTCAGGGATGTCCTGCGCGACGCGCTCGACCTTCTCGGCGCGCAGGCGCACCATCTTGTCGTGGTTGGCGGGGTCGTAGCTTACGTTGCCGGTGATGTCGGATTTCTCGAGGCCGCCGATCCGGTGTTCGAGGCCCGGCGTGCCCGGGATGGCCCAGGGCCGCGCGAGCGTTTTCGGATCGCGCGCGTAGGGCTTGAAGGTGGCGGGGTCGCTGGCGAAGCCCGGGTCGATCTCTGGCAGCGAGCTGATGTCGGGCACCAACCACGGCTCCGACCCCATGCCGAGGTAGGCATCGGACAGGAAGATGACGGGCGTGCGGTACTTGATGGCGATCCGCCACGCCTCGACAGCCATGTTGAAGCAGTCGGAGGCGGTGGCCGGCGCGACGATCGCCACGGGCGATTCCCCGTTGCGGCCGAACATCGCCTGGAGCAGGTCGCCCTGCTCCGTCTTGGTGGGCATGCCGGTGCTGGGACCGGCCCGTTGGACGTCCATGATCACCAGCGGCAGCTCCACCATCACGGCCAGGCCGATGGCCTCGCTCTTCAGCGCGAGGCCGGGGCCGCTGGTACCGGTGAGGCCCAGCGAACCGCCGAACGACGCGCCGATGGCAGAGCCGATGGCGGCGATCTCGTCTTCGGCCTGGAACGTCTTCACGCCGAAACGCTTGAAGCGCGAGAGTTCGTGCAGGACGTCGCTGGCCGGCGTGATGGGGTAGCTGCCGTAGAACAGGGGCCGGCCTGCCAGCTTCGAGGCGGTGATAAAGCCCAGGGCGGTGGCTTCGTTCCCGGTGATATTGCGGTAGAGGCCGGGCTTCAGCTTCGCCTTGGGCACGTGGTAGTGCGTGGCGAACATCTCCGTCGTCTCGCCGAAGTGGTAGCCGCTCTTCAGCGCGGCCTTGTTGGCCTCGCACACGGCGGGGTTCTTGCCGAACTTCTCGTCGATCCAGTGCAGCGTCGTGTCCAGCGGGCGGCTGTACATCCAGAACATGAGGCCGAGCGCGAACATGTTCTTGCAGCGGTCGACCTGGACGGGCGTCAGACCGCTGTCCTTGAGGGCGCCTGAGTTCAGGGTGGAGATCGGGACGCGGTAGAGGCGGTAGGCCTGCAGGCTGCCGTCCTCCAGCGGGTTGCCGGCGTAGGCGGCCTTCTTCAGGTTGGTCTCGTTGAACTCGTCTTCGTTCACGACGAGCAGACCGCCGCGCGGGAGGTCGGCGATGTTGGTCTTGAGGGCGGCGGGATTCATGGCGACGAGGACATCAGGCTGGTCGCCGGGGGTGAAGATGTCCTGGCTGGAGAAGCTGACCTGGAAGCCGCTGACCCCGGGGAGCGAGCCCTGGGGCGCGCGGATCTCGGCGGGGATGTCGGGGAAGGTTGAGATGTCGTTGCCGATGACGGCGGAGGTCTTCGTGAACTGCGTGCCGGCGAGCTGCATGCCGTCGCCGGAATCGCCTGCGAACCGGATGGTGACTCGTTCGAGTTCCAGGATCTCCTGGTGTTCCGGGCTGCGCGATTCCTTCGTCGTTACTGTGGCCACGCTACGCACCCTCCGGTTCAGCTATGAGCTGGTGGGGGCGCGGTGGCAGGTTGAGCACCTGCGCGGGGAAGGCCTCCGCCAGGAAATGGATGATGTCCAGCGTCCGCAGCACCGCCACCGCGACGCCGCGGGCGTCCACGATGGGGATGTTGCGTTCGCCGCCTTCGTTCATCATCTGGATCGCCCTCGCGATGGGATCCTTCAGGGTCAGGGTCTCCAACCCGTGAGACACATATTTATCGACGTTTTCGTCGTACTTCACATCGCGGGCGACCATGCGCATCAGGACCTCGCGCTCGCTCAGAATGCCCGTGGGGTGGCCCTCGGGGTCGACGACGAGGACGTAGCCCTGACCGCGCTTCTGCACGGCGGCCAGTGCGGCGCCTACGGTCGCATCACGTCCAATGGAAACGGGAGGGGGAAGCCCGAGGGCGCTGATGGGGTCGGTCTGAAAGATCTCTTCGACCACGTTCGCCTCTGCCGCGTACGTCCGTGACACGGCCCGGCAGCTTCGCAAGAAGCTCCTCATCAGATTGTAACGCACGGTGCCCACGCCCACGAATTCATTCCTCCGATAGCCGTGATTGACCGCGCGCCATCGGAAGCTGTATCACGGGGGCACCGCCGGGAAGTATCGGCCGCCACGGGCACGCAGGCAAGTGCTCAGACGGTTAAGCCAAACGTAAGGAGCTCCGCCATGATCAAGGCCTACGTCCTCGTCGTCACCAACCCCGGCGAGACCAAGAACGTCTACGCCGCCGCCAAGGCCACACCCGGGGTCGTCGAGATCCACGAGGTGATGGGGCCGTACGACATCGTCATTGAGATCGAGGTGGAATCGCTGAGCGACGTGCCGCCGATCCTGAGCGACCGCATCCGGACGATCCCTGGCATCGAAAGCACGACGTCGCTGGTGACCTTCCCGGACTGACCGTGGGATCAGGCGAGGAGCAGCTCCGCCTTCATGGCGCGCAGCGTGCTCCTGAACGCCTCGACCGTCAGTGCGACGTCATCGGCCGTGTGGGCGGACGACACCATCATCCCGCTGTCCATGAGGTGCACGCCTTCGTTGATCATGCCGAGCTTAAGGGCGTGCGCGGCCTCGCGCGGCGCCTCGACGATCGGGCGTCGGGGCGCGGCCCCGCCCCAGGAATAGCCGTCGGGCGGCGGTTCGTTGTCGCCCAGCGCGATGTGCAGCATCGACGAGTAGCCGTACACGCATCCGGCGACGGACTCTTCACGCAGGATGGCGTTCATGCCGCGGGCGAGAGTGGCGGCGGTCTCGGCGGCCTTGCGCTGGTGCTGGCCGTCCTCGATGAGGGCGAGGCAGGCGGCGCCGGCCGCGGCCGACAGTGGATTGGCGTTGAAGGTGCCCGGGTGCGAGATGCGCGGTCCGGGCGTGTATTCGCGCGACGCCGAGTCACGGATGGCGATCTGGTCGATGATGTCGGCGCGGCCGGCGACACAGCCGCCCGGCAGGCCGCCAGCGACGATCTTCGCCATCGTGGTCATGTCGGGTGTGATGCCGTACACCTGTCGCGCGCCGCCGGCCGACACACGAAAGCCGGTGATCACCTCGTCGAAGATCAGCACGACGCCGTGCCGCGCGGTGAGTTCGCGCGCGACGCGGACGAAGTCCAGGTCGATGGGCTCGGTGCCCCAGTGCGCGCCGGTCGGCTCCAGGATCATCGCCGCGATTCCGGCGCCGTCGTCGCGCAGCGTGCGCTCGAGGGTGTCGATGTCGTTCTGCGGTACGACGACCGAAGCCTCCAGCGTGCCGTGGGGCAGGCCGGGCGAGGCGGGCAGGGTGCCCTCGGCGTCCGGCTGGCCCATGACGCTGTCGTTCCAGCCGTGGAAGTGCTCGCGCAGCCGCAGTACCTTTTCGCGGCCCGTGTACGCGCGCGCCAGGCGCAGCGCCATCATCGTCGCCTCCGTGCCGGAGGACGTGAACCGCACGCGTTCTGCGGAGGGCATGAGGAGGAGGACGAGTTCACCCCAACGGATCTCCGCCTCGTGCGACGCCCCGTAGTGCGTACCGAGAGGGAGCTGCGCCGCCACCGCCTCGACGATACGCGGGTGGTTGTGTCCCACCAGGAGGGCGCCGTGGCCCATGACGTAGTCGACCAGTTCGTGGTCATCAACGTCGGTCTTGCGGCTGGCGGCGGCGTGCTGCACATAGAGCGAAAACGGGGCGCTGTGGCGGATGTCGTGGGTGACACCGTTGGGGAAGACCGAGGCGGCGCGGCCGGCGAGGGAGCGCGAGCGCGGGTGTAGATCCACATAACGTTCGAGAATGGTCATGACCCGCCTCCCGGTTGCGCCTCTCCGTTAGCCGCGCGAACTGAAGGCCCGCGCGACGGTAGTCGCCCTGATTTCCGCCTCTCGCCCACGCGAGTGGGTCGATTCCGTGAGTCACAGTCTACGGGCAGGGCAGGGGATCAGGGATCTCCCTACAGCGACAGCAGCTCGTTCTCGACGTGATCGAGCAGGTCCTGGGCGTCGCCCACGAGCTTGCCTTCGGGCTTGAGATCGAGGCATCGCCGGAACGACAGAGCCGCGGTTTCGTACAGCTCGCGGGGAGCAAGGACGGCGGCGGGCGAGGGCTTGCGCCGGAGTTCGTGCGCGGCGAACTCGTACAGCCAGCCGTGCGCGTACCAGAGACCCGGATCGTCTGCCCGGCCGCGGACCGCCTCGTCCATCATTGCTAGGCCGTCCGCGTACTTCCGCTGGCGCGTGACCAGGACCGTCGCCGCATGCTCCAGCGCTTCGACGCAGCCGGGATCCAGTGCGAGCGCCTCGCGCGCGAGGCCGAGGCCTCCGGCGATGTCGCCGGCCGCGTGCCGGTCGCGGGCACGGGCGATCAGCTCGAGCGCCTGGCCATCGGCGGTGCTCAGTGCAGCCCCTCGACCAGATCGACGGTCTCATCCTCGGTGAAGACGCGGAACGAGTTCGTCCGGACGTTTCCCTGCGCGCTGACGGCGAGCGAGACGCGCGTCATCGCCTCGTCGTCGGGCGCCTCCGCGATGATCACGTAGTCGTACTGACCCATGGCGAAGTAGAGCTGCTTCAGCTCCGCGCCGTACGAGGCGAACGTCGCGCGGGCGTTCTCCAGCCTCTTTCGCAGATCTTGCATGGTGCGAACGCCCTGGTCCGTCAGGCTCGCCAGCACGATGTACGTTGCCACGGGGACCCTCCTTCCACCTGGCCGGGGAACGGGGCCGCCCGGCACGCACACATTCCGACGAAGAGGGCCGATCTGTCAAGACGGCGGGCGGGCCAGGCCGTGGCCACCGGCATGTTGACGGGCGCCAGCCGCACCGCCGACGAACGGGTGCATCTCGATGAGCTGGCGCACGCCGAACAGCGCGGCAAGCGAGATGTACATGATCGAGAACGCGTCACGAGAGACGATCGAGTGCGGCGTGAGGAACTGGGCGAAGAACAGCACGGCGAGGACGCCGGCCTCCAGGATGGACATTCGCAGATTGATCAGCAGCACGACGGCAAGCAGACTCTGCGACGCGGTGAGCAACACCTCCTCAGTCTGCCGGGTGTCGGTCGGCAGAGGGTCGATGCTCCCGCTCGAGATCGCGTACGCGATGGGCAGGCAGCCGATGAGGAGCGTCCACTGGTTCACTTTCGACGAGACGAGCGCGCCCAGGGCGGCGTCGGCGCGCATCCGCCACGCGAGCAGGCCCGCCACCAGGAACTCGGGGAACTCCGACGCGAGCGGCGCCAGCCACTGGACGAGCTGGAACTCATCGATGCCCAGCTTCACGCCTGTGTCGATCAGGCCCTCGGCGAAGGGCTCGGCAGACACGAGGATGGCGGCGCCCGCGTACACGAACATCAGTGCCAGCACCATGCGCCGCTGGCGGGTCGGGAGGTTCGCGATCCGCTCGGCCGGCCCCACGATGTCGGACTCCTCCTCGGTCTCGCCCCGCGACGCCAGGTACACGTACACGCAGAACAGGCCGACGAGGAAGGCGGCGTCGAAGAGGGTGATGCCGCCGCGGAAGGGGATGATGAACGAATACACGGTGGCGATCCCCAGTATTCCGATCTCGGTTCGGTGCATCGCCGCCAGTTTCAGCGGGTTCTGTCGTGTGCGCAGCACAAAGATGCCGACGACCATCGTCCAGCCAAGCCCGACGAGCAGCCGGTTGCCGCCCGTCATGTTGGCGGTAGCATAGGACGCGTACGACGGGTCGTCGCCGGCCTTCCAGGCGAACAGCATGTCGACGGCGTACTCGGGCAGGACGGCGATGAGAGCCAGTCCGGCGAGGGCCAGCGTGCGGGGCACGTCGCGCTCGGCCGCCTCGGCGGTCCAGGTCAGCAGGAACGCCGCGGAGACGATACCCAGGCCGTACACGAGCGTCTCAACGGGGACGGAGGCGCTCCAGACGTGAAAGCGCAGGGAGGCAGCAGGCCAGGCCAGCAGCGCCATCACGATCGGCCACTGCCATCGCCGCAGAAAGGCCACGTACGTCCCTCCAACAAAAAGACCCTTGATGACGCTTCCAGGTCATCAAAGGTCTCACTTCCCCGTCGTGCGGGGTGTCCGGACCGGGCGTGGGCCGGGTCTGGCGATCCGGACTGCGCGCGCCGAGGCGCGTGCCAGTTACTCCCCTTTGGGTAATGGAACGCTACGGCACGGCGCGGCCACCGTCAATTTTCAGGCGAGCGTCGATAAATGGCTAGCCGGCCCGGCGTGCCCGCAGGCAGCTCATGTGGCCCAGGCTGTCCAGCAGCTCCGCCTCGAAGTACTCATCGCGTGTCTCGCCGGCGTCGGGCAGGCGCAGGCCGTGATCAGCGACATCGTCGGACGTGAGCGCCGAACCGCAGTCGGGGCAGAAGAACATGGGTCGGCCGTGCCCGTCGCGGACGATGTCGTCTCGGACGACGTCGGGAGCAAGCGTCATAGGAGGCCTCCTTCCCTTGTCATAACGTCCGAGCCGGCGCGGCGTGTCACATTGAGGAGACGGGCACGGTCATACCGCACAGATCCAACCTGGGCGGCCGATGGTGAAGGTAGGGAATCAGGGGGACCAGTCTCGGTACCTGTCTGCTTTGCGGGCGCGTCAACCGCCGCCGGATACGTCGCGTGTCGGTAGGCCGTTCCTATATGCAGACAGTGTTTCGGGTTTGTGTGGGGTAGAGGAATGACATCGCGGAATTACTACGAAGTCCTGGGCCTGGCGGCGTTCGCGGACGGCGGGATGGTGGACCAGGCGTACTGGCACCTGGCGAAGACATACCAGACGCTCGCGGTGAGCGATCCACGCGCCCGCCGGCTCCTGGATGAGCTAAACGAGGCCTACGGCGTGCTGGGCACACCGCGGCTGCGCGAAGAATATGACCAGGAACTAGCCGGCCGCTCGCCTCAGGGCCGGTCGAAGAAGAAGATCGGGCGGCCGGCGTCGAGCCGCAGTCGCTCGGGCCCGCGCCTGCCGATTACGCTTCCGTCATTCGGGCCATTCGGCGGCGGACGGAAGGACAGTGAGCGCCAGCGCGTCGAGCCGACGTCGGTGCTGACGGCAGCGCCCACGCCCGCTGATACCACGCCCATCGTGCCGTCGCGCTCGCACAAGGCCGACGTCGGCGACCTGCGCGCCTCCACGGCACGCATGCTGGAGCGCTGGCGGACGAACGCGGGGATCCAGACGGCGGCGGACCAGGAGGAGCGCCAGCCGGACCGGACCCTAGTGGACATCTTCAAGTCGGAGCGGGAGTTGGAGTCGCACGACGATCCGCTGACCGCGGTGATAGAGATTCTGCGGGCGCCGCGCCAGGTGATCCCTGCGAAGACCGACGGCTGAGAGCGAACCAGACCTTCATCGAGAAGGACCGGGACCAGCGTGCCCCGGCCTTTTCATCGCCGGATCGCATGATCGCACTATAGCTGTTATGTAGTACGGGGGAGGCAACCCGAGGCTCCGCTCAAGTGCCTCCAGCTTCAATCCGATACTTCACCCGAGAAGGAGGCGCCGGTTCCCCACCGCGCCGTTGCGCCGAATCCGGTGCGCGGCCGGCGTATGCATCGGCCGTCGTGTCGCGCGTCGTCGTCCCGGGACATGTCATCCGTCCCGGCGATCCGCCAGCGGGGCCCGCCGCCAATGCCACCGGTCTGCGACGGATGGCCGCACGACACCGAAGCATCCTCGACACGATCGGCAGTTCGTCGCCGGGCCGGCGTCCTCAGATAGGCGCCGGGATGTGGCTCCTGGGCGCCGCCCTCCTGGCCATCACGGCCGCGCTCATTATCATCGGGCCTAGCGTTATGTCGAGACAGCTCGCGACGGCATTCGAGCTCTCGGCGATGGCTGTCGGTGTCGCCTACGGCCTACTGGTGGCCCTCCACTCCCGACATGCACACCTGAAGACGGAGCGCGCGTACTCCACCCACCTCGAGGAGCTGAGCCAGCGGCTGCGCACTATGGCCTACCGGGATGTCCTCACAGGCCTGTACAACCACCGCTACTTCCACGAGCAACTAGCGCATGAGATCGATCGCTCGGTCCGTTACGGTCAACCGCTAACCGTGCTGTTGTTCGACATGGACAACTTCAAGTCAATCAACGATACCTACGGCCACCTGGTTGGCGATAAGTTCCTCAGCCTGGTCGGGCAGCTCGTCTCCCGCCAGATCCGCAGCAGCGACATCGGCGCCCGGTACGGCGGCGACGAGTTCGCCATCATCCTGCCGAACACTAATTCCGAGGAGGCGAGGATCATCGCCGCCAAACTGGAGGAGGCGGTGGCGACATCGGCGGCGTTGACACCGGGCGACGTCGCGATTCGGCTCGGCATCTCCATCGGCTATGCCGGCTGCCCCGACGACTCGCGCCTGCCCGGCGAGCTGATCGAAGCGGCTGACCGCAGGCTGTACGAGATCAAGTCGATACGGCGGAGCGGCGGCCGTCGGCTGCGCGAATCCGCGTAGCGCTATGTGCAGTGCAACACGGATGTTAGACTGCGATATCCACAGCCCACGGCGGCAGCCCCCTGTCCCCGCTGAAGGAGCGCGTCGCAATGTCGATTAGAGCCGTACAGGCTGCGGTCTTTGGACTGCTTGCCGTCGCCGTCGTTGTCCTGGTGTTCGCCGTTGGCTACGTCGTCGGCGATCGTGGCGAGAGCAGTTCCGTGGCGCCTGGCTCTCCGGATGCGGCCGTGGATACCAACCAGGGCGATGACCCCGTCGATACCGACTTCGCGAATCTCAACGAGATCTTCGAGATCCTCGAAGACAAGTACGTCGATCCCGACATCATCGATCGCCAGACGCAGTACCAGCAGGCGATCAACGGCATGCTGGAGACGTTTCCGGATAGTGGCACCTTTTACGTCGACCCCCAGACGGTTGCGACCAGCGTCGGCCCGTCCGGCAAGTTCGAGGGCATCGGCGCCACCGTCGCCTCGCAGAACGGCGACATCGTGATTGTGGCGCCCATCGAAGACACGCCGGCGGAACGCGCCGGGATCCTGCCGGGCGACGTCATCCTGGAGGTCGACGGCGAGTCGACGGAGGGTTGGACGCAGGAGAAGGCGGTGCTGAAGATCCGCGGGCCGGCCGGCACGACCGTCGCGCTGAAGATCCGGCACGCGGAGTCGGGCGAAGAAGAGACGCTGGAGATCGAGCGGGACGAGATCAAGGTGAAGAGCGTCACCACGCAACCGCCGGGAGGCTCGCTGAAGGACGGCGCCGGCACCGACGTCACGGACATCGCCTACATCTACCTGCGGGAGTTCACGGAGCCGTCGAGGGAGGAGATGCAGATCGCGCTCCAGGACGCGATCGACAGCGGGAAGAAGGGGCTGATCCTGGACCTCCGCAACAACCCCGGCGGCCTGCTCCGCACCACGATCGACATCGCCGACGAGTTCCTGGACGGCGACAAGGTGATCCTCACCGAGCGCGACCGCGAAGGCACAGAACAGGTGTACAAATCGAAGGACGGCGGCATCGCACTCGACATTCCGGTGGTGATCCTCATGAACCGGTTCAGCGCCAGCGGCTCCGAGGTGTTGGCGGCGGCGCTGCAGGACAACGCGCGCGCGCAGCTCGTCGGCGAGAAGTCTTTCGGGAAGGGGACGGTCAACGTCTCGAACGACCTCGACGACGGTGGCCAGCTCTACGTCAGCGTGGCGAAGTGGCTGACTCCGAACGGCGTGCAGATCGACGGCGTCGGCATTCGTCCCGATATCGGTATCCAGCTCAATGACGAGGACATCGATCTGCGGCGCGACGTACAGCTCTGGAAGGCCATCGACCTGCTGCGAGGCACCGACTTTACGCCGCCCCGAACGCCGGGCGCCGCCCGGGCGCCGCCCCCCCCCCCCCCCCCCCCCCACGGCGGGGGGGGGGGGCCCGAGTGGGTGCGCCCCAACCACCCCGCTGCGGCTTGCCACCTAATTTCCCCCCCCCCCACCGCCGGCCGCGGCGGGCTCCCCCCCCGCGGCCACGCCGACCAGCGAGGGCGGCTGATGGCTCCGCTTGTGGCTCCGCCCAAAGCTCCGCTCGTGCCTGCGCTACGCTAGCCCCTGTATGGCCGAGATCAAGCAGGTCGCCTCGAACCGTAAGGCGTTCCACGACTACGAGATTTTCGAGAAGGTTGAAGCAGGCATCAGCCTCACCGGCACGGAGATCAAGTCGATCCGTGCGAACGGCGCCAGCATCCGGGAGGCGTATGCCCGTCCGCAGGACGGCGAGATGTGGCTGTTTGGCGCGCACATTGCCGAGTACGCCGCGGGGAGCTACCAGAACCACGAGCCCGTGCGCCCTCGCCGCCTGCTGCTGCACAGGAAGCAGATAAGGGAGTGGGCGCGCGCGATCACAGAACGCGGTCTTACTGTCGTCCCGTTGAACATGTACCTGAAGGACGGCATGGCGAAGGTGGAGCTAGGGCTTGTGCGCGGCCGGAAGCAGTACGACAAGCGCCAGGCGATCGCGAAGCGGGAGGCTGATCGAGATATCGCGCGTGCCCTGCGCCATCGTAACCGCTGAGGCTTGACAGACGGCTTGGCGATCTTGGGGCGAAGGATCCAGACTGCACGTCATGCGACTCCTGCGGCGCGCCCTCGCCACCCTTACGGCTGCCCTCATCCTGGGCGCTGCTTCGGGTTGTGGCGGCGGAGGAGACGACCAGGACGGCGTTGCTGCGCTGCTCCTGCTCGGCGACACCCGCGGGATTATCGAGGTCGACGTCGAGGCCGACACGGACCGCGTCCTCGTCGCGGCGCCCACGACGACGACATCGCTGCGCGACCCGGCGGTTTCGCCGGACGCCACGAAGATCGTCTTTACCTCGACGGCAGCCGTGCGGGTAGCGGGCGGCGCACGCGAGACTAATGCCGACCTCTGGGTTGCCAACCGCGACGGCTCCAACGCCCGCCTGCTGGTAGCGCACGCCGCGCCCAACACGGGGTTTGCCGCGCCCCTGTGGGTCGACGACGCCACAGTGCTGGCGGTCTCCCACTCGCTGGCCGACGCGAACGTGATGGCGAACTATCCGCCGCGCCTCATGCGCGTGGACGCGACCGCGGGCACGGCCGTCGAGGCGGTCGCCGGCGTCCGCGCTTTCGGCCTGGCGCCCGATGGTACCCACACAGTGACGGTCGCGGCCGACGAGAAATCGTTGTCGGTGCAAGATTTGGCCAGCGGCGCTGACCGCTTAAGCATCGTGGCGGCGGGCCAGTTCCTCTACGTCGTTTCGCCGCGATATGCGCCCGATGGCGGCACCATCGCGTTCGTGGCCTTCGACGCCGCCGACTATCCGCCGACCGACCCGGACGAGGAGCCCGTCGCGTCCCTATGGCGCATCTCGCCGACGGGCGACGGCCTGACCCGCGTGGCCTCGTTCGAATCGGACGACCGATCGTCGCTCGCCTGGTCCGCCGACGGCGCCACGGTGTACGTCCTCACCTCACACGCGGTCCTGCAGGTCGACGTGGCATCGGGAAACGTGGAACACCTGCGCGAGGAGGTGACCCTGCTCAGCATGCTGGACTGGGAGCCAGCCCCACCTGAGGAGGGCGAGAAGTAGTCGCTATACTGAGGCGTCAGTCCGGGACTGACCTGCTCGGGGACGAAAGGGCTCGACAGGGATTGACGGATCTGAGTTGCAGGCGGAGGACGGCTGCTTCCTCCATAATCCGCGGCCAAAACCTACACGGCGAATCTGAACTCGCCCTCGCTGCTTAAGCAGTGACGTTCATCCCGCTCCAACCCCGGCGGGGCGGGAATGAGCGACGAAAGCCCGGGGTGCTGCACCCGCAATGCCGGTAGCGGGCGCTTAAGACCACCGGCTGGCCGCGCACGGACAGGCCCGCAGTGGACGGGCGCGGTGAGACCTAACTGTCGGGATAAGCCTGTAGGAGACTCAGGGCGCCCGTTGCCTGGACGGGGAGTTCAATTCTCCCCCGTCTCCACCAAGTCCACGAGTCGGGCTGGCCTGCGGCTTCCGCGCGAATACGCAGGACCGGCCCGGCTGTCCTGCGGGTTTTGATCAGGACTGTCATCACTGGCGAGCTTACGTAGCAGTCCGGTGAGCGTCCTCTTCTCGCGGTCCGTGAGGACATCCGTGACCTCGGCTCCGGCCTCGAACCACTTGCCGCGAACATCCTCGATGAGGCGGGAGCCTGCGGGGGTCAACTCAACAGACACCAAGCGCCGGTCAACATCGGATCGAACGCGCCGGACGAGCCCGGCCGCCTCGAGCGTGTTGACGCAGCCTACGACGGCCCCCTTGGTGACGCGCTGCATCGTGGCGAGCTGGCGGGTTTCCCTTGGCCCGGCCAATTGGAGCGCGGTCAACAGCCAGAAGCCGGCATGGGTGAGGTTGTAGCGACGGAGAGCTTTGCCCTCCATCTTGTTCAGGACGATCGCTGACGTGCGGTTCAGATTGAAGAGCAATGCCATAGCATCGGCGTCCACCCCCGGGGGCAAGGTACTCTGGACGAGGCGCTCTTCCACAGACACAGATCTGATGGGCATGTTATGTTGCGCCTCGTTGCGCCGTCACCAGGCCTGCAGCCTGAGCTTGCGTGTGGGGCCGACACGTATCGCATCTCTGGGGCAGTCGAGTTCGCACGTGTAGCAGGTCTGGCAGTCGTCGGGGTAAGCGATGCGGGCCAGACGCTCGCCCGACTCGAGGCGGAAGACGTCGCACGGACAGACTTCGATGCAGATCCTGCAGCCGTTGCAGCGCTCCTCGTCGATGCACTCGATCACGAGGGTCCCTCCACTGCCGGATGCGCTTTCGGCCGGACGGGGTAGGTCGCGAGCGGGACGGGCTCGCTCTCGACGAGCATCTCGTCCCGCCTGGATCTGCGCAGGTTGATCCAGGCGAGCTTGGCCGGGTCGTCGGCCTGCGGGTAGTCGGCGCGGAAGTGCGACGCGCGGGACTCCGTGCGCGCCAGCGAGGCTCGCAGGTACATCTCGGCAACGCAGACCATGTTGCGGGTCTCGTGCACCTTGCACAGCTCGTGAGCGTCGCGGGCCGCGAGCCGGGGGAGCGCTTCGTCACGCAGCGCCTCCACGGCCCCAAGCGCCGCCGCGAGCGCCGCGCCTGTCTTCAGGATGCTCACTTCCGGGCGGAAGAGCTCCGCCTGCATGTGCTCTACCACCTCGTCGGGCCGGAGGGGATGGGTGGCCGGCTGCTCAAGCGGAGCGACCGCGAGGTCAGCGAGCTGCTCGATCTCGCGAGCCTCGAGGTCGACGGGATCGGCGTCGCGGAGGTAGGCGGCGGCGCCCTGACCGCTGCGCTCACCCGAGCCCATGGCGCGCATCGTCGACCAGCCGTTAAAGAGCCCAGGATCGAGCGCCTCGGTCATACCGGCGGCGAAGAGGCCGGGCAAGTCCGACTGGCCGTCCGCGCCGACGCGCACGCCGCCACGCAGGCCCTGCACCGCCGGAACCCACTCCTGCGGCTGCGCCAGGTCCACTCCCGCTGCCTCGAGCCTGGCCAGGTTGATCGGCATGAAGCCCCCGATCCGTCGCAGTGCGGGCCCGATGCGCTCCCGCCAAGCGTCGCCCATGTCAAGGTGGAAGGGCGGCCCCCGGCCCTCTTCGGCTTCACGGGCCATGGCGCGTACCAGTTCGTGGATCTCAGCCGCATCCCCGTCGGGATGGTGACGTGTCATGAAGGGCTCACCTAGCGCGTTGAGCAGGCGGCCGCCCCACTTGAGGGCCAGGCCGGTGCCCTCAAAGCCGAACCGCGGGGAGCCCGTATTCACGCACAGAAACTCCATGTTCGAGAGACGCACGCCCTGGTCGTACGCGAGCCGGAAGCCGTCGCCCGTCGTCGCATCTGTGCAGACGTAGTCGCCGCGAAAGCTGCAGTCCGCCGTGGCAAGAAGCACGGCGCGGGCGGAGAGCGACACGGGCCGGGCGGTAGTGCGGTCGATTGCGAGTGCTCCGGCGACGCGACCGTCGCGGCGCAGCAGGTTGGTAACAAGGAGGCGCGAGCGCCGGCGCGTCCCCAGCGCCGCTCTTCGTCGCAAGGCGTCGACCACCGCCGTACCGCCGACGCGGCCCCGGTAGCGCGGCATCACCATCATCCTGACGTGCGGCAGGCCGCGCGAGGGCAGACGCAGGTACTCCTCGCCGCGCCGCGAGTAGGCGACGCCCCACTCCTCGAGTCGGCGGAGGCGCGCGCTTGAACCCTCGAGGATCTCGGCGACCTGGCGCTGACGGGACAGGAAGCCGTTCGCCTCGACAAGGTCCCGAAGCCACAGGTCCGCATCGTCGTCAGGTAGGCAATAGATCGTGGCGCCCGCGCACATTCGCGACTGGCTCGACATAGCGATCGCCCCCTTGTCCACGATCGCGATGCGCCGAACGCCAGCCTCGTGCGCGGCGATCGCGGCCCACAGGCCGGCGAAGCCGCTGCCCACGATGAGGAGGTCCGTGGCGTGCTGCTCGATTTCCACTCGGCGGCCTCGATCCCGGAGGGTTCCAGCGAGACAGATCTGCGGGACAGGTTCGTTCGGGACTATACGTTTAGGGCTGAACGTTGTCAACGGGCGCTTGCGGCGGCTTCGTTGGCCACGGCTGATGAGTTGCGATTCAGCGCTTATGTCGCCTGGTTGCCGCGTTCCGACGACTCAGGGCGTGCGTTCGATGTCGACGCGGATGGCGCGATCATTTGGTACGGGCTGCCACTCGTAGCCCCAGTAGCGCAGGTGGCCGTAGCCGCCGGCGAAGCCCAGCCACTTCACGAGGCCGGGCTCGACATCCGCCGTACCGTGCCAGCCGGGGAACTGGTATGGCTCCCAGCCGTTGTACATCACCGCCAACCCCGGCGGAGTATTGGGCGACAGCCTGGCGTGCGTCTCGTAGCTGCCCACATCGTTGAAGACGCGCACGGGGTCGTCGTCGCGCACGCCGCGGCGCGCCGCGTCGGCCGGGTTCATGAAGATGAACGGGTGACCGCGGTGCGTCGCGAGCATCATGCGGTTGACCTGGTTCGTCGAGTGGCTGCTCCAGCGATTGTGTCCGCTGATGAGCGAGAGCGGGAAGTCGCCTCCCTGGGGCGGTGGTGGCTTGTGAGTGGGTAGCTGTTCGTCTGCCTCGATGAACCAGGGGTGTTCGATGTAGAACTGGGCACGCCGCGCCATCGTGGGGAACGGCTCGTTCTCCTCGACGTGGCGCCGGAAGGGCGTGAGGGTTTCGTCGGGGCGCGGGTCGGTCGCTTGTGTGAGACCGTACGGAGAGATGCCCCAGTCGATGAAGCGAACGAACCCTCGATCGCGCACATCTTGCATCGTCGTACCGGGCGCGACATTCCCCGCGACGACGGTATCAGCGAACATCTCTTCCGCCACCTGCTCCGCCCGCTCGAAGACGCCGCCCTTGCTCAGCGTCGCGCGCAGGCCGGTGATGCGCCGCGTCGCGCCCCGAGCATCGACGTAAGAGTCCATGCCGCGGACGGCGGCCCGTTCCTCGAGCTTTGCGGCCAGAGCAAGCATAATCTCGAACTCGCTCTTCGATTCGCCGGCGGGCGGCACCGCGCGGTCAGAGAATGCGATCCCCATGGAGCGAGGCATGGGCATCTGGAAGTTGGCCTTCTCATAGTGCTGCGCCGCGGGCAGGATGACGTCGGCGTGCATGGCCGTGGTGGACATCCGCCAATCGATCGTGACTGCGAGGTCGAGCTTCGGCCAGAGACTCTTCAGCAGGTGGCGAGTGCCACCTCGCTGTCGGCGCAGAAAGTTTCCGCCGCACTCGATGAAGACACGCGGCGCGATCTCGCGTGACGGCCTCGCGGACGGCCACCATCCGGACTCCTCGGCTTCATGGACGTACTCGTCAAAGGGTCGGTGCATGGTCGGGTCGGTCCAGCGTCGCCAGCGCTCGTCGTAGCCGGCGTGGCGGTGCCAGAAGAACGCCGACGGCGACGTCCCGCCCGTTTCGGCGAGACGTTGAAAGAGCTCGACTGAGGCAATCTCGTCCGTCATCGTGGGGTCCTGGGATCTGATGGCGTCGATCATGGCTCTGCGCAAGCCGAGCACCTGCTGGGCGGCTTCGGGGCCGGGGGCGCTCTTCATCGGGAACAGGAACGCGCCGTCGAAGCCGCCAACCGCCCAGTGGTGGAAGCCCGTCCCCTTTCGGCCCCAGTTACCCGTGAGCGCCGCGACCAACGTCCACGCCCGCTGGATGAGGTCCCCGTGCAGGTACTTCCCGGACGTGAGACCCATCAGGAAGTTCGTGCGCCGCGTAGCCACCTTGCGTGCGATCTCGCGCACGAGACTCGGATGGGTTCCGCAGAGTTCGGGGGCACGTTCGGGACTGTAGGCTGCCAACCGGTCGCGCAAAGACTCGAAGACGGGACGGACGGTCGTGTGCGTGCCATCGGCCAAGCGTACGTCGACCGCGCCGGCAAGCGCGGGCTGGACCGCGCCTGGGTCGAGAGTGCCGCGCGGAGCCTCCACAATCGCGCCATCCCGCTCGTCCAGCCAGAAGAACTGGTCCTCTCGTCCGTCAGGCGCGAGATCGGAGGCGCGCAGGTATCGCCCGGTGTCGTCGCGGAGGAGGAGCGGGAGATCCGTCTGGCGAACGACGAAGTCGCGGTTCTCGAGTCCTTCTTCGAGGATGACGTGGCAGATCGACAGCGCTAGCGCCGCATCGCAACCCGCCCGAACCGGGACGTACGCATCCGCATGGATGGTCGAAGGCGAGCAGTCGGGGGCGATGGTCAGGATTTCGGCGCCGCGATAGCGGGCTTCGGCGATGAAGTGATACTGCGTGATCCAGGTGTAAACGGGGTTCGCACAGGTGATCAGGATGAGGTCAGAGTGGAACCAGTCATCGGCGCTGGCCATGGAGTTGAACTTGCCGAACGTGAGATAGAGGCCGGGACCGAAGTCGTTGATGTTCGCGTTCACGTCGGTCTGCACGGCACCGAGCAGACCGAAGAGGGAACTCACGAGCGGACTCGCAAGGAGGCCCCCCTGCGCTGGCGTGCCCTCGTAGATGATCGAGTCGGGGCCGGACGCCTGGATGGCATCGAGGATACCGTCAGCGACGATGCCATTGGCCTCGTCCCACGACACGCGGCGCCAGCGACCGCTTCCGCGGTCCCCGTCGCGGACGAGCGGGTAGAGCACACGCTCGGGAGCATCGAGCATCGCGCTCCATGCGACCCCCTTCTGGCAGCCGGCCGGGTTCATGTCGGGCACGCCCGGTTCGGTTGGTTCGAAGACGCCGGACTGCTCTTCGCGAACGACCCGGTCGCCTATGATGTATGCCTTGAACGGGCACGCCTCCGGATAGCAGTCGACACAGTGCGTGACGGACGCGACGCGCTCCCACGTCCACATGTGCCGATAGCGATGCTCGCTGGGGCAAGTGGAGTTCGCCGGCACATTGCCTGCCGTGTTTGGTTGGCGGCTGAGCGCGATAGGATCAGGCATGATTACCCTCCATCCCGGTAAAGCTGTCGAGCGTTCGTGCGACTCTCCACCGTTGGTCCGTCGATGCGATGGCGCGGCGCCGTCGTACGCGCGCTCATCGTGCGACCTCCGGCGTTCGGGATCTGGCGAGGACGAGCAGGAACTCGTACACAAGGTTCGCCGCCAGAAGGGCGGTGATCTCCGAGACGTCGTACGCCGGCGCGACTTCTACCAGATCGAAGCCGATGAGTCGCAGGCCTTCTAGGCCGCGCACCATTTCCAGCATCTCGCGGCTGGTCAGCCCGGCGACCTCGGGCGTGCCGGTTCCAGGAGCAAAGGCCGGGTCCACGCAGTCGATGTCCAGCGACACGTAGCAGGGACGCGTGGCGAGTTTTCGTATCTCCTTGAGGGCGCCCGCACTGCCGGCTCGAGCGAATTCATCGGCGGTAATGATGCGCATGCCATCGGCGCCCGCCAGCCCGAGGTGAAACATCGTGGCCGACAGGGAGCCGCGAATGCCGATCTGCAACGACGCCGCCGGATCGATGAGGCCCTCTTCGACGGCGAGCCGGAACTGGGTGCCGTGGTGGTAGGGGCGTTCGGTCTCGGAGGGCCAGGTGTCGAAATGCGCGTCGAAGTGCACGAGCGACAGCGGTCCGTGTTTCCGGGCAAGCGCCCGTAGCGCCGGCAGCGCAACGGAGTGGTCGCCGCCGAGAGAAACCGGGAATACGCCAGCTTCCACGATGGGCGTGAGCGCGTCCTCGAACCGTTTGAGCGACTGGTCGATGTAACCGGGGTACGTCTCGATGTCGCCGTAATCGATCACGCGCAGGCGGTCGAATGGCGGGAACAGGAAACCCTCCCGGAGGCCGTGGGGAAGGAGGTGCATGGAAGCATTCCGGATGGCGAGGGGACCATATCGCGCCCCGGGGCGGCCCGTGCAGCCGATGTCCTGCGGCAGTCCGACGATCGCAACATCGGCGCGGGTCAGATCCCGCGTGGCCGGAACGCGCATCAGCGTGCACGGGCTTCCGGGCGAAAGGCCGAACTCGGAGCCGTGCTGCCAGTCCGCAGGCATCAGGCGCTCGCTCATGGACCGGACTCCTCGCTATGCCTGTATCGATACACGCGCTTCGCAAACTCATCCGCGAACGTCTCGAACGCCGCCTGCAGCCGCGGCAGGTCACGCGTAGCAAGCAGATCCAGTTCAAGACCGCGGATGTTCGCGACGATGTATGTCGAAAGCTCAGCCAATGAGCCTTCGGGCACGCCCGCCCGGCGCAGGCCCGCCACGGAGAATCGAATCCAGTCGAGAGAGTCGCGCGTTAGGAAGTCACGGTACGCGGGGTCGTGCAAAGCGAGGCCGTATACCTGATACACAAGCTTCACGTACGCCTCATTCGTGGGCTTGGTCGTCCATTCCCAGTACCACCGCAGCAGCTCGTCCTGAGACGGGCTTGCTTCAGTCAGGTCTTGCTGGCGGCGGGTGCGGGCGGACTCGAGCGCCTCGAGGATGAGCCGCTCCTTGCTGCCAAAGTAGTAGATGAGCATTCGCGCGCTGGTCCCCAGTTCGGCGGCCAGCGGCCGGAGAGAAAGGTCGAGCAGGCCATGCTCCAGCACGTAATCAGTGATGGCGTTCAGGAGCTGTGACCTGCGACCGGTCTCCGGACCCGCGGCTTCGGCACTGAGCGAGGCGCTCTGTAACATTGTTACAACTCCAGAGCCAACGCTATCGGCGGGCGGAGCGAAGGGTCAAGAGTCCTATGGCCCGGGGCCGTCCATGCCATCGCAGGCTGCTGCCGAGTCCACACTTCGTCGCGTTGTACGACATGAAAGCAGGGGCCCCCGACTGCGCGGCGGGCTTGAGCGGGCCTGTTTGTTGGGTTATGTCACTTTACAGCGCGATAAGCCTGGGGGCGGGCGCCACTATTTCCTCCACGATCTGCAGCGGTTCATTTGCCATCGGTGTGCAGCTTGACGAAAGAAGATGCGGCCGGCATATGTCTTCGCTGTCCGCTCGATCACGGGCGCGAGGGCCTTGCAGGGCCCACACCCGTCGGCGTAGAAGTCGACGAAGGCAAGGTAGTGCTGGGCCAGGACGGCGGCGAACGTGTCGTCGTAGGGTTCCTCCACCAGCTTGCTCAAGGGGCCTCCTCTGGTTGCCATACTCGTGTCCCGGGCTTGAACACCGCCCAGGCAAACCAGAAGTGGTTGCCGTGAACGACCGGTTCGAGCTGCGTGTCCTTGAGTGGACCATCGTTTGCCCTGCCGGTGATGCTCCACGTGCTGCCCGTCTCCAGATCGCGGAAGCCGCCAGGCGCGGACTCGAACGTGAGCAGTCCTTCCTTGACCGAGCGTCGGAACACGACGCCCTGGCCGACGTCCCTCGAGTCGGCAATGGCGGAGCGATCAAGGGGCGACGCGACGCCGGGGCGATAGAACACGACTATCGGCTGGCCGCTGATGGCGTCGTTCACGACCGGATGTCCGAGCAGCCGGCTGAAGGGGTAGGCGACGGCTTCTGTCCCGATTTCCACGGCGACCACCCGGTCGACGGCGTCGAGCCGCTGGTCGACGTCTCCGTCGAAGAGGAAGGGGGTATTACCTGCAGTGTCGTACCCGGAGTACGGGCTACGGCCATAGCTCCGGTCGAAGCCGGTTTCGCGGGAAAGGACAAGGCCATCGGGGTAGGCGTGCTTGAACTCGCCGAAGGCGATGGTGGAGGCGGGTATCACATCGAGCACGGTGCCGGTGTATTCGCCGACGAGCGCCTCGCCCGTAACCTGCTGCCACCAGGACTCCGTCTGTCGGTCGAACATCACCAGGTCGCTGTTGCGGAGGAAGCCCGATACGCCGAAGTCGAGCACGTCGGCGCCGACGGTACGGTCGAAGACGAGGGAGGAGTTGCAGAGCGGACAGTAGGTGATGGCGACGGGCCTTCCGGCGATGACGTCGTTCACGATCTCGTGCCAGATGAGGATCTGCAGCGGGTATGCACGAGCTTCGCCGTCCACCTCCACCGCGAGGACTGGATCCACTTCAGAGAGGAAGTCCGCTTCTTCCGTGCCGATGACCAGCGGGTCGTCGATCGCGGGGATGCCGTCTTTGCCCGGGCCGCCGCTTCGGAACTCGTTGGCCGGCACCGATGCGCCCGTGAAGTCCGTGCCCCAGCCCGGGGCGAGGGAGCGGAACGCACCGGCCTCGGGCGCTTCTGGTATCGCGGGTGTTGCGCCACGCGTGCGTGGTTCGCTATCGCCGCAGGCTATCAACAGCGCTCCGAGCAGGATCGCGACGCTGAGCCTCCACTGCCTTGGCACCGCTACGTCACGTCCTTAGCTACCGGAGCGCTCGGCCGACTGCGCGGCGACGCGCGTTTCGTCGAGGAGCTGTTGCATCTCTTCGAAACGCATGCCGCCGTGCTTCACGACTCGGACGATGCCGTTGGCGTCGATGAAGAAGCTGTGAGGCAGGCCGCTCGGAAGCTTGTAGGCGTTGCTGACAGCTTCATCGGTGTCGAGCACGAACTGGAGCGCGGTGAGGCTCCGAGCATCGGACCACGAGCGCGCCT
The DNA here is from genome assembly GCA_964371355.1 of uncultured Dehalococcoidia bacterium. Lineage (GTDB taxonomy): Bacteria > Chloroflexota > Dehalococcoidia > DSTF01 > JACRBR01 > JACRBR01. Next base: position 95,338 of record CAYJMG010000005.1, read on the forward strand.
GTCCCCTGCCCTCCGCCTGGTTCACAGCGAGCACGACGAGGTCATCCGGATTCTCCTCCGCGAGGCGCTGCATGTCGGGCATCTCCGCCTCGCAGGTCGTGCACCAGGTCGCCCAGAAATTGATCAGTACCGTCTTGCCCTTGTAGTCGGACAGCCGGACGGCCCGACCTTGGTAATCGGCGAGGACGAAGTTGGGAGCGGGTCGACGCTCGCGCGGTGCAGCGCCTTCGGTCGCTATGACGCCGGTGTCTACCTTGCTGCCGTCCGCGTCGGTCGCGGTCGGTGTGGAGAACGGGTCGGCGAAGTAGACGAACAGCGCCGCGATGACGACGAGGGAACCAGTGAGCCACAGCCAGCCCTGGTGCCGGCGGAGCGTGCGCTTGAAGCGGATCCGCAGGCCGGGGCGGGGCTTGGAGGGCTTCTTCCTGCGTGGTGTGGTCATGGCTGGTCGTCACTCCCTCCGAAGCTGCGCCACATTGTCGAACGCCACGGATGGGCGTTCTGTGATCGTCGTCACAGAACGCGGGCGATGTTGGAGCGAGAATCGCCGCATGAGTCTGCTTCAGGTGTACGTGTCCGCGGAGTGCGAGACGTGTCTCCGGGCGCGGGAAATCGGCGAGGCGTTGCTGGGCGCGTATCCGGGGATATCGGTGGAGGTCGTGGACGTCGGGCGGGTCGAGGCGGGGGCGGTGCCGGACGCGGTGATTGCGGTCCCGACCTACCTGCTCGATGGCGTCGTCGTCTCTCTCGGCAACCCGAACCTTGCCTCGTTCAGGGAGAAGCTCGCCGCCGTCGCCCTGGGACAAGGTTGATACCATGCCGACGATGAGGCTCCTGAACCGACTTGGCCGCCGGAACCGATCGCAGCCACCAACGGCCGCCCCCGGCACGAAGATCGGATACCTGACGCACAACGACCTCTTCCGGGGTCTGGACGACGACGATATGCGCGAGATAGACCGCATGACGACGATGACAACCTGCAAGGCGGGACGGGTGTTCTATACCCCGGCCGAATCCGGTGAGGTGCTGTTCGTGCTAAAGCGGGGGAGCGTGCAGCTCTACCGCATCGCGGCGGACGGGAAGCGGCTCGTCATCGGCACGCTGGGCGAAGGCGCAGTGTTCGGGGAGATGGGCCTGGTCGGACAGGGGATGTACGACACGTTCGCCGAGGCCTCGGAAGACTGTACGTTGTGCGTGATGTCCCGAGTCGACGTCGAAAGGCTCGTAGCGACGAAGCCGGGATTCGCGATCGCGATGATGGAGACGCTGGGCCGGAGACTGCAGGACGTGGAGGCGACGTTCGAGCAGTTCGCATTCCGCAACGTGCCGGCACGGATCGCCTCGCTGCTGTTGTCCGTCAGCGACGCGGAGGGGAACGTGACGGGCCTTTCGCACCAGGATCTCGCCGAGCGCGTGGGCACGCATCGAGAGACGGTCACACGTGCGCTCAACGAGTTCCGCGCTGCCGGCGCGATCGAGCTGGGCCGGGCGCGGATCAAGATCCTTGACCGGGCACCGCTTGTCGCCTTGAGCGAAGGCGAGTAGCAGCATCTAGATCTGGCTGAACCCAAAGAAGTCGAAGTACTGGTTGAAGACTGTCAGGCGGTCCGAGAAGACGAGGATACCTACGAGGATCACCATCGCGCTCGTCGCCATCTCCAAGACGGGCAGTGCGCCACGAATCCTCCGCAGGAACGCCGTGACAGGGACGAAGGCGAACGCCGTAATCAGGAACGGCAAGCCGAGCCCGAGCGAATACACGAACAACAGGTAGCCGCCGCGCGCGACCGTGCTGGATGACGCCGCGAGTGTCAGGATCGCCCCGAGCACCGGGCCGATGCAAGGTGTCCAGCCGACGGAGAACGCCGACCCGACGCCAAATGACTTCGCATAGGTGGCGGCGCGGCCCCAGCCCCCCGCGCCCGGCATCTCGGTGAAGGCAGCGACGGGGCCGGTGGACGTCTGTAGCGAGTACGTGCGATAGAGCCATGGAATCCGAATGACGCCCAGAAGGTTGAGGCCCATCACGATCAGGAAGATACCGGCGATGCGCTCGAAGGTCGGGAGGTTATCGCGAATCACGTAGCCGAAGAGTCCCACCGATGCGCCCAGCAGCGTGAAAACGGCCGTGAACCCCATGACGAAGCTGGCGGCGTTCGCGATCGTCTCGCGGCGGTGCTCGGCACCCTCGATGTACCCGGTGGTCCCGGTGAGGTGGGCAAGGTATGCGGGAACGAGCGGTAGTACGCAGGGCGACAGAAACGAGAGCACACCGGCAAGGAAGGCGAATGCGAATGCCCACGGCCCGTCAAGAAAGCCGACCCAGCTCTCGGTGGTCATGGCCCGATCATCGATCCGCGCCGCCGCCGGTTCAGTGACGTGGATCACGATGTCTCGATGCCTTTGGTGATCCGCATCACTGATCTCATGCCGCAGTCGTGGCGTATACATGTGCATGCGGAAAGCCACAGCCCGCCCGCCCGCCGCCCGTACCATGCTCGCCGCCCTTGTCGGTTACCTGATTGGCACCATGCCCAGCGCTGACCTTGCGGCGCGCGGGGCCGCCCGTCGAAACGGCACGGCGCGCCACGACCTACGGGAGCACGGCACGGGGAATCCGGGCGGCTTGAACGCCGCGAAGGTCCTGGGGACAAGGTGGGGGCTGGCTGTTATGGCCGCCGACATCGCGAAGGGCGCCGTGGCCTCGATCGCCGGACGTCGGATCGCGGGAGGTGCGGGCGCGTACGCGGCGGGAGCTGGGGCAGTGATCGGGCACTGCCTGCCGGTATGGAGCGGCTTCCGCGGGGGCAAGGGAATCGCCACGAGCGCCGGGACGGCGGCGGTGTGCTTCCCGGCGTATATGCCCGTTGACCTCGCTGTTGCGGGTGGAACGCTCGGGCTATCGCGCGGTCAGGCGAATCTTGCGGCGTTGATATCGTCCTCGATGTTCACCGCGGCATCGTTCGTCTGGTGGAGACGGCGGCGGGGAAACCTCTGGGGCCCGGCGCCGACCCTTGGCCTGCCCATGTATGCCGCTCTCACGAGCGCCGTGATCTGCTGGCGATTCTATAGCTCGCCGCAGCGGGCGTCAGGCGCGGCGGTGGGCGACCCATCCGCGGTGTCAGCATGATTGGCGGCATCGCCCTCGTCACGGATTCGGCTTCGTACCTGCCTGCCGGTGTCCGCGCGGCGCATGGCGTGATCGTCGTGCCCCTTACGGTGGTCATCGACGGCCGCGAGTTCCGCGAGGGCGTGGACATTGACGCTGATGAGTTCTACCGTCTGGCGGAAAGCGCGACCTCCATTACGACCTCACAACCGTCGCCCGGGGTGATCGCGGATGCGTACAGCCAAGCGGCGGACGAGGGCGCGAAGTCGATCGTCTCCGTGCACATCGGTGCATCGCTGTCCGGCACGGTGCAGTCGGCCGGCATCGCCGCGGGCCTCTCGCCGGTACCGGTGACGGTCGTGGACAGCGGCCAGGCTTCGTTTGCCGAAGGGCTGGTCGTGCTCGAGGTGATCGATGCTCTCCGGCGCGGCGCGACGGTGGCGGCTGTACCAGGGATAGCCGCCGAGGCCTCGTCGCGCGTCAACAGCACGTTTGTCGTGAAGACGCTGGACATGCTCCGCCGTGGCGGACGCCTCGAACAAGGTGAAGCGGTGAGCGCGATCCCGGTCCTGGTCACCGAGGCCGGCTCGGTGCGTGTTGCAGGTTCTGCCGCGACAATACCCGAAGCGGTCGCCATCATGACCGGGCACATCAAGGACGCCGCAACGGCAGCGGCGCATGGGCTACGGGTGGGAATCGGCCACGGGGCTGCGGCTCCAATCGCCCAGGCGCTGCGCGAACGAGTGTCGGCCATGGAGGGTATCGAGGAGATCATCGACTACGTCGTGGGGCCGAGCATCGGGGCGCACACGGGCGCGGGCAACGCGGGAGCCGTCTACATACGCAGAGCAAGCGCATGAAGTTCGACTACGACCTGCTCGTCATCGGTGCGGGTTCAGCAGGCATGGCTGCGGCCGAGATTGCGCCCCGCATGGGGGCACGCGTTGCGCTCGTCGAACGCGATCGTATCGGCGGCGACTGCCTGTGGACGGGCTGCGTGCCGAGCAAAGCGCTTATCGCGTCCGCAAGACTCGCGCACGGCATGCGGCGCGCGGCGGCGCTGGGGCTGCCGCCGGCTGACGCCGCGATCGACACCGCGCCCGTCATGGAGCGCGTTCGGCGCGTGCAGGGCGAGATTGCCGCTACGAGCGACAGCGCGGAGCACTTCGAGCGGCTTGGCGTGACCGTCCTGACGGGCGATGCGCGGCTCCGCGACGAGCACTCAGCGGTCGTCGACGGACGCGCGGTCACTTCTCGCTATGTTTTGCTGGCGACCGGCTCAAGGCCCGCCGTGCCACCAATCGTTGGGCTCGCGGAGGCCGGGTACCTGACGAGCGAAACGTTGTTCACTCTCGAGCGCCTACCTTCATCCATCATCGTGATCGGTGGCGGCCCGATTGCCGTGGAGATGGCGCAGGCGATGCGCCGGCTCGACGTCGTCGTGACGATCTTGGAGGCGCTACCGAGGATCCTGGGCCGTGAAGAGCCGTGTCTCAGCGACGGCGTCCGCGAAATCCTGCAAGATGAAGGCGTGGGCGTCCATACGGGCGTCACGGTTGCAGGTGTGAACCGGGGCGGCGGCGGCAAGACGGTCGCGGGCACGATTGGCGGCTCGGATCGGGAGTGGAGCGCGGACGAGATCTTCGTTGCCACGGGGAGAACACCCAACCTCGATTCGCTGAGGCTCGATGCAGCGGGCGTGACACACACGAAGAGGGGCATCACGGTCGACGAACGCCTGCGCACGAGCATCGCCTCGGTGTATGCGGCGGGCGACGTCGCCGGACGGTTCCTCTTCACACACAGCGCCGTGTCGGAGGCCACTACCGCCTTGCGCAACATGTTCTACCCCGGCTCGAAGCCTGCAGCGACGGCCGTCCCCTGGACGACGTTCACAGACCCCGAGCTGGGCCATGCCGGCATGACGAGCGGGGAGGCGGTGACATCGCTCGGTGCCGGCAAGATGTTGACTTTCCGACAGTCTCTTGCCGAGTCTGACCGGGCGCGTGCGGAGGGCGAGGACGGCGAGATCGTGCTGGTGACCGACACGCAGTACCGCCTGCTCGGCGCGCACGTGCTTGCGACAGGCGCGGGCGACATGATGGGGTCGTTGGCAGACGCGATCGCGCGCCGTGCGCGCGTCACACCGGACTTCGCCAATGCAATCCAGGTCTACCCGACGATCTCGTTTTCCATCAGCCAGACGGCGGGCCAGGCAACCTATCGCCAGCTCAGCCGCCCGTTTCTGAGGGCCATGCGCCGTATCGGCGATCTGGTCCGCTAAGGCGGCGATTTGCCTATCGATGCTGCCGTCGGGCATGATCCGACAACGCCAGCAGCGGGCAGCCTCGCATCTCATGCCTCAGGACGTCTCGATCGGGTCAGGTGCCTGAGGCCGCCAACCTTCACGCCCGCGCCCGTTCTTGTCCGATGGTGGAACGCAGTCCGCCAAGCGACCCTAACGCAGATCACCTTGACGCGATGTCAGGCTCGGCGTGATGCCGATCACAGTCCGAGGCGTCCCGCGCCCCTTACGCTCGCGTCACTGGAGGTGCGGATGGCGCGGCAGCAACGACGACAACACCATCAACAACAGACGAAGCGAAGGAAGGCTTACACACCTTATGCCTCGGCAGCGGCGTCCCATATCAAGCCCCTGGGCGCCTTTCGCATCTTCAGCAACTACCGGCTGTTCGCGATTGTCGGCGCGGTCTCGCTGTTCGGCGCATACGGTCTGTCAGTGGCCTCGGGGGGGCGCGTTACAGCGCACGGGTCTTCCTCCACCAGCTCGCATGGCGGCGTCCGCGGCGACGGAGTGCAGCAGCAGACTCCGGTGGCCGGCGGGTTGGGATCGCCAGATCCGTCCCGCATCGTCAAGCAATACTCTGCCCCACCGCCCCAGACGATCTACCCCAACCGCCGGTATCTCGCCGTGTTCGAGACGGACCGCGGCCAGATTCTGGTCGAGCTGCTGGCGCAGGTGGCCCCGCAGGCGGTCAACAACTTCGTGTTTCTCTCTCGCGACGGGTTCTACGACGGGATCTCCTTCCACCGCGTCATTCCCGGCTTTGTCGCGCAGGCCGGCGACCCGACAGGGACGGGGCTGGGTGGGCCCGGTTACGAGCTTCCGTTCGAGCCGTCGTCATTGCTGTTTGAGCCGGGCGTGCTGGCCATCGCTAAGCCATCCGACGCTTCGTCTCTGAACAATGGCAGCCAGTTCTTTTTCGCGCTGGGACGCGAACCCGCCCTCGACGGAAAATCAACCGTCTTCGGCCGCATCCTTGAAGGCCGCGATGTGCTCGATGCGCTGTCACCCCGCGACCCGCAGGCCACGCGCGACGCACCCGCGGGCGACGTGATCAGGTCGGTCACGATCATCGAGTCCTGACGGATGGTTGGGCTTCCGGTGCGACGTGCATCCAGCGACGATGGACGGCACACTGGATGTCAAATAACGCACTACGCGCTGCAGGATCGTGCGAGGATTGTGCCTACTGATACTCGATTCGGCCGATGCGACTCGCCTGTTGTGGCCATCCGGTCAAGGCATGCGCTCCCAGGCGACCGCTGGGTGGAGTCGGAGCCTGCGCACCAGTGCGGGCGATGGAGTCGATGCCTCGAGTAGAAAGCGCCACCCGACCACGTCCGAAGACCTGATGACCTCAAACATGCTGGGAAGGGTCACGGTCTCCCGCTCGCTCGAGCGCGATCACGTCCCGCGCGATGGCGTGCATTCGTTGTCTGGGCAAGGGAACGACAGTTGCAGAGGGGCCCGTCAGGAAGTACTCGTGCGCGGTTTCCGCGGTACAGTACGCGCCATTGGTGCGGATCGACGGCAGGCGGCAACACGCGAAGGAACGACATGAGCCAGGCGCCAGAGCGTCATCGCCCCATCTACCACTTCTCCGCACCCGCGAACTGGCTGAACGATCCGAACGGACTGCTGCAGTGGCGGGGTCGCTATCACGTCTTCTATCAATACAACCCGAACGGAGCCTTCCACGGCACAATCCACTGGGGTCATGCGGTATCGGACGATTTGGTGCATTGGCGGGACCTGGCGATGGCGTTGGCGCCCACGCCAGGAGGTCCGGACAAGGACGGCGTTTTCTCTGGCTGCGCCGCCGATCGCGAGGGAATTCCAACGCTCGTGTATACAGGCATCTTTCCAGAGGTGCAGTGCCTGGCCGAGGCCACTGATCCCAACGACCCCGACCTGACTGTCTGGCGCAAGCACCCCGCCAACCCCGTGATCGGCGCGCCCCCGGCGGAACTACAGGTGGCAGGGTTTCGAGATCCCTTCGTCTGGCGGGAGGCCGATGGCTGGTATTGTGCCATCGGCTCAGGCATCAAGGGCGGCGGAGGCCTCGTACTCCTCTACCGGTCGCCAGACCTAGTGCACTGGGAGTACCTGCACGAGCTGTGCCGCGGCGAGCCCGACGAAAGTGGGCTCATGTGGGAGTGCCCGAACTTCTTCCCCATCGACGGAAAGCATGCGTTGTTGGTGTCGTCGATCCCGCTGAACAAAGTCCTCTGCCTGGTTGGAGACTACAGCCAACATCGTTTCACGCCGGAGCGGACGAGCATACTCGACAATGGCGGGTCGTTCTACGCCCCGCAGGTGATGCTGGATGACCATGGCCGCCGGTTGATGTGGGGTTGGCTCCGCGAGACCCGTAGCTCTCAGGCACAAATGGCGGCCGGATGGTCGGGCGTCCTGTCCCTACCAACCGAGCTGCTGATGAACAACGAAGGAACCCTGTACTCGCGTCCTGTGGCGGAACTCACCTCGCTTCGTGCGGCGCACAGCCAATACCGCGATGTCACCCTGCGACCGGAGCAAGACGACCGCTTGGAATCTGTCGCCGGCACGCGGATGGAAATCCAGGCCGTGTTCGAGCCGGGCACGGCTCGCCAGGTCGGGTTGCATTTGTTCCAGTCTCGGGACGGGGTGGAGCGGACGTCTGTTTTCCTCGACTGCGACCGCCGGGAATTGGTCATCGACCGCGAACGAGCGAGCCTCGATCCGGGGACAGTTCGGGATGTCCGGAGCGCGCCCCTTCGGCTTACTCCGGATGGACTGCTCGCTCTACATGTCTTCCTCGACGGCTCGGTAATTGAAGTCTTCGCAAACGATCAGCTCTGTCTAACCAGCCGTGTCTATCCCACCCTGACAGACAGCCGGGGTGTGCGGCCGTTTGTGAACGTTGGATCGGCGGAGCTGCGGTCACTCGACGTATGGGACATGCTCTCAATCTGGCCATCTGGGGAGCGATCGCTGCCGACTCGCTCGCCCGGGTAGGGGTTCCACGCCGCGCGGGCGGCATCGGGCGTGAAGCCGTGTCTCTCCGTCAGGGGTGAGGGCCCCTGGAGAGCGACGCGAGGGCCGCCCATGTTTCGCCGTCCGCCGGGATCCACTCCTGCCAGTTGAGCTCGTTCCAGATGTCGCACACGGTGAGCTGGCCGATGAAACGCAGCTCCGGGCCGACCCCGCGATAGCGCCAAATGACGCGGTACTGGTGGCGGATCTTGTGCGGCAGCGGCTCGGCCCGCTCCCACGCATCCCAGAGGCGCCGGAGCTCCGCGGGGTCGCCGGCGAACAGGCGCTCCACTGCCTCGAGGTGCCACGGCGCGGGCCTCTCGAAATCACCCGGCTGGCGAGGATCGCTCTTGATGAGGCCGAGGAAGAACGACATGGTCTCGTCGTAGCTCGCGATGCACTGGGTGAACCGCGCGATGCTGGCGCCTGACAGCAGGTTCCGTGTCATGGGGTCGGGGAAGTCGCGCCGCACGTCCACGTCCCACACGACCTCGAACGGCCGGTTCCAGTGCACGACGTACGAGCCCTGGTTCGTGATGAACACGGGCCACGGCGATTCATCCGCCTGGCGCTTCAGCTCATCGAGATCCGCGATGTACCGGCGCTCGAACACGCCGCGCCAGTCGATCGCGAAGCCGGCCCCCGCCACGATCGGGTTCGTCTCGTCGTGTGACAGTCCGATCGCGTTGAGGACCGCGTCGAGCGCCTTCCGGCTGGGATGCCGCGCTCCCCGTTCGTACGCCTTCACGGCCGCAACGGACAGGCCGGAGCGTCGCGCGACCTCTGGTTGGGAGAGGCCCCGCTGGAGGCGTTGCGTCCGCAGCCTCTCATGCCAGGCGAAATCCGCGCTCAATCCGTCCACGCACGCACCTCGGGAACTTGACCCGCGCTGTCGGATAACGCGGGAGGTGACAAATTGTAGCCGCTTTTCGCTTGTCACGGTGGCCTCTTGGGCAGAGGATCGCCCCGCGGCTCCGGGCGATGGACTGAGCCGCGTGCCCGCGCGCCCATCGGGCAGCGGGCATTCGAGACTTCCAGCGGGTATCGAACGTTGGGTGCGTGGAGGAGAAGAGCGATGAGGACGAAGACGTGGATCGCCCGGGGCGCGCTGGGGCTGGCGCTCGCCGCAGTCATGCTGGCGCCGTGGTTGGCGCCGGACTGGACGGCCGAGGCGGCGAACCTCACGGTCACGAAGACGGCGGACACGAACGACGGGACATGCGACTCCGACTGCTCCCTCCGCGAGGCGATCAATGCGGCGAGCTCGGGCGACACCGTGATCGTGCCGGCGGGCACCTACGGGATCGGCATCGCAGGAGCGGGTGAGGACGCCGGGGCGACCGGGGACCTCGACGTCGACGTCAACCTGACGATCCAGGGCGCGGGGGCGGGATCCACGACGATTGACGGGAACGATTACGACCGCGTACTACACGCGATCGGCGGGGTGAGCCTCTCGCTCGAGGGGCTGACCGTGATCGAGGGTACCGTGGTCGGGAGCGGTGGCGGGATCCTGGCGACAGGCGCGCTGTCCCTGGACGACGTGGCGGTCGGGTGGAACGTGGCGTCGGAGGGTGGCGGCATACGCGTGTTCGGCGACCTGACCATGCTGGACAGCGCGGTGGCCGAGAACCAATCGACCGGTCAGGGCGGGGGCATTAACGCGGGCTCGACGTTCACGATCACGAACAGCACCGTGGGGTTGAACATCGGCGGGGGTCAGGGCGCGGGCATCTTCGTCAACGTGGGCAGCGGCGTGACGGTTGCGTACACGTTCCAGAACGCCGACGTCTCGGGGAACACGGGATCGGGCCAGGGCGGTGGCTTCTTCTTCAACGGCAACAACAACACAACGGCGACGGTGACGATTGAGGACAGCGTCTTCGACAACAACTCGGCCGGGAACGGTGACGGCGGGGGCATGTTCTGGAACGTGAACAGCGGCGGTACGACGGCCATCTCGATCTCGAGCAGCGCCTTCACTCGGAACGACACCAATGATGATGGTGGGGGCATCAACCTCAACTCTGGCGGCGGGACCGATTCGATCTCGATCACAAACACGTCCATCACAGGCAACCAGTCCTCCGGGGACGGTGGCGGCCTGAGTGCCTGGGAGTTCGCGGTTTCGATCAACGGGTCGACGCTGGAGAACAACACCGCTCTGGGAGCGAACTCCCGTGGCGGGGCGATCGACACCGGCGAAACGCTGCAACTCACGGACACGACGGTGAACGGCAACTCGGCAGGCCGCGGTGGCGGCATCTACTTCAACGGCACGACGGCCACCATCTCGGGGAGCACGATCAGCAACAACACCGCGACCGGAAGCGAAGAGTACGATGGAGGTGGCGGTGGCATCTACAACGATGCGACGATGCAGCTCGTCAACAGCACGCTGAGCGGCAACACGGCAGCGTTTGGCGGAGGAGGCATCCTTAATGACAATGTCATGGAGATCATCCATGGAACCATCGCCGGCAATACGGCCGGCAGCTATGGCGACCAGATCTACAACAGCAATAGCCTGGACGTGAAGAACACGATCATCTCAGGCTCCGCGACGAACTGCAGCGGCGGCGACGAGGGCGGCCCGAACATCACGTCGTCCGGCAACAACATCGACAGCGGCACGAGCTGCGAGTTGAACGACGTCGGCGACCTGTCAAACACCGACCCCCAGATAGGGGCGCTGGCCAGCAATGGCGGGCCGACGCAAACGCGCGCGCTCCTGGCCGGCAGCCCGGCCATCGACGCGGCGGACGGGGGCTGGTGCCCGGCGGACGACCAGCGGGGCGTGGCGCGTCCAGTGGGGCCGCAGTGCGACATCGGCGCCTTCGAGGGTGAGAGCGAAGGGGAACCGGATCCGACGGCGACCGCGACGAGCATCGCCACGGCGACCCGGACCGCGACGCCCACCCCGGACAACACGTCGGTCGCGGGTGGATCAGGTGGCGCCGGGAACCTCGACGACTTCGATGGAGATGGACTGCTTTCGACGGCGACGCCGCAATCCTCACCGACTGACGTGCCGTCGCCGCCAACAGCCGTCTCGGCGACCACGCTGGGCACAGGGGCAGCCCCGATCCTTGCGCCCAACACTGGCGGCGGCCCCGACGACAACGGCGCGCGGGTGTGGTGGTCGCTGATAGCGGCCCTTGCGTCGCTCAGCGCCGTAGCGTTCGGCGCAGCCAGGGTCATCGCGATGAGCAGAGGCCGTCGCTAGCGGCGTGCGGCGGCGTTGTCCTCCGAAATCAGCCACCTCGTTACGTCGCGCCGACGCGCACTGCGTCCGGCGCGACGCCATTTACGATCGGGAATTTGACCCGGGACATCTTGACAGCGGCGACCCCACCACCGTACGTTCGTCGCCAGCCGGAGGAGGATACCGGCTGATGAAAGGGGAAGAACGATGACATTGCCTGCGTGGAAGATGTTGCGGGGGCAGGTGAACCTGCGCCGTGTGCTGATCGCGGCCGCAGTGGCCGCGCTGCTCGCGACGACGATGCAGCATGCAAGACCGTCCGAGGCGGGGCCCGGATCCAGCACCACGGCGATCGTTTCACTGGGAGACAGCTTCATCTCGGGTGAGGCCGGGCGCTGGCAGGGCAATAGCCTCAACATGTTCTTCACACGCGACGGCACCGACCGCGCGGCGAGCTGTACGTGGTGGGGCTACTGCACGTACGACGCGAAACGCGTGTACGGCTCCTCGTACACCAACGGCTGCCACCGCTCCGACGTGGCGACCATCAAGAGCGCCGGCATATCGGTCAACGAGAAGATCAACCTCGCCTGCTCGGGCGCGCAGACAAAGAACATTTGGCGGGCCTCGCAGGGCGGCCAGAGCTACAAGGGGGAGGCCCCGCAGGCGGACCAGCTTCTGACCGTCGCCCAGCAGAAGAACGTGAAGCTCGTGGTCTTGACGATCTCGGCGAACGACCTGGGCTTCGCCGACCACGTAATCAACTGCGCTTCCCGCTGGGTGCTGGGTCTCGGGGAGTGCAACCAGGCCGAGCAGGCCGCCATGCAGGCGGCGATGCCGGCGGCGCAGGCCGGCCTGCGCAAGGCGATCGACGAAGTGCGCGCCGTCATGGCGCAGGCCGGCTACAGCCCGTCGCAATGGCGGTTCGTGATCGCCGGCTACTCGTCACCGATCCCGGCCGCCGGGGACGTGCGCTATTCCGGCTCGGACAAGTGGACGCTGGGTGGCTGTCCCTTCTACGACGCCGACTTCACCTGGGCCAAGAACACGGCCACGCCGTACATCGTCGATGGCATGCGCACGGTGGCGGCCGAGAAGGGCGTGCAGTTCCTCGATGTGCGCGACGCGCTCAACGGCCACGAGATCTGCCACAAGAACTCCTCGCTGGTCGGCTCCGGCGGGCCGAACTCGGTAATCCATGAATGGGTGCGCTGGGTGAACACCGGCTGCTGCCAGGGCGACGCCCAGGAATCGGTGCACCCGAACGCCTACGGCGAGAAGGCAATCGGCAAGTGCGTGGCGCTGATATACGCGAAGACGAGCGGGAACTGGTCGTGCAAGAACACGCCCGGCCAGAACTTCAACGCGATGAGCCTGGTCTCGATCCCCTGACATTCCCGTAAGAAAGATGGACAGAAGCGCCCCGTGAGCAATAACCCGGCGCGTGTGGGGTTTTAGCCCGCGCGGGGTGCACCCCCACCCCCGCCGCGAACAAATGGCAAGCAAGATCCAGGAACCCGGAGAGCGCGCCCGTGAAGCTACCTCTGGCCGCCGTCCTCGCAGCACTGCTGACGTGTACGCTCGTGCTGGTCGCGCGCGCAGGCCCGGCCGATGCGCACCCGCTCGGCAACTTCACTGTCAACCACTCGACGACCATCGAAGTCGCAGACTCCGGTGTCACCGTCGTGCGCGTGCTGGATATGGCCGAGATCCCGACGTTCCAAACGCTGCAGCGGCTCGAGAAGGGCCCCGGCGGTCAGCCCATACTCGAGCCGTGGGCGCAGGCGCGCGCCGACGAGCTGCGCGCCAACATGCGCATCGGGATCGACGGGCGCGAAGTGCGGCTCACGGCGGTGAGTCACGATGTCGCACTGCGCGAAGGCCAGGGCGGCCTTCAGACGTTGCGCCTCGTCGCCACGTACATGGCGCCGCTGCCCGACGGCTGGCGCGACGGCAGCCCAAAGCTTACGTATGCAGACGGCAACGACACAGGCCGCATCGGCTGGCGCGAGGTCATCGCGCGCGGCGGGCCCGGCGTCGACCTTTCCGGCTCCGCGCTGCCCTTGGTGAGTCCCACCGAAGGTCTGCTCACGTACCCGGAGGGGACGCTCTCGAGCCCGCCGGATGTGCGCGAGGCGACGTTTTCGTTCGGGCTAGGAGTCGGCGCGCCTTTGCTCCCGGCGCCGGACGCCGACCACGTGACCGCGACGCGCGGCAACCCCGATGGGACGCTGGCGCGATTCACCCGCCTCATCTCGCACAGAGAGCTCGACGCAGGGTTCATCGCCTTCGCGCTGCTCGCGGCGATGGCTTTCGGCGCGCTGCACGCGCTCTCGCCCGGACACGGCAAGACCGTCGTCGCCGCGTACCTCATCGGCTCGCACGGCACCCTGCGGCACGCGCTGCTGCTCGGCATCACCGTGACGGCCACGCACACGTCGAGCGTGTACGTGCTGGGCTTCGTCACTCTGTACCTGTCGCAGTATGTGGTGCCCGAGGATCTCTATCCGTGGATGGGCGTGATTTCCGGCGGCATCATCCTGCTCATGGGCCTCTCGCTGTTCGCCGGCCGGCTCCGTTCGAGCGGCCTCGCGCCCACCCTCTGGCGTCACGTGTCGACTGCATGGCACCGTCGCCGGCCCGTCCTGACGCTCGCAGCCGAGCCGCCGGCCACTGCGTTCGATGCGTCGCTCCGCGGGGACGAACGCCAGGACCACCACGAACACCGCCACGGTGGCGAAGGGCACGCGCACGCCGAGCACAGCCACGGCGGGGGATCGCATAGCCACGCGATCCCCGGGGGCGATGGCGAGCCGGTGACGTGGCAGCGGCTCGTCGGCCTCGGCGTCTTCGGCGGCATGATCCCGTGTCCGTCGGCCATCGTCGTCATGCTCAGCGCAATCGCGCTGCACCGCGTGGGTTTCGGGCTTGTGCTCATCGTGGCATTCAGTTTCGGGCTCGCGGCCGTGCTCACCGGCATCGGCTTCGTGCTCGTGTGGGCGCAGCGCACGCCCCTGCTGCGGCGTTTCGTGCAGCCGACGGAGCGTATCGATGGTCCGCTGGCCATCATCACGCGTACGCTGCCCGTTGCGGCGGCCGCGCTTGTCTTCGCCGTCGGCGTCGTGCTGGTCATGCGCGGCGCTTCGCAGCTCTGACGTTGCCTTCAACAACGCAACACAGCGTTGATCCAGCGGGCCATCGCTAGCGAAGTATCACGGGACAGGGGAATGTTGACACCTGGTCTTGGCGCCGAAAGCGCGGCGCCTGTCGTGTCACCACTACCTGAGGGTTCGAAGGGAGAAAGGGCCGCCCCGCGCGACCGTTGTGAAGCCGTGCGCACGGGGCGGGCAAGGAAAGGAGGTCCCTTCCTCGACAAGCGACAGTATCCCGAAATCACCACACATCCACCAATCATCCATCAGGAGGAGAACCAACTTCATGTCTCTCGCGAAGAAGTTGGCCAAGTGGGGACTCATCCCCGGTCTCACCGCCGTCGCCGTCGCGTCGATCGTCGCGATCAGCACACGGCCGTCAGGTGAGGGCGAGGCTTCGAGCCACCGCGAGGCGCCGGGCATTGCCGGCGACCCACAGGCCGACGCAACCGACACATACGTATTCATCGCCCCGGACTCGCCGGACAAGGTCACGTTCGTGGGCAACTGGATCCCGCTGGAAGAGCCGGCGGGCGGCCCGAACTTCTACCCCTGGGCCACCGACGCCACCTACGCCTTCGTCATCGACAACGATGGCGACAGCGAGCGGGACGTCACTTATGAGTTCGAGTTCGAGACCGAGGTCCAGGACCCGTCGACGTTCCTGTACGCTACCGGCCCGATCACGTCGCTGGACGACGCGAACTTCAACATCCGCCAGTACTACAACATCTACCGCCGGGAGAAGCTCTCGCCGCGCAAGCTGATCGCGAGCCACATTCCCGTACCGCCGGACAACATCGGCCCGGCGTCCACGCCGAACTATGAAGCGTTGGCTCAGCAGGCGATCTACAGCCTGCCGGGTGGCGGCAAGGTGTTTACCGGACAGCGCGACGACCCGTTCTTCGTCGACCTGGGGTCGGTGTTCGACCTGGCGACGATCCGGCAGCTCCCGGGCAACGCTGGCAATGGCATCGACAACGTGGCGGGATTCAACACCAGCTCGATCGTGCTGCAGGTGCCGATTCAGGACGTGACCGAGTGCCGCTGCGACCCGGGCATGGCGCCCGCGCAGCAGCAGACGGCGCCGCAGGCCACGGCCACGACGGCGGCCACGAAGTCGGCCGCCAGCACGAAGACGCCGAAGGCAACCAAGACGCCACGAGCGACCCGCACTCCCCAGGCCACCGCAACGTCCGTGCCGCCGACGCCGAAGCCCGCGCCCAACGCCATCATCGGCGTCTGGACCGACACCTATCGGGAGCGCGTGGCCGTGCTCAACAACGACGGCAGCAAGGGCACGTTCGGCGACCGCGTGAAGGTCTCGCGCCTTGGCAACCCGCTGGTGAACGAGGTCGTGATCCCACTGGCGAAGAAGGACGCCTTCAACGCCTCGTATCCAGACGACGACGCGGAGTTCGCGCAGTACGTCCTCAACTCCGATCTGGCCGCGAAGTTGAACGCGGTCTACAACGGCATCATCAGCCCGATCCCGACGTCGAACCGCACCGACCTGGTGACCGTGTTCCTCACGGGCATCCCCGGGCTGAACCAGCCACCGAACGTGAAGCCGGCCGAGGAACTCCGCATCAACCTGGCGATCAAGCCGGACAGCTGCGGCTCCGTGAAGCGGCTGGGCGTCATCGCCGGCGACAACTGCGGCTTCCCCAACGGGCGGCGCCTCGCCGATGACGTCGCCGACGTCTCGCTGCGCGCTGTCGCCTGCGGGTACGGCTTCAACCTTGGTCCCTGCGTGGACTCCGCGCCGAACAACCTGCTCGGCGATGGCGTCAACCAGAACGACAAGGCCTTCCAGAGTGACTTCCCGTACGTCGCGTCGCCGTGGTCGGGCTTCGAGAGCCCCCACAACACGTCGCCCGTGCCGCCCATCGCGGCCGGTGTGGGCGCGGGTGCGGCACTGTTCGCCGCCCTCCTGGCCGGCTCCGCGATCTGGTCGCGGTTCCGCCGACGGGCGGCGCAGGACGCCGCTTAGTTCGTGCGTGTGTGCGGGGCGAGGCCGCGGCCTCGCCCCACACGCCGCCCCGAGACAGCACCAAACGACAGCACAGGACAAGACCATGCGACGCCTGCTCATCCTGGCCACCGCCCTCACAGCCGTCCTCGCTGTCGCGGGCGCGCGCGCGGCATTCTTCAGTGGCAGCGGCGAGCCCGTCGCGACGGAGGCAGCGCGCACGACGACCACCGCCGCCCGGATCTCGACGCTCGAGCAGGCGGCCGCCGGCCGGCCGGAGGACGTCGCCGTCGTCACGCAGCTCGCCGGGGCGTACCTGCAGCGCGTGCGGGAGACGGGCGACCCCTCCTACTACAGCCTGGCCGACACGGCGGCACAGCGCGCCCTCGCACTCGACCGCGATGACCCGAACGCGCTCGTCGCCGCCGGCGCCATCGCCGCCGCGAAGCACGACTTCCAGGCCGCACTCATGTACGCCGAGCGCGCGCATCAAATCGAACCGACGCTCATCGCCGCCTACAGCGTCATCGTCGACGCGCTGGTGGAGCTTGGCCGCTACGACGAGGCGATTGTCGCGGCACAGGAGATGGCCGACCTGCGGCCGGACTTCGCCGCGCTGAGCCGCATCTCCTACCTGCGCGAGCTGCACGGCGACCTCGACGGCGCGATCGAGGCCATGGAGCAGGCGGTGACCGCGGGCACCGGCCTTAAGCAGGACGCGGTCTGGGGCCTGGCCATCATCGGCGACCTGCAACTCCGGCGGGGCGACCTCGCCGCCGCGGCCCTGGCGTACGAGCGCGGCAGCGCCCTGCTGCCTGCCGATCCGGTCGCGGAGGCAGGCCTCGGGCGGCTGGCGATCGCGCGCGCCGACTATCCCGAGGCCGAGCGGCGGCTCCGCAGCGCCATCGAGCAGCGGCCGCTACCCGAGTACCTCGCTATGCTCGGCGACATCTACGCGATCCAGGCACGCGCGGCGGAGGCTCAGGAGCAGTACGCCACCGTCCGCGCCATCCAAAAGCTCTTCGCGGCGAGTGGCGTCGACATCGACATCGAGTTGGCGCTGTTCGACGCCGACCGCGGCGGCGATCTGGAAGCCGCGTACCGGCAGGCGAGCGCGGCGTACGCGCGCAGACCCGGCATCTACACGGCGGATGCTCTGGCCTGGACGGCGTACCGGAGTGGGCGAATCGAAGAAGCGCGCCGTCGTATGGCGGAGGCGCTCCGCCTGGGCAGCCGCGACCCACGGCTGTCGTATCACGCGGCCGTTATCGCGCACGCGTCGGGAGATGAAGAAGCGGCGTGGCGGCACAGGCTCGACGCAGGCCGCATGCAGTTCGCTCAGTCCGTGCTGTACCTCGACGGCGCGCCGTAGGCCGAGGGTTACTCAGTCGCCGGGATCAGCATGCGCCAGACCGCCAGCCAACCATCGCGCTCTCGGTCCAAGACAAAGAGGTCGTGGCCGCGATCGACGTGCCGGTCGCCCTCCATCGCGTACTCGATGGTGAACCGATACGACACAACGGCGACGTCGCCGGTGATGTGTACCTGCGGTTCCGTTTCGGCGTACCCGTGGATCTCGACAGCGTCGCAGAACTCGCGGTAGCCGTCGACGGCGGCCTGGCGTCCCTGCGAGCGGCTGGAGAACGCGGGCGCGACCATCACGACATCGGCGTGCAGCAACGGCGCCATCTCATCGGGCCGGTCCTCGACCCAGGTGCGATTGATCTGATGGACGGCCTGCCAGGGATCGCTCGCCATGACTCCCTCCGCACGAGGCTACCTCGCGGCGCTCCTGCCCACTAGACTGTCCTCCTCGTTGGACACTGGTTCGCGAGGCAGTAGCGGTGAAGTATGGCTGAGCAACGAACCCTGATCCGGCCAATGGCGCCCGAAGATGTCCACGCGGCAGCTTACGTGCGCAAGTACGCGCTCGACGGTTTGATGCGGAGCGAGAACCGCCAGCCGTGGCCGTGGATCCCCGGCAATGAGTTCGCGCAGCGCCACATCCTGCGTACCGACCCCGGCGGCTGCTGGGTGGCGGAGATCAACGGGCTCGTAATTGGCGTGGCGCAGGGGTTCGTGCGTGGCGACATCTGGTTTCTCTCGCAGCTATTCGTACACCCGGAAGTCCACGCCCGCGGCATCGGGCAGGAGCTCCTGCGGCACTCCTACAACTACGGCGTCGAGCGCGGCGCCTCCGTGTTCTCGGTCGTCTCGTCGACATCCCCAGCGGCGCAGTCGCTGTACATGCGCGCGGGGATGTTCGCCTTCGCCATCGGGTACCGCATGTCGGGCTCGATCGAGCCGTTGCTGGATTTGCCGGAGCCTGATGGGAACAGGAAGACGATCGTCGACTGCTCCGGTTGGCAGGACCGCATCGCCGACCTCGACCGCGCCACCTTCGGCGCCGAGCGCCGCGAGGACCACGCGTACTATCTCGACCCGGCGTCCTGGCTGCTCGAAGACAGCGCGTCTTTCGGCCTCACGCGCGATGGCGAGTTCCTCGGCTACGGCTACGCCCTCACGTCGGGCTTCATCGCCCCGCTGGCGGCGTACGAGCCCGCGGACCAGCTCCCGCTGCTGCGGCTCTGCGCCGGCTGGCTCGACGATCGCGGTGTCGCCGATGGCAGCATGTGGGTCATCTCGCACAACCAAACACTGTTGACGGCGCTGCTCGAGCGTGGCTGGAAGGTGAATGGCTGGTCGTTCCTGACGGCCAACCGCCCCTTCGGCAAGTTCGACCGCTATCACCCGGCCGGCGGCGTCCTGCTCTGAGCCGCTACAGCCGGGCCGCGCCTATACTTCACGGCCACGACCGGCGCGAGGACGACTCCATGACCGACGAACACATCCCGTCGTATGTGACGGGGGAGGTCCCCCGCGGCGCCATCACAGCCGCACTGATTCGCGAGCTGGAGGCGGCCGTCGGCAAGCAATACGTGCTGTCTACGCCCGACGAGCTGCTGCTCTACGAGTACGACGCGACCATCGACCGAGCACGCCCGCAGATCGTCGTGCTGCCGGAGACGGCCGAGGAGGTTGCCGCCGCCGTCCGGATCGCGCGCCGGTTCGATGTGCCGGTGACCCCGCGCGGCGCCGGCACCGGCATCAGCGGCGGCGCCCTGGCTGCCACCGGCGGCGTGGTCATCGCGCTCACCCGCATGCGACGGATCCTCGAGGTCGACAGCGAGAACCGGATTGCGATCGTCGAGCCGGGCGTGGTGAACCTCGACCTCTCGAAGTCCGTCGCAAAGTACGGCCTGTACTACGCTCCCGATCCGTCGAGCCAGCGCGCCTGCACCATCGGCGGGAATGTCGCTGAGAACGCCGGCGGACCGCATACGCTGGCACTGGGCGCGACGACGAACCACGTACTCGGGCTGGAACTCGTGCTGGCCGACGGCACAATTACGTGGGTTGGCGGCCGTACGCGTGACCTCCCGGGATACGACCTGGCGGGCGCCTTTGTGGGGTCGGAGGGAACGCTCGGTATCGCAACGAAGATCGCGGTGCGGCTGATGCGGCTGCCGGAGTCCACCCGGACGCTGCTGGCGATCTTCAACCGCCTCGACGATGCGAGCAACGCCGTCTCGTCGATCATCGCGGCCGGAATCGTGCCCTCGGCGCTGGAAATGATGGACAGGATGATCATCCATGCGGTCGAGCAGGCGCTGCACTGCGGCTACCCGCTGGACGCAGAGGCGGTGCTGCTGATCGAGGTCGACGGCCTCGATGAGAGCACGGCCGAGCAGGCCGAGGATATCGAACGCATCTGCCGCGAGGCGGGCGCGCGCGAAGTGCGTCTGGCGGTCGAGCAGGCGGACCGCGACCTGCTGTGGGCGGGCCGAAAGTCGTCACTCAGCGCGCTGGGCCGCTATTTCCCCAACTTCTACGTGCTTGATGGCGTCGTGCCCCGGACGCGTCTGGTTGAGGTCCTGCGCGCGTCCAACGCCGTAGCCGAGAAGTTCGGCCTGGCGGTGGCCAACGTCTTCCATGCCGGCGACGGCAACCTCCACCCCAATCTGCTGTTCGACGAGCGCGTGCCTGGCACGACCGAAAAGGTGCTACAGGCCGGGGCGGAAATCATGCGCCTGTGCGTGGACGCCGGGGGCAGTATCACCGGAGAGCACGGGGTGGGGCTCGAGAAGCGCGACTTCATGGCGTGGCTGTTCGATGATGCCGACATGGCCGCGATGAGTTACCTGAAGCGCGCATTCGGCGCCGACGAACGGTTCAACCCGTGCAAGGCGTTCCCTACCCACCGCGGCTGTGGCGAGGTGGCGGCTGCCCACGTCCAGCGCACGGCGGCGGCAATTGGTGAGGATACGTATGTCTGACCCGGCGACCGTAGCCCTCTCCCCCGCCGCTGAATTTGCCGCTGCGGTCAGCCAGTGCCAGCTTCACGTAGCGGATCCGGCGGCCTACGCCGTCGACGGACTGAAGCCAGCTGTAGTAGTTGAGCCGGAGTCGCTCACGCAGCTTCGGGCATGCCTATCCGAAGCTGGTAATCGACATCTTTACGTCATCTGCGTCGGCGGCGGCACCCACCTGCACATGGGCAACGTCCCTGAGGTTCTCGATGTCTCCCTCAGCACCGCGCGCCTGAATCGCATCGTCGGCCATGAGCCCGCAGACATGACTGTGACCGTCGAGGCCGGCGTGCGGCTCGCCGACCTGCAGGCGGTGCTCGCCGAACACGGTCAGTTCCTTCCGCTCGACCCACCCGGCGCGGATCGCGCGACGGTCGGTGGGGTGTTGGCCGCGAACGTGTCCGGCCCCCTGCGCCATCGCTACGGCACGGCGCGCGACTGGCTTATCGGCGTCCGTGCTGTCCACGCGGACGGCACGACCAGTAAGTCGGGCGGTCGCGTGGTAAAGAACGTCAGCGGCTACGATGTCCACAAGCTCTACGTCGGTTCGCTCGGCACGCTCGCCGCCATCGCCGAAGCCACTTTCAAGCTCGCGCCGCTGCCGAAGGTCGACAGCACAGTCGCCGTCGCCTGCTCGTCGCCCGCGGCAGCGCAGTCCATCATCACCGCCGCCCACGAGCGCGGCCTCGCCGTCATCTCCGCCGAATTGCTCTCGCCGCCCGCCGCGAACGCCGTCTGCGGCCGCGCCGACTGGACCGCGCTGCTGCGCGTCGCCGGAGGGTCCTCCGCCGCCGTCCGGACGCTGGGCGAGATCGACGACTACGCCGCGCTGGCGAAGGGCGAGCTGGCCGAGGCGCCGGATGCCTGGCGCCACTGGCACGACGCATTCGGCCCGACCGCGCTCTCCCTCCGCCTAAGCGTCGCGCCGTCCCACGCAGGCACGCTGGCAGAGACGCTCGACCGGCGGTTCGCGGGCGACGCCGCTAGCATCAGCGCCACCTCGACGGCCGGGCTCGTGCGCATGAATCTCTCGCCCGTCGGCGACGAGCGCGCGGCGGCGATTATCGACAGCGCGCGGGAGATCGCGGCGCAGCGCGGCGGGTTCGCCATTGTCGACGGCGCGCCCCTCGCAGTGAAGCGGCAGATCGACGTCTTCGGACCTCCGCGCCCGGATGTGGAGATCATGCGCCGGCTCAAACGCCAGTTCGACCCCGCAGGCTTGCTCGCCCCCGGGCGCTTCATGGGGAAGATCTGATGGCGTTCGAGACGCGTGACGCCGCGCCCGCCCACGGACACACGCTGCGCGATGACCTCTCGCGCTGCATCCACTGCGGATTCTGCCTGCAGGCCTGCCCCACGTACCTGGACCTGGGGCTCGAGGCCGACTCTCCCCGCGGCCGCATTCAGATCATCGCCGCCATCGAGGACGGACGCGCGCAGCCGACACCCGCGCTGCTCGGCCATCTGGATCTCTGCCTGCAGTGCCGCGCCTGCGAGACGGCCTGCCCCTCCGGCGTGCCCTACGGCCGCATCGTGGAAACGGCCCGCGCCCAGATCGCCGAGCGCCCCGACGCGCCGCTGGCGTGGCGGCTGCGCATCGCCGCCATGCGCCAGGTCCTGCCACACCCCGCGCGCCTCCGCGCCGCCACAGTCGCGCTTCGCCTGTACCAGCGTTCGCCTGTGCGCAATTTGCTGCGCCGCTCCGGCGTTCTGCGGCGCCTCCCCGGCGAGCTCGCCTCGGCCGAGGCGTCGTTGCCCGAGATGCCGCCGCGGCCGTTCGCGCCGCCCGCGCAGCCCGCTGGCCTCGCGCGCAGCGTCGCAATGCTCACTGGCTGCGTGATGCCCCACATGTATCCGCGCACGCACGAGGCAACGGTCCGCGTGCTCAATCGGCTGGGCTACCGCGCCGTCTTCCCGGAGCACCAGACCTGCTGTGGTGCGCTCAGCCTGCACGGCGGCGACCGCGCCTTCGCCCGAGACCTCGCCCGCCGCAACATCGACGCCTTCCTCGATGTGGACGTAGAGGCGGTAATCGTCGACTCGGCGGGCTGCGGCTCGACCATGAAAGAGTACGGAGATCTGGTCGCGCACGATGCCGCGTACGGCGACCGGGCACGGCGTCTCGCCACCCTTACGAAGGATGTGCTCGAGTTCGTCGCAAACCACGATCTCGGGCCGCTCGGCCCGCTGCCCGAACGCCACCGCGCGGTCACCTACCAGGACTCGTGTCACCTGCTGCACGCGCAAAAAATCACGCAGGCGCCGCGCGCCATCATGCGCCAGATCCCCGGGCTCGAACTGCGCGAGATGGCCGCGCCCGACCGCTGCTGCGGCTCCGCAGGGCTGTACTCCTTCGTGCAGCGCGAGATGTCGGGTCGGCTGCTGCAGTCGAAGATGGACGACGTCGTCGCGACGGGCGTGTCGTGCGTCGCCACCGCCAATCCCGGCTGTATGTCGCAGCTCGAGGCCGGCCTCCGGCTGCGCGACATGTCGGGCGACGTAGTGCACGTGATCGAGCTGCTCGACGAGTCGATGCGCGCCGCCGAGCGTGCAGGGCTGCGATGACGGCCTGCGAGACGGCCTGCGAGGCGGCCTGCGAGCCAGCTCACGGGGCAGCCCGTGGCGTGGCGCCCATCCACGTCCGCGCGCAGCCCGGCGAGGTCGCGCCTGCCGTAATCCTCGTCGGCGATCCTGGCCGAGCCACGCGCGCGGCGGCGCTGCTGGACGGCGCCCGCTGCTACAACGACTTCCGCGGCCTGCTGGGGTACACCGGGGCATACCGCGGCGTTCCGGTGTCGGTGCAGACGACGGGGATGGGTTGCCCCAGCGCCGCGATCGTCGTCGAGGAGCTGGCGATGTTGGGCGCGAAGCTGCTGATCCGCGCTGGCACGTGCGGCGCCGTGCAGCCGTACATGCGGGCGACGGATCTCATCGTCGCGACGAGTGCCGGGGCCCTCGACGGTACGACGCGGGCGTACCTGCACGGAGAGCCGTCGGCCCCGACGGCGACGTATCGCGTGGTCGAGGCGCTGGTGGCTGAGGCGAGGGCGAGCGGCCACACGTATCATCCAGGGCCCATCGCAACCGAGGACGCGCTGTACGCCGTGCGCGAGGGCTGGACGGAGCGCTGGCAGACGCGCGGCATCCTGGCGCAGGAGATGGAGGCGAGCGTCATCTTCACGCTCGCAGCCCTGCGCGGCATGGAGGCGGGCTGCATCCTCGTGGCCAGCAACGCCGCCGGCCACCACGAGCGCCTGCAAGACGCCGCCCTCGCGCCGCATATCGACGCGATGCTTACCATCGCGCTCGATGCCGTCGTGGCGCTGTCGGCGGGCTAGAGTCCCCGATGTGGCGCAGCCGTCTCCGGCTTAGCTGGGCGTGTAGTGCGACGAGCGCCTACGTCACGATTCGCCCGATAACCTCATCGACGTTCGCGCTCACGCTGCGGCCTGCATCCACGCGCACGATCGCGCCTTCATCCGCACCCACCGCCTCCATCCGGCGCTTCTGTTCGGCGTAGATCTCCCACGTGGCCTCCGATGCCGACGCCCCCTCTTCCGTCCGCCGCGCGATCCGGTCCCGTACCACTTCGTCGTCGACGATGACCTCCAACCCGATCGCCGGCACGCCGTGCTCGGTACCCAGCTCGCGCGCCGCGTCCCGGTCCCCGCGCGCGATGTGCGACGCGTCGAGTATCACGCTGTGCCCCAGGGCCAAGTGCCCGCGCGCCAGTTCGCGCATGCGCCCGTACACCAGCGCCCGCGCCTCCTCCCCATACCGCCCCGCTCCATACGCGGTCACTGACGCTTCGTCCTCTGACGGCTGTGCCATGCCCTCGCGCCGCACCACGTCCGAGCTGAGCACGACGGCCCCGATCCGGCACGCTAGCGCATCGGCGAGGTACGTCTTTCCGCTACCGGACAGGCCGACCACGTAGACCAGCCGCTGCGGACGGTCGTCTCCCGCGTACGACGCCGCCAGCTCGAAGTACCGGCGCGCCGCCTCCCGCGAGGCCGCCCGCGCCGCATCGGGCACTTCGGGTTCGGCCGAGCGCATCGCCTCGACCTTACCGCGGACGAACGCGCGGTAGATCTTGTAGTGCGGAAATACGAGCGGCAGCGTCTCGTCGCGCGCCTCGCCCAGGTACGCGCCCATCAGCTCGTCGGACAGCTCGCGATGGCCGCGAAACTCCAGGTCCATCGCCAGGAAGCCGATGTCGCCGGCCACGTCGCCGTAGCGGATGCGATCGTTGAACTCGATGCAGTCCATTACGCAGATGCCGCCGTCCTCGCGCACGTACACCGCGTCCGACCGCAGGTCGCCGTGACAGTCGCGCACCCGACCGCCGTCAGCGCGATCTTCGACCAACCCCGCCTGTGCCGTGAGGAACCGCTCGACGTACGAACGCACGCCCGCCAGCGCATCATGCGTGATCAGGGTTCCTGCGAACCGCGCCACCTGCTCGAAGTTCTCGTCCCAGTTCCGCCGCAACGTCTCTACCCGCCCGAACGACGCAACGCGCTCGTCCGTCTCGGCGCGCGCGTGGAACCCCGCCAGCTCGCGCGCCACGCGTCGCACAATCGCCGCTGTGCCGTCGCCGCGCTCCAGCATCGCGTCGAGCATGCGATCGTGCGCCACCCGCCGCATGTGCACGGCGTACTCCGCCGCCTCGCCCTCCCCACCGACGCGATAGCCGCCGTCCGCCCGCGTCACGGGCACGACGCCCAGATACACGTCCGAGCACAACCGCCGGTTGAGGCGCACCTCCTCCTCGCACATCGCGCGCCGCTTCTCCAGCGTGCTGTAGTCCAGGAACCCCAGGTCGAGGGGCTTCTTGAGCTTGTACGCATGCTCCCCGGCCAGCAGCACGTACGACACGTGCGTCTGCACCACCTCCACACCATCAACGGCGTGCGGGTACGCGGCGGGCGCTCTCAGCGCCTCGACGATCTCCGGCAGGGGCGCAGCCTGTTGCGCCGGTAACTCTCCGGCCATGTGTCCATTGTCACGCGGTACGCGCAGAAGCCGCCAGCCGCCACCCGGCAGCGTGCGATAGAGCCGAGTTGCCCTGACCAGAGCCTTGCAAGATCTCTGTGCTCTTGGTGGCTCCGTGGTGAACTCAAATCAGCGACCTGAGCGAGACCTCCGGCCGCGCGCCGAAGTGCGAGATCACCTCCGCCGCGGCGATCGCCCCGATCCGGCCGCAGCGCGCCAGCTCCATGCCCGCCGTGTAACCGTACAGGAACCCTGCCGCGTACATGTCGCCCGCCCCCGTCGTGTCGACGACGCGCTCGACGCGCTCTGCGTCGATCACGTGCACCTCGTCGCCAGCGACGATAACGCTGCCCTTCTCGCTACGCGTGAGCGCGGCGACCTCGCAGTGTCCGCGCACGTGCTGGAGCGCGGAGTCGAAGTCGGTGGCGCGGTACAGCGACATGATCTCGATCTCGTTCGCGAACAGGATGTCGATGTGGTGCTCCACCAGGTCCAGGAACTCCTCACGGTAGCGGTCGACGCAGAACGGGTCCGATAGCGTCAGCGACACCTTCCGCCCCGCCTCGTGGGCGACGCGCGTGGCCTTCAGGAAGGCTTCCTTCGCGCGCGGTGGATCCCAGAGGTAGCCCTCCAGGTACGTCACCTTCGCGCCTGCGACCAGCGCCTCGTCGACATCCTCCGGGCCCAGGTCGGCGCCCGCCCCCAGGTATGTGTTCATCGTGCGCTGCGCGTCCGGTGTCACGACGATCAGGCAGCGGCCCGTGGGCGACCCACCGTTTGCCGGCGGCGCCTCGTACGTCACACCCGCGGCGCGGATGTCGTGCCGGAACACGCGCCCAAGCTGGTCGTCCGCCACCTTGCCGATGTACGCCGCGCGCCCGCCCAGCGAGGCCACGCCCGCGATCGTGTTCCCCGCCGACCCGCCCGACATCTCGATCGCCGGCGGCATCGCCGCGTACAGCGCCTCCGCCCGCTCGGCGTCGATCAGCGTCATAGCGCCGCGGTTCAACCCCTGCCCGCCGATAAACGCCTCGTCGACGTCGGCGATGACGTCCACCATCGCATTGCCCATCGCCACGACGTCGTGCTGTGCGTCGGCCATCTCATCTCCTTCGTTCCCGTCGCTGTTCGCCCTTGGCCACACGATTCTAACGGCGCGCCCGTCGCCACATGAACGTTATGTCGCAAAGACCCCGATCACGCTCCCTCCCGTGGGCGTTCCAGCCCGCCCGCCGATGATCAAAAGCGTGACAGGGCCCTTGACGGGTGTTACGATATCGCGGTTGGAACGAGGATCAAGGAGATATGCCAATGCGCAAATTTACACTACTCACAACTATCCCGGTGTTCTTGCTCGCCGGACTCATCGTCGCCTGTGGGGGCGACGGTAAGAAGACAGTCGATGTTCCCGGCGGCGGCGAGATCACCGTCAGCGACGATCTGCCCGACAACTTCCCGGATGACCTGCCGAAGTACGACGGCGCGAAGGTGCTCGGTAGCGTCACGGGCGAGTCCGAGGGTCAGGAAGGGACGCTCGTCACCTTCGAGACCGACGACGACATCGACGATGTTGAGGCCTTCTACGAGAGCGAACTCGAGGACAAGGGCTGGAAGAGCGTGTCGACCGGCAGCTTCGGTGGCGCCGGGCAGTTCGTCGTCACCAAGGGCGACACCGCCGCTTCGGTGTTCATCTCCGAGGTGAACGACAAAGTGACCATTCTCATCACCTATGGCAGCAAGGCGGACCTCGGCCTCGATGATTCGTCCGACAGCGGTGACGATTCGTCGAGCGATGACAGCGGCGACGACTCATCGAGCGACGACAGCGGCGACGATTCGTCGAGCGACGACAGCAGCGACGATTCGTCGAGTGACGACTCCGGCGACAGCGGCTCGGCCGAGCTGCCGGACGAGGTTGACCTCGACGACGAATACCCGAAGGACGAGATCCCGCTGCCCGACGGCGCGCGCGTCACCAGCAGCAGCTCCATTACGGCCGGGGGCCAGCGCACCTTCTACGTCGAGCTGTACGTCAAGAAGAGCGTCGACGACCTGGAGACGTTCTACAAGGACAAGCTGGAGGGGGCCGGCTACGAGAACTCGTTCTCGACCACGTCCGACGGTGAGTTGTTCCTGTCATACACGTCGGCCAGCGATGCGAGCAGCATCGCCGGTGTTACCGTGAACATCGGTCCGTCCGACGTCGAGGGCTATTCGAAGGTAAGCCTCTCAATCACCAGCCCCGACGAGTAGGCCGCACCCGGATCCTGTAACGAACGGCCCCGGTCGCGCGCCCGGGGCCGTTTTTTTTACAGCCACCAAGAACCCCCCCCCCAAGATCTCCGTAGAGGAGGCGCAAGCGCGCATCCTCTACAACGTGCCCAACCTGGAACCTGTCGACACGCCGATCCTGGACGCGCTGGGCCAAGTGACGGCTGAGGACGTCGTCTCCCCCCTCGATATCCCGCCCCACGACAACACCGGGATGGACGGCTACGCGGTGCGCGCCGCCGACACTGCTGGCGCGTCCGAGGCCAGCCCCGCCCAACTCCGCGTCGTCGGCGAACTCGCTGCCGGATACCTCTTCGACGGCCGCGTGGGGCCGGGCGAGGCCGTCCGCATCATGACGGGCGCACCCATACCGCCCGGCGCCGACGCCATCGTGCCCTTCGAGGAGACCGATGAGCCCTCGGGGCGATCGTTCGGCGCCTTCGCGAAGTCCCGTGACGTCGTCGGCATCCGGAAGGCCGCGCTCCCCGGCGCGAACATTCGCTACGCCGCCGAGGACGTCCGGCGAGGCCAGGCCATCGTCCCCCGTGGCGCCGTGCTCCACCCGGCGCAGATCGGCGTGCTGGCCTCGCTGGGCATGGCCACCGTCGGTGTGCACCGCCGGCCCGTCGTCGCCATCCTCAGCACCGGCGACGAAGTCGTCGATCCCGGGCAGCCGCTACGGCCCGGGCAAATCTACGACAGCAACGCGTACAGCATCTCGGCGATGGTCCACGCCCACGGGGGCATCCCACGACGTCTTGGCATCGCGAAGGACACCGTCGAGGCGCTGACCGCCCGCCTGCGCGAGGGCCTCGACGCCGACATGCTCGTGACCTCGGCTGGTGTCTCGCGCGGCGACTACGACGTCGTGAAGGACGTGCTCGCGAAAGAGGGTGAAGTCGACTTCTGGACCGTGCGCATGCGCCCTGGCAAACCGCTTGCGTTCGGCGCCTTCGTCTCCGGCGACCGCCGCGTCCCGCACATCGGCCTGCCCGGCAACCCCGTCAGTTCGATGGTGTCGTTCGAACTCTTCGGCCGGCCTGCAATCTTCAGGATGCTGGGCCGCGCCGACTGGCAGCGGCCGGTCGTGCGCGCCGTCGCCGACGAGCCGATTCCCAATACGGACGGCCGCCGGGTGTACGCGCGCGCCATCCTCACGCAGCGCGACGGCGCCTGGCACGCCGCTCTTACAGGGCCCCAGGGCTCCGGCATCCTCACCTCGATGGCGCAGGCCAACGCCCTCGCCGTCGTCCCGGAGCACGTCCTCGGCATCCATCCCGGCGAAGAGGTCGACTGCCTCCTGATCGACGACTAACCCTGTCCCCTGTCGCCTGCGAAGTACCGAACTACCCCTACATCTCGACGCCGAACCGCCCGAAGCCGCCTGACGCCTCGCTCCAGTTGAAGTCCACGCTCTCCACGCGCGAGAACCGGGGGCCTTCGTACAGCGCGCGCAGCAGCTCCTCCAGCAACGCCTCCTCGCCTTCCGCCACCACCTCGACCGACTGGCCGTCGTCGCCGTTACGCACATAGCCAGTCACGGCGCGTCGCGTCGCCTCGTGCCGTACGAACTCACGGAACCCCACACCCTGCACCCGCCCCACGACAATCGCGTGCAGCCGGGTCATGTCGGCCTCCTGCCGCCCTCAGAGCTCCTTGAAAAACGAGACCGCGAACACGTTCTCCACAGAGCCGTCCTTCGCGCTGATCGAGTACGCCACCGCCTCGAACACTCCGGCGGGTAGCGTGCTCACGTCGAACGACGTCGTCCACGAACCCCTGCCCGGCGCGCCCACCGTCTGCACTGTTTTCGTCGCCAGCACGGCCCCGGAAGGGTCCCGCAGGTCGACCAGCAGCGAACCCTCGAACACGCTCGCCGTCCCGCTGACGCTGATCAGCGACTGCGCGATCGTGCGGTGCCCGCAGGCTGGCGATTCAATCACGATCGGTGGCAGCGTGGCGCTCACGGTGACCGTCCGCGACACGACATTCTCCTCCGAACCGTCCTTCGCGCTGCGGCTGAAGGCGCGCAACGTCACCGGCTGGTCCGACGACGGCGGCGCGAACGCCAGTGTCGTCGACCAGGTCCCCAGCGTACCCGTCCCAGACGTCGCCTGAACGTTGCGTTCGCACAACAGGCCCGTGGAGTCGACGGCCTGCACGACGAGTGCCGCCTCAAATACGTTCGCCTCCCCCGATATCTCGAACGGCACCGTCACCGCCGCGTCCTCCGAAGGCGCCACGATCTTGATCGCCGCGCTCTCGGCCGTGGCCGTCGCAACAGTTCCCCCATCGTTCTCCCCACCGCATGCCCAGAGCGTGCCCGCCAGGGCGACGATCAATGCGGTCAGGTAGCGGCTGCGCCGGCCCACGGTCATACGTCTCCCCTTCGTGCCCATTCGTGTTCGTTCGCGGATCCGGGGCCCTCCAGGCCCCGCCGAGTATAGCGCCGCACCGGGGATGGGCCTGTTATGCTCCCGGCGATGCGCATCCTCTTCATGGGCTCGCCCGACTTCGCGTTGCCAACACTCCGCCGCCTGATCGAGAGCGAACACGATGTGGTCGGTGTCTTCACCCAGCCCGACCGCCCGACCGGACGCGGCCGCAAGCTCGCCCCGCCGCCGGTGAAGACGCTAGCGCTCGAGCGCGATATCCCCGTCTACCAGCCTTCGTCGATCAGCCGCCGCGAGTCCGTGGAGCAGATCCGCGTACTCGCCCCCGACCTGGGCGTCATCGCCGCGTACGGCCAGCTCCTGAAGCAGCCGGTGCTGGAGGTCCCCCCACTCGGGGTGCTGAACGTGCATGCCTCGCTCCTCCCGCGCTGGCGAGGCGCCGCGCCGATCCCGGCTGCGATACTGGCCGACGACGCAGAGACCGGCGCCACCATCATGAAGGTCGTGCTCGCCCTCGATGCCGGGCCCATGCTTGCCGCCGTCCGCGTGCCGATCGTCGCCGACGACACCGCGGCAACGCTGACGCCGCGCATCGCCGAGGCGGGCGCCTCGTTGCTAGTCAGCATGTTGTCGCGCTATGCCGCCGGCGAGATCACGCCCGAGCCCCAGGACGATTCGTTGGCCACCTACGCCCCGCAGCTCACCAAGGAGGACGGCCGCATCGACTGGGCCGCCGAGACCGCTGAACGGATCGCCCGCAAGGTGCGCGCCTACAACCCCTGGCCCGTCGCCTGGACGACGCTCGATGGCCAGGTCCTGCGCATCCTCGAGGCCGTACCGCTCGGGGGGGACGCGGGCGCCACACTGGGGACGGTGTTGCCGCGGCGGGCTGACGATGATGCCCGCGTAGGACTTCGGGTGACGGTGGCGAGAGGCGCGCTCGGCGTGATCGCGGTGCAGCCTTCGGGCCGTCCGCCGATGGCGGCAGAGGCCTTCCTGCGCGGAAAGCCCGGCGTGCTGGGCCGCGCACTCGGCTGATTCGCCGTTACCCAAAGCTGCAAGACAGGCACCCGCTCTGCAAGGCAAGCTCGCTCGTCGAACGTAGGCGCAGGCGCTCGTAACTGTAGGCAACGAGGTCTTCGTATGGCATTCGAGACAGATCCATCATCAGCGTTGGCTGCTGCAGGTCGATCAAACAGCCGGCGGAGGTCCTCGCGTTCATCGATCCCCGTCGGTGTAAACGTGAGGAACGGGCGTCCGCCGCGATCGACGGCAAGCCGCTGGCCTTCAGAATCCCACGCGGCCGTGATCCGGTGAGCGTACTTGTCGCTGACTCCGTGCATCGCCTGGCCAGCATCCTCGAACGCGATGACGCCACGACCGTCATACTGCACGAACACCGACCCGGCGATCCCGTAATCGCCTTCACTCATCACGCGTTGCCTCTGCGCCGATCCTGTCGGCGCTCTTGTGCCCTCTCTCCGTGCTGAGATCGTCACTTCCGCCGGAACTCCCGCGCGATGGCGTCCGCCGCCAGGTGCACCATCGTCGGGCGGCCGTGCGGACACGTCCGCGGTGCATCGCACGACTCCAGCAGCCGCAGCAACTCCCGCTGTTCCTGCTCCGACATGCTCATCCCCGCTCGGACGGCCGCGTGGCACGCCAGCGACGCTGCCACGCGATGCCCCGCCTCCTCCGTCCCAGGCCCGCCGGCCGCCGGCCCGCCGGCCGCGTCGTCGCGCGACATGCGGTCCAGCAGCTCGGCGATCGCCGCCGCCAGGTCGTCGCCGGTCAGCGACGCCGGTATTGTGCGCACGACGTACGCCGCATCGCCGAAATGCTCGACCTCGAATCCCAGCCCGGCGAATGCACCCGCGTGCTCCGCCAACAGCGCCCGCTGCGGTGCACCCAGCTCGACGGTCAGCGGCTCCAGGAGCCCCTGCACATCCGGCCGACCGGCCCGCGCTGACGCCAGGAACCGCTCGTACAGCACGCGCTCGTGGGCGGCGTGCTGGTCGACCAGGTACATACCGTCCGGGCCTTCCGCCACGACGTACGTCGCGTTCACCTGCCCCACCGCCCGCAGCAGTGGCAGCTTCTCCGCCATCGTCACCGCCGTCCCCGCGGGAGCGCGGGCATCCTCGCCCGCGTGTCGCACGACCGTCCCAGGCTGCGCTTCGCCGGACGCGTCGGCGTTCGCATATCCGGCCTCGAAGCCGCGGTTGGCGCCTCCCGGGGCCGGCGACGGCATGGGCATCTGTACCGGGCGCTGCATCAGGAACAGCGGCGGCCGCTCGCCCGCTACGTCTGTCCCGCCACCCCATACGCCCGCCGACGCCATCGGTACCGTGCCCCGGTCGGCGATCGCCCGCCGGACCGCGCGCTGCAGCGACCCGAACACGGCGCGCTCGTTGCGCAGCCGCACCTCCGCCTTCGTCGGGTGAACGTTTACGTCCACCTGGTCAGCCGGCACGGCGATGTTCAGCACCGCCACCGGACGCCGGCCCACGGGCAGCATCCCCTGGTATGCCTCCTCCACCGCGAAGGTCAGTGCGCGGTTCTTCACCCAGCGCCGGTTCACGTACAGGCCGATGTAGTTGCGCGATGACCGGTGCACCCGCGGGTCGCACACGACGCCGCGTACCGACGCCTCGCCCTCGCCCGCCGCCTGCGCCGCGACCTCGATAGCCGCGGCGGCCACGTCCCTGCTGTACACCGCCGCCACGGCATCGACCACGCTCCCGCTGCCGGTCGTCTGCAGTACTGTCTTCGCGTCCACCACCAGCTCGAACCGCACCTCGGGGTACGCCATCGCGTAATGCGTGACCACCGCCGTCACCTGCGAGGACTCGCTACCCGCCGACCGCAGGAACTTCAGCCGTGCCGGTTGCGCCGAGAACAGCCGCCGCACGGTGAACACGGTACCCGGCGGCGTCGCCCCCGCACCCTCATCGACAATCTCCCCCTCGCGCAGCCGCACCCGCGCGCCCACGTCGTTCCCCGCCACCCGCGTTAGCAGGTCGACCTCGCCCGCGGCCGCGATGCTGGGCAACGCCTCGCCACGGAACCCCAGCGTGGCCACCCGCCACAGGTCGTCCTCGGTCGCGACCTTGCTCGTGGCGTGCCGCTCGAACGCCAGGCGCAGCTCGCCCGGCTCGATCCCGCAACCGTTGTCGGCGATCCGGATCAGCGCCAGACCGCCCTCGCGGATCTCGACCGAGATCTGCGTCGCGCCAGCGTCCAGCGCGTTCTCGACCAGCTCTTTCACCGCCGAGGCGGGACGCTCGATCACCTCGCCAGCGGCGATCTTCGCCGCTTCGTGCGGCGCCAGGATGCGGATCGGCATCGATGCTCCTTCGACGCGATTGTAACAGCACGCAGGCCACGCTCTCCGGTACGCTGTGCGGCGTGACACGTCTCACAGGGATGGCGCTGCTGCTGTCTTTCGTTATGTCGGCCGTTGCCCTGGCCGCCTCGCGCGACGCCCGCCCTCCGGCCGCTGTCGCCGCGCCTCACGCTACGCAGGCCCCGGCCATCGAGTCCCCCACTACGCTCGTCGTGCGCGCGCAGCGCGTCGAGGATCTGGACGCGGTCCAGGCGCTCGCGGCAGCGCTCGGATACGCCGCGCTCGACCGCGAGGACCGGCCGCCGGCGCTCTACGTCGCTATCCCCGGTGGCGTGTCGCTCGCCCGCGCCGTCACCGACTTCGCCGCGAAGCCCGGCGTCCTCTACGCCGAGCCCGCCTACCCCTTGCGCGCCACCGACGCGCCGGCCGACCCGCTGTACGCGCGCGACCAGACCGGCTACATGGAGATGATGCACGCCCCCGAGGCCTGGGATCTCAGCACGGGCGCGGGCGTGATCGTCGCCGTCCTCGACACCGGGCTCGACGTAGCGCACCCGGATCTCGCCGAGCGCGTGTGGACGAACGCACGGGAGGTCCCGGCGAATGGCGTCGACGACGACGCGGACGGCTGTATCGACGACGTGCATGGCTGCGCGTTCCTGCACACGCCCGGCGAGGAGTGCGCGACGGCCACCGGTGGCGACGTGGCTGACGACCTGGGACACGGTACGTTCGTCGCCGGTATCATCGCCGCCTCCGGCAACGGCCAGGGCATGGTAGGCGTCGCGCGCGACGCCACCGTGCTGCCGGTGAAGATCCTCGACTGCACCGGCAACGGGAACACCTTCTCGCTCGCCCAGGGCATCCTCTACGCCGCCGAGCACGGAGCGCGGGTTCTCAACGTCAGCCTCGGCGGGCCCGTTGACTCGGTCTATGTGCGTGAGACCATCCGCGTCGCGCGCGACCAGTACGGGGCACTGCTCGTCGCCGCCTCCGGCAACAGCGGCGGCGAGGTCGCGTACCCCGCACGCTACGATAGCGCGTTGGCGGTCGGTGCGGCGACCGCCGCCGGCGACCAGCGCGCGTCGTTCTCGAACTCTGGCCCCGAGGTGGATGTCGTCGCCATCGGCGAAGGCATCATCGGCGCCGTGCCCGACAGCGCCTGCGACGGTTTCTTCCTCTGCCTGGAGAGCACCGGCTATGCGGTCGGCAACGGTACGTCGTTCTCCGCGCCCATCGTCTCTGGGCTCGCCGCGCTCATGCTCTCGCGCAATCCCTTCCTGCCTCCCGACGCGCTCGCCGGCCTGATCAAGTCGACCGCCGACCCCATGCCCGCGTCCGACCGGCCAGACTGGGCGGGCGCTGGCCGCATCAACATGCTGCGCGCGCTCCAGCTCCCGTTCCGCCTCGGCGCTCCCGGCTCGTCCCGTAGCTGACACCCGCGGTCATTCCGATCGCAGCGAGGGAAACGTGTGGTGAAACCCACATGAGCCCATGCAACAGCGCCTCCGGCACCGCTCTCGCCATTCCTGCCAACCTTCTGTGGACCCTGTATCTCAATGGTGAATGCAATCACCAACCCGCGACCGACTCCACCGCAATGCGCAGCAGCAGTCCGTTCGTCCCGTCCGTCGTCTCGACGTATCGCCTGCCGCTCTCCTCGCCCAGGTAGTGCACCGCCAGCGCCAGCCGCCACTCCGGCCCGGGCGCGGGCTCAATCGCCGCCGTCCCCCGCACCAGCACCGTGTGATACGGCGCGTGCTCGTCATCGATACACAGCACCACGCGCGGGTCGCGTGCGATGTTCCGGTGCTTCTGCGAGCCGCGGTCCACCAGCACCAGGAACGCTCCGCCCTCGTGCCTGTACCAGACTGGCGACACATGAGGCGACCCGTCGCGCCGCGTCGACCCCAGCCGCCCAATACGCGCCTTCTCGACGAACCGCACCTGCCGCTCACTCAGATCACGAGCCATATCTGCGTCCTCCGTTGACACCTGTGCCACTGCGGCCTGCTGCTACCGCTGATCGCCTAGACCTCATCGGCTGACGCACCGGCGCGCTGACGCGCTACCCACGTGCCCGCTCGCGCAGCTCGTACAGACGCGTCATCGCCTCCAGCGGCGTCAGACTGTCCACGTCCAGCTCCGCCAGTTCCCGCCGCAGGCCGTCGTCCGGCGGCGTCGGCGCGAACAGCGAGAGCTGCGGCGCTTTCGGAGCCCGGCGTGAGCGCTCCTCGCCAGCGGCCTCCGACTCCAATTCGAGCAGCACCTCGCGCGCCCGCTGTACCACCGCCTTCGGCAGCCCCGCCAACTCGGCCACGTGGACGCCGTAGCTCCGATCCGCGCCTCCCGGCACGATGCGCCGAAGGAACACGATGCGCCCCTGCTCCTCGGCCACCACCACGTTGTAGTTCCGCACGCGCGGCAGGTGGCCCGCCAGCTCCGTCAGCTCGTGGTAGTGGGTGGCGAACAGCGTCTTCGCGGCCATCCCAGGCCGGTTGTGCAGGTACTCGACGACGGCGCGGGCGATGGCCATGCCGTCGTACGTGCTCGTCCCGCGCCCGATCTCGTCCAGGATGATGAGCGACCGCGATGTTGCGTTGTGCAGGATCGCGCTTGTCTCTGTCATCTCCACCATGAACGTCGACTGCCCCGACGTCAGGTCGTCGCCCGCGCCGACGCGCGTGAAGATCCGGTCGACCACGCCGATCCGCGCCGCGGCCGCCGGCACGTAGCTCCCGATTTGCGCCATGAGCACGATCACGGCCACCTGGCGCAGGTAGGTCGACTTGCCGGCCATGTTCGGCCCTGTCAGCACGACGATCTGCGCACCCGACGAGGACAGCGCCGTGTCGTTCGGCACGAACGCCCCCGCCGCCAGGGACCGCTCGACCATCGGATGCCGTCCGTCCTTGATCTCGATAGCGTCCCCGCCGTCGAGCGTCGGACGCACGTACGCATAGCGCGCCGCCGCGTCCGCCAGCCCGCACGCCACGTCCAGCTCGGCCAGCGCCTCCGCCGTCGCCAGCACCTGCGCCGCAGCGGCCGACACCTGCGCGCACACCTGCCGGTAGATCGCCGTCTCCAACTCCTGCGCCCGGTCCTTCGCGCTCAGGATCTGTGTCTCGTATTCACGGAGTTGCTGCGTGCTATAGCGCTCGCCGTTCACCAGCGATTGCCGCCGCTCGTAGTGTTCCGGCGCCAGCCCCGCGTTCGCCTTGCTCACCTCGATGTAGTAGCCGAACACCCGGCTGTACCCGACCTTCAGCGACTTGATGCCGGTGCGCTCGCGCTCACCCGCCTCCAGCTCGGCCACGAAGCGTCGCACGTCGCGCGTGATCAGCCGCAGCCGGTCCAGCTCCTCCGAAAACCCCGCCCGCACCACCTCCCCCGACTCCAGGGTTGCCCCCGGCTCGTCGGCGATCGCCTGGGCGACCGCCGCCACGACGTCGCCGCACTCGTGCATCCGGCCGGCGATGTCCGCCACGCGGGCGTCAACGCCATCCGCGCCCGCTCCGCCCCCCGATCGTTGACCTGCCACGGACTCTCTCATGGCCGGAATGGCCTCCAGCCCCCGGCGCAGCGCCACCAGCTCCCGCGGCTGCGCGCTCCCAGCCACCACCCGTCCGACCACGCGCTCGAGGTCCGGCAGCGATCCCAGCAGCTCCCGCAGCCGCCCGCGCCGCAGCCCGCTTTCCTCGCAGAACGCGACCTCGTCCAGCCGCCGCTCGATGGCCGCGATGTCGCATAGCGGCTGACCGATCCGGCGCCGCAGCAGCCGCGCGCCCATCGACGAGCACGTGAGATCCAGCGTGTGCAGCAGCGACCCCTCGCGCCGGCCGTCCAGCCCGGCCGAGAACAGCTCCAGATTCCGCATCGTGTGCGCGTCCAGCCCGACGTACTCCGCCGGGCGCCACGCGCGGATCGCCGTCACAAGAGGCGCACTCGCCGCCTGATTCTCGCGCAGGTACAGGATCGCCGCCGCGCTCGCGTCGACCGCGGGGGACGCCGCCTCGATCCCGAACGCCTCGGGCGATGCCACCCGAAAGTGCTCTTGCACCGTCACCGTCGCTAGCTCGTGTTCGAACCACAGCGGCTCGCAGCGCGTCAGGTGGTACGCCCCATCGAGCCAGCCCGGCGGCTCGACGTCCGACGGCAGCAGCACCTCCGCCGGCCGGATCCGCGCCAGCTCCGCCGCCGCCGACTCGCCGCGCACCGCTCCCGCCACGAACTCCCCCGTCGAGATGTCGACGTACGCCAGGCCCGCGTTGCCCGCCCACGGGTCGTCGCCAGTCCGCCGCGTTTTCGTGGGCGCCAGGCACGCCAGGTAGTTGTTCGCCCGCTCGTCCAGCAGCGTGTTCTCGATAAGGGTGCCCGGCGTGACGACGCGCACCACGCGCCGCTCGACGATGCCCTTCGTCGTCGCCGGATCGCCCATCTGCTCGCACAGCGCGACCTTGTATCCCTTCGCGATGAGCTTCGCGATGTACCCGTCGACCGCGTGGTAAGGGATCCCCGCAAGCGGCACGCGCAGCCCCTTCCCCATCGGCTTCGACGTCAGCGTGATCTCCAGCTCGCGCGCGCACAGATCCGCGTCGTCGTCGAATGTCTCGTAGAAGTCGCCCAGCCGGAAGAACACGATCGCGTGCGGATACCGCCGCTTCACGTCGAGGTACTGCCGCCGGATCGGCGTGATCTCGCTCATGTTGTGCGAGTGTACAGCCCCGCTCGCCAGCCGCGACCGACACTTATGTCGCGAACGCAAAAGGACGGCCGAAAGGCCGTCCGAACCGTCCACTGTGACCTGTGAGCTACTGGCCCCTATCGTCTGTCCCCGGTCCCCTATCGCGAGCCGCCCACTTCTCCGCGTACTGCATCAGGAAGAACATCGGCACCGCCGCCAGCATCGTCGGCACCCCGATCAGCAGCCCCGTGATGCCGACCAGGCTGATGAACAGCCCGAACGAGATGCACAGCCCCATCCCAAGCACGGCAATGATCCGGATGATCGCGATAACCGACGACACCTGCTCCGGGGGCTCCGCCGCCTCCGTCTCGAATCCGAACCCGTCGTCGTCCGCGTCGGTCTGCGCCGGCCCCGCCGTCTGATTCGCCTCCACGTCAGTAGTCACGTCAGTGATCGTATCGGACTCGCCCTTCGGCCGGTAATCCTCCGTCCAGTTTCACCCAGATCCCGCTCCCCTGTCCCGCTTCTCACATCTCACGTCCCGCTTCTCACTTCTTAATGACGGGCCTGCCGCCGGACGGCGCCGATACCTCAGCGCCCGCTAATCGCTAACCTTGCGATGCCGCCGCGCGCGCGCGCTTCAGCACGAAGTAGCTGCTCTCCGGCCTCAGAAGGGGAAGCATGCCGGTCAATTCCCAGCCGTCCTCGCCGAGCTTGTCGAGGTAGCCGCGGACGAACCCGGTGCGGTGTTCACCGCCCTGTCGGATGTACTCCGCCCCTTCTGACGAAATCCTGCCTCGAAAATCCACGTACACGACCTTGTACTCCCAATTCGCCATGGGACTCTCCTTAAACCACGGCACTGAACGGCATCCGCGTACGCCCGTCTCGACGGCAGGCCCGCCCTCAGTCTCGCACACCGCGCAAGCCCCCGGCGCACACACGACGCTGCGGTTTCTGCAACGAGGACCAGGAGATTCGGATCTTCGAACGACTCACTACCAACTACGAACTGATCCCCACCCCACCGTCGATCGTCACACACTCCCCCGTCACCATGTCCGCTCCCTCGATCAGCGACAGCACGAGCTGTGACACCGTCTCCGGCGTGCACACGCCCTTCAGCGGCGCCTGCCGCGTCTGATGCGCCTTCGCCGCCTCGTACACCTGGTCGCCCAGCCCGTTCCGCAACCAGCGCGTCTCGATGAACCCCGGCGCCACCGCGTTCACCCGGATCTCCGGCCCCAGCACCTTCGCCAGCGACACCGTCATGTTGATAAGGGCCGCCTTCGACGCCGCGTACGCGATCGATGAACCCGTCGCCCGCGTCCCGGCCACCGACGCGATGTTCACGATCGCCGCGCCCGGCGCCCCCGCCTCGCACGCCGCGCGCATCGCCTTCGCCGCTGCCCGCGAGCAGAAGAACGCGCCTTTCACGTTCACGGAGAAGATATCGTCCCAGTACTCGCTCTTCATGCCGTCGAGGTCGGCGAAGTTCACGAAGTGCGTTGTCGCCGCGTTGTTGACCAGCACGTGCAGCCCGCCGAACGTCTCGACTGCCCGTCCGACCATCGCCTGCACCTGCGCATCGTCCGAGACGTCCGCCTTTACCAGTAGCGCCTTCCCGCCCGCGGCCCCCACCAGGCCCACCGCCTCCTTCGCGTCGTCCTCCGACCTCGAGTAGTTCACCACGACGTTCGCCCCGCGCCGCGCCAGGCCGACCGCCACCTGCCGCCCCACGCCCACCGCCGACCCCGTGACGATTGCAGTCTTCCCCTTGAGATCCAACGCCGCTGCCTCCTCGCTCGCCATTTCGCGTAGGGGCGCAGCAGGCTGCGCCCGGCCGGTTCCGCGCCATGATCGCAGCGCGGCCTGGCATGGGCCAGTGCAACGCCCCGCCACCGGCACCCGTTGTTACCCCTGGAGTGGCCAACGTATGGGCCCGAGGCCTCCGCATGACCGGGATTCTGCCCCGCCGTCTACGGGGAGCGCCCGGAGTCGGGCCAGCCTCGAACAAGGTAGACTGACCGGCGATGAAGACACCGATAAAGGGCCTCGTCATCAGCGGCGGCAAGGGCTCCCGCCTGCGCCCGTTCACCTACACGGGCGCCAAGCAGATGGTCCCCATCGCCAACAAGCCCATCCTCTTCTACGTCGTCGAGCACCTGGCCCAGGCCGGCATCAACGACATCACCATCGTCGTCTCGCCCGAGACCGGGGACCAGATCCGCCGGGAGACCGGCGACGGCGCCCGCTTCGGAGCCCGCATCAGCTACCTCGACCAACTCCAGCCAGGCGGCATCGCCCAGGCTGTCGGCCTGGCCCGCGATGCGATGGACGGCGCCCCGTTTGTCACCTTCCTGGGCGACAACTTCCTCACGCACGGCATCGTGGACTACGTGCAGGCCTTCGCCGCTTCCGGCGACGACGCCTGCATCATGCTGAAGCAGGTCCCCGACGCCCGCCAGTTCGGCGTCGCCCGCTTCGAGGGCGAGCGCCTCGTCCAGGTCGTCGAGAAGCCGAAGGATCCGCCTTCCGACCTCGCCGTCATTGGCATCTACATGTTCACGGCGCGCGTCTTCGAGGCGATTTCCAGCATCAAGCCCTCCGCGCGGGGCGAACTTGAGATCACGGACACCATCCAGTGGCTGCTCGACCACGGCGACAACGTCCGGGCCGAGGTCGTCGACGGCGAATGGATCGACACAGGCCGCCACGACGACCTGCTCTCCGCCAACCGCATCGTGCTC
Source organism: uncultured Dehalococcoidia bacterium (assembly GCA_964371355.1). Taxonomy (GTDB): domain Bacteria; phylum Chloroflexota; class Dehalococcoidia; order DSTF01; family JACRBR01; genus JACRBR01. The sequence continues at coordinate 136,911 of CAYJMG010000005.1, forward strand.
GAGACCCTTCCCGGTGACACATCCGGCGGCGAGATCGATGGGCAGAGCAAGCTGCACGGTCGGGTCGTCCTCCAGCCGGGCTCCAGAGTCATCAACAGCGTCATCTCCGGTCCCGCCATCATCGGCGAGCGCACCGTGATCGAGAACGCCTACATCGGACCATTCACCTCGATCGACCGCGACTGCCACATCATGGAGAGCGAGATCAGCGGATCCGTGGTGCTCGAGAAGACCACCATCAAGCACCTGGGGCACCGAATCGAGCATTCCCTTATCGGCCGCGATGTCCAGCTGTCCGGCGACGACCGCAAGCCACGCGGCTACCAGCTCATCCTCGGTGACTTCAGCCGCGTGCGGGTGCCCTGATGCGCAAGCTCCTCGTCGCCGGCGGCGCCGGCTTCATCGGCAGCAACTTCATCCGCTACGTCATGCGTGAGCGCCCGAACACGCATATCGTGAACTTCGACGCCCTCACGTACGCCGGCAACCTCGAGAACCTGGCCGGCGTTGCCGATGACGGCCGCTACGCCTTCGTGCGCGGCAACGTCGCCGACGCCGCGGCTGTCGGCGAGGCGATGCGCGGCTGCGACGCAGTCGTGAACTTCGCCGCCGAGTCGCACGTCGACCGCTCGATCCACGATGCGGCGGACTTCATGGAGACGAACCTGCGGGGCGCGTACAACGTGCTGTCCGGCGCGCGCGACCAGGGCGTCGAGCGCGTGCTGCACATCTCCACCGACGAGGTCTACGGCCCGGCCACGGAAGAGAATCCGCGCCGCGAGGATGACCCCTTCAAGCCGCGTAGCCCCTACGCCGTCAGCAAGGCCGCCGGCGACATGATGTGCCACGCCTTCGCCGAGACCTACGGTCTCCAGGTGGTCGTCGCGCGCCCGGCGAACAACGTTGGCCCCTACCAGTATCCGGAGAAGGCGATCCCTCTGTTCGTGACGAACGCGCTAGAGGATCAGCCGCTGCCGGTGTACGGAGAAGGCTTGCAGATGCGCGACCGGCTCTACGTCGAGGACAACTGCCGCGCGCTGTTACTCCTGCTCGAGCGTGGTGAGAAGGGCGAGGCGTACAACATCCAGGCCGACAACCACCGTCCGAACATCGAGGTCGCGCGCGCGATCCTGGACCTGCTGGACAAGCCGTACAGCCTGATCCAGTTCGTCGAGGACCGGGCCGGCCACGACGCCTGCTACTACCTGGACTGGACCAAACTCCGTGCTCTCGGCTGGGAGCCAAACTACGACTTCGACGCCGCCATGCAGGCCACCGTCCGCTGGTATGCCGAGAACCGCGAATGGTGGCAGCGCATCAAGTCCGGCGACTTCCGCCAGTACTACGACCGCCAGTACGGCAAGCGCCTCGCCGAAGCCCGCCCCTATTCCACGTGATGACGAAGCCCACGATGTCATCTTGAGCGCAGCGAAAGATCTTCGTCGCGTTCCTCAAGTCCAGTTCGATAGACCACCTCGGGTCGAATGCACGCCGCATCGGTGCCCTCCTTGATTTCTGTGGATAAACTCTCCGGATGAAGATCCTCATCACCGGCGCCAGCGGCCAGCTTGGCCGCAGTCTCCAGCGCACACTCGCCGCGCACGATGTCATCCCCCTCGCCCGCGCCGATCTCGACATCACCGACCGCGACGCTTGCGCCCGCGCCCTCGACCAGCACCGCCCCGACGCCGTCATCCACTGCGCCGCCCTCACAGACACCAACCGCTGCGAGCAGGACCCCGCCCTCGCGCGCACCGTCAACGGAATCGGGACCGAGAACGTCGCTCGTGCGTGCACCCGCACGGGCACCCGCCTCGTCGCCATCGGCACCAACGAGGTCTTCGACGGCGCGCAGTCGACGCCGTACCTCGAGGACGCACACCCCAACCCCCTGAACGCTTACGCGCTCTCCAAGCTCGACGGGGAGGTCCTCGCTGCGTCGCACCATGCCGACACGCTCATCATCCGCGCCTCCTGGCTGTACGGCGAGGGTTATGTGAACTTCAACGAGAAGGTCCTGATCGCCGCGAAGGAAGGCCGCGCTCTCTCCTTCGTTACCGACGAGATCGCCACCCCCACAGCCACCGACGACCTTGCCGTCGCCATCGCCGCCCTCCTCGAGCACAACGCCTCGCCCGGCGTCTACCACCTCAGCAACGACGGCGCGGCCTCCCGATACGACTGGGCCGTCGAGATCCTCCGCCGTGCGGGCATGCCCGATACCCCGGTCGCCGCCATCACCACCGACGGACTGCGCGCCACCGGCTACACGGGCCCCCAGAAGCCCCCATACTCCGTCCTCGCCAACACCCGCGCCGCGGCCCTCGGCATCACCCTCCGCGACTGGCGGGCCGCCCTCAAGGACTACTTCGCCCGCCAATCCTGATGGAGCCCGGGCGCCCTCGTCCCCGTTATGTGGCGCAGGCGCCCTCGCCTGCGCAATCGGCCGTAGGCTGATCCGACGCAGTACCATGCGCTGACATCAACCGTCATCGCGCCCGCACTGCCGCCGCTCAGCGATAGGTTCCAGGTCCTTGGCTTCAGCTCCCACCGTCACCATTGCCGTCATCAACTACAACAGCGCCGCCTTCATCGGCGACCTGCTCGCCTCCCTGCGCGACGTGACGGACGCGCGCTACCGCCTGCTCGTCGTCGACGCCGCCTCGTCCGACGACTCGCTCGCCCGCATTGAGGCCGCCCGCCCCGACGCCGAGATCGTCCGGTGCGACGGCAACGTGGGCTTCGCCGCGGGTGCGAACATCGCCGTACGCCGTGTACTCGACGACGGCGAGTACATTCTGTTCCTGAACCCCGACACCACGGTCACCCCCGGCTTCCTGCGCGCGATGCTCGATGCCGTCGACGACAAGACCATCGTCGTCCCGAAGATCCTCTACAAGGACGACCCGCGCCTCATCAGCACGCACGCCGGCGGCTTCGACTGGCGCCTCGGCCTCTTTCGTGACACCTACCACGGCCTCCCCGACGGCCCCGTCACGTCCGCCCGCCGTGACGATCTCGAGACGGCTTCTTTCGCCTGTGCCCTCGTCCCGGCTCGGGCGTTCCGCGACGCCGACCTCCTCGACGAGCGCTTCTTCATGTACTACGAAGAGACCGACTGGCTCCGCCGGGCCCGCGCCTGTGGCTACCGTATCCGCTACGAGCCCGCCGCCGTCGTGTACCACCGCGAGTCCGGGTCCTCCGGGGGCGGCTGGATGACGCCGTTCAAGCTCTACTACGCCACCCGCAACCGCCTCTACCTCGTCCACAAGAACACCGCCTCCCGCCGCGACTATGCCACGTTCACCGTGTACTTCTGGCTCACCCGCCTCGGTGCCACCGCGCGCCTCGCCGCCCGCCGCGACTGGCGCCTCCTCCGCGCCATGTGGCGCGGCGTCCGCGACTACTACCGTGGCCGCATGGGCCGCACCTACCAGGTCCGCGACTTCTAGGTCTCCGGTCATGGGTTCTCGGTTCTCGCGCGTCCCCTCTGTAAAATCTGTGAGATCTGTGGATAATTCCCCGATGCGCATCGCCATAGACGCCACATCCGTACCACCGAAGCCCGCTGGCGCCGGCGTCTACGCCATCGAGCTAGTCCGCGCCCTGGCGGAGCGAGACCGCCGCGACGGCTACGCGCTCTTCACCCGGAACGCCGCCTTCGACCCCATCGTCGCGGGGCACCGCAACTGGCGTGTCGAACACCTTGAGCGCTCGCGCGTCGGCCGCCTGGCCTGGGAGCAGCTCCATCTTCCCGGCCGGCTCGCCGCCCTCGGCATCGACGTGCTGCACTCAACGCACCATACGCTTCCCCTCCGCCCGCTGCGCGCCCGCCGGGCCGTCACCATCCACGATGTCACCTTCTTCCGCATCCCCGGCCGCTACCCGCCGCTCCGCCGACTCTACTTCCAGGCGATCACCCGGCTCTCGGCCCGGGTCGCCGGAGCGGTCATCGTCCCCTCGAATACGGTGCGCGACGACGTCGCCCGCATGCTGCGCGTCCCCGATGCCAAGCTGCACACCGTGTACGAGGCTGCCGGCCCGCAGTACCGCCCCATCGATCGCGCAGAGGCCGCCGCTGTCGCGCGACGCTATGGCATCGACGGCGACTACGTGCTCAGCGTCGGCAGCCTCGAGCCCGGCAAGAACCGCGCCCGCCTCTTCCGCGCCCTCCTCGCGTTGCACGACGACGGCATCGCCCCCGCGCTCGTGGTCGTCGGACAGAAGGCCTGGCACTTCGAGGATGACTTTGCGCTCGTCGACCGCCTCGGCATGCGCGACCAGGTGCGCTTCCTCGACTACGTGCCTGCCGACGACCTGCCTGCGCTCTACAACGCCGCCACGCTCTTCGCCTTCCCGTCGCTGTACGAGGGCTTCGGCCTCCCCGTCATGGAGGCGATGGCCTGCGGCGTCCCCATCCTCACCTCCGGGTCCTCCGCCACTGCCGAGGTCGCCGCTGGCGCCGCAGTGCTCGTGGACCCCCAAGACACCGACGCCATCCGCGACGGCCTCCGCGAGTTGCTCGCCGACCCGCTGCTGCGCGACCACTTCGCCCGCCGCGGCCTCGACCGAGCCGCGCAGTTCAGCTGGATCCGCGCCGCTGAGGAGACGCACGCCGTGTACGAGAGCCTCCTGCTCGCCCCGGCCGCCGGCCGCGGGCGGGAAGCGGCGCCCGCACCATGAGCGCGGCCCCGCCCGTCGACGTATCCGTAGTCATCGTCACCTACAACTCGCGCGACGTCGTCGGCCGTTGCATCGAGAGCATCCGCCAGCGAACCCGCGGCGTTTCGTGCGAGATCGTCGTCGTCGACAACGCCTCGCCCGACGACACCGGCCTCTTCGTGAAAGAGCAGTACCCCGACGTCACTGTCCTGCACATGCAGACGAACATTGGGCTCTCCGCCGCCATCAACGACGGCGTCGCGGCCTCCGCCGGCGCCTACGTCATGCAGCTCAACCCCGACTGCCGCCTCGATGGCGACGCGCTCACGACGCTTGCGGCGTTCCTGCGCGAGCATCCCGACGCCGGCGTCGCCGCGCCGAAGCTCTTGAACGACGACGGCAGCCTGCAACTCTCCTGCCGCGCCTTCCCCGGCTACTCCACCGCGCTCTTCAGCCGCTACTCGTTGCTCACGAGGCTCTGGCCGAACAACCCCGTCTCGAAGCGCTACTTGATGACGGGCTTCGACCACACCCAGCAGCGCGATGTCGACTGGGCGAGCGGTGCTGCCATAATGTTCCCCCGCAGCGTCTTCGACCGCCTGGGCGGCTGGGACCCCGCCTTCTTCCTCTTCAGCGAAGACGTCGACTTCTGCAAGCGCGTACACGATGCCGACCTCCGAGTCCTCTACCTCCCCGACGCCCGCGTCTATCACACCATCGGCATCAGCGAGCGCCCCACAACTCGCGCCATCATCGAGCGACACAAGTCCATGTACCGCTACTACCGCAAGCACCTGCGCCGGCTCTGGCTCCAGGACCTTGCGACAGTGCCGGTCATCACTCTCCGCTGCGCGTTCGCACTGCTGCGGCGAACGATCTCACCGCAGAAACGCAGAGAACGCAGAGGTCAATAGGGATCGACTAAGAAGCCGCTGGCGCTCTCGCATGAGCAAGTGCGCGTCGCCCGTCATTGCCTTGAAAGTCCCCGTTCCGCACCAGTACCCGCGGACCTTCTCGCAGAGTTCGCCAGAGGAGACAGCTCCGCCAAATGTTCGGTCCGCCATGGGTTTTCATCTTCTTGTGTGCGAGGTGCAAGCCTCCCATGTACGATTCCGAGCGCAGCGAAGAGTCTTGCCGCTGTTGCCCTCGCGATCCCCATGCGACAGCGCCGCCGCAACCTCTCGCAGGATCAAGGATCGCCTCCGTGCCCTCGGTGTCTCGGCGGTGAACCTACGCGACTGCTCCGCGGCCAACACAAAGCCGCATCCTCAAAGATACGGCTCCTATTAGTATCACCAGGATTCTCTGCGCCCTCTGCGGCTCTGCGTTGAGCCGGACCCCTACTCCCTATTCCCCGCCCCCTGTTCCCTCCTCAGGCGCAAACACCCGCTGCCGCAGCCACACGATCGTATGGCTGTTCCACAACGTCACCACGTACCCGAGCCGTAGCATCACTGCCGACACGATCGCGAGCACCGACGCCAGCACCGCCATCTCCATCCACGTCTCGTCCACCCAGTGGATCAGAATCGCCCCCAGCGCGAACAGCCCCGCGATCCCCCAGAGCACGACCAGCAGGCCGCGCGGCCCAACGCCGTACGCCTCCAGCCGGTGATGGATGTGGTCGTCGTCCCGGAACATCGGGTGCCGGTGGTGCAGCACCCGCTTCACCGTCTGCAGCGTCAGGTCCAGCAGCGGGTACCCCAGCGCCACCAGTGGCACCAGCACGAATACCTGGTCCGTCGGCCCCGTCGACGCCCGGATCGACAGCGTCCCGAGCACGAACCCCAGCACGTACGCGCCCGAGTCCCCGACATACGCCGACGCCGGCGGCAGGTTGAACGGCAGGAACCCCAGCCCCGCGCCCGCCATCGCCAGCAACAGCAGCGCCACCGTCGGGTGGTGCGAGTGCTGCCCGATCGCCGCCAGCGCCACGCACGCGAAGATCCCCACTCCCGCCGTCACGCCGTCGCGGCCGTCGGTCCAGTTGATCGCGTTCGTCATCGCCGCGATCCACAGCACCGTCACGAAGAATCCCAGCCAGCCGAAGTCGATCGTCAGGCCCGTCGGCAGGCCGATCTCCTCGATCCGGTAGCCCGCCGCGTACGCCGCCGACCCGCCCGCCAGGAACACCGCCATCCGCAGGTACGGCGACGTGAGCTTGATGTCGTCCAGGAACCCCACGTAGAACACCAGCGACGTCGCCGCCAGTAGGCCGAAGAAGCTGCCCGACCGCGGCGAGAAGATCTCCTCCGCCTGCCCCGACACCGCCGAGGCGATGAACGGCGTCAGCGCGAACGCCGCCAGGAACACCACCCCGCCCCACCGCGGCCGCTCCTGCACGCCGCGCACGTGGAAGAGGCGGAGGAAGCGCTCGGTGCGGGAGAGGCCGAGGAGGAGGACGGTCAGCGCGAAGCCGAGCGCGACGGAGATCCCCAGCGTCAGGAGGTACATATCGAGCATGGGTGTGGCGGGCCTCCGGCCTCCCTACCAGCGCCTAGGGTATCACTAGCGCCGGAAGACGCCCTAGGAATCAATCGGATTCTGGTGAACCCCCTTTGTCCCTACCCGCTGATGGTGACCTGCGCCCAGTCGTCGATTCTGACCGGGTAGGCCAAGGTCAGCGCGCGGTGGAGGATAGTCGAGACGGTCTCAGGATGAACCCCTCTGAGGCGCATGCTGAAATTCCCGACTTCACTACTCCGTTGAAATCCCAGGTCGGCAAGAATGGACTCGGACTCCTTGCGTAGTTGGTCTTCCTTGGGCAGAAAGACATTGGAAACGGCCTCCACGAGAAAATCTCCTGGCTCGGCAGCGGCTAACGCCTGAACATAGAACGGAGCTACCTCAAGAATGAGGTACCTCGCTCCCTCGTCCTTGGAATGGAGGCCAGCTACTAGGTCAGGCCCGAATGTTTGCCATTCCCGCAACGATAATGTCCGGCGACTCTTGGGAGTAGAGTGCTCGTCCAAGAGTTTCCGAATCGCTGCGATCAGCGTATCCGATGCATCACCGAGACCGCTTCCACGCTCTAGGTTCTTAACGAATGTGTACTCTTGTCGAAAGGATGAACGGAGTCGGATTTCAATCCGGTCTTGGTTTATCGATCGCATTCGACCGACCGCTTCTTCCGAAGAGAAGTCTCGTCTCAGGGTTCGACGTTCCAAGACGTCGTCCGGTGCCTCGATGAAGAAGGCTGTGGTTGTGATACCTTTGCTCCGGAGCGCCTCTTTGATTAGAGGAACAAGGCCGAGTTCCGTCAGTACGCAGATAACATGCATTCCGGCGCGCACTGCTGAGTCGAAGTGTGCTGCGTCGAATCCGTACCATGTTCCACGTTTGCGGAAAGGGAAAATGATTCCCCCTTTGTCGCGCAGATGCAGGAATTCCTCAGGCGAGATGGGCCTTGAATACTCCTCTTCTTTCAATCGTTTCGGACGGGTAGTGTACTTCCGTAGTGTCTCAATTCGGCCACCTAACGCCCACTCCACCTCTCGGAGCAAGGTGTCCTTCCCACTCGACGACGGCCCAGAGAGGATAAGAAAGTGCACGCCGGACCGGGCCTTGGGAATGCCGCTGAATGCCTTGTCAAATTGTGCCTCCAATTCGCCCTGATTGGGATTCTCGACGGTCTCTGGCCCCGCGAACCTCGATCGCACAGCCTTGACGAGAGCCTCGACACCAGCATCAAAGTCCGCATTAAGGTCGGCCCATAGGATCCCATCAAGCAGTGTCGGAGGTGGACTGCCGTCAAGAATCGCGGGGAGCACTCGAAGGCCCTGCGTTCTCAACTGCTTCGAGATCGCCGATTGCAGTTCGAGACGAGCCCAGGCCGAGTCTAGCGAGGCCTTTGACACAAAGAAGACAACGAAGTCAGAGCGGCCGATTGCATCGGAGATGCGATCGAATATCGAATCGCCCACTTCAAGCTCAATCTCGTCCAACCAGCAGTCAAAGCCCGCCCTTGTGAGGGCGTCTCTGATGACCTGCCCCCCGAAAACTGATCCAGTCTAAATGCGAGTCCTCCGGGATACTGG
>CAYJMG010000006.1:0-97859 GCA_964371355.1 uncultured Dehalococcoidia bacterium
CCACGACGTCGAGAGGGGGAGACGACGGCCCGCGATCGGCGGCGGAGAACCGCGCCAGGTGCGATACGCAACACGGGGCGGAGCTAAAGCTCCGCTGGTACTGGTCAAGAGAACTGCGACTCGTCGCGAACGTCCGCGCGGGCTGAAAGCCCGCGCTGCGGAACTTGGTTAAGCGCCTGTCGACACGCGCGGGCTGAAGGCCCGCGCTACGGACGTCGTTACAGGGGGAACGGGCGGGCTGGAAGGCCCGCGCTAAGGGGCCGCTGGCGGAGCTAAAGCTCCGCGGGTACTGGCAGCGGTCCCCATGCATCAGGCGATCTCCTCTTCGAGGACCATGAGGTCTTCGAAACGGGAGAGGTGGTTGCGGAAGCGCATGTGGACGATGCCGGTGGGGCCGTTGCGGTGCTTGGCGACGATGAGCTTCGTGATGCCTTCGGGGTAGGGCTGGTCGAAGTTGCGCATCTCCCACTCTTCGCGGGTGACGTAGATGTCCTCGCGATAGATGAACATGACGACGTCGGCGTCCTGCTCGATGCTGCCGGACTCGCGGAGGTCGCTGAGCATGGGGATGTGGGGCTGGCGCATCTCGGGGGCACGCGAGAGCTGGGCGGCGGCGATGACGGGCACCTCGTTTTCGACGGCGAGCATCTTCAGGCCGCGGGAGATCTCGCTCACCTCCTGCACGCGGTTGTCGCGGTAGCGGCCGCCGGCGGTCATGAGCTGGAGGTAGTCGATGACGACGAGGTCGGCCTTGCGGTGGAGCTGTTCGAGGCGGCGGAGCTTCGCCTGGATCTGGGCGACGGTGGTCATCGAGGTGTTGTCGATGAAGATATCGAGGCCGGACAGCTCCTGCGAAGCGTTGTAGGCGCGGCGCTGCTCGAGGTCGTTCATCTGGCCCAGGCGGATACGGGAGCCGTCAACGCCGCACTCGGCGGCGAGGAGGCGCTGGGCGAGCGACTCGCCCGACATCTCGAGCGAGAAGACGGCGACGCAGGCGTGGCTGCCCACGGCGGCGTTGCGCGCGAGGTTGAGGAGCAGCGCCGACTTGCCGACGCTGGGCCGGGCGGCGATGACGACGAGGTCCTTGGCGTGGAAGCCGCCGAGCAGCGTATCGAGGTCCATGAAGCCGGAGCGGACGGGGCCCATGGCCCCGGGTGAGGAGCCGACCTCGAAGGGACCGGGCGTGGACCAGAACTCCTCGAGATAGTGGTGCAAGGGGAGCAGGTCGCTGGCGCGGCGGCGTCCACCAAGGCCGAGCAGCATATCCTCGGCGCGGCGAAGAGCGCTGTCGAGATCGGGGCCGCCCTCGTAGGCGAGCTGGACGATCTGCGAGCCGGCGGTGATCATCTGGCGATAGATGGAGTCGCGGCGGACGATCTCGGCGTAGTGCTCGATGCCGACGGCGGTTGGCAGCTCGGTGGTGATGCGGGCGAAGAACGGGAGGCCGCCAACTTCGTCGAGCTGGTCGCGGCGGCCGAGCTCATGAGCGAGTGTGACCTCGTTGATGTGCTCGTCGCGCTCCCAGAGGGAGAGGCAGGCCTCGTAAGCCCAGCGATGCTGGTCGCGATAGAAGTCCTGCGGCTGGAGGACCTTCGCGACGTCGGCGATGGCCGTCTGGTCCATGAGGACGGCGGCGATGCAGGCCTCTTCGGCCTTGATGTCGAACGGTGGGAGCTTGTCGGCGGTAACCATGGGTTAAGTCCTGGAGGTCCGCGGGTCGAGGGTCGAAGTCCGAGAGCGTGGCGCGACGGCAGTGCGCGGCCGGGGGCGGCTGGGCCACATCACGGCCAACACAGGGAGCTTGTCGGCGGTGACCATAGTCATTCCTTGCCGGGGTCGTGCTTCTGGAGGAGCTCGGCCGAGCGGCGTCCGAGCAGGAGCCGGCCGAGGGTGCGGTGACCGAGCGTGGGGTTGTACTGCTTCCAGATGTTGCGGACATCGTCGGCCGTGCGCGCGGCAGCGAGCGCCTTCTCGGCGTCGCGCAGTGTGAGTGCGTAGTCAGCAGCAGCGAGGGCCACTTCGCCTCCTTGCGTCGCGTTCGTGTTGGCCGCGCCTGCGCGCGGTGCGTAACGGCGACGAAGGAGGCGCTCGCGGAAGCGAGAGCTAGGCTTCGTCGCCGGCGGCTTCTTCCGTTTCGACCGCGTCCGTTTCCCCGGCGTCGGCGTCCGGCGCCTCCGCCTCGACCGAACTCTCGGCAGCCTCGGCCGGCGACGCAGCCCCGGCCTTCGAGGCAGTGCCCTCGGCCTTCGCCTTGATGTCCGCGGCGGTGGTGCCGTCCTCGCCAACGACGCTGACAGTGACGGTGGCGGTGACGTTTCTGGTGAGCTTCACGACGACGGGATAGTCGCCCAGCTCCTTGAGTGGCTCGGCGAGGCCCACGTTGTGGCGGTCGAACTCGGCGCCCAGCGTTCCGGCCACGCGCTCGGCGATATCGGCCGTGCCGACGGAGCCGAAGAGCTTGCCGGTGGAGCCGGCCTTGGCGGTGATGGTGTAGGCGACGCCCTCGATCTTCGTGGCGAGGGTGCGGGCCTCGTTGTCGCGCGCCTCCTGGAGGCGAGCCTCACGGGCGGCGCGGAGCTCGGCGCTCTTAATGACGGCGGGCGTGGCGGGCATGGCGAGATGGCGTGGGAGGAGGTAGTTGCGGGCGAAGCCGGGCTTCACCTCCTTGATGTCGCCGATCTTTGCGGTACCGGCTACGTCCTCGATGAATACGACCTTCATGGTTCTTTTCCTCTTGGGTGAGGCGTTGAGGGCCCCACAAAAGGACGCCGCCCGGCCTGTTGTCTGCGACTGGTGTGGTGGCTTGTGGCCGAGGACGCAGACAGGGCCGGGCGCCGTCGCTGCTGATCCTACTTTGGCAAAGGCGCCGGGGTGAAGAGTAACAGGTCAACCGGCGCGGGTAAATCGAAGCTAAGTTCCCACCGGACCGGGTCTTTGGGCTTCGGCTCGTGGGGATGCCGATGCCAACCTGTCCGAACGTCAGTTTCGCACGTATGTACTGGTCATGTCAAGTCAATGCGCGTCAGGGGTTGGTCGTCGGGCGTCCTGCAATCGTTCGTCGGCGGGAGAGTCCATCAACAGATTGAACAGATGGGAACAGATATATTCGAGTCTATGGCTGGAGAGGAGACGCCTCTCGACGATAGCGGCGCTCACGCTAAGCGGGCCGTCGCAGGCGTTTGGGCGGACGACGCTCGCATGGTCGAGCGGCTGCGGGCGGGGGAGGAGGCGGCGTTCGCGGAGCTGCTCGACCGGCACCATGCGGCGTTGCTGCGGCTGGCGCGATCGTACGTGCGGGATGCGACGCTGGCCGAGGAGGTGGTGCAGGACACCTGGATCGGACTGCTGGAGAGCCTGGGGCGGTTCGAGGGGCGCTCGTCGCTGAAGACGTGGCTGTTCCGGATCCTGATGAACGTGATGCGCTCGCGGTTGCGGAAGGAGTCGCGCAGCGTGCCGTTCTCGACCCTGGGCGACGGAGATGACGATGGGCCGGCGGTGGAGTCGGGACGGTTCCACCGGACGTGGATGCCGTTCGTGGGCGGGCACTGGTCGAGCGCGCCGGCGAGGTGGGAGGACCTGCCGGCGGAGCGGGCGCTCTCGGCGGAGACGCAGGAGGCGGTGGAGACAGCGATCGCGGCGCTGCCGGCCAGCCAGCGGCAGGTGATCACCTTGCGGGACGTCGAGGGATTCAGCTCGGACGAGGTGTGTAACCTCCTGGGCCTCAGCGGCACGAATCAAAGGGTGCTGCTGCACCGCGCGCGTTCGAAGGTGCGCCGGGCGCTGGAGCCGCACGTGATGGGGAGAGCGCGATGAGTTGCAGGCAGCTCGTAGAGCTGGTGACGGAGTACCTGGAGGGGACGCTCTCGCCGCGGGACCGCGCGCGGTTCGAGGAACACCTGACGGCGTGCGAGGGGTGCGGGGCGTACCTGGACCAGATGCGGAAGACCATCGTGATGGCCGGGCGGCTGCGGGAGGCCGACGTGGCGCCGGCGGCGCGGGAGCGGCTGCTGGCGGCGTTCCGTGACTGGAGGACGCGTCCGGTGTAAGGGCGGGAGAAGGCCCGGGGATGGGGGCCCCGGGGACAGGCGTACAATCGTGGTTATGGCCGGAGCGGTGTTGGCCAGAACAGAGTTCGTTGGGCGCGAGCGTGAGCTGGCGGACCTGCGGCTGCGCCTGGAGCGGGCGCGCGAGGGCGCGGGCGAGGCCCTAGCCGTGCAGGCCGAGGCAGGGCTGGGGAAGACGCGCCTCTGTGGCGAACTGCTGGCGATCGCACGGGCGCAAGGGTTCGTGGCGCTGACGGGCCACTGTCTGGACGGCGGCGGCATCCCGTACCTGCCGTTCTCCGAGCTTCTGGAGGAAGCGGTCGCGGCGTTCGACGCCGGGACAGTCGGGTCCGCGGCGGCAGCTTCGGGGACGGAACTGACGTGGATGGCGCCGTCGCTGCGCGGTTTGCTGGGCGAGCCGGCGTCTGCGCGGCCGGCATCGGCCGAACTGGAGCGGCAGGCGCTGTTCGGCGCCGTGCGGGACTTCCTGGACCGCCTGAGCCGTGTCGCTCCGCTCTTGCTGATCGTCGAGGACGCGCACTGGTCGGACGAGGCGACGGCGCTGCTTCTGCGCCACCTGGTCCGTTTTACGAGGACGCGGCGCATCCTGCTGGTCATCACTTGCCGGACGGCAGAGACCGACGATACCCACGGAGTGCCGGCGATCGCGCGGTTGCTGGGAGACCTGGAGCGGCAGGGCGCCGCCGGTGTCCTGTCGCTGGACGAGCTGGGCCCGGGCGAGGTCTCGTCGATGGTGGCGGGCCTGGCGGGCCGGGAGCCGCCGATCTCGATCTGCGAGGCGCTGTACGAGCGGGTGGGTGGAAATCCGCTGTTCGTCGAGCAGGTGGTGAAGCGGCTGCTGGACGACGGCACGCTGTTCGACGGGCGCGACCGGTGGATCGAGCTGACGTCGTTCGACGAGCTGCCGATCCCGGCCAGCGTGCGCAGCGCGATCGAGGGACGGCTCGCAGGGGCCGCCGGGGAGGACCGGCAGGTACTGGCGGCGGCGGCGGTGGCGGGACGGCGAGCGGACTACGGGTTGCTGGCTGAGGTGACGGGGCTGGCGCCGGACGCACTGCTGGGCGCGGTGGAGGCGGCGGAACAGGCGCACCTGGTCGCGGTAGAGCGGACGCGGGACGGCCTCCAACTGGCGTTCCGGCACGACCTCATCCGCCAGGCGATCCTGGAGCAGACGTCGCTGCCCCGACGGCAGCAACTCCACCTGGCGACCGCGCGGGCGATCGAACGCCGGCGCGACGTGTCGACGGGCGACTACGACCAGGACCTGGCGCATCACTACCTGCAGTCGCGTTCGCCGGAGCAAGTCGGTAAGACGCTGCACTACCTGCGGGCGGCGGCGAAGCGGGCGAGCGCGGCGACGGCGTTCGAGGATGCGGCGCGGCTGTATGCGGAGGCGCTGGCGCTGGTGCCGGCGAGCGAGCGGGCGGCGCAGTGCGAGACGCTGCTCCTGCTGGGCGAGGCGCGCAAGCGGGTTAGCGACTCCGACGCGGCGCGGGAGACGTTCGAGAAGGCGGCGGCGCTGGCGCGAGAGCTGGGGGACGCACAGAGGTACGCGCGGGCGGCGCTGGGCTACGCGCGGTCGTGGCCGACGGTGGGATCGGTGGACGAGCGCGCGGTGGCGTACATGCGCGGCGCGCTGGAGCTGGCGCCGGCGGACGACCTGGAGCTGCGGGCGCGGCTGATGTCGCGACTGGCGCTGCAGACGTTGTATAGCGGGGCGCCGGACACGGTACTGGCGCGCGCCCGCGAGGCGGTCGACATGTCGCGGCGGTCGGGCGACCTCATTACGCTGGCGCGGGCGCTGCAGGTGCTGCACGTGGCGTTGTGGCAGCCGCCGCACCTGGAGGAGCGGCTGCGGGCGGCCGGGGAGATCATCGAGCTGGCGGAGGCGATCGGCGACCCGAGCATCGCGCTGTGGGGGATCCGGCCGCGCATTGCGGACCTGATGGAGCTGACCGGCGTGGCGGCGGCGCAGGCGGAAATCGAGGCGTACGAGCGCGGGGCGACAGCGGCGCGCCAGCCCATCTACCTGTGGCAGGCGGCGGTGCGGAAGGCGATGATGGCGATTTTCCGAGGGCACCTGGACGAGGGCGAGCGGCTGGCGCAGCGGGCGCTGGAGCTGGGGCGGCAGGCCGAGGGGCAGAACCTGATCGCGGCGTTCGGGGGCCAGTTGCTGGTGATTCGCTGGCAGCAGGGCCGGGCCGAGGAACTGCGGCCGCTGATCGAGGCCTCGAGGCGCAACGAGCCGGATGTCGCGCTGTGGACGGCGGTCCTGGCGTTCATCGAGGCGGAGTCGGGCCGGTATCCGGAGGCGCGGGCGCAGTTCGAGGAGCTGGCGGCCGACCGCTTCGAGGCGGTCTCGCGCGAGGACACGGGGCTGGTGGTGCTGGTACTGGGGAGCCTGGTGTGCGCGGCTCTGGGCGACGGGATCCGCGCGGAGCAACTGTACGAACGGCTGCTGCCGTATGACGGGCGCAACATCGTGGTGAGCGAGGGCGTCGCGTCAGTTGGAGCGGCGGCGCTGTACCTGGGGATGCTGGCGGCGACGGCCCGGCGGCCCGACGAGGCGGAGCGGCACCTGCGGGACGCGATCGAGGTCAACACACGGACGGGCGGGCGGCCCTGGCTGGCGCACGCACAGTTCGAGCTGGCGAAGCTGCTGCTAACGCGGCGGCGGCCGGGTGACCGGCGGGCGGCGGCGGAGCTGCTGCGGTCGGCGCTGGGCATCGCGCGGGACGCCGGCATGCGGGGTGTGCAGGAGCGGATCGAGCGGATCCAGCGGTCGCACCGGCGGCTGACGACGGAGCGTCCGGACGGGCTGACCTCCCGCGAGCGCGAGGTGCTGCTGCTGGTGGCGGAAGGCCACAGCACGCGCGAGATCTCGGACCGGCTGGTGCTCAGCGAGCGGACGACGGCGCGACACATCACTAACATCTACGCGAAGATCGGGGTGCGGAACCGGGCGGAGGCGACGGGGTACGCGATGCGGCACCTGGGGGTTGGTCGTTAGGGGTTAGGCGTTGGGGGCGGTCTGTCGGACAAGCCGGCCGTTGCAAGAGACGCCATCGCTCAGGGGAGCCTCGTGTTCGACCGGGGAGGGCGCAGCAGGCTGCGCCCCTACGTTTGGCGGTGAGGCCCTGCGATCTCGTGGGGTGGCCGAACCGGTTGGCCGCCGTCTCACTCGAACGCCTACGCAGTTCGCGCCAATCTGCGTGATCCCGACGGCTCATGCGGGCGAAAGATGCGCGAAACAGCCGATCCGGCGGCGGCCACAGTATGGGATGCTCGTGTCCACCGGGGATCGCCGGACTTTGCGCGTTCGTGTAACGCCTGGCGGCCCCCGGTCACAACGAGACATCACCAGCAAGGAGCGATTGCGATGACAACACAGACACTGGACCAGACGAAGGCGGAGGCGTTCGCCGGGCACATGATCGGGATGCTGAACGGGGGGCTCACGACGCTGATGGTGAGCGTCGGCCACCGGACAGGACTGTTCGACAAGCTGGCGACGCTGCCGCCTTCGACCAGCGAGCAGATCGCGGGGGCGGCGGGGCTGAACGAGCGGTACGTGCGCGAGTGGCTGGGCAATATGACGACGGCCCGGGTTGTGGAGCATGATGCGGCGCGAGGGACGTACTGGCTGCCGGCGGAGCACGCAGCGTCAGTCACGCGGTCGGCAGGCCCCGGGAACCTGGCGACGATGGCGGAGTTCCTCTCGCAGATGGGCCTGGTGGAGGACGGGATCGTCGACGCGTTCCAGCGAGGCGGCGGCGTGCCGTATTCGGGCTTCCCGAAGTTCCAACAGCAAATGGCGGCGCTGAGCGCGCAGATCTTCGACGCGACGCTGTTCGAGGCGACCTTGCCGCTGGTGCCGGGCCTGACGGAACGGCTGGCGGCGGGCATCGACGTCGCCGACATCGGCTGCGGGCAGGGGCACGCCATCAACCTGATGGCGCAGTCGTACCCGAAGAGCCGGTTCGCCGGCTACGACTTCTCGGACGAAGCCGTGGACGCGGGCCGGGCCGAAGCGCGGCGGATGGGCGTCTCGAACGCCAGGTTCGAGCAAACGGACGTGTCGGCGCTGGGAGTGGAGGGTGCGTACGACTTCATCACAGCGTTCGACTCGATCCACGATCAGGCCCACCCGCGAACGGTGCTGCGCGGGATCTGCGAGGCGCTGCGGCCCGGCGGGACGTTCCTGATGGTGGACATCGCCGCGGACAGCACGCACGCGGGGAATATGGAACACCCGATGGCGCCGGCGTTCTACGCGATCTCGACCTTCCACTGCATGACGGTGTCGCTGGCACTGGACGGCGAAGGGCTGGGGACGATGTGGGGCGAGCAGAAGGCGCGCGAGCTGCTGGCGGAGGCGGGGTTCCGCGACGTGGCGGTGAAGCACGTCGAGGGGGACATCATGAACGCGTACTACGTGTGTAGTCGTTAGGGGTAAGTCGTTGGTCGTTAGGTGGACGCCGGCCGTTGGCGAACGGCGGATCGCGAAGGACGAAAGGAGCGGAATCGTGGGAGCAGCGGAACGGAAGGACCTGGACAAGGCGGACGAGACGAGGACGTTCGAGAAGGGGAAGGTCGACCTCGTGAACATCGGCGGGGGGACGATCGGCCGGCTGACGCTGGAGCCGGGTTGGGTGTGGTCGAAGCACGTGAAGCCGATGGCCGGCACCGACTGGTGCGAGGCGCCGCACTTCCAGTACCACCTCTCGGGGCGGCTGGGCATCAAGATGCAGGACGGGACGGAGCTGGAGGTGGGGCCGGGCGAGGTGTCGGCCCTGCCGCAGGGCCACGACGCCTGGGTGGTGGGCAACGAGCCGGTGATCGTGATCGACTGGTACGGGGCCAGCAACTACGCCAGGTAAGTGGGTGTTGGCGGCTGGTCATCACACGAAGCGGAGGAAGCCATGGCAAACGTCGAACAGAAGAAGATGAATGCCCCTGACGAAGTGAGGAAGTTCGGGCATGGTCAGATCGAGGTGGTGAACATCGGCGGCGGCACCGTCGGGCGGTTCAACGCCGAGCCGGGCTGGAAGTGGTCGAACGACGTCAAGCCCATCGCAGGCACGGACCTCTGTCAGGCGCCCCACTTCCTGTACCAGGTGTCCGGACGAATGGTCGTCAAGATGGCCGACGGTCAAGAGACCGAGACCGGGCCGGGCGACGTCGTCGTGATCCCACCTGGACACGATGCGTGGGTGGTCGGGAACGAGGCGGTCGTCGCCATCGACTGGTCCGGAGCCAGCAACTACGCCAGGTAGTGGTGGGTCACTGGTCGCTGGGGATCGCGGGTCACAGATCAGCAATCGAAAGGAGCGTGTCATGTTCGGGAGCGTGTTTCGGATGCAGGTGAAGCCCGGGAAGAAGGGCGAGCTTGCGCAGGTGATGATGGATGGAAGCCGGACGCCGGGCGGCATGAAGGCGGCGTACCTGTACGACGCGGCGGGGGATGAGACGTGGGGCGTCGCGGTGTTCGACGACGAGGCCTCGTACCGGAAGAACGCGACGAGCCCGGAGCAGGACCGCGAGTACCAGCGCATGCGGGCGCTGCTGGTGGCGGACCCGGAGTGGCACGACGGGACGATCACGGCGTGGCCGGGGTTGAAGTAGGTGGGCAGGGCAGGACAGGGATCGCAACCGGGCGCTCCACTCGCCGCTATGGGTGCGAAGGGCGAGCGGCTCTACGGTCCCGTAGCCTGCCCATCCTCGTCCGGTGACACGAGGTGGAGCGGGAATTCGCAGACGGCGGTGTTGGGGCGGTCGAGCAGGGCGGCGCGGAGGCGGCGTGCGGACTGGTTGTGGAGCCAGCGCTGCCAGGGCCAGGCCGTCCGGTACTCGGGCAGGACGACAGAGACGTACTGGCCGCCGTCTGACCGCTCGATGGCGTCGATATAGGCGATGAGCGGGGCGACGAAGGACCGGTAGGGCGAATCGATGACGAGGAGCGGGATGTCGAGCACGGCGCGCTCCCAGCGCTCCCGCAGGTCGTTGCCGGCCTCCGGATCGTCGGTGATATAGAGCGCGGTGACGTTGGGCGAGATGGCGCGCGCGTAGTTTACGGTCTGGATGACGGCGCGGTTCAACTCCTCGACGGGGATGAGCACGACGTGGCGGCGACCCCCGCCGCCGGTCGCGAGCACGTCACCGGGTAGTTCCAGTGCGCGGTCCACACCGCGGTAGTGGCTGTGGATGGCGAAGAAGAGGCCGGCGAGGACGGCCATCGCGATCATGCTGATCCAGGCGCCCTCGGTGAACTTCGTCGCGCCGACGATGGCAGCGACGACAGCGGTTGCGGTGGCGCCGGTGCCGCTGATGAGCATGCTGCCGCGCCAGCCCGGCCCCCGCAGCCGCAGCCAGTGCACAACCATGCCGCCCTGCGACAGGGTGAACGACACGAACACGCCGAACGCGTACAGCGGGATGAGTTCGTCGACGTCGGCATCGAAGAAGACGAGCAGCAGCGACGAGCAAACGCCGAGCACGATGATGCCGTTGGAGAAGGCCAGGCGGTCACCGCGGAAGGTGAACTGGTGGGGCAGGAACTTGTCGCGGGCGAGGATGGAACCCAGGCGCGGGAAGTCGGCGTAGGAGGTGTTGGCGGCGAGGAGCAGGATGAGCGCAGTGGCGGCCTGGATGACGTAGAACGGGGGAGTCTGGCCGAACACCGTCCGCGCGAGCTGGGCCGGGACGGAGATCTCGTCGGCGTGCTGCACACCGACCTCGTGGGCGAGGAAGGTGATGCCCAGGAAGAAGCTCCCGAGAATGACCCCCATCCACACCAGCGTGACGGAAGCGTTGTGGGATTCAGGCCGGCGGAAGGCGGGCACGCCGTTGGAGATGGCCTCGGTACCGGTGAGGGCGGCGCAGCCTGAGGCGAACGCCCGCAGGACGAGGAACAACGTGAGGCCTGAGGTGCCGACCGGGTGGACCGACTCGGGGATCTCCGACTGGAGGCCGGGATCGAGCGCGAGGCGGATGAAGCCGACGACGAGAAGGGCGGCGATCGACAGGATGAAGGCGTACGTCGGCAGCGCAAAGATCGTCGCCGACTCGCGGATGCCCCGCAGGTTCAGCAGCGTGATGACGGCGACGACGGCGACGGAGATCTCCACGGCGTAGGCGTGCAGCTCGGGGAAGGCCGAGGCGATGGCCAGGACGCCAGCGGCGATCGAGACGGAGACTGTAAGGACGTAGTCGACGGCGAGGGCGGCCGCGGCGCTGAGCCCGGCGGCGTCGCCGAGGTTCTCGCGGGCGACGATGTACGCGCCTCCCCCGCTGGGGTAGGCCTTGATGGTCTGGCGGTACGAGAAGGTAACGATGGCGAGCAGGAGACCGATGGCGAGGGCGATCTCGATGGAGTGGGTGAGCGCGCCAACGCCGGCGGCGGCCAGCACGAGGAGAATCTCGTCGGTGGCGTAGGCGCTAGACGAGAGCACGTCGGACGAGAAGACGGCGAGCGCCTTCCACTTCGGCAGCTTCTGCTCTTCGGACTCTTCGCTGGCGAGCGGCGAACCGACGACGACGCGGCGCGCGCGCGTCCACACGCGCTGAGACCGGGTGCGCGGGGCGGTGGCGAGCCGCGTCGCGCGCATGGTACCTTCGCCCGCGCCGGGTTCGAACCGCCGCTCGCCGGCCCGGACGCGGCGCGCGAAGCGGGACCCGGGCTTGGCGCCGCGCACGATCTCGGTGGACTCGACATCGAGCGAGACGCCCTTGCGAGGGATCCTGATGACGCTGGGCTCTTCCCCGCGAGGTGCAGCCTCAGGCGCAGGCGAAGGCGGGTCAATCGGCACGCGAGCACTCCTCACGCATGACGGCCGTTCGGCATGCCCGGCGGCCGGCGAACGGACGGCGATCCATGGCCTCACGGTACGCAGCGCGCGGTCAGGGGCGGGTCAGGAGGGGCGTCCGAAGGTATGCGGATATCGTCAGGAAACAGGGTCGGGGTCAAGGAAGCGATAGCCGACGCCGGGATCGGTGCGGATGTAGCGAGGGGAGGCGGCATCGTCGCCGAGCTTGGCGCGAAGCTGGTTTACGTAGGTGCGCAGGACGTGCGTGTCGTCGGCGTACTCGGCGCCCCAGACGGCGCGGAGGATCATGGGGTGCGTCAGGACCTTGCCGGCGTTGGTGGCGAGGTACTTCAGGAGGCTGTACTCGGTCGGGGTAAGGTGCAGCTCCTCCACGCCGAGCCGGACGACCCGGCGCTCGAGATCGATGGTCAGGTCGCCGACGCTGATGGAGCCCGACTGCGCGCGCGTGGTACTGCCGCGGCGCAGGGCGACGCGGATGCGTGCGAGGAGTTCGTCCATGCTGAACGGCTTGGTGAGGTAGTCATCGGCGCCTTCATCGAGGGCCGCGACTTTTGCCTTCTCGTCGCCGACGACCGAGAGGACGATGATGGGCGTCTCGTACGAGCGGCGTAGCTCGCCGCAGATCTTGACCCCGGACGTATCGGGAAGCATGAGGTCGAGCAGCAGGACGTCCGGCTTGAACGCGTCGAACTCGATGAGCGCGGACTCGCCGTCCTCCGCCTCGCTGACGTCGTACCCGTGACCCTCGAGCGAACGCCGGAGGGCGCGGCGGAGCTGCGTCTCGTCGTCGACGACGAGGATGCGCGGGCCGCCGCGCTGCCCGCTCATGCGGTGGCCCTCGCCGGGAGCGTCGCGGGGAGCGTGAGGATGAAACTGGTGCATTCGGGCGAACTCTGGACGCGGACGGTGCCGCCGCACAGAGTCACGAAGCCCTTCACGATGGCGAGGCCCAGACCGCTGCCCTTTACGCGGCTGCTCTGCTCCCGCGCGCGGTAGAAGCGCTCGAACACGTGCGGCAGGTCCTGGGGCGCGATACCCGGACCCTCATCCTCGACGGCAAGCTCGACACCAGCAGCCGAGAGCCGGCCGGTGAGGCGGATAGCGCCGGCGGGTGTGGAGTAGCGAGCGGCGTTCTCGACGAGGTTCACGAGCGCCTGCGCGATGAGCGACCCGTCCGCGTGGGCGTAGAGGTCCGGCGGCGACTCAAGCGTGACAGGGCGCGCACCCGTCACGAGGGCGACGCGCTCGCGCACGTCCTCCAAGAGCGCGAGGACGTTGACAGGGCGCATGGACGGGGCGATCACGCCGGACTCGATTCGGTTCAGGTCCAGGATGTCGCTGATGACGCGGTTGAGGCGGTCGGCCTGGGAGTCGATGGTGGCGAGGAACGCCTGCTTGTCCTCGGCGGACCAATCGACGGTGGTATCGAGCAGGCTGGAGACGGCCGTCTTGATGCCGGCAAGCGGCGTCTTCAGGTCGTGAGAGATCGACGTCATCAGGGCGGACTTCATCTCGTCAGCCCGTCTCAGGGCATCCGCGTAAGCGGCGGCGCGGGCAAGCTCGGCGCGCTGGACGCCCAGCGCGGCTTCGCTGGCGAAGGCGGCGAGCAAGCTCTCGGGCTCGTCGCGAAACGGCGTGTTGCCGATCGGGCCATCGAGGCGGAGGACGCCCAGCGTGTGGCCAGCGACGCGGAGGGGGACGAAAGCCGCGCCGGATTCGGCGTCGTGGACGCGCCGAGAGCCCGCGGGGGCGACGATGCGGATGCGCCGTGTGCGACTCAGGCCCGTATGCCCGAGGCGGGTGACGGTGTTCCCAGCAGACGCGCGTTCGGCCATCAACCGCTCCTGCGAATCGGGGTCCCGGCCAGCGTCGGCGGAGCCGGCGTGGGCGAGGACGCGCCATCCGCCGGACGCACTGGTGAGCACGCTGGCGCCGGGCGCTTCGAACGCCGCGATGACCTCGCGGCAGAGGGCGGCGAGGGCGTCGTGCGGCTCGGTCTGGCCGATCATGCTGCGGCTCAAGGAGAGGATGACGTGCGTTTCGGCTTCGCGGCGGCGGGCGCGGGCCGCGGCGGCGCGGGCGCTGGCCAGGAGGGAGCTGCCGACGACGGAAACGCCGAGGAAGACGACGAGTCCGAGGACGTTCTGTGGATCCTGAACGGTGAGTCGATGGAGAGGCTCGACGAAGAAGAAGTTCAGGGCCAGGTTGGTGGTCACGGCGGCGAAGAGGCCGACCTCGCGGCCCCACGTGCCGGCGATCAGCAGCGTGAGGAGGAGGAACAGGAGGCCTTCGTTCAACAGACCGACATCACGCTGCACCGGAGCCAGGATGGCCGTGAGGACGGCGGTGGCCGCGAGAGCGATGACGGCGCCGGCGCGGGAGCTGCGCAGAGCCTCGGGGAGTTCCATGCTGGAATTGTAGCTTCCACGCAAGGCGAGGCCGCGGCTCAGGGACCAGATGTCAGAGGCGGGGAGGAAGTGGCAAAGCGGGCAAGCTCGCTGGGGAGGTCGAGAGGCTGGACGACGGCGCGGCGCTCGTAGTCGCCCCAGTGCTCGCGGGGGACGCGCCACATGACCTCAAACTCGATCCCGTCGGGATCGTGGGCGTACAGGGACTTCGAGACGCCGTGGCCGGACATGCCGGCGAGGGCGTCCATCTCGGCGAGGAGTTCGGCCATGCGCGCAAGGTCCTCGATGGTGCCGACCTCCCACGCGAGATGATAGAGACCGACGGCGCCGCGGGGAGGGCGCGGGGCGGCCGTGCCCACAGACATGAGGGCGAGGTCGTGGTGGTTTTCGCCGCCGGCGGCCTTCAGGAAGACGGCCTGATCGCCCATGCGGTCGACCACCTCGAAGCCGAAGGCCTTGCGGTAGAAGTCGAGCGAGTGGGCGAGGTCGGAGACGTAGAGGACGGCGTGATTGAGGTTGGCGACGTTCGGCATGGCGACCGCTCCCGTTCGTCTCTTCCATCGGTTGTTTCGGCAACCATCACGATAGCACAAGCGTGCGGGCTCCGCGGCTACGGGCGGGAAAGCCGCTATTCGGGCTGGAGGAGCCAGTAGGAGAAGGACGAGAAGGTCGAGGCGGCGTCGGCCGAGCGCAGCTCGAGTTCGACGGTGTCGCCAGCCACTTCTCCCCTAGCGACGACGATGTCGCGCCACGCCGACGATGGCGGGAGTTCGATGCGGCCGAGCGCGCCGTCCCCATGGACGCCGACGGGCGCGCCACCACCAGCGGTCGTCCGCATGAGGACGACAAAGGGCTTGCCGGCTTCGGCCCGGAGAGTGAAGCGCTCGCTGTGGTTCGTACGGCCGCCGTCGATAATGCGCTGTCCGCGCCCGGCGTACTGCCGCGCCAGCAGCACCTGGGGCGGCCGTACGCCGACCTCGACCTGGCGCTGGCTGTAGGCGTGATCGTCCTCGGACTCGAGGTGAGCGATATCGATGCGATCGGCGATTCGCCAGCCGCCGGCCTCGGACGGGACCTCACCGGGCTCGTCGCCGGCGCCCAGCAGGGTGTTGTCGGGTTGGTAGATGAACTTGGAGGCGCCGCCGGAGATCGTCTTGCGTTGCAGGGTGAACGCGCGAACGGGCGTAAGGAATCCGAGATCCGCGGCGTGAATGCCGAGGCCGAACGGATAGATGGCGTAGATCGTCGGGCGATCCTCCTCGGGCAGAGCCTCGATGCGCTCGTAGATGCTGGCGGGGCCGGCGGCAAAGGCCTCGGCGTTGCCCTGGGTCACGAGGCCGATGATGTCGTACACGCGGCGCCGGCTGTAGTAGGGGATGACGCCGGCGTCGTTGAGACCAACGACGGCATCGGGCGGCGTAGTATCGCGGAGCCAGTGGGCCGCGGCAGTCTGCTGGAAGTAGATATCGGCGGTGTTCTGGCCGTACAGCGCGGCCGACTGAGTGGTGGGGACGACCGCGGCCACGACGAGCGCAGCGGCGACGGGCCAGCCGAACGCGGGTGCGCGAGGGACCCACGTGAGTGCGACGGCGAGCCCGCTGACGACGAGGATCACTACGAGTGGCTCGTACGGCGCGGCCCAGCGGTGATAGTGGCTATCGGGCCTGCCTTCGAAGGAAGCGCTGAGGAGGCCGGCGACCGCCAGGACGGGGACCAGCGAGCGAAGAGTCAGGCGACGCGCCGCGACGTCGTCGCTGATGAGCGAGGCGCCGCCGGCGAGTGCGAGGCCGACGGCGATCACGCTGACGGACGGCGGGCCGAAGAAGTCGAAAGCGAACGCGAGGTGACTGCCGAACGTCTCGAGGACGGTAGCGATCTTCGTGTCCCACGTGGTGGACGGGTCGCCGAGCACCGACTGCACCACGTATGTATCCGTGCGAGGGCTTCCAGTGAGGGCGGTGACGATCGCGAAGTACGCGATTCCACCGGCGACCGCGGCGAGCATCGGCGCGATGCGACGGGGCCAGCCACCGGCCGCAGCCTCGAGGGCGCCACCGATCGCCCAGCAGCCGGCGATGGCGACGGCGATGAGGGACATCTCGGGACGGATGAAGGGCAGCAGGGCGAGCACGGCACAGAACGCGACGTACGCGCGCCGGGATTCGCGGGCGGTCGCGAACAGCAGGACTGCGCCGAGGAGGGAGACGGTGTGGAGGCCGGACTCCATGAGCGAGAAGAAGGTCCAGGCGACCCATCCGTTGACGGCGACGAGCAGGGCGGCGGCCCAGGCCGGGGTCTCGCCGACGAGACGGCGTGCGACGAGGTAGGTGAGCAGCGTGGCGGCGGCCAGGAGCAGCGTGGCGCAGCCGAAGCCGAACAGCACGATGCGGTCGTCGCGGAAGCCCGCCAGGTAGCCGGCGGCGAGGATGAACGGATAGAGGAAGCTGGTCGAGCCGGAGGTCGCGGGGTCGCCGTCGATGTAGACGAATACGTTGCCGTGGGCGATCTGCTTCGCGTACTGGAAGTAGATGACGGTGTCGTCGAGGGGCGGGGAGAGGTGGCCGCGCGTGTACTGCAGCATCAGTGCGAAGAAGGCGCCGGCCATGGCGAGCACAGTTACGGCCACGGCGGCGGAGGCGCGGGTCGCGGTGGACGGCGTCCGGACTGCGGTGGCCGGGGTATCAATCATCAGTCGTCAATCATCGGCGAGCCATGACTCCGGGGCGCAGCGCACTCAGCACGATGGGCGAAGTTTAGCGCGAGGGCGGCCCGCGGATTCGCCGGATGAACGCACGGTTGTCAACGACGCGCGGCCGCGGTCAGTCGCGGTCAATCGAGGCAGGGGACCGGGGAGAGGCGGGTGGCAATGAAGAGCTGGTCGCCGGAGTTGATGCGGCCATCCTTGTTGACGTCGATGTTGGGACGGTCGGTGGCGCCGATACTCATGGTTACGATGGCGAGGTCGGCCAGTGTGACTTCGTCGTCGTCGTCGAGGGAGGCGATTTCGACGAGGTCGGAGCAGCCGTCGCCGTCGGTGTCGGAATCGAGGGGGTCGGTGTTGTAGCCCTTGAACTCGACGCCGTCACTAACGCCATCGTCGTCGGAGTCGTGATCGTTGGGGTCGGTGCCTAGCGTGTTCTCTTCAACGTCGGTCGCCAGGCCATCGCGATCAGGATCGGTGGCTGGCCTCGCGGGCCTGGACATGGGATTGGCGGGGTCGGAGCCGAGGAGACATTCGGCGCCATCGGCCACACGATCCCCGTCGGTGTCGAGGAGAGCGGGTGATGACGTACGCCCGTCGCAGTTGCCGTACGTCTCGACGAGATCGCTCATCCCATCATTGTCTCTGTCGGGATCGCACGCATCGCCCAACCGGTCACCATTCGAAACAGTGACGTCTGGCGGCGCGATGCCTGTGGTCACGATCGGCTCGCTGTCGGAGTTAGTCTGATCGGGGTTGGCTGTCAACCAGCAGTTGTCGACCGAGGAGGCGACGCCATCTTCGTCCGGGTCGTCGGCCGCGGCCGGGTCGTACCTAGTCTCAGGCGAGACATGGATGGCGACTGACTGCTCGACGGCCTCCTGTGAAACGGTCACCTCTTCATCATCGCCATTGTTTGACGTGGCGTTGAGCACGTGGAAGACGACGACACCATCGCCATTGGGGCTAACGGCATCATTGCAGTCAGCGTCCTGCCCCGGCGCGGATCCCTCGGACCCACAGACGTAGCTGTTCGACCCACTCCCCTCGACGGCGGACAGGCCAGCGGACAGATCCAGCGTCGTGGTGGCCTCATCATCGACGAAGACGAAGACGAGCAGTGTGCAGCCAACGGCGGGCTTCGTGGCGTCCGTGATCACGGCCTCGTACGTGCATGTCTCGTCGATGCGGTTGTGATCGAGGAAGTCGATCGGGGCCGTGTCCAAGAAGTCGAGCGGGGCCGTCTGGTCGCCGAGGGTGCTGGCGAGGGAGGCGATGCTGAGGGGGCCGGTGGGCGGGATGGGGTCGAGGCAGGCGGCCTGCTCGTCGGCGGGGGTGGTGGCGTCCGTGGGGTCGCCATCGAGGTGGGGGGCAAGGTTCTCGCAGGCGATGACGGCGACCCCAGTTGGGGTTGCGTGCGCATCGCGTGCGGGGAGGGCGCCAAGCATGGCGCCCATGAGGGCGAGAGTGAGGATGGCGAGGGCCGCCGGGCTCTTGAGCACGTCAGTAGGGTAAGGCTAGCGGGGAGAGTTCTCAAGCGAAGGTAGGTGATGGTCGTTGGGCTTTGGAGGTTGGGTGGGGCCGGGCAACTGGGGAGGAGGCGAGCCAGTGGCGTGGAGCAGGATGCGGGCGGCGGGCGTCTCCCGTCGCGAGCGAGGGCGCAGCCTGCTGCGCCCCTACGCGCGTGCGGGCCTGGCTTGAATGTGACCGGCGGCTCGTTCCGTCAAGAAACAGGCCTTGTTATGATCGTGGCCCACATCGGGCAGTCATCTTCGGAACGAGCGGTTGGAGCCTTCGTCAGGAGAGTGTACCGGGCATGAAAGAGTACAAGACCGACCAGATCCGCAACGTCGTTTTGCTGGGCCACGGTGGCACGGGGAAGACGTCGCTGGCGGAGGCGGCGCTCTTCGGCTCCGGGGGGGTGACACGGCTGGGGAAGGTGGACGACGGGTCGACGACGTCCGATTTCGAGCCGGACGAGGTAAAGCGCAAGATCAGCATCAGCCTGGCGCTGGTGCCGTGCGAGTGGGCCGGCCACAAGGTCAACATCATCGACACGCCCGGCTACGCGGACTTCGTCGGCGAGGTGAAGAGCGGCATCCGCGCGGCGGACTTCGGAGCGATCGTCGTCGACGCAGTATCCGGCGTGCAGGTGGGGACGGAGATGGCGTGGATGCACGCGGAGCAGGCACGGCTGCCGCGGGTGTTCTTCGTGAACCGCATGGACAGGGAGAACGCCAACTTCGACCAGGCGGTGTCACAGCTTCAGACGAAGTTCGGCAAGGGCATCGCGCCGCTGATGCTGCCGATCGGGTCGCAGGACAGCTTCTCGGGCGTGGTGAACGTGGCCGAAAACAAGGCGTATACCGGCGACAAAGGCGCGCCCGCCGACGTGCCCGGCGACCTGGCGGCTGCGGTCGCCTCGGCGCGCGAGCAGCTTGTGGAGGCGGTGGCGGAAGCCGACGACGAACTGCTGAACAAGTACCTGGAGGGCGAGGAGATAAGCGAGGCGGAGATCACGGCGGCGTTGAAGAAGGGGATCGCGGCCGGGGTCGTGTACCCGGTGTTCGTGGGCTCGGCGACGAGGAGCATCGGGGTCTCGAAGTTCCTGGACGGGCTCGTGGCGGACTGCCCCTCGCCGGCCGACATGCCCGCGCAGCCCGCGACGGCGAGCGGCACCGAAGAGCAGCTGAAGGCCGACGCGGCGGGCCCGCTGGCGGCCTTCGTCTTCAAGACGTCGGCGGACCCGTTCGTTGGGCGGCTGACGTACCTGCGCGTGGTCTCCGGGACGCTGAAGGCGGACTCGCACGTGTGGAACGCGAACCACAACGTGGACGAGCGGCTGGGCGTGTTAAGCGTGCTGAAGGGGAAAACGCAGGAGCACGTACCGACGCTGGCGGCGGGCGACATCGGCGCCGTGGCGAAGCTGGCGCAGACGGTGACGGGCGACACGCTGTGTGCGAAGGAGCATCAGCTCACGCTGGCGCCGCTGGTGTTTCCGCGGCCTCCGTTCAACGTGGCGGTGACGCCGAAGGGCAAGGCCGACGTCGAGAAGCTGGGGCCGTCGCTGCACCGCATCGCCGAGGAGGACCCGACGCTGTTCGTGCATCGTGACGAGTCCACGGGCGAGACGATCATCTCGGGCATGGGCGAGACGCACGTGGACGTGGCGGCGGAGCGGATGAAGCGGAAGTTCGGCGTGGAGGTGGACCTGCACGCGCCGCGGGTGCCGTACCGGGAGACCATCACGAGCTACGTCGAGTCGGAGTACATCCACAAGAAGCAGACGGGCGGGCACGGGCAGTACGCGCGGGTGAGCATCAAGGTGGAGCCGAACAAAGGCGCCGGATTCCAGTTCGTCGACGCCGTCGTGGGCGGCTCGGTGCCACGCAACTTCATCCCGGCCGTCGAGAAGGGCATCGTCGAGGCGATGCACGAGGGGGCGCTGGCGCATTGCCCGATGGTCGACGTGAAAGTGACGCTCTTCGACGGGAAGGAGCACCCTGTCGACTCATCGGAGATGGCGTTCAAGCTGGCCGGGTCGCAGGCGCTGAAGCAGGGTGCGCTGAAGGCGAACCCGGTGCTGCTGGAGCCGATCTACGAGCTGAAGATCCACGTGCCGGAGACGAATACGGGCGACGTGATGAGCGACCTGAACGGGAAGCGCGCGAAGGTGCACGGGATGACGCCCGACGACGGCGGTATGACGGTTATCGACGCGGAGGCGCCCCTGGCGGAGGTGTTGCGGTACGCGACGGACCTGCGGTCGATCACGCAGGGGCGAGGGACGTTCGAGATGTCGTTCCACCACTACGAAGAGGTGCCGCAGCACATCGCGCAGAAGGTGATCGCGGAGGCGCAGAAGGGGGCGGCGGGGTAGTTGGTGGTTGGTAGTTGGTTTTCAGCCGGTGGGGCGCCAGGCCGGATTGGGCGACGCGGGCTCGCCGCGGGGAGAGGACGGCCCAGGCACAACGAAGCGCGGGCTGTTCGGCCCGCGCTCCGGTCCGGTCGACAATGACGCTGATCGTTCTCAGACGGTGCCGAGGTCGGTGACCTTCCAGGCGCCGTCGATCTCCTTCCAGCGGGTCATCATGGTGGCGCCGCCGCCATCTGCTTCGACGACGAGGTGGTAGACGAACTCGCCGTCCTCCTCGCTCATCTTCTCGGCCTTGATGTCTTTGACGTTGGTGGGGGGCGGGCTGGAGCCCATCTGGGCCATAGCCTTGCCGAGGGCGTCGGGCGTGAGGGTGGCCATCAGGGTGCCGATATCCATTGAGCGGATGGCGGCGACGTACGTTGCGACAGCTTCGTCGATGGTTGCCATGGTTCTGCGTTCCTTTCTGTGGGGACGGATTGCGCGGGCACGCGACGGCGTGCCCCTACTCGGGCTTGGCCAGCCTGGCGATCTTCCAGGTGCCGTCGATCTGGCGTACCCACTCTCGCATCGAGACGGACTTGCCGTCGTCGCCAGAGTAGGTGACGTCGAAGATGTAATCGTCGCCCTCCTGGCCTTTGGCGACGACGCTGTTGGTCTTGATGGGGTTGGGGCCGCCGGCCATGAGCGGCATCACCTGCTGCAGGGCGTCGGGAGTGAGATCCTTCATGACCTCGGGGATCTTGCCGGCCGTGGCGTTGTCGGCGTGGAGCTGCATGAATTCTCTGGCGTCCATTGTGTTCCGCTCCTTACTTTCCCTGTGCCTGGTTCGCGGGAGGACGGGTCTCCCGACCTTCCCGTACGGGTGCATCACGCGCGGCACTATCCGGCGGGTTGTTCCATCTTGAGGTCGGCGATCTTCCAAGCGCCGCCGACGTCGCGCCAGGTGGCAACGGCGGTAAAGTCCTGGTCGCCACTGAACTTGACGGTGAAGACGTGGTCGTCGCCGTCCTGGTCGTGATTTTCGATGTTAAAGGCGGTGAGGGTGGGCATCGTCCCCATGCCACCACCGGCGTTCGCCATGAGATTGCCCAGCGCTTCTGGGGTGAGGTCACCCATGATCTTCATCAGGTCGCCGGCGAGGACGGCCTGGCAGTTCTGTTTCACCGCTTCTTCGACAGGCATATCGGGCATTGGACGCTCCTTACAGATGTTACGGAACCATCCCGGTACGGGCGCCGTCCGTACCAGTGAGGAAAGGCTTGCGGATCATATGTGCGAGTCCGGCCAGTGTCAACGCGCCGGGCGGCGGCGATCATGCTGGACCAGCCCGTGGCCGGGAGCCGGCCAGCGGCCGCCGGCTACAGGCAACATACGAGGACGCACGTTCAGGCCACATGTCCTGTGCGGGGTCATGACGGAATGCGCGGAGAGCGTCCGCGCTTGACATGGCTGATCAGCGGCCGATACGCTCGAACCCAGTGACTGCAAACTCGGGATCTTCCCCCTCCCCTTCAACGCATAGCCACCGAATCATCATCGCCGCGGCGATCGTGCTGTTCGCGCTGGTCTCGGCGTACCTGGCGCTGGTGATCGTGACGCGCATCGACAGCGTGTTCTTTCCTGGGCGGCAGTTCACGCTGCCGGGCCCGGTCGGGATCCTGCCGGGGCCTGACAGCGAAGGCACGAGCGGGGGCAACGACCCCATCAACATCCTGGTCCTTGGCCTGGACCGGCGGCCGAGTGAGGGGCAGGAGCCGACGCGCAGCGACACACTGTTCGTGCTGCGCGTGGACCCGAAGACGGATTCGGCCGCCATCCTGGGCATCCCGCGCGACCTGATGGTGGACATCCCGTTCAAGGACGGGAGCGGCTCGTACCAGGACCGCGTGAACACGGTGTACGTGCAGGGCGAGTTCAACGACTACCCGGGCGGCGGCATCGGGCTGATGAAGCAGGTGCTGGAAAACGAGCCGTTCGGGATCGAGATCGACAAGCACGTCATCATCGACTTCAAGGGGTTCGAGGACCTCATCGACGCGCTGGGCGGGATCGATGTGGACGTGCCGGAAGAGGTGTACGACCCGTACTACTCGGAGACGGAGCTGCCGGGCGACTACCTGCCGCAGCACTTCTACCCGGGGAATCAGCACATGGACGGAGTGACGGCGCTGGCCTACTCGCGCATCAGGTTCAGCAGCGACGACCTGGACCGCATCCAGCGTCAGCAACGGGTGATCTTCGCGGCGATCGACAAAGCGAAATCGCTGAACCTGTTGAAGGAGAACCCGGTCGACCTCTGGGACAAGTACAACGCGACGATCCAGACGGACATCAACGACGCGCTGATCCCGGGGTACGCGGACCTGGCGAACCAGACGAAGGACAGCTTGATCGCGTTCTCGCTGGGTTCGGTGGTGGCGCCGTACACGACGCTCCAGGGCGCGCAGGTGCTGGTCGGCGATCCGGAGGCGATCTCGGAGCTGGTGAAGGCGATCTTCAGCGACGGACCGATCACGGTGGACCCGGGTGTGGCGCCGACGCCGTTGCCGGTGGTCGTGCAGATCCAGAACGGCGCCGGTATTGACGGGCTGGCATCGAGTGTCGCCTCGTACCTCATCGGGAAGGGCTGGCAGCAGCTCGACGTGCAGACGACGAACACAACGGACGGGCTGCTGCATGAACGGTCGGAGATCATCGATATCGACCTGAGCCACGACAGAAGCGGTCTTCAACTTGCGAACTGGCTGGGGATCCCCGACGTGAACTACCGGGAGGCGACGCAGGCGGAGGCCACCGCGATGCGCGAGTCCGGAGCATCGCTGGTGGTGATACTGGGGACGGACCGCGATTTCACGACTCTGGCCGATGCGGAGGCTGAGACGGAGACCGGGACATCGGACGGCGGCGGCTGACGGCTACGAGCTGCTGAGCGCTGCCTTGAGCCAGTCGAGTGCCCGGACTTCGGACGGGTCGGCGCCGTTGAGGATACCCAGGTAGTAGCTCGCGAAGTCGCCGAGCTGGACCGCCCACAACATCTCTTCGAGCGCGGAGGCACCCGGCACGTCGACGACCTCGACGGCGACGCCGGCAGCACCGAGCTGTTGTCGCGTGAGGTCGATGCGGCGGCCGATGCGCGGATGGACGGAGCGCGGCCGCAGCAGGACGGCGTGCAGAAGCGGCACAAGCGCAGGCGGGGCGCCGTATCCGACGGGCGCGTTGTGGTTCATCTCCGGCAGTTCCAGCGCGAGGCCCCAGGATTTGGCGTTCTCGTTGGTCTGGGTTACCCAGCGATAAGCGACGGGCGCCAGAGCGTCGGCGCCGACGATCACCGGGAGCTTGCCGTGCAGCCGACGCGCGAACTGCTTCGCCGGATTCACCTCTTCGGGCACGGCGCGCGCGGCCACGTCCACGAGCGAACGCATGTGGTCGAGCGCGGCGGGCAGCGCCGACCCGAGATCGGGCAACAGGCCGAGCCTGCCGGTGAGCGCGAGCAGCGTCGCGAAGCTCCAGCCAAGGGCGGCGCGCGGTTCGCCGTGCCACTCGTACTCCAGCGCGGGGATGTTGTGGTTACGGGCGAGGTCGAGCAGGCGGCCGCCGGTCGTTATTGCGAGCGTGCGGGCGCCGCGGTCGAGGGCCTGCTGCATGAGTGCGAGGATCTCTTCCGTGTTGCCGCTGGCGGAGGACGCGATGGCGAGCGTGCGGCGATCGACGTGGCCGGGGAGCCTGTACCCGCGCACGACATCGACAGGCGTGGCGCCGCCAAGCTCGACGGCGAGGGCACGGAGCAGCGAGCCGCCGATGCCGGAGCCGCCCATGCCCAGGACGGCGACGCGTTCCGTGCGCGCGTAGTCCTCGGGCAGAGGCAGCGAGGCCGCGGCGTCCCAGGCCTGCTGGATCTGATCGGGGAGGGCGGCGATGCGGGCGTACAGGCCGGCGGGATCCTGCCGTTCGTAGGTGGCGGGTGCGTCGAGGGCAGAGGCGGTCACGGAGTCCGTTGTAGGAGATGGGGGATCGGGCGTCAATCGGGGGTTCATTGGACATGCACCCGTTCCGGCGCGAGAATCTCGGCATGGTGAAGCCGCTCGAAGGTCTTCGCATCCTGGACCTGACGATCTGGCAGCAGGGCACGTACGCGACGGCCGTGTTGGCGGATCTAGGCGCGGACGTCATCAAGATCGAGGAGCGGCGGCACGGGGATCCCGGCCGGGGGGCGTGGATCGCGCCGGCGAACGGGCTCTCGGCGTACTTCGAGGCGCACAACCGGGGAAAGCGGTCGATCGCGCTGGACCTGAAACACGCGCGCGGGCGGGAAGCGCTGCTGAAGCTCGCGGAAACGGCAGACGCGTTCGTGACCAACTTTCGGGCGCGGGCGATGCGCGACCTGCGGTTGGACTACGCCGACGTCTCGGCCGTGAACCCGCGCATCATTTACGTGATGGCGTCGGGGTACGGCATCGCGGGGCCGGATGCTGACCTCGGCGCGTTCGATTTCCTCGCACAGGGGCGCGGCGGCTTCGCGAGCACGAACGGAGAGCCGGACGACCCGCCGATACCGGCGCAGGTCCCCTTAGCGGACCAGGTGGGCGCGCTGCACGCGACGATCGCGCTGCTCTCCGGGATCGCGGCGCGAGAGCGGACGGGGCGGGGGAGCCGGTGGGACACGTCGCTGCTGGGGAGCCAACTCTCGCTACAGTCGTTCGACATCACGAGCTACCTGTTCACACGGCAGCTGCGTGGGCGCCAGCATCGAGGCGGGTCGAGGCCGTTCTGGAAGATCTACCGGGGCAGCGACGGCAAGTGGTTCGTGATCGGGATGCTGCTGGACCGGGCCTGGCCCGAAGTTTGCAGGGAGATCGGGCGGGAGGACTTACTGACGGACGAGCGATTCGCCACGTTCCGCAAACGCATCGGCGACCATGCGGAGGATCTGATCGCGATTCTCGACGATGTGTTTGCGACGGCGCCCGCGCGGGAGTGGGTGGGCCGGCTGAACGGCATCGGCATGTTCTCGCAGATGGTGCAGACGTACGACGAGCTGGAGTCGGACCCGCAGGTGCGGGCCAACGCGTACATCCACGACGTCCCTCGCGAAGGCGCGGAGCCGGTGCCGCTGGTCGGGACGGGGATCGCGTTCGACGGCGAGCCAGTGCGCATCGAGCGGCTGGCGCCGCACCTGGGCGAGCATACCGAGCAGGTGCTGCTGGAAGCCGGGTACACGTGGGAGGAGATCGAGGCGCTGTGCCGAGATGGTGCGGCGGGGCCGGTGCATGACGGGAGGGGCGCGTAGCGGCGTCATGGCATCGCCACGACTGATCGTCCTTGTGCGCCACGCGCAATCCGAGCACCACGTGCGCCGGCTCACGGGCGGGTGGACCGACACGCCGCTGACCGAGCCCGGGCACGAGCAAGCCCGAGTGCTGGCCGCGCGGCTGGCGGCGGAGCTGGCCGGACACCGGTTGTCGCTGTATTCAAGCGACCTGCGGCGCGCGGCGCAGACTGCGCGGCACATCAGCGATGCGCTGGTGACGCCCGTCACGTTCGACGCACGCCTGCGGGAACACAACAACGGCGCGGCGGCCAACATGACGATCGAGGATGCCGCGGCGCGATACCCGGAAACATGGGCTGTCCCCGTGCGGCTCGACACGCGCGCGTACGAGGGCGCTGAGACGCCTCGGGAGTTCTACGAGCGGGCGGGGGCCTTCATCGACGACATCGAGTCGGACGGGAGCGTGCCGGTCGTGGTGACGCACGGCGGGACGATCGTCTGCCTGGTGGCGCGCTGGCTGCGGCTGAGCGCGGAGGTGCTGGAGCCCATCGGATTCTCATCGGACACGACGAGCATCACGCTCCTGAGGAACGACCGCCACGGACGCCGGCTGGAGCGGCTGAATGACACCGCGCACCTCTCCGGTGATGGTGGCGGCGTGCGGATCGGCGATCTGCTCGGTTGAGGCCCGGCGCCTCGTCGCGTCGCCCGCAAAGGGCCCTGAAGGCGAGCTACAATCCGGAGACCGGCATCTTCCGCAGCAGGAGGGCGCACGTGACCCCCGCGACCCAGCCCATCCCCGCCACCCAGACTCTGCCCGCGAGCGAGCGCGCCCGCGGCACCGCGCTCATCACCGGCGCGTCATCCGGTATCGGCGCGGCATTCGCTGATCGGCTGGCGCACGACGGGTATGACCTCATCCTGGTGGCGCGGCGGCGCGAGCGGCTGGAGACGCTGGCAGAGCATCTTCGGCGGGAGGAAGCGGTCGCAGTGACCGTGCTGGTGGCGGATCTGACGGAGCCGGCCGACCTGGGGTGCGTCGAGCGCGAGATCGACGAGTGCGCGGCGCTGGAGTTCCTGGTGAACTGCGCGGGGATAGCAGGCTACATGCCGTTCGCGGCGCTACCGCCGGACCAGGCCGAAGCGATGATCGGGTTGCATGTGGTGGCGCCGACGCGGCTGACGCGGGCGGCCCTGCCGGGGATGATCGCGCGGGCGCACGGTGCGGTGATCAACGTGTCGTCCGCGCTGGCGTTTAGCGGTTCGGCGCCTTCGCCGCCGCTGCCGAAACGCGCAGTCTACGCTGCCGTGAAATCGTACGTGAACACCTTCACGGAGATCCTGGCGAGGGAGCTGGAAGGGACAGGCGTGCGCGTGCAGGCGTTGTGCCCGGGCATCGTACGCACGGAGCTGCACGAGGTGGCCGGCTACGACGTGTCGCACGTGCCGGCGATGCTCGAGGCGGACGACGTGGTGCGGGCATCGCTGGCGGCGCTGGCGCTGGGCGAGATCGTGTGCATGCCGGGGCTGGAGGACGCGGCCCTGCTGGGCGAGATGGAACGGGCGCGGGGAAGACTGATGGAGGGTGCGCGGGGAGGCAGTATCGCGAGCCGTTACGACGTGGAGTGACCACCGGGGGTCCTGCAACACGACGGGCGTCCATCCAGACGCCATTTACGCCCGTAAGCCGGTCACTGATACGGGAGGCGTTCGATCGACGAGCGGCGCAGGGTCAGGCGGCCTCGAAGGTCGTGGCGCCGCGGTCCAGAAGCTCCTCGAATGCGCCGGGCGTCATGGGCTTCGCGAAGTAGTAGCCCTGGCCGGACTCGCAGTTCAGCGCGCGGAGGCGCCGGAACTGGTCGGCACGCTCGATGCCCTCGGCGATGAGTTCGAGATTCAGCGTGCGGCCGATCTCGACGATGGCGCTGGTCAGCTCGCGCTCGGACGCACCACCGGCATCGTCGACGAACGACTTGTCGATCTTGAGGATGTCGAACGGGAACTGGCGGATGTAGCTGAGCGACGAATAGCCGGTGCCGAAGTCGTCGATGGCGAGGCGGACGCCGAGACTCTTGAGCTGGTCGAGAAGAACGACGGTGGTGGGTACGTCGTGCATCATCACGCTCTCGGTAAGCTCAAGCACCAGGGACTGCGGCGGGAGGCCGCTGTCGAGCAGGGCAGCGCGGACTTCGTCGACGATCCCGGGCTGCATTTGACGGCCGGAGACGTTGACGCTGACGTAGAGGGGTGGGTCGGACTGGAAGCGATTCTGCCACTCCTTCATCTGGCGGCAGGCCTGGAAGAGAACCCACTTGCCGAGGGCGGTGATGACACCGGCCTCCTCGGCGAGCGGGATGAACTCGGAGGGGCCGACGAGACCGCGGCGGGGGTGGTTCCAGCGCAGCAGGGCCTCGACGCCGACGATGGACGAGGACGACAGCTCGACGGTGGGTTGGTACTCGACGGTGAACTCACCGCGCTCCAGTCCGCGCTGCATTTCGGTGAGGAGCTGCAGGTGCTCGTGCATGGAGAGGTGCATGCTGTCCTCGTACAGCTCGACGCGCGCCTTGCCACGGTTCTTGGCGACGTACATGGCGACGTCCGCGTTTCGCAGCAGGCCCTCCGCGGTATCGCCCGCGGCCTCACTCACGGTGACGCCGATGCTGGCGTGAGCGAAGACTTCGGCGTTCTCGACCTGGTAGGGCTCACGGAGCGCGGAGAGGACGCGCCCCGCGACTCCAACGGCCTCGTAGGCATCCGCTACGTCCTCGAGGAGGAGCGCGAACTCGTCGCCTCCGAAACGGGCGGCGGTATCGCCGGGGCGGATGCAGCCGCGGATACGGTCGGCCGCGTCGGCGAGTAGACGGTCGCCGGCGGCGTGGCCGAGGCCGTCGTTGATGGACTTGAAGTTGTCGAGATCGAGGAAGACAACGGCGATCTGCGCGCCGCCACGGCCCGCGCGGGTGAGGGCGTGTTCGAGGCGGTCGCGGAAGCGCGCGCGGTTGGCGAGGCCGGTGAGCGGGTCGTGGAACGCGTGGTGACGAAGCTGCTCCTCGAGATTCTTGCGCTCGGTGATGTCGCGGGCGTTGAGGACATAGCCGCCGACGGCGGGGTCGCTGCGGAGGTCGGCGCCGACGACCTCCATGTAGCGCCAGGAGCTATCGGCGTGACCGACGCGCACCTCGACGGATGACATGGCGTCGGTCCGGCCCAAGCCGCTGCTGATGAAGGCGCGCAGGACACTGACATCGTCGGGATGGAGGCGATCCATGAGCTGCTGGCCAATCGCGGCCTCGGCAGGGAAGCCGAGCACCCGGATGAGCGAGGGGCTCTGGTAGGTGATCACGGAGTCCTCGTCGATAACGGTGATCACGTCAGAGCTGTTCTGGACGAGCGAGCGGAAGCGCTCCTCGCTCTCACGCAGGGCGGCCTCGGCCTGATTGCGCTCGGTCACGTCGCGCGCGTTGAAGACGACGCCGGCGACGGCGGGGTCGTCGATGAGGTTATTGGCAACGAGCTCGATATCGCGCCAGGAGCCGTCGCTGTGCTGGAGGCGAACCTCGGTCGGGGGATGCATGCCGGGCTGGGCCAGCACGTCCGACAGCGATTGGGCGCCACGATGGAAGTCTTCGGGATGGAGGAAGGCGGTCATGTTCACGCCGCGCCACGCTTCGTCCGAGTAGCCCATGATGCGGGTGACCGACGGGCTGGCATACGTGGGGACGCCATCGCGGCCGACAATGACGATCATGTCGCTCGCGTTCTGGACGAGCGTGCGGAACCGCTCTTCGCTCGCTCTCAGCGCCTGGGCTGCGCGGTGGCGCTCGGTGATGTCGCGATAGCTAAAGACGCGACCGCGGATGCCGCGGGGGCCGAGGAGCGGCCGTGAGTAGCACTCGAAAATGCTGCCGTCCTTGAAGGGGATCGTATCGAGGGTGGCCTCACGCGAGCCCAGCACTTCCTGGAGGCGCCCGAAGGCCCACTCGGGGTCGACCATGCGGGGGAGGAAGGCCTTCAGCAGCGCGCCGGCATCGCCGCCGGCCACGATCTCCGTGCCGATGTCCCAATAGCCGAGGAAGCGGTCGTTGGCATGGATGACCCGGCCGTCGTTGCCGACGGCGAGGATGCCGTCGGCGGTGGATTCGAGCGTCGCCCGCAAGACTTCGCCGGCGGCGCGCATCTCCTTGTTGGCGGCGAGAAGCTCCGAAGAACTGAGCTCGAGAGAGCGTTCGACCATCGCGCGGTCGGCGTCCCCGGCCGTATAGGCGTCGGAGACAGCCTCGACGAACGCCGCCCAGTCCGAGGACAGCTCTTCGGGTGTGATCCCGTAACGCCTGAGCTGCCGCTGCAACAGGGTGTGCATCATTTGTGACTCTACGCCGCGCGCTCCGAGAGTGTGGTGATCGTCATCGTCTGGTTATGCAGCTCGCACTTCGCGCTGGGCGTGAAGGGCGATATCTCCCCGTAGGAATAGAACCCCGTGAGGGCGGTATCCGGGCCCAGTACCTCCCGCACGCCTTCGACTTCCTCCTCGATCCGCTGCTTCAGCACCATCTTGCGCCCCACGCAGCTGATCAGGATGGCGAGCTCCGGTTGGGCGCTGCGGACGGCCTGCTGACTGGTGCGGGCGGCGCCGACCGCGCCATCGATGAGCCGATCGAAGTTGGCCTTCATGAGGCGCGCGTAAGCGCCCTCGGGTACGTCGCCGGCGAAGATCATGCCCTGGTGCTCTTCATCGATGCCGAGGATGGTGCGTACGACGGGCGTGTCGCCGTCTTCGGTTCGCAGGCTCAACGGGAACAGCAGGCCGGTCGATGGAAGCCCGCTGGCGTGCTCGCCGAGGTATTCCTTGTACAAATCGAGGGCTGGCCTTCCATCGAGCTCGTACAGGACGTTGCCCTCGGACCGCGTGATGAGCCGTTCGGGGCCGAATGAGTCCCAGCCGCCGAGCGATGCGTAGCCGACCCGCAGAGCATCACCGTACAGGCCGATGACGCCGACCGCGTCGGCCGAGGCTTTGCCGTCGAAGACGACGAACGTTTTCTCGAAGCGGTCACCGTCCCCGGAGAGGCCGCCGGTAACGCTGACGCCCGCAGGGAGGCCGGCGGCCAGGCCCTTCACGAGATCGCTGCCGTTTACCTGAAGGCCGTCGGAGAGGACGAAGACATGGACCAGCCCGACGGGCGGCAGCTTTTCCGCCAGGCGCTGGCCGGCACGGTAGCTGTCGCCAACCTCGATCATACGGATGCCCGCGTATCGGATCTGGGTCCGGTCGAAGTGGACGGCGGTGGCGACGACTGAGTCGTCGGCCACGTTCGTGTCGCAGATCTCTCCCGCGGTGGAGCAGCCGAAGACGAAAGCATCAGGATAGGCCGCGCGCACGTCGGCGAGGGGCGCGCCGTCCTCGATCCAGGTGGTGCCGCCGAACACGAGGACAAGGCCCGCATCCTCGACGCCGCCGGGTGCGTGCGGCTTCCATCCGCCACTTGCCGTCCATGAGGTCTGCTCGAGTTTCATGGGATGCGCTCCTCCGCTGGCTGACTCACATGGAAATATCGACCGGGCAGAAAGGCGGGCGCTCGATCTCGTGCGACCTGGGACGACTGGAGCGCAGCGCTGGGGCCAGTTGTGATGCGATTGTGACGGCGTATAGCAACCTTGACCGGCGGTACACTTCACGAGTGAACGTCTTCGATGCGATACGGACCATGCTGGCGGTGCGGGCGTACCAGGACCGGCCGGTGCCCGAGGCGACGCTGCGCCGGATCGTGGATGCGGCGAGGCTGACGGGCAGCTCGATGAACCGGCAGCCGTGGCACTTCGTCGTCGTGCGAGAGCGGACGGCGTTGCGAGAGATCGCAAGGCTCGCGGGCTCGGGGCCGTACATCGCGGAAGCGGCGGCGGCGGTCGTCGTTGCGGTAGAGAAGGCGAGCAAGTTCGCCGTCTCGGACGCGAGCCGCGCGGTGCAGTCGATGATGCTCACCGCCTGGGCTGAGGGCGTGGGCTCGAACTGGGTGGGGTTCGCACCGATGGAAGGCGTACGGGAGTTCCTGGCAATACCCCCGGAACTGGACGTGCTGACGGCGGTGCCGTTCGGCTATCCGGCCGTGGCCGCGGCGGGCGGCAAGAAGCGGCGCAAACCGCTGGGCGAGGTCGTACACAACGAGCGGTTCGGCCGGCCGTTCGAGTGAGGGGCGGCGACCGCGGTCAGTCGCTGCGAAGGGCCTCGATGGGGTCGAGGCGCGAGGCGCGCCAGGCGGGGTAGATCCCGAAGAACAGGCCGATCACGACAGAGACGCCGAAGGCGACGAACACGCTAAAGGGCGTCACGACGGTGTTGACGGTCGTGCCGCTGCCGAAGTCCTGACCGTTCGCGAACAGGGCTGCGGCCACGCCGAGCACGACGCCGACGATGCCACCCGCGAATGTGACGACGACGGCCTCGATGACGAACTGGAGCAGGATATCGTCCATGTTCGCGCCGACGGCCTTGCGGATGCCGATCTCCCGCGTGCGCTCGCTGACGGACACGAGCATGATGTTCATGATGCCGATGCCACCGACGATGAGGGAGATGCCGGCGATGGCGCCGAGCAGGATCGTGAGCGTGCGGGTCACCTTTTTAGACGTAGAAAGCAGGTCGTCCTGCGATTCGACCTCGAAGTCCTGCGTGTTGTCGTGACGCTCCGCCAGCACCGTCGTGATCTCGGTCTTCGCGCGATCGAGATCATCACTGTCAGCCACTTTCACGATGATCTGCTGGACGGTCTTCGCGCCGGACGTGCTGCGCGCGAAGGGCACGCGCGACTGGAAGGTCGTGAGGGGCAGGATGACGGTGCGGTCGTCATCGCTGGCGCCGCCGCGTTGCTCCATGACGCCGACGACTGTGAGGTTTATCGAGAAGGGGCCGAAGCTGATGCGGATCGACTGGCCGACGGCGTTCTCAGTGCCGTCGAAGAGGTCCTCCGCGACCTGCGCGCCGATGACGGCGCTGGTTGTCTTGCGTCGAACGTCCTCGTCGGTGAAGAAGGCGCCGGCGACGAGCTTCACGCTGCGGATCTGCTCGTAGGCCGGCTCGGTCGCGGCCAGGAACACCGTGGTGTTGCGGCCGTTGCCGATGGCCTGCTGTTCGGTGTCGGTGTCGCTGGTGGGATCATTTCCGAACACACCCACGGCGCCGTCCAGGTAGGGGAACTGGGACTCGTCGTTGAGAGCGTCCACGTCACCGTCGGTAAGGGTGAGGTTGAAGAACTGCGCGCCACCGCCGGTTGAGGTCTGGGCGGCGCCGATGAACAGCAGGTTGCTTCCCAGGCCACGGACTTCCTTCGTGACGCCCTGCTGTGCGCCCTGGCCAGCAGCCATCAGGGCGATCACGGCGCAGACGCCGATGACGATGCCGAGCATGGTGAGGGCGGTGCGCATCTTGTTCGACACGAACTCGCCGAGGGCCATGCGCAGCGTGTCGAGGACGATCATGCGATCCCCGTGTCGTCTTGAGCGGCACCCGGTGCACCTGGGAACGGCACGACCGTCGTCTCCACCCTGGCGGTCGATTGGTCAGCAACGATGCGGCCATCGCGGACGGTGATCACGCGGCGGGCGTAGCCGGCGACATCGTGCTCGTGCGTCACGAGGATGATGGTCATGCCGCGTTCGGCATTGAGGCGCGTAAAGGTCTCCATGACGGACACGGTCGTCCTGGTGTCGAGCGCGCCGGTGGGCTCGTCGGCCAGGATGATGGCAGGATTCGTAACGAGCGCACGGGCGAGGGCGACACGCTGCTGCTGGCCGCCCGAGAGCTGTGAGGGCCGATGGCGCGCGCGGTCGAGGAGCCCGACCTCGGCGAGGGCATGCAGGGCGAGACGCCGGCGGTCGTGCGCGCCGCGGTACACCAGGGGCAGCTCGACCTGGCCGAGCGCATCGAGGCGCGGGAGGAGGTTGAAGGACTGGAACACGAAGC
Organism: uncultured Dehalococcoidia bacterium; assembly: GCA_964371355.1. GTDB lineage: Bacteria > Chloroflexota > Dehalococcoidia > DSTF01 > JACRBR01 > JACRBR01. The sequence goes on from CAYJMG010000006.1 coordinate 34,106, forward strand.
CGATGCGGTGGCTGCGGACCCGGGCGAGCTGGCGGTCGTTCATGCGAGAGACATCGATGTCCTCGATGAAGTAGGAGCCACGCGAGGGCCGGTCGAGACACCCGATGACGTTCATGAGCGTCGACTTGCCCGAACCGGAGGCGCCGATGATGGCGACGAACTCGCCGCGGTTGATGTCCAGGTCGACATCGCGAAGGGCGATGACGGGCACGTCGCCCGCGCGATAGACCTTGGTGATACCGCGCAGCCCGATCATCGCGCCCAACCCGCCCGAGGGCTTGTCACCGTTCGAAGTCATGGGGCGCCGCCTCCGGGCGGGCCGCCCCCTCCGCCGCCGGGGAACCCGCCCTGCGGGAAGGACGGGAGGCCGCTCGTGCTGGTGGACGACGCCGTGACTGTCGTGGAGCGGCCGGGGACGACGATGGTCTGACCTTCCTCGAGACCGGAGGTGATCTCGGTGTTCGTGCCGTCGCTTAGCCCGGCGGTGACGGTGACCTGCGAAATGGTGCCGTCCTCGGCCTGTACCTCCACGTAGGTGTTCGTGCCGGCCTGCTGTATGGCGCGACTGGGGACGGTGAGGACGTTCTGGGCCTGCTCGGTGACGATGGTAACCGTGGCGTTCATGCCGACGGCGGGCTTCGCGGCGGCCGTGACGGTCGCGGCGGGCGTCGAAGCAGTGCCCGTTGCAGCCACGCTACCAGCCGGCGGGGTGGCAGCGGGCCTCGCCGTCCCGACGGCCGCAGGGGTCGTAGCGACGTTCACGCCGGGCGTCGCCTGGGCTGCGCCGGCTCGTGGCGGGCTCGTGGCGCCGGGGCGCCCCTGGAAGCCGCCAGGCAGGCCACCAGCCGTCGGGCTCGTCATGAGGCGGGCCGTGGCCTGGTAGGTGACGACGCCCTGAGTTGTCGTGCCGGTCGAGCCGACCGATTCGATGATGAAGGGGTAGAAGCCGTCGGTTATTGCCTCGAACGTCGCGGTACCGGCCTGTCCTACCTTCACGCTGGTGTAGTCGCTCTCACTGATCGTGAGTTCCAGGACCAGGGCGTCCGGCGTGTTGAGGACAATGGCGGCGGACGCGGCGGACGTGGAGGACGACGACGATCCGGCGCCGCCACCCGTGGTGTCGCCGACCTCGATGTTCACCTCGGAGATCGTCCCATCGTAGGGAGCGACCAGCTTTGTGCCTTCGAGCGCCTCCTGCGCCTCGTCGACGGCGTCCTGAGCCTGCTTCACGGTCTCCTGCTGCTGCAGGATGTCCGTGGCGTCGGCACCGGCGTACGTTTCATCCCGCTTCGCCTCCGCGGACGACAGGGATGCTGCGGCTGAGTCGATGGCATCCTGCTCGTCCTCGATCTCGTCCGGCGTGGCGCCTGCCTGGAGGTCGGCGAGGGCGTCGTTCGCCTGATCGACGGCAAGCTGCGCCGCGCTGACCGCAGCATCAGTGCTGGCGATGTCTCCGGCCGAAGGCGCGTCCTCAGCTTCGTCCAGCGCGTCCTGCGCGTCGTCGACGGCCTCTTCGGCATCTCCGATGGCATCATCGGCTGCCTGTGCGCCGGAGACGGCAGTGCGGTAGGAGGTATTCGCGTTGAGGGCCTTGCTGGCGGCCTGCGCTTGTGCTGGCGTTCCACTGTCAGCGACCGACACAAGCAAGGCTTCGTCGCCGGAAGCGAGTGGGGCGTCGTGACCGGAGCAGAAAGATGGCGACGAATCGATCGCGCAGTAGCTGTCTTCGGCGCTGTAGAGAGCGGCCTTCGTCGAGGCGACCTCGGACTCAGCATCGGCGGCGTCGGACTCGGCCTTGTCGAGCGCGTTCTCCGCGTTTTCCAGCGCATCCTCCGCCTTGCCTACGGCGGTCTCCGCATCGTCATCGAGCCTGGTGCGGGCTTCATTGGCCTGCTGCAGCTTCGCCTGCGCGGCGGTCACATCCTGCTGGGCCGCGGCGAGCTCGAGGGCCGTCGGAGGATCGAGCAGGTCCTCCATCGCACGCACGGCCTTGTCGTAGCTGGACTGGGCCGAAGCAACGCTCTGGTCGGCGGATGCGAGATCGGCTGCGCTGACCCCGTCGAGTACGTCGTCGAGCTTCGCTTGCGCGACCTGGAGGGCAACCCGGGCCGTATCGAGCGCGCGCTGCGCGTCCGCCGGGTCGATCTCGGCGAGCACGTCCCCGGCCTTCACCTGCTGGCCCATCGTAACGTTGACCTTTGTGACGTCGCCGGACTCTTCGAACGACAGGTCGCTGGTCTGTTTCGTTGCAACCGTCCCGCTGGTGCTGATCGACTTCGTAATCGAGCCGAGTGAGACCTGCGCGGTGGTCGACTCAATCGCGGTCTCGCCCCCGCCGCCGCCGCGGAAGAAGAAGTACCAGCTCAAGAGGGCGGCAGCGCCGGCGACACCGAGGAGGGCCAGCCAGAGGAGGCGGCGTTTCCAGCCGCCACCGGCATCGCCGAGGAGGTCTCCGTAGTCGAAAGCAGTTTCGGATTCCGCGATCGCCATCAATACCTCGATTTCAGAAGTGCTGCCCGGGAGACGAGTGGCGCGGCGCGGGGGCGTCGAAGCGCCGACCCGCGCCACGCATCGCCTGGGACAGGCGCGTTGCGATTCTGGACGATGGCGTTAAGCGTTTCTTGAGGTAGGCCTAAGAACGGGCTAAGAAAGCGAGGGCCTCCGGCTGCCGGCCGCTCAGGCGTTCCGGATCAGCAGGCCGCCGTCGACGACGAGGGCGGCGCCATTGATGAAGCTGGCGGCGGGCAGCGCGAGGCTCAGCGTCGCGTGGGCGACCTCCTCCGGGTCGCCGTAACGCTTGAGGGCCACGCGGCGGCGGGCGAACTTGTCCTTCGCTTCATCGGGGATGGGCGCTGTCATGGCGGTGCGGATGGGGCCGGGACACACGCAGTTCACGTTGATGCCGCGCGGCCCAAGCTCGACCGCCATCGAGCGGGTGAGGCCGATGACGCCGTGCTTGGATGCGGTGTACGGGCTGGCACCGGCCGTCGCGCCCCAGCCCTCCGTCGAGGCGATGTTCACGACGCGGCCGTCGCGATTGCGCGCGAGGTCATCCATGCAGGCACGGATGAGGCGGGCCTGAGCCGTGAGGTTGACCGCGATCGTGAGTTCCCAAGCCTTCTCCCAGTACTCGTGATCGATGGGCGCGCCGACGGAGATGCCCGCATTGTTGATAAGAATGTCGATGGGGCCGAGATCGGCGCGGATGCGGGCGACGAGATCGGGTATGGCGGCGCCGTCGCCCAGATCGGCGGAGTAAGCGTTCGCCGTGCCGCCCGCCGTGCGGACCTCGGCGGCGACTGCCTGGACGCCTTCGGCGTTGCGGTCGACGAGCGCTAGCTTCGCGCCTTCGTCGGCGAAGACGTACGCCGTGGCGCGGCCCATGCCGCTGGCGGCGCCGGTGATGATGGCGACGCGGCCCTCTATCGAGCGGCTGAGTTTGCTGAGCTTCGGCATAACGCCGGGACTATAGCCGGTTGCCGGGGGACGGCCAAACGGTGCCCGCGGGCTATGATGGGAGCAGCAATGTCCACGAGACTGGCATCGATCCTTGCCGCCGGAATGCTCGCCATCGTCGTGGCGGCTGGGGTCGCTGCGTACGCCGGCGTGCGGCTGGCCACGGACGGCCCGAGCCGGCAGGACGAGGTGGCGGCGCGCGGGGCGCTCGTGATGCCGTTCGACCTCGACAAGACGACGCACGTCTTCAGGAAGACGGACGAAGGCGGGGTTCAGACAGTCACCGCCGACGACCCGGCAGACGACGAGCAGATCGCGCTGATCCGGTCCCACCTACAGGCTGAGGTGGAGCGCTTCGCGGACGGTGACTTCGGCGACCCCACGTCGATCCACGGCGACGACATGCCGGGCCTGCGCGAGCTGCGAGCGCGAGCCGACGAGTTGCGGCTGGCGTATCGCGAACTGCCAGACGGGGCGAGCATCACCTACACGTCGGAGAGCGCGGACGTCATCGTTGCGCTCCATGCCTGGTTCGACGCGCAGCTTGCGGACCACGGCACCCACGCCCACGGCTAAGTCCCCCCGGCTCAGATTCTTAGACGGCCCTTAAGCTCCATTCAGGCCCCGCTTAGCGCGCCCGGCGATTCTCCCCGTGACAGGTTGGCGGAGTATTGCGACAGGCGCAGGGCATGGCGACTCGAACATCAGAACTCGTGGGCGGGGCCGGACACGGGCGGACAGCAGCCCGGACCATACCGATACCGTCGCTGTCGTGGGATGCGTTGTCGCTGATCAGCGTCGTCGTCGCGGCGGGCGCGCTGTATGCGTGGCGGCTGTCGGAGAACGGCTATGGCAACATCTACTACGCGGCCGCCGTGCGCTCGATGACGGTGTCGTGGAGCAACTTCTTCTTCGGGGCGTTCGACCCCGGCGGGTACATCACCGTCGATAAGCCGCCGGCGTTCCTCTGGGTGGGGGCGCTGTCCGCGCGCATCTTCGGCTATTCGAGCTGGTCGATCCTGCTGCCGAGCGCGGTGGCGGGAGCGGCGAGCGTCGGGCTGTTGTGGGCGATCGTGCGAAAGCACTTCGGGCTGCTGGCGGCGACAGTCGCGGCGGTGGCGCTGGCACTCTCTCCAATCGCGGCGGCGGTGAACCGGCTGAACCTCCCGGAGCCGTTCATGATCCTGGCGCTCGTCGGGGCGGCGGCCGCGGTGCTGCAGTCGGTGGAGAGCCGGCGCTGGTGGGCGTGGGTCGTGCTGGCCGGATTTCTGGTCGGCGTGGCGTTCAACATCAAGATGATGGCGGCGTGGATCCCGGGGCCGGCGCTCGCGTTGGCACTCGTCGTATCAGCGCGCGAGGTGAGCTGGCGCGCGGCACGCGACGTGATCGCGCGGCTGGCGGTGCTGGGCGCGGTTACGCTGGCGGTGTCGGCGTCGTGGATGGTGGTGGTGGACGTCTGGCCGGCGGACGCGCGGCCGTACGTCGGCGGGAGCACGGACAACACGGTGCTGGACCTGGCGCTGGGTTACAACGGCTTCGGTCGCGTCGACGGCGAGAGCCAGGGCCCTGGCGGGCGGGCGCCGAACGCGGGGCCGAACCAGCAGCCTCCACCGGACGGCGTCGACGGAGGCGACGGCGCGCAGCAGGCGCCGGGCGGGCTGCCTGTCCCGCCAGCAGGTGCGCTGCCCGGCGGCGCTGGCGATGGCGGCGGTGCGGCGGCGGGCGGGTTCCGGGGCGCGGGTGGGATCGTCGCGGGCGTTCCGGGCCTGTGGCGGATGTTCGATGACGCGAACGGCGGACAGATCGGGTGGCTGCTGCCATTCGCGATCGGGTCGGGCGTCTTCGCGCTGTGGTGGTGGCGGCGTGATCCGGCGCGGCGCGCGTTCGCGACCTTGTTCCTGGGGTGGGTCGTGCTGTATGGCGCCGTGTTTTCCTACGCCCAGGGGATCTTCCACAGCTACTACACGTCGGCAATGGCGCCCGGCGTAGCGGCGCTGACCGGAATGGGCGCACTGGCAATGACGGAAGCGGTGCGCCGCGACCGCAGGTGGCTCGTCGGGCTCGCCGGGCTGGCTGCCATAACGCTGTGGGCACAACTGACGATCGCGGACAGGACGCCGGACTTCTACGGCTGGGTGCGGCCAATCACGGTCGTGACGGTGGTGGCGGGCCTGGGGTTGTGCGGGCTGCTGGCGCTGCGGCGTCTGCCGATCGCGGCAGGCGTGGCCACGGTGGCCGGCGGACTGCTGCTGTTGCCGGCGGCGTGGACGGTCAGCGCGGCGGCGAACACGTCGCTGAACACGACCCTGCCGCAGGCAGGGCCGCAGCAGGGCGCCAGCGGGCGGACCTTCGGTTCGGACGCGTTTGACAACGGGACGGCCCAGATCGCAGCATGGCTGGAGGCGAACAGCGACGAAGATGCGCCATGGCAGCTCGTCGTGTCGAACTCGCAGAACGGCTCGAGGCTCATCGCCGAGTACGGGATCTCGGTGATGTCAATCGGTGGGTTCAGCGGGTCTGACAACACGACGACGGTCGACGAGTTCGCCGATCTCGTATCATCAGGATCCGTGCGTTACATCCTGGTGGGCCAGATCGGCGTGGTCGGTGCGGACGGCGGCGGTATTCCCGGCGACGGACCGGCGGCGGACGGCGGCTTCCGAGACGGCGGCATGGCCGGGCCGGGCGGCGGGCAAGGCTCGGCAGCGGCGCAGGTTATGGCGGCGGTGCAGGAGACGTGTACGACGGTCACGGATCCGGACCTGCCGCCGGCGTACCAGGGAAGTCTGTACGACTGCGCGGGAGTTGCCGATGCCCTCCGCAGGGGCTCCCCGTAGCGCGGAGTAGGGATGTGTTGAAGCAGATCGAACGCTGGCTTTCGCCTGAGATGGCGAAGTTCCTCGCCGTTGGAGGCATCAGCTACGTCGTGAACCAGGCGGCGCTATTCGTCGCCTACGAGCAGATCTTCGCCAGCGTCAGTCGCCACCTCGAGACGTCGCTGGGAACAATGAACCTGGCGCTGCTGTGCGCATCGGTCGTGGCCGTCGAAATCGCGATCATCGCACGCTTCTTGCTGAACGACGGTTGGACGTTCCGGCACCGGCGCGACAAGCCGTTCGTGCACCGGTTTGTGCAGTCGAACTTCGGCTCGTTCGGCAGCCCGATGATCTCGTTGCTGACGCTGAACCTGCTGACGCCCGTCTTCGGCATCAACTACCTGCTGTCTAATTCCATCGGCATCGCGCTCGGGCTCGCCTGGAACTGGGGCTGGAGCACGCGTGTGGTCTGGCGGCCCGCCGAAGAAGCAGTCGAAGCCGACTAGGGCCGCGTCACCGGCATAGGCCGCGCTCGTGCCACACGGGCGGGCTGAAAGGCCGCGCTGCGGCGTCGGATCTTGCCGGCGAGTTTCACTTGACCCACGCGCGAGACGGCGCCTAGGATCGGCGCGCATCCGGGTTGGATGCGGGAGGTGACGCGATGGCCGACGCACCCTTAGTGAAGACGACAGCAGGAGCCGTCCGCGGCACCAGAGACGGCGGGATCGAGATCTTCAGGGGAATCCCGTACGCGGCGCCGCCCGTGGGGCCGCTGCGGTTCCGGCCGCCAACGGCGGCCGCGCCCTGGGACGGCGTGCGCGACGCCCTGGAGTTCGGGCCCTCGTGCCCGCAGCCGGCGGAACGGCCCGAGGGCTGGGCGCCGGAGCCCGCGCTCTCGGAAGACTGCCTGTACCTCAACGTGTGGACGCCGGGCACGGGCGACGGCGCGCGGCGCCCGGTGATGGTGTGGATGCACGGTGGCGGGTACAGCATCGGCTCCGGGTCGTGGCCCGTGTACGACGGAACGGCGTTGGCGCGGCGCGGCGACACGGTCGTGGTCACGCTGAACCACCGGCTGGGGATCCTCGGCTACTTGCACCTGAAGGAGCTGGCCGGAGCGGGGTTTGCATCCTCGGGGAACGCGGGCATGCTGGACCTGGTGGCGGCGCTGCAGTGGGTGCGCGACAACATCGCCGCGTTTGGCGGCGATTCGGACAACGTCACGATCTTCGGTGAGTCGGGCGGTGGCGCGAAAGTATCGACGCTCATCGCGATGCCGGCTGCGCGCGGGCTCTTTCACCGCGCGGCGATCCAGAGCGGCCCCGGCCTGCGCGTGAAGCCGCCCGAGCAGGCAGCGGAGCTAGCGGAGAAGATCGCGGCCGAGATATGCGGCGGATCTTTCGACCTGGCGGCGCTGCAGGCAGCGCCCATCGAGCGGCTGCGCGAGGCGCAGGGCAAGCTGGGACGTAGCGCGGTGTTCGCATTCAGCCCGGTCCTCGACTCGGAGGTGATTCCGGAGCACCCGGGCGACGCGATCAAGAACGGCACGGCGGCCGACGTCCCGATGATCGTCGGCTGCAACCGCGACGAGGCGACGCTGTTTCTGGCGATGAACCCCGCGAGCGGCGAGGTCGCCGACGACGACGGACTGCTCGCGAGGCTGGTCACGCTCGGCAGCGATGCCGGGGCCATTGTCGAGGCATACCGGCGCACCCGGCCGGAGACGGCCGCGCGCGATCTGCTGGTGGCGATCGAAAGCGACCGCATGATGCGGATCCCGTCGATCCGGCTGGCTGAACGTAAGCTGGCGGGCGGCAGGGCGCCGGTGTTCATGTACCTGTTCCGCTGGGCGGCAGGGCCGCTGGGCTCGGCGCACGGGTTCGAGATCCCGTTCGTGTTCGACAACGCGCGGCCGCCAGTGATGCCGGAGTCTGTGAGCCGGGGCGACCTGGCGGCGCGCATGAGCGAGGCGTGGCTGGCGTTCGCACGCAGCGGACGGCCCGACCATCCGGGGAATCCGGACTGGCCGGCGTACACGCTGGAGGACCGGGCGACGATGACCTTCGACCGCGACGAGTCGCACGTCGAGCGCGATCCGTGCGGCGAGGAACGCAGGGCGTGGGAACAGACGCGCGCGCCGATCGGCATGCCCGCCTGACGCGCAGCCGCATCACGAACGACGCCCGCACAGAAGCGCGGGGCTGACGGCGCCTGACGAAAGGACGCAGGGTGTGACGCTTCCGGTACCGAAGGTCTTCATCCCCGCGCGCAATACCGACGCCGACATCGGCGCGTGGGCGGCGGAGGCGGAGCGCGCGGGCGTCGACGGGATCTTCGTGGGCGACCACGTGACCTTCTATGGGTCGGGCAGCGACGCGCTGATCAAGCTCGCGCCGATCGCCGCGGCGACGACGCGCGTTGAGCTGCAGACCTGCGTGTACTTGCTGGCGCTGCGGCATCCGACGCCGGTGGCGCTCCAGTGCGCGCAGGTGGACCAACTCTCGGGCGGCCGGCTCATCCTCGGCGTGGGGATCGGCGGGGAGGACCCGAACGAGTGGTGGGCGTGCGGCGTGGACCCTAAGACGCGGGCGCGGCGCACCGACGAGTCGATGCAGATCCTGCGCGGCCTGTGGACGCAGGAGGAGACGACCTTCGCGGGCAAGCACTTCACGCTGGACGGCGTGCGGATGCAGCCGAAGCCGGCGCGGGAGGGCGGCATACCGCTCTGGGTCGGCGGGCGGTCCGATGCGGCGCTGCGACGGGCGGGACGCTACGGCGACGCATGGACGGGGATCTGGGTCTCGACGCGGCGATTCACGGAGGCGGGCGAGCGCATGTCGGCGTTCGCGGCGGAAGCCGGGCGGGGCAACGTGACGTTCGAGCGCGGGATGCAGTTCTGGATGGGTGTCGACGACGACCGTGACGCCGCGCGGGCGAAGGTGGCGGGGAGCATGGAGGCGTTCTACCGCGTGCCGTTCTCGTCGTTCGAGAAGTACACACCATACGGCACGCCGGCGGAGATCGCGGTGTTCATCGCGCCGTACATCGAGGCGGGGTGCCGCTGGGTGAACCTGGTGATCGCGGAGGGCGGCGACGCCGTACTGGAGCGCGCGCTGGCGGTGCGCGAGGCGATCCACGACGTGTGCAAGTAGGCGGAAGGTGAGAGCGCGATGGTCAAGCTGATCTACTGCATCTCGAAGAAGGCGGAGCTATCGGTCGAGGAGTTCCAGCGGTACTGGCGCGAGACGCACGGGCCGATCGCGGGGCGGATCCCGGGACTTCGACGATACGTGCAGTGTCACGTCGTGCCGGAGCTGTACGGGCGCGCGCAGCCGGCGTACGACGGGGCGGCGGAGCTGTGGTTCGACGACCTGGAGGCGATGCGGGCGGCGATGCAGTCGCCGGAGGTGCGGGCGGCGCTGGAGGACGAGAAGAACTTCATCGATCACTCACGCGTGGCGTCGTTCGTGACCATCGAAAAGCCGGTGGTGGAGTAGCGCGGGTGCCGGGGGAATCGAAGGATAACCCGCTGTACCGCGCGGCGTCGCGCGTCCTGCTCCTGGACGCACGGGATCGGCTGCTGCTGTTCCGCGTCGAAGGCGACCGGCCACGGCCGAAGCCGTTGTGGATCACGCCGGGTGGCGGCGTGCATGAAGGGGAGGGGCCGGAGGCGGCCGCGCGGCGCGAGCTGTGGGAGGAAACGGGGATCGAGGCCGAACCGGGTCCTTGCGTGTGGGTGCGCCGCCACGTGTTCGAGTTCGCGGGGGTGTGGATCGACGAGCGGGAGCGGTTCTACGTCGTGCGGGTCGATGCGCCAGAGCTGACGCGCGCGAACTTCGAGGCGCACGAGCACGCCTTCATGCCGGAGCACCGGTGGTGGCGGGCGGAGGAGATCGCTGCGTCTGACCACTGGTTCGCGCCCCGGCGACTGGCCACGCTCCTGCCGCCGATCATCGCGGGCGAGCTTCCCGCCGAGCCGCTGGACTGCGGCGTGTAGGCGTCCGAGCGGCCGGAAATTGCTCCAAACGCAACCGTTCGGCCATTGCCATGGCCGCGCGCCGGGGGGCAGAATCGAGGTCGAATGCAGCGAACGATCGAGACACGGACGATCCGGCTGGCCACCGACGCGCTGCGGAGCGTGGAAGGCCGTGTGCGCGTGGAGGGCGTGGACGCCCGCGCGGGCGGTCGCGGCGTGCTGTTCGAGCGGCACCGGCCAGTCTCGGTGGTGGTGCGCGAGGCGGGAAGTGAGCGCGAGCTGGCGATCGGTGAGCCGGCGTGGGGTGCGCGGCCCTGGCTGCTACTGGCGGCGCCGGCCGCGGCGCTCTTCGTGCGGGCAGTCGTTCGCGAAAGACGATCGAAGCGATCGAAGGGAAGGTGACCGATGGACATCACGGATGCGGCTGACGAACTGGTACGGCAGGTCAGCGGGATACCGCAGGAGCTGGGAGCGAGCGCGTGCTTCGGCGACGCCGTGGTGCGCGACGGCCACACGCTGATCCCGGTCGCGCGCGTGAACTTCGGCTATGGCCTGGGGTTCGGCGGCGGCATGTCGTCGAACGGCAGCGAGCCCGACGGCAAGTCCGAGGGTGGCGGGGGCGGCGGCGGCGGCGGCGGTGGCTCCTCCACGCCCGTCGCCGTGATCGACATCAGCGAGGAAGGCGTCCGGATCGAGCAGATCGAGGACAAGACGCGAATGGCGCTGGCGCGGATCACGATGGTGGCGTGGAACGCCTTCTGGCTGCTGTGGACGATCCGCACGGTGGTCCGGGAGCGGGCGAAGACGCGGAAGCTGGAATTAGCCCTCGGCGGACAGGGGACAGGGGATAGCTGACAGCGCGAGCTGCGGGTTTGGACGTTGGAGCGCAACGGCGGAGAGCACTACTCAGATGGGACGGCTTCGGCGGGGGCGTCGGGCTGGGGTGCCGGGAGGTTCTTCTCGATCCACTTGTTGGCCAGCGGCGCACACTCGCGGCATGCTACCGAGTGTTTGCCCATGGCGATGCCGCCGCCCGTCACGAACGTCCCGCAAAACGAACACTTACCCTGTGCCATGATCTCCCTCTACCGGCCGCTGGGGCCGCCTACTTCTTCTTCATCTCCTTGAGTGCCTGCAGGATCTCGAGCGCATGGCCCGCGGGTTTCACCGCCGGGAAGACCTTCGCGAGCTTGCCGTCGGGCGCCACGATGAACGTCGAGCGGTCGACGCCCATGTACTCCCGTCCCATGAACTTCTTCGGGCCCCAGATCCCGTACAGCTCCGCGACTTTGTGACCCTCGTCGGCGAGCAGCGGGAACGGCAGGCTGAACTTGTCCCGGAACTTCTGGTGCGACTTGATAGAGTCGGGCGAGATACCGAACAGCTTTGCCTCAGCGGAGAGAAGCTGCCAGCTGTCGCGGATCTCGCAAGCCTCGGTCGTGCAGCCGGGCGTATCGTCCCTGGGATACCAGTACAGCACGACCCACTCGCCTCGAAGGTCCTTCAGCGACACCTGCCCGCTGTCCGAGCTTTCAAGCGTGAAGTCCGGGGCGGGCTGGCCCTCGGATAGGTGCGTGGGCATGATCATCCCCAGTTATACGCGGTGTGCGCGAGTGGACGAGCGCTCGCGGGGCGCAAGGCACACTGCCGGATCGATCTTACGGCAGCCGCGTGCCTGGGGAAAACTCAAGCGGCGTGTTCGGCAACGGGAGTGGGGGCCGACTCGCTGGCCCGCAGCTCGCGCTCGTAACAGACGTCGACGTGGTGGTAGTGAAAGCCCGCGGCTTCGTAAAGACACAGTGCGCCGGTGTTGGTGTCGTCGACGTAGATGGCAGCCACGTCGACCCCGCGCTCCTTCATCCGGCGGAGGCCCAGGGCCACGAGGGCGGAGCCGATGCCCTGCCCGTGGTGCTCGGGCGCCACACCGACGACGTAGATCTCGCCGACGCGGCCCTCGTTCGGCCGCTCCTCGATCTTGAGCCAGTTGAAGCCGGCCAACGCGCCTTCCTTCTCGGCGAGCAGGAAGTCGCCGGGATCGAACCACGGCTGCCGCGTGCGGGCGCGAAGGTCGTCGAGCGTCCAGTGGGCCTGCTCCGGGTGTGAGGCGAAGACGCGCGCGTTCAACTCGACCCACACCGATTCGTCGCAGTCGGGGCGGAAGGCACGCACCGTGAAGCCATCGGCCACCGGCGCTGGCGGGGCCTTACGCATGTGGCGGTGCAGGTGCATCAGGCGGCGCGCCGGGCGAAAGCCAAACTGCGAGGCAACGCGGGAGGCAACGGGAGACTCGTTGTACGACCAGAGATCCATGCTGCGGGCATCGTTGCCGTGCGCGTTCATAATGGCGTGCGAAAGGAGCATCCTGCCGAGACCGCGCCCGCGGAACGCGGGGTGCACGACGAACTCGCAGGATGCGCGGCGGCCGTCGCCCTCGCCGTAGGTCACGGTGTGGGCGTAGCCGACGAGGCGTCCGTCCTCGAAGGCGAGCATGGCGCGGGCCAAGTCATCGCCGTGCTTCAGGCGCAGGAACTTGTGCTCGCCGAGGGGCTCGTGGCCGTCGACGAGCGTGGCGGCCTGGAGCAGCTCCGGAAGCTGTTCCAGGTGCGCGTCATCAAGCTGCGAGACGATCTCGACGTGATGCATCAGGGAATCACCGAGGGTATATCGACAGGGACAGCTTCCGGGGAGAGTCCTGGCCCTTCATTGTATTTGCATATAGTTGCAGTTGGCAAAACCAACGAGCCACTACCCGGCAGCGGTGCCGGGCGCTTCGGCGTCGGAGCGGACGACCTCGCCGGTGGACACGGCGCCCGTGTCCTCGTCGATCACCTCGTACTGTTCGCGGATAGCCACGCCGGGGTAGAGCATGTTGAAGACCGAGCAGTAGCGATCCATGGAGAGCTGGATGGCGCGCTCCACGTTGGTCTCGCCGATGCCGTGACCGCGGAAGCGATGAGTGACCATGATCGACGTGTACACGCGAGGGTGGTCCTCCGCGCGATCGCCGGCGAGGTGCAGGTCGTAGGCAGAGATATCCTGGCGCATCTTGCGGAGGATCGAGATCACGTCCATTGCGGTGCAGCCACCCAGCGCCACAAGCTGCAGCTCGATGGGGGTCGGGGCGGTCGGCGGCGCGTCGCCCGCCTTCGAATCCATCTCGACGCGAAAACCGCGGGCGGTTTCGGCGGTGAAGTGCAGGCCGGAGTCAAGGTGCAGGCGGGCTTCCGTGGGCATCGTTCACATCTCCTCCGCGAGGTGCCGGTCATTCAGCGTGGCATGAGGAAGATGGGGCCACCAGTGCCGATCCGCCGGGCCGCGTGGGACGAACGGCGGGGAACACGAAAGGCACCGAGGCCGGCGCCTTCTCTCGCAAGGCCCGTGCTCTGCGTAAGCCCTTCTTCCGTCAGGCAATCGTCCAGGCACCTTGACGACCTTAGCCCTGTTGACCCACATCGAGTCTGCTGCCGGAGGGGGTCCGCCTATTCGCCCGGCGAAGGCGTGAGGCCGGCGCCGCCAGCGTCGGGGTTAGGCACGGTGCGGACATCCTCGACGGCCAGCGCCGTGCCGTTCCAGCCGTAGGTTGTGCGGCGAAGCGAGCTAGGGCAGCACTCCGGATCATCGAGGCCGGGCACAGGCTGGATCATGACGAGCTTCCCGTCCTCGACCGCCACGGCCACGCCGCCTGCGTCGGCGGGGAACTCGCGTAGCAGCACGTCCGGGTCGGCACCGTTCATCGTGATAACGAAGAAGCCGATATTGCCCAGCGTCCCGCCGGAGGCGATGGGGGCGATGGCCTCGTCGAAGCCGTCCTCTGTCAGGTCGGTGTAGGTGACATCGGTCTGCGCGAACAAGCCGCCAGTCTCCTCGATCGCAGACTCGACCTCGGGCAGGGCCTCGATGTCGATCTCGCGAATGTCGACGGAGGGAGTCTGCCTGGGTGGAGGCGTCGCGGCGGGCGAGGCGGGTCGGGTGGCCTGCGGCGTGGAGGTGGGCGGTCCGCCGTCGTCGCCGTTGCAGGCCGCCACGAGAAGCGCCGCTAGCGCGATGCACCCGGCAAGGATGATGGAGCGACGCATCGGGAGCAGTCTACCAGCCGCGATCGCCGACGATGGGCGGTGGGCGTTGGCGGGTGCAGCAGAGCGTGGATAGAATTGGATCGCAATCTCCGGGGCGGTTGGCTCAGTTGGTAGAGCGCTTCCTTCACACGGAAGAGGTCACAGGTTCGAGTCCTGTACCGCCCACCATTCCAACTTCAGGACTTAGAGCCAAGCACCCGATTGCGGGTCGGTGAGGCATTCGCGCGCGGGCGCGAGATGCATATAATCACCCTCACCGGAGCCGAATGCACTGATTCCTGTGGAGGAGCGCCATGGGTGGACCGATGGAGGGGATCAAGGTCGTCGAGATGGGCGTCTGGGTGGCGGGGCCATCATGCGCGGCCATCCTGTGCGACTGGGGGGCGGAGGTGATCAAGATCGAGCCGCCGAACGGCGACCCCTTTCGGGGGCTGTTCGCCAGCGCGCTGGGAGCGGCGATCCCCGTGAACCCGCCGTTCGAGATCGACAACCGCGGCAAGAAAAGCATCTGCCTGAACCTGGAAAACGCCGAGGCGCTGGCGATCGCGAAGCGGTTGATGGATGAAGCCGACGTGTTCGTCAGCAACATGCGACCGCGCGTACTGGAGCAGTTCGGAATCGGGTACGACGAGGTGCGCAAGGCCAATCCGCGCATCATCTACGCGCAGCTCACAGGGCAGGGCCCGGACGGCGCCGAGAGCAACCGCGCGTCATACGACATCGGCGGGTTCTGGTCGCGGGCGGGCGTGGGCGCGTCGCTGACGCCGCCGAACGGGCCGATGCCGCAGCAGCGTGGCGGCATGGGCGACCACATGACGGGCGTCGCTGCCGCGGGCGCGATCTCGGCGGCGCTGTTTCACCGTGAGCGCACCGGGCAGGGACAGCGGGTGGCGGCGTCGCTGGTGCGGACGGGCGTGTACATGATGGGCTGGGACTACGCGCTCGAGATGCGGCTGGGGGCGAGGACAATCCCGTACGACCGCTTTCACGCGCCGAACCCGATCATCAACTGTTTCCTCACCAAGGACGGGCGCTGGATGTGGCTGCTGCTGTTGCAGGGCGACCGCCACTGGCCCGACCTCTGCCGAGCGGTCGGTCGCGAGGACATGCTGAGCGACGAGCGCTGGGCCAACATCGTGAACCGGCGCGAAAACGCGCAGTCGGTCGTCGAAGAGCTGGACAAGGAGTTCACCAAGCGCACGCTGGAGGAATGGGGTCCGCTGCTGGACACCCACAACGTGTGGTGGGCCCCCGTGAATACGATCTCGCAAGCCCGTGAGGACCCGCTGGTCCAGGAGGCGGGCGCCTTCACTTCAGTGGAGAGCCCCGACGGCACGATCCCGTTGGTGAACTCGCCGGTCGACTTCTACGGGACTCCGCACGCACCACAGGGCCCCGCGCCCGAGCTGGGGCAGCATACGGAGGAGGTGCTGCTTGGGTTGGGGTTCGACTGGGACAGGATCATAGCGCTGAAGGAAGCCGGCGCGATCCCGTAATCGAGCGCGTTCGTCTCGAGCGTTACGGCGCGGGCAGATGGCCGGCCAACGCCGTCTCGCCTATCTCCTGCCGGTGCGTAACGTAGTACGCGAGGCCGATCGCCACGCCGGCGAGACAGAGCGCCGCCTCGATGCCGATTGCGGTCGAGACGCCGAACTGCTCCGCGAGGACACCGGTCAGATAGCCGCCGATTGGTGTCGAGCCAGCAAAGAGCAGCATGTACAGCCCCATCACGCGGCCACGCAGGTGGTCGGGCGTGGTGAGCTGCAGCCACGTGTTCGCCGTCGACGCGAACGCGGTGTTCGCGATCCCGAGCAACAGCAGGATGCCGAGCGTCAGCCACAACCACTGGCTGAGAGCGACGCCCGCGAGCAGCAGGCCGAACGCCGCGCCGCCCACGAACAGCATGCGGCGCGTGACGGTGGCGCGAGTGGCGAGCGAGAGCGCCGCGATAAGCGCACCCAGGCCCACCGCGCCAGTCATGAACCCGAGCGCGACCTCGCCGCTGTCGAGCACGTAGCGGGTGACCAGCGGGAGCATGACCGTGAAGTTGTAGCCGAACGTCCCGATGATGGCGACGAGGATGACGATGAGCAGCGCGGAAGGCGTACGGAATGCGTACGAAAGGCCCTCACGCAGCTCGCCGATGGGGTCGATGCGGCCCTCCTTGCGGGGTGCGGTGTGCAGCCTCGACGTGTCCATCATCATCAGGCCGGCGATCACCGGGATGAAGCTGATGCCGTTGAGGAGGAACGCCGCCTTCACGCCCACCGACGCGATCACGAGGCCGCCGATGGCGGGGCCGATGAGACGCGCGCCGTTGAACATGCCAGAGTTCAAGGCGACCGCGTTCATCAGATCCTCGCGGCCCACCATCTCGATGACAAACGACTGCCGGACCGGCTGCTCGAACGCGTTCGCCAGGCCGAGCACGAGTGCCAGCATGTAGACGTGCCAGAGCTGGACGTGGCCCGACCACACGAGCGCGGCCAGCGTGATCGCCTGCGACATGGCCAGGAGCTGGGTGGCGACGATGAAGTTGCGCTTCGGCACCCGGTCCGCGATTACGCCGGCGAAGAGCACGAATATGGTGATCGGCAAGAACTGCAGCATCGTGACCGTGCCCAGGGCCACCTTCGAGTCCGTGATCTGCAGGACGAGCCACGCCTGCGCGATCGTCTGCATCCAGGTGCCGCTCAGCGAGATGCTCTGGCCGGTGTAGAAGAGCCGGTAGTTGCGGTGGCGCAAGGCTCGAAACGTGCCGCCGGGCTGCGAGGGGAGGTCGCGCGAGGAGACGCGGCGCCAGGGAAGCGCACGCGAGACGCGCGAGGCCGTCCGTTCGTCCACGTGTGATCGCTCCCGGTGTCGATGCGGTGCCCGGCGCAGTGTACTTGGTTGCCGCTCTGTTGATTATGTGCGAGTCGCAGGCCAAACCGACGATCGGGTCACTGTCAACCCGCGCGAAATCACGGCGGGGAGCGCTTGCATCGCGGGCCATCGTGTTAAGATGAATCGAGGGCGCGCTCGCGTCGGGAGGTGTTTCTGGACTCCGACTACCGGATCGACGTATCGGAAGTGAACCGCAACATCGACGTAGCCGACGTCATCGCGCTCTATTTTCCGCTGTTGCGGAAGACGCTGCTGATGGACATGCGGATGAACGACGTCGATGGGCCGATGATCCGCGTCGTGCCCATGGCGAACACACCGGAGGAGCGCTTTCAGTCGCTGCTGAAGATGCGCCCGCGGTTCGGGCGGCCCGACAGCATCACGATCATCCCCTGGCCGAAGTACGTGACGACACTGATGGACCTCGGCATCTGGGACCACATCGTGCGGCGCTACGCCGACACCGGCTATCCCGAGGTCGTGCGCGCGTGCGAAACCTGCTACGCCGAGCTGGCGAAGCTCGAGAGCGAAGAGGTCGTCCGCGCGATCCGCGGCGAGAACTACGAGACGATCTGGGGCCAGCGCGGCGTCGCCGAGCGGGTGGGCGACGACGATGGCCCGGATCTGGACGAGGATGAGGGTGACGTCTACGACGACGAGGACCTCTAGCGCGATCCGCCGCTGTCATATTTGTTCATGCGCATAACCAATTGATCGCCTGAGGTGGCGGCCGTGATATTCTGGCCCTCGAACGGAGGCGCCCAGCATGACGGCTCGTCCCATCGGCCGGCCGAACCCTACATCCCAGGCGCGGCTGCAGCTCATCCTCATCCTGCTAGCGGCGTGGGATCTCGTCGCCTTCCTGTTCGAGCTGTTCAACGCCGGGCCCGTGCGCGTGGGCGCGATCGAGGGCGTGCTGGGGGCGCGCGCGGTCGGCGGCGCCACGGGCGTGCTGGCCCTGGCGTATGTGTATGCGGCCCGCAGTCCCATGCGGCACCGCACGATCCTGTGGCTGGCGACGATCGAGCAGTTCGTGTCGATCTTCACGGCGGGATTCCACCTCGCGCGCGACGACATCTCGCGCGGTGAGGCGATGCTGCCCATCCTGGCGGCCGCCGTGTTCCTCGTCGCGCTGCTGACCAGCCTGCCCCGGCAGACGGACACGTACTGACCATGGCGCGGCGTCCTCCCACCCCTCCACCGCCGGACGATGGCTTCGACGACTTCGACACCGAGGACGAGGCGCTGGAGCCGCGCGGCCCCGTCATGGTGAATGTGATCTCGGCCGACGGCGCGTTCCGCCTGCTGCTCATCCTCCTCACTGTCTGGACCTTGTTCGAAGGCTTCGCGCTTGCGACCGGCGCGCTCAGCCCGGTCGACCCGGGGACCGACCGCACGTCGGAGCGGATCCTGGGTGGTCTGATGATCGTGCTGGGCGGTGTCTACGCGATGATCGCCTGGCGGCGCGAGCAGTACCGTCTGCTCATCTGGGTGCCGTTCGCGTCGCAGCTTGCGATCGTCGTGCCGCTGTTGCTCTCGTTCCCCGACGGCGCCCTGTTGCTGGTGATCTCCGGGATGTTCCTGGCGCTTATGGTGTACGTGTGGTGGCGGGCGCGCGAGATGGAAGAGGCGGGGGCGTACGACGACGAGGACGAGGACGGCGGCGCTGAATTCGAGGCGGAGGACGAGGATGAGCCCGTGCGGACGGCGCCGCGGCCGCGGCGTGGCCAGCCGTCACCCGAGCCTGCGAGGCGCGCACGGAGCTTCCGGCGGCGGGATCCCTAACGTCCCTGGCGGGCCATCAGTCGCTGGGCGAGCCTCGCCGCCGCCGCGCGCAACAGCGGCGGGGCCAACCGCATCGCCTCGTCGAGCGAGAGGCCGGGCGTCGTCAGCGTCTCGACCTCGTCGAACGCGGTCGCGGGGTCGAACGCCGGGTCGACGGAACCGGCGATCACGCCGACGGGCTTGCCGTGCGCGCGGGCCATGCCGGCGACGCCTGCGACCGTCTTCCCGTACGGCGTCTGCGCGTCGAGCCGGCCCTCGCCGGTGATCACGATATCGCACGATGCCACCTTCTCTTCGAGCCGCATGACTTCAGCAACGAGGTCGAACCCCGGCTCGATCGTCGCCCCCGCGACCGCCGCCAGGCCGGCGCCAAGACCGCCCGCGGCGCCGCTTCCCCTGATGGCAGCGACATCGACTCCACAGTCGCGACGGACGACCTCCGCGAACCGGCGTAGCGCGGCGTCGAGCACGCGCACATCATCAGACGACGCGCCCTTCTGCGGGCCAAATACGACCGCGGCGCCCTGATCGCCGCACAGCGCATTGCTGACATCCGCCGCGACGCGGACCGAGGCGTCCGCGAGACGGCGGTCACGGGCCGCCAGGTCGATGCGATCGAGGCGGGCGAGCGCGGCCCCTCCCCGAGGCAGATCGTGCCCGGCGGCGTCGAGCAGGCGCGCACCGAGAGCCTGCATCGCGCCCGCGCCGGCGTCCACAGTCGCGCTGCCGCCCACACCGACGATGATCGTGCGCGCGCCACGGTCGAGCGCGGCAAGGATGAGTTCGCCTGTGCCGAAGGTCGTGGCGAGCCGCGGGCTGCGTTCGGCGGGCTTCAGAAGCACGAGGCCGGACGCAGCGGCCATCTCGATAACGCCGACGCCGTCGGGGCCTCCGCCGTCGGGCAGGAGGCCGAACGCGGCGCGCATCGGGCGCATCAGTGGGTCAGAGCACGCCACCTGGACCCGCTGGCCGCGGCGCGCCGCGAGCATGGCGTCGACGAAGCCGGGGCCTCCGTCGGACATCGGGACGGCGACGGCCACCACTCCGGCGTCGGCGGACCGCACGCCTTCGGCGATCGCGTGAGCGGCCTGCGTGGCGGTCAGGCTACCCTTGAACTCTTGTGGGGCGATCAGGAAGCGCATCGGCCCGTAGCCTATACGCGGGCGTGGCCTCTTGACAGCAGTACATCTGTTCTATTACGGTGTCCTGGCTAGAACACCTGTACTAGTGGAGGTCAGCCATGACCCGCAGTATTCGTATCCGCACAATCGTCGTCCCACGTGCGCGCGCCTGCCCAGACTGCGGCGGGCCCCTGGTCCACGCCGAAGGTTGCGTCACCTGCCCTATCTGCGGCTACAGCGCCTGCTCTTGACCCTGGCGTATCCAAGAGCCGCCTTTGCTGCGGCGGCTGCACGCGCCCGGTGTATGATGGGCGCGATGCGGCGCGGAGGGAATCGCATCCAGGTCCGGACGATCGCGCGACGGCGGCTCGAGAGCTTCCGCGCCGTGTACGCGTCCGCCGGTGTGGCCGCATGAGTGGCGAAGCCGACGGCGCCGTCAACCGCTTCGCCCTCGCTCTCCTGGCGACGCTCCTCATCGTCGCCGCCTTCTCCGTCGTGGCGCTCGCCTGGGCCGCGCCGGACGGCAGCATCGGCCGAGTGCGGGACTTCGCAGACTTCCTGGCCCGCCACGACGACCGCGACGGCAAACTCGTACTCTCGCTGGCCGCCCTCGTCCTGGTGATCCTGATGGTCTGCGTCCTCATCCTGGAGCTGGTACCGTCGTCGACGCAGCACATGCGCGTACGCAACGTCACCTCCGGCGAGGTGACCATCACCACGAAGCGCATCGCCGAGATGATCGACGACGCGGCGCGCGCCGTGCCGCACGTCGCGTACTGCACGACGACCGTGGCCCGCCGGGGGCGCAGGGTTGAGGTCGTCCTGGACCTTCATGTCGACGCCGGGGCCGAACTGGCGCAGACGGCCGACGAGGCCTGCCGGCGCGCGCACATGCTCGTGGAGCAGCTCGGCATCGAGCTGAGCACGAAGCCACGGGCGCGACTGCACTACCGCGAGTTACGCTTACGCTCGGAGACTCAGCAAGAAGCGGAGTCGACAGGATGGGAACGGCCACCGGGCCAGGGAGTAACGTGACGACCGACGAAGCAACAGCACCGGCGCACCTGAAGAAACGCAAGGCACGGCTGATCGAGCCGCCCCCGCCCGAGCACCTGCTGGCGGTGGTTGAGGCGATCCTGTTTGTGGCGGACGCGCCCCTGGAGACCACGGCGCTGGCACGCGCAATCGCCGCCCCTAAGGCGGAGGTCGAGAAGGCGTTGGATGCGCTGGCGGAGCAGTGCCGCGAGCGCGGCGTACGCGTGCAGCGGACGGGGGACCTGGTGCAGCTCGTGTCCGCGTCACATACGGCTGCTTATGTCGAGCGCTTCCTCGGTCTCGAGCACCCGCCCCTCACCAACGCCTCCATCGAGACGCTGGCCATCATCGCCTACCGGCAGCCCATCACGCGCGCCGGCATCGAATCCGTGCGCGGCGTCGATTGCGACGGGCCGATCCGGACACTCGTGGCGCGAGGTCTCATCGAGGAAGTGGGACGCGCGCCGGTCGTCGGGCGGCCCGTACTGTTCTCCACGACGGTCCGGTTCCTGGAGTACTTCGGGCTCGAGCGCCCCGACGATCTGCCGCCGCTGCCCCTCACGGAGGACGAAGAGCAGCCGGAGGAGGAAGCGGAAGAGGCGGTCATCTGAACGCGGGGCTGCTGCGCATCCGCCTGCGCATCCCGGAGAGCGCGTCGCTGAAGGACAAGCGGCAGGTCATCCGCAGCCTCTCGCAGCGCCTTCGGAACACCTACCAGGTGGCCGTCGCCGAGGTGGGCGATAACGACGCGTGGCAGGTCGCGACGCTGGGCGTGGCCTGCGTCGCGAACACGCACCGCCACTGCGAAGAGGTCCTCAACGAGATCGTGGCGTTCGTGCAGGACACGCGGCTCGATGCCGAGGTGCTCGACGTGCAGACCGAGATCGTGGCGTTTGACGAGGATTGATCCGGGCAGCAGTCAGACGACCGGCTCGACGACCAGATCGTACGCCAGCGCCTGGGTGACGCTCGCGCGGACGAAGTCGCCGGGGGCGTGGACGCCTCGCAGCAGCACAAGGCCGTCGACCTCCGGCGCGTCGCGGTACGAGCGCCCCACGACGAAGTCCGTGCCAAGACCCTCGCGCGGGCCGGCGGTCGTCGATTCAACCAGCACGTCGATCTCGCGCCCGATCATCGCGCGGTTCTTGATCAGCGACACCTGCTGCGCGACCTCCATGAGCTGACGCTGGCGCCGCTTCTTCACACGCTCCGGCACCTGGTCGGGCTCGTGTGCGGCGGGCGACTCGGACTGTGGCGAGAAGGTGAAGCATCCCACGTGGTCGAACGCCATCTCGCGGACGAAGGCGAGCAGCTCCTGGAACTCATCGTCGGTCTCGCCGGGATAACCGACGATAAACGTCGTCCGGATGGCGATATCGGGAATCTCCTGTCGGAGCACTTCGAGCATGTCGCGGACCATGCGCTTGTTGCTGGGGCGTTTCATGCGGCGGAGGACGCTCTCGGCGCCGTGCTGCAGCGGGATGTCGATGTACGGCACGACGTTTGGCAGGCGCGCCATAGTCTGCGCGAGCCGGCGGGTCACGTGGCCGGGGTAGGCGTACATCACGCGCAGCCACGGCACCTGCGGCACGGCTGCGGACAGCCGATCGAGCAGATCCGGCAGCGCATCGCGCAGGCCAAGGTCGCGGCCGTAGTCGGTACTGTCCTGCGCAACGAGGACGATCTCGCGGACGCCGGAAGCAGCCAGCCGCTCCGCCTCGGCCACAAGATCGCCGGCGGGGGTACTGTGGAGCTTGCCCTTCATCTTCGGGATGATGCAGAAGGTGCAGGGGGCATTGCAGCCGTCGGAGATCTTGAGATAAGCGCTCGATCGCACCGCCGCGGATGGCTCGGGGATGTCGAGCGGCGGCTCGTCGAGGCGCACGGGCTCCAGCGTGCGGACGTAGGATCCGATACCGGCCCAGTCCTCGGCCCCAAACACCGCGTCGATCTCGGGAATCTCCGCGCGGAGTTCGGCACCGTGCAGCGCTGTCAAGCAGCCGGCGACGACGAGCTGCTGGTCACCGGTCTTCGCGGCGGCAAGCTCGAGGATCGTGTTGACCGACTCCTCCTTCGAGGCATCGATGAACCCGCAGGTATTGACGACGACCACGTCGGCTGCCGCTGGCTCGGGTACCTCGAAATGGCGGCCCTCGCCGAGGACGCGGGCGATGCGTTCGGTGTCGGCCACGTTCTTGGCACAGCCCAGTGTGACGATGTGATAGCGCACAGTTCAGGGTAGCAGGAGGACTGTCAGCTTCGCGGGACGACGAGTGTGACGGACGTCTTGCTGCCGCCCTTTGTCCCCCCGGCTGGGTCCTGCGACGCGACGATACCCGCCGCGCCATCCGTGTTGTCGGTCTCAACGACAACGTAGTTCAGGCCGGCCTGCTCGAGCGCAAGAATCGCATCGTCAGAGCGGACGCCTGTGAGGTCGGGGACCTCGCCCTCCTTGATCTCGGGGATGGGCTTGCCAACGCCGGGCTGCTGGACGCCGCCGCCCTGGCCTTCGGTGGTGACCGTCGGCGAGGGGTTGTTCGTGACGTTCTTGCCATCATCGCCGCCACCGCGCGAGAAGAACAGGAACGCACCCGCGAACAACAGCAGTACGAGGACGACCCCGGCCAGGACGACGTTCATGTTCGCTGTCGAGGGCGCTGCCATGACCTCGGGCAGCGGCCGAATGACCGGCTCCTCCGTCTGCGACTGGAAGAGACGCATGAGTTCGCCGGGGTTCAGGCCCAGGTACTGGGAGTACGTGCGCAGGAACGCGCGACTGTAGACCGGCGCCGGGAAGACCTTCCAGTCCTCGCGTTCCAGCGCGTCCAGGTAGCGCTTGGAGATGCGGGTATCGCGCTCGCAGTCCTCAAGGGTGAGGCCGCGCGCGACCCTCGCCTGTGAAAGTGTCCGGCCGAGTTCGGGCATGTACCGCGTCAGTCGTCCGCCCGGAGGCGGGATACGAAATGCAGGTGGTTCGACTCTACCGGAGGAGCATACGCCGGTCAAACGAGAGTGAATCGCAGACGAGGCAACCGCGAATCTGTGCGCAGATTCACAAGCGCCCAGGAGGAGGCTGTCAGGGGCTTGACATGCGATCTTCCGCGGCAGAAGATGGCCTCAACCCCGCTTACCCTTCGATGGAGTGCCTCATGCGCCCAATCAGCTTCCGCCCCCTGATGGCCGGGACCCTCGCAGCATGGGCGGCGCTCGGCCTCTGGAACGGGCCGGCGCCGCGCATGGCCCACGCGGCCGCCTACGTCGTAAACACCGGCGACGACACGGACGACGGCGTATGCGATGGGGCGCACTGCAGCCTGCGCGAGGCGATCCTCGCGGCGAACGCGAGCGCGGGCCCTGACAGCATCAGCTTCAGCATCGGTGGCGGCGGGCTGCAGACGATCGCGCCGAACAGCAGCGGCCTGGGCGCGCTGCCCACTATCACGGATGCGGTTGTCGTCGACGGCACGACGCAGCCCGGGTGGGCGGGTACGCCGATCATCGAGCTTGACGGCTCGCTGGCGCCGACGGGCAGCACGGGGCTCCACTTTGAAGACGCCGGCCCGGGCAACGTCGTCATGGGGTTCGTGGTGAACAGGTTCGGAACGGGGATACACGCGGCCCGAAACAGCACCTTATTCCAGATGGGATTGACTATCGATGGCAACTACGTGGGCGTCGATCCAACCGGCTCGATCGGCCTGGGGATGACATTCGGCGTCGGACTCTGGGATGGCGCTGAAGCTACGATCGGCGGGCCGCTGGGTAATGTCATCTCAGGCAACACCTACGGTGTCTATAACCGCGCATCCTATCCTTCGACCTGGGCTGGATTCATCACCGTCAAGAACAACAAGATCGGCACGAATGCCGCGGGCACGGCGGCGATCCCCAATGAAGCGGGGATCTACCTTTTCGACGGATACTTCGGCATGTTCGGCGGACCCTCACCCACCGATCGCAACGTGATCTCCGGGAACACATCGTACGGCGTTGTTTACTATCGCACGGCGTTCAGTGCTTCGTACTCGATAACCATTCAGGGCAACTACATCGGGACGGACGTGACAGGCTCGTACGCAATAGGAAATGGAGTCGGCATCGATGCGCAGGCTCGCGGAAACGGGGCCTCGGCCATCAACAACGTAATCTCGGGTAACGCTACCGGGGTCTCGATGTCTAACCTGGCTACTTTGAACCTCACCGCTAACTACATCGGCACGGACGTCTCAGGCACGACAGCCGTCCCAAACACAGTGCAGGGTGTGTCCGTGAACGGCGGCGTCGACTACCTCTCGATCTCCCGCAATGTGATCTCCGGCAACGGCGGGGCGGGCCTCGTCGCCTCAGGTGCGGGCTTCGGCGAGGTCTCGGACAACCTCATCGGTACAGACGCGTCAGGAGCGGCGCCGCTGGGAAACACGGGCGTGGGGATCGCTCTCTCGGGCTACAACTACTCAGTGACCGGGAACACGATCGCGAATAACGCATCGCACGGCGTCACAGTGACGACGGGGCTGGGAAACCGCATCCAGGCGAACAGCATCTACTCGAACGCCGGCCTGGGAATCGAGAACACGAGCGGCGGGAACACGGAGCTGCCACCGCCTGTCGTCGCGAGTGTAACCGCGACTGATGTGTCCGGCACAGCGTGCGCCAACTGCGCGATCGACGTGTTCTCGGACGCAGCAGACGAGGGCCGGTGGTATCACGGGCAGACATCGGCGGATGGGACAGGCAGCTGGTCGATACCGATGGCGATCTTCGGCAACGCCACGGCAACGGCCACCGACGCGTCGAACAACACGTCGGAGTTCAGCGCGCCGGTCGCTGCGCCGCCTGGCACAGACGCCGATGCTGACGGCGTCGCCGATTCGGGGGACAACTGTATCGGCCTTGCCAACGCGCAGCAGGAGAACAACGACCGAAACTTCATCGACCAAACACCTCCTTCCACGCAGGACGACCGAACGGTCGTCGTCTCGGACGGCCTCGGTGACGCCTGCGATGGCGACGACGACAACGACGGCCTCACGGATACCGATGAGCTTTCCGGGGCGGCGTGTGCTGGCACGTCCACCGATCCAATAGACGCGGACTGGGACAACGACCGCGTACTCGATGGGGCCGAGTGCTCACTTGGCACGAATCCGAGAAGCGGCGGTTCGAAGCCGACACAGGCCCAGTGCGGCTCAGCGACGGACGCCGACGGTGACCGGCTGAGCGAGCGCGTGGAGCGCTGCGGCTACAACAGCGACCCCAACGACGCCGACACCGACGACGACCTGGACGGCTCACCATCCCCGGGGCCGACGAAGGACGGCTGTGAGGCGGCGTCGCTGAACAACGACCGCGTGGTGAACGCCGGCGATCAGCTTCTGATGGTCATCGAAATCCTCGCGCAGCCGTCACCGTCCCTGCGACTGGGGAGCTTCGACATCAACAAGGACGGCGCGGTGAACGCCGGCGACCAGCTCCTGCTGGCCCAGCTCATCGCGCCCGGCGGGCAGTGTCCGTGATGACTGCAGGCGTTAGTCGAGCCCCAGCTCTTGGAGGCGGTCGTCGTCGATGCCGAAGAAGTGGGCCAACTCGTGGAGGACGGTCGTGCGGATCTCGTCGATGAGTTCCGTCTCGTCGGGGAAGTCTTCCTCCAGCGGTTCCTGGTAGATGTCGATGACATCGGGCGCGACGAGGTTGTAGCTGCCGTCGCGTTCGGTCAACGGGATGCCGCGGTAGAAGCCATACATCGACTCGCCGGGGGCGAGGTCGGCGTCGGCGAGATCGGACGGTGACGGGCGGCGCTTCACGACGATGTCGACCTGCCGCAGGTGCTCCTTGAAGGGCGGCGGCACCCCTCGCAGGGCCTGGCGCACGAGAGCGATGAACCGGGCGCGTTCCACGTGATTACGCGCGCCGTGCGGGCCACAGCGTACGGTAACCCTCGCCGCCGATGGCGTTGACGATCTCCATCCGCTCCATGCGGATCAGTTCGTCGTACACCTCGTCGCAGCGCGGGCCCATCGCCGCATACCCACTGCTCTCCACCCGCTCGACGACGGCCGCCCAGATGCCGGTCTCGCGGAGGGTGGCGATGTGACGCGGCCACCAGATCGCGCTGATCTTCTGCGGCAGTTTGAAGCGCGGACGCAGCATCTTCAGGCTCTTGAACCGCTCTTCGGCGCTGTCGACCTTCGGCACCAACTTCACCATCGGCGAATCGGTCTCGGTGTGCCGGTTGTCGACGAGGAGGCGCAGCGGGACGGTGACGAAGCGGAACGCGACGACGTCCGCGGTACGGATCGTGCGTATGATGGCTTCGGAATCGAGGTGGTACTGGTTATCCAACGGGCTCCGCCTGTGCCGGGTGGGGCATTCTACCACCCCTCGTGCGAGACGAAACCCGTGCGGCGTCAACTGTAATCTCTTGCCGCCCGCCTGTACCCTTTCCGGATGCTGCTCTCGCGCGACGAGCTGGCCCGGCACGCGCCCGCAAAGCCCACGGCGGTCACCCTGGGCGTGTTCGACGGCGTGCACCTGGGGCACCGGCATCTGATCGCGGCGTTACGGGCGCGTGCCACAGCACGGGGGTTGGCCAGCGGGGTGGTGACGCTGCATCCGTCACCCGTGCAGGTACTGCGGCCGCAGGTACGGGTGGCGTACATCACCAGCCTGGAGGAGCGCGTCGAGCTGCTGCAGAGCACCGGCGTGGACTTCGTAGCGCCACTGACCTTCACCTCGGAGGTGGCGGAGCTGTCCGCGTTCGACTTCCTGGCGATGCTGCACGGGGCGCTGGGGATGCGATACCTGCTCATGGGCCCCGACAACGCGTTTGGCCGCGGCCGTGAGGGCACCCCTGCGCGCGTAGCCGAGATCGGGGAGGAGCTGGGATTCGAGCTGGAGGTGCTCGATGAGCCGCTCGACACCGACGGCGGACGCGTGAGCGCGACCGCGATCCGGCACGCGATCCAGGCGGGGGAGATGGAGGAAGCGGCGCGGCTGCTGGGGCGGCCGTTCTCCCTGCGGGGCCCCGTGGTGCGCGGCGCCGAACGCGGGCGGGTCATCGGCTTCCCGACCGCCAACATGGCGATTACGCCGGACCGCGTGTTCCCGGCGTTCGGGGTCTACGTCACGCGCGCGCACATCGGAGGCCGTACCTATATGGGCGCGACCAACGTCGGTATCAAGCCGACCTTCGACGAGGAGCGCCCGAACGTCGAGACGTACGTGCTGGACTTCAAGGAGGAACTGTACGGCCACGAGCTGCGTATCGAGCTGCTGCACAGGCTGCGCGGCGAGAAGAAGTTCAGTGGCGTCGAGGCGCTGACCGCGGCCATCCAGACGGACGTGAACGCCGTGCGGTCGTACTTCGCGCAGCGCGGCGCGTGACCCTGTCCGGAGGGCCGCTGCCAGGAGTTAGGTCGCGAAAGTCCCGGCGGCAGTCGTATTTCGGCGCTCCGGCGGCGATGTGTCCGCCGGCACCTCACCCGGAAGGCCCGCACATACCGGGCTTACTTCAGCGAGTAGCGCGCGAGTGGTGAGATGCGCGAAGCGACGGCCGTGGCGATGCGAGCGGGCCGCTTGCCCGCGGGCAGCATCGCGACCACTGCCCACGGCAGCAGGCGAATGACCGTGCGCGCGATCGAGCGCGGCGTCGCGCGGAAGGTCAGCGTGTAGTCGAGCGGCAGCTCGAACGTCTTTTCGAGGATCGGCTCAGGCACGCGGGCATAGTAGCAGCAGTCGAGGTCGCGATCCCACTGCTGGACCTTACGGCGCCGTGCGGATCACGATCAGCTTGTCGACCGCCGATTCGGCACCCCACACCTCGCCCGGACGCCCGTGCAACTGGCGGACGCTCGCGCCCTCCGACGGCAGAAGGTGCGAGGTGAACACCTCGGAGGCGGGATCGAAGCTGACAATCGCGTTCGCGCCGAAGTCAGTCAGCCAAACTACGTCCCGGTCGTCGACGTAGACCGCGTACGCCTGCGGGCTGTCGCCCGGGAGCTTCCACTCCCTCCACGATCCGCTGGCCGGGTCGAGCACGGCGACCTGCCCGGCGTTCCACTCGCTGACCCAGATCCGGCTCCGTGAATCGGACCACACGCGCCGTGCGCCCTGCCCCGCCGTCGGCGGCTCGATCACGGTCGCTTCGAACGTCTCCGGGTCGACGAACGCGATGTGACTGCCGCCGAGCGATGCGTAATACACGCCGCCGGCCGTGCTGGTGATGCCGTAGGGCCCGCGCCCGCGTGGCGCATCGAACACGCCAATCTCACCCGTACCGGGGTCAAGGCGGCCGTACACGCCGGACTGCCCGGTGAACCAGAGGATCCCGGCGCTGTCAAAGGCGGCGGTGTTGAGGTTGGCCCCCGGGCGATCATCCGGAAGCGAGAAGACGCGAACCTCATCGGTCGCCGGATCGACGCGCACGATCGCGTTCCGCCCGCCATCCGTGATCCACGGGCCGCCGTCCGGCCCGAGGATCACACCGTGCGGGGCCGAGCCCTCGCCCAGCGCGACCTCCTCGACCGCACCGGTGATTGGATCGAGATGGCCGAGCTTGCCGGTGGCCTGCGCCGTGTACCACACACCGCCATCGGCGGCCGGCGCGACATCGTGCGGGTGGGATCCCACCGGGACCGCGTACTCCTGCACCTGCGGCGCCGCCGGCTCGCCATCGGGGCTGACCGCCGGAGAAGGCGCAGGCGTGGCTGCCGTGACCGAGGGCGATGCGGAGGGCGGCGGGTTCCCGTCGCCATCGTCCGTGCAGGCGGCGGCCGACAGGACCAGTGAGAACACGAGCGAAGTGGCGAGCGGACGCATGGAACCTCCGCGCGGGCAGGGCGCTGTCATGGTATACGCGTCATGCGCCACGCTAGATGGCCGCGCAGGCGGCGCAGGCGGCTTCAGACCGGCTTCAGGCCGGCTTCAGGCCTCGTATCGCTGAAAAAGCACGCAGGCGTTGTGGCCGCCCAGCCCCACGGAGTTCGAGAGCGATACACGTACGTCGGCCTGACGGGCCTCGTTTGGCACGTAGTCCAGATCGCAGTCTGGATCCGGCACCTCGTAGTTCAGCGTCGGAGGGATGGTGCCCGTACGAACCACCTGGATGGCCGCGATGGCCTCCAGCGCACCGGCGCCGCCCATCAGGTGGCCGTGCATCGCCTTTGTCGAGCTGATGGCGAGCTTCCAAGCATGGTCGCCGAAGACGGTATGGATGGCGGCCGTCTCGGCCCGGTCGTTCAGCGCCGTGCCCGTGCCATGGGGGTTGATGTAGCCGACCTCCGACGGGTCGATGCCGGCCTTCTTGATCGCGCGTGCCATGCAGACCGCCGACCCGCGTCCCGACTCGAGCGACGCGACCATGTCGTGCGCGTCGTTCGTCGCGGCATACCCGATGACCTCGGCATAGATCTCCGCACCGCGCGCGTTCGCGCTGTCCAGCGACTCGATCACCAGCGCGGCGGCACCCTGCCCGACTACGAAGCCGTCGCGCCGTTTGTCGAACGGCTTGCAGGCGCGATCGGGATGTTCGTTGTCCGCGGCGAGCGCGCGGAGCGCGTGGAAGGAGGCGAGCAGCACCGGCAGCAGCGGGTTGTCGGTGCCGCCGGCGATCACCGCTTCGGCATCACCCCGGCGGACGGTCTCCCACGACTCACCGATCGCGCCGGTGCCCGTCGAGCACGCGGAGGCGATGCAGAAGTTGGGGCCGGTGGCGCCGGTCGCGATGGCGACGTGGCCGGACGCAGCGTCGGGCAGCATATTGCTGAGCATGAACGGATTGACCCGCCGGTAGCCGCCCTTCAGGAACGTGTCGTACCCCCGAAGCAGCGTTCCATACCCGCCGCCCGCCGACCCCATGATTACCCCAACGTCGTCGCGGTTCGTGTCATCGATGATGAGGCCAGAGTCCGCGAGCGCCTCGAGAGAGGCGACCACGGCGAACTGGCCGTTCTCGTCCATCCGCCGCAGGTCTTTGGTGGGAATGACCTCCTCGGGACGGAAGTTGCGCACCTCACCGCCGATCTGCACCTCGAACGGCGACGGGTCGAACTGCGTGAGGCGGGCGATGCCGCTGCGGCCGTCGACCATGGCCTGCCAGGCGTCGCGCCAGTTGTTACCGAGAGGACACACCGTGCCCATGCCCGTCACGACGACCCGGCGATTGGGGAGCGTTTCAGGCCTGGCCACGGGCAACCTGTGTGCGATCCTCGCGGACATCGTCCGCCGGGTTCTCGATCGTGTGGACGTCGCGCGGCGGCAAGAGCGGGGCGAGATCGGCCCACTGGGAGTCGTCGAAGATATCGATCATCCTGGCGTCGCGGTCCAGCCGCTTGGTGAGGTTACTGAGCACGTGCCCGGGGCCGACCTCGAAGAACGCCGAAGCGCCGCCCTTGCGCATCTCGAGGAACGCGCGCATCCAGTTAATGGCGCCTGTCATCTGGTCCGACAACTCCTGGCGCACCTCGTCGGCTGTAGTCAGCGCCTTGCCGGTGAGGCTGGAGACGAGCGGGAACTTCGGGTCGCGGAACTCGATGGCGTCGATGCGCTTGCGCAGCTCCTCGCGCGCCTCGGCCATCTTCGGGAAGTGCCCAGGGACGGAGATGGGGAGCTGGACGACGCGACCTCGTTCCTTCATCGCCTCAACGGCGCGGGCCAACGCGGCGAGCGTGCCCGAAATCACCGTTTGGCCGGGCGCGTTCACTGCGGCGACGCCGACGTCACCGTCGGGCGAGATCTCCCGCAGGACGCCACGCACGTCGTCATCCGAAGGACCGATCACGCTGGCCATGCCGCCGGGCCGCTTCTTCGACCACTTGGTCATGATGCGGCCGCGCTCGCGGACCAGCTTGAGCGCGTCGTGAAACGAGATGGCATCCGCGGCGGCAGCGGCCGAAAACTGGCCGAAGCTGTGACCCGAGCCGTGCGAGGGGCGGAGCTGGCGTCCGAACTCCTCCGCGCGCTCTCGCAGATACGTCAGGTAGGCCCAGCTCACGGCGAGGATGGCAGGCTGGGTGGTCGTGGTCTTCGCCAGAGCCTTCTCCGAGCCGTCCATGACGAGCTTCGTCACGTCGAAACCCAGCACGTCGCTGGCCTCCTCGAACACCTGGCGGGCGCGCGGCGAAGCACCGGCGACGCGACGGCCCATGCCGGCGTGCTGGGAGCCCTGGCCGGGAAAGATGAGCGCGAGCCGGGAGGGTGGCTGCTGGAGGGTGGGGGGCGTCTGTTCCATGCGGGTGTGCGTCGCTTCCTTCGCTTCCCGATCATATCACAGTCCCGGGGGCGCGCCCCGCGGGTGACGAATGTCGCATTTCGCGTGCCGGATGTCAACCTGCGTCCAATCCTGCCGTTATACTCAGGACTACGATCATCTTGCGGGCAGCCACCTTCGGCGCCCATGATGGGAGCCCGCACTCCAGCGAGGACACCGTGCGCGGCCGCGACCTTCTTTCTATCTCGGAACTGACGTCCGACGAGCTGGATCTGATCCTGCGGACGGCGCTGAGCCTCAAGCGCGACGGCGGTGGCCACGACCTGCTGCGCGGCAAGACACTGGCACTCCTCTTCGAGAAGCCCTCCCTGCGGACACGCGTCAGTTTCGACGTGGCGATGCAGATGCTGGGCGGCCACGCGATCTACCTGAACCAGGCGGAGGTGGGGCTGGGCCAACGCGAGCCCGTCGCCGACGTGGCGCGGGTGCTTAGCAGGTACGTGGACGTGATCGCGGCGCGCACCTACGCGCACGAGACGCTCCTGGACCTGGCGCGGCACGCCGACGTGCCGGTGATCAACGCGCTCTCCGACGAGGAGCACCCCTGCCAGGCCCTGGCCGACCTGCTGACCATCCGCGAGCGGTACGACACCTTGCGAGGCGTACGGTTGAGCTTCGTCGGGGACGGGTTCAACGTCGCGCAGTCGCTCGCCGAGGCCGCGGCCCTGGCGGGCATGCAGTTCACGATGGCCTCGCCCGGCGGCTACAGCCTGCCGGAGGCCACACGCCGCATCGTGACGGAGATTGCCGAACGCAGTGGGGGCCGCGCCGAGTTCTACGAGTCGCCAGCGGAGGCCGTGCGGGACGCCGACGTGGTGTACACCGACGTCTGGGCCAGCATGGGACAGGAGGACAGCTACGCACAGCGCAAGGAGGCGTTCGTCGGATTCGCGATCACGGCCGACCTGATGGCGCTGGCAAAGCCATCGGCGATCTTCATGCACGACCTGCCGGCGCATCGCGGTGAGGAGGTCATGGACGACGTGATCGAGGGCGCGCAGTCGGTCGTGTTCGACCAGGCGGAGAACCGCTTGCACGCGCAGAAAGCCATCCTCGCACTGACGGCGGGCGATCATGCCCTGTAGGTCGCAACCATGAGCGACCTGGGCAACTTCCTGAGGGACAATTTCGAGCAGTTCGACGGAGCCGCCGCCTTCGAGGTGGCGATCATCTCGCTGCTCTTCTTCTGGATCCTGCTGCTGCTGCGCGGCACGACGGCCATGGCCGTCATCCGCGGCGCCTTCATCGTCCTTATCGCCGCCGTCATCGTCGTGCAGGCGTTCGAGCTTCCCGTGCTGGACTTCTTGATCCGCAACTCTTTCACCGGGCTCTTGATCGCGCTGCCCATCATCTTCCAGCCGGAGCTGCGTCGCGCCCTGGAGCGCCTGGGGCGGACGGGCGCGCGGGCCTTCGGCGGCACGGTGAGCAGCCACAAGACCATCGAGGCCGTCAACGTCGCGACCGTGGACATGGCGAAGAAGCACATTGGCGCGCTGATCGTCGTGGAACGCGAGACGGGACTGCAGGACTACATCGAAACCGGCATCCCTCTCGACGCCGTCCCCACGCCCGACCTCATCGAGAGCATCTTTTATCCGAACTCGCCGCTGCACGACGGCGCCCTTGTCGTGCGTGACGACCGTGTCATAGCCGCCGGCGTGACGCTGCCGCTATCCGAGAATGCCTTCCCCGGCGAGCTGGGCACGCGCCATCGTGCGGCCCTTGGCATCAGCGAGCGCACTGACGCGGTATCCGTGGTCGTCTCCGAGGAGACCGGCCGGATCTCCGTCGCGGCGGAAGGCCAGCTCCACGGCCGGCTCGATGAAGAGCGCCTGCGGACCACGCTCGAGCGGCTGCTCGCCAGCCGCCGGAACGGGAGCGCTTGATGGAGTGGCTTCGACGGCTCCCGCACGCGTTGTGGTTCTTCGGGCGGGGACTCGCCACCTCGATCGCCGGCAATATCAGCCTGGTGGTCCTGTCGGCGGCGCTCGCCCTCAGCCTCTGGCTCTTCGTGACGGACGCCGAGAATCCCACCGAGCGCCAGACCTTCAACAGCGCCGTCGAGATCGGATTCGTAAACGTGCCGAACGGGCTCGCCGTCGCGAACGCCTCCGCGAATACTGTGCGGATCGAAATCGAAGGGCCCGAGAACGACCTCAGGAGCTTGCGGCCCGCGGACTTCGAGGCGGAAGCCAACCTGGGCGGCTTCGAGCAGGGAAAGCAGACCGTGGCGGTCAGCGTCGTGTCGAAGAAGAGCGACGTGCGGGTCGTGAGCACCACACCGCAGCAGATCGACGTTACGCTGGAGAACCTGCGCACGAAAGACGTGCCGGTGCGGGTTGAGCTGGTGGGTGCGCTGGAGGAAGGCTTCGCCGCGGGCGAGCGCACCGCCAGCCCCGAAACCGCGACTGTGAGCGGCCCGCAGAGCCTGGTCGAGCTGGTCGACGAGGCCGTAGCCGAAGTCGGCGTCACCGGGCGTTCGGCTGACTTCACAGAGGACCGGGTATCGCTGAGCCCGCGGGACTTGCGAGGCGGTGAGATCAGCCGCGTTGCAGTGAGCCCGGCGACGGCCAGCGTCGACGTGACCGTGGAACAAAGCGAGTTCAGCCAGCAGTTCACGGTGAGTCCGCGGATAAGCGGCAACCCCGCGGCCGGCTACAACGTCACGGGCATTACCATCGACCCGCCGCTGGTCACCGTCACGGGCTCACTCGCCGTACTGCAGTCGATCGACCCGCTCGCCGGCATCGCGACGAGCGAGATCTCGATCAGCGACGCCCGCAGCACCGTCGTCCAGCAGGCCGACTTGCGGCTGCCGCCAGACTCGGGCGTCCTGGGATCGATCCAGGTGACTGTGACGGTTACGATCACGCCCATCCGGGGCGAGGTATCGTTCCTGGTCGTCCCCCAGGTGCGGAACGTCGGCGACGGGCTGGTCGTCACGCCCGCGGCTTCCGTCGTCGTCACGCTGGCCGGCGATCTCCCGGCGCTGCAGGCCATCACCGCCGAGTCGATCATCGTGGTCGCCGACGCGCAGGGCCTGGGGCCGGGGCTGTACGTGCTGCCGATCCAGGTGACGCCGCCGCTTGGCACGACCGTCGCACGCGTCGAGCCCGGCGAGCTTGGCGTGGCACTGGCGGCGCGTCCATGAGTACACCCATGGCGCCGCTTCCCGTCGTCGCGATCGTCGGCCGGCCCAATGTCGGCAAGTCAGCGCTGTTCAACCGCGTCGTCGGCGGGCGCCCCGCGCTCGTCGAAGACCTTCCCGGCACGACCCGCGACCGCATCTACGGCGAGGCGCACTGGCGCGGGCGCGACTTTACCGTGGTCGATACGGGCGGCCTCGAGCCCGATGTGCCGGGCACGTATACGCCGCTCATCCGCTCCCAGGTCGAGCAGGCGCTCGAAGAAGCGGCGATGATCTTGTTCGTGGTCGATACGATCACCGGCGTCACCGCCGCCGAGTACGAGGTCGCCGATCTGCTGCGGCGGACCCACAAGCCCGTGCTATTGCTGGCGAACAAGGCGGAGAACAAGGAGCGCGAGGAGGCGGCGGTCGCGTTCTTCGAGCTGGGGCTGGGCGAGCCGATCCCGATCAGCGCGCACCACGGCCACGGCGTCGCCGACGTGCTGGACATGATCGCAGACACGCTTCCCATGGCCGAGGCTGCGGAAGAAGACGCCGCGCTGCGCATAGCGATCGTGGGCCGTCCAAACGTGGGCAAGTCGTCGCTGCTGAACGCGATCCTGGGCGAGGAGCGCGTGATCGTGAGCGAGGTGCCAGGCACGACGCGCGACGCCATCGACACGCGGTTCGACTTCGACCGCACGCCGCTCGTACTGGTCGATACCGCGGGGCTGCGGCGCCGCGGGGCAATCGAGCCCGGCGTCGAGAAGCACTCGACGCTTCGCGCGCGCCGGGCGCTGGAGCGCGCGCAGGTCGCGCTCTGCGTCATCGACCTCTCCGAGGGCTTCGCCGCACAGGACGCGCACGTGCTCGGCTTCGCGCTTGACGCCTTCCGCGGCATCGTCGTCGTCGCGAACAAGTGGGACCTCGTGCGCGGAGACCCGGACGGCGGCGAGGCCTGGACGCAGGAGCAGTGGGAGCGGCGGATCAAGTGGAAGCTGAAGTTTGCGCCCTGGATCTCCGTGAAGTTCATCTCGGCGAAGGAGCGCGAAGGGATCCGCGAGGTACTCGATGAGGCCGTACGGATCGGGGCGGAGCGAAAGCGCCACGTCGAGACAGGCGCGCTGAACCAGGCGCTGCGGCGGGCCGTCGCCCAGAAACCGCCACCGACGCCGGCGAAGGGCAAGCGCGTCAAGCTGCTGTACGTCACCCAGGCGGAGGTCGACCCGCCTACGTTCGTGTTCTTCCTGAACGACGCCTCGCAGGTGCACTTCAGCTACCGCCGGTACATGGAGAACGTCATCCGCCGCCAGTTCGGCTTCGAGGGCACCTCCATCCGCCTCGTCTTCCGGGGCCGCGGGGACCAGGCCGAAGCGGACGGTGAACCGGCGCGCCCGCGAAGCTGATGCGAACCGGAATGGTACGCATTGGCAGGTATTCGTAGTACATACGCACCTCGCTAGGGAGCCGCCGCCAGCTGATACTCCGGGCAGTCATACCTGCGACTGGAGTACCACCATGAGCGTCCCCTACACCCACTACTGCACGAGCTGCGGTCGCCGAGGCGATGCGGGCTCACCGGCGTGCGAGAGCTGCGGCGCCCCGCGCGAGCTGTCGCGCCGCGACCTCGTCTCGGGCACGGCGTTCGTGCTGCACGAGTTGCAGGCGTGGCCGATGGCCGAGACGCTCACGCCACAGCAGCGCGCGCGACTGGAGACGCACTACGAAGACCAGCTTCAGGGACTGATAGCGCCATCCCGGCAGCGCTTAGCGGGGGCGCAGGCGCAGACGGCACCGGCCGTGCCAGTGGCGTCGGCGATCGGGTCTCATCCTGCTATCACCCAGAGGCGGCAGCAGCCACCACCACCACCGCCGCGCGCGCCAGCGCCGCCGCGGCAGGAGTTCGACTGGAGCTGGCTGGCGGAGCAGCAGGCGAACCTCTTCCTGTTTGCCGGCGCCTTTCTCACGGTCGTCGCCGCGCTCATCTACGTCTGGTACTCCGGCCAGGCGGTGAGTGGCGCGCTGAAGATGACGCTGCTCGTGGGCTACACGCTCGCGTTTCTCGCCGCGGGTGCGCTCTGCCTGCGCATCGAGCGCGTCGAGATGGCCGGGCGCGTCTTCTTCGCGATCGGCGCGATCCTCGTGCCGCTGAACTTCGTCGCCGCGCGCAGCATCTTCGGCGAGGGCGACCTCAGTGCGCAGTCGATGTGGCTGGCCGGATCGATCGTGACGGCGGGATTCTACACAGCCGTCGCGTATCTGGGCCTGGGCCGCCTCTACTCATTCGGTGGCGGCATCGCCCTCGCGAGCGCGGCGCTGGCGGCCTGCGTCGTCTCCAACATGCCTGTCGAGTGGATGCCGTGCGTCTTCATCGCCCTGGCGACGGCGATGTCACTGACCAGCATCGCAGGACCGGCGATGTTGCGTTCGCGTGTGGGCGCCGTATGGGCGCCGCAGGCGCACGCCGTCGCGTTAGCCGCGGTGGCCTTGGCGCTGGGCGTCGCACTGCTGAGCGTCGACGGCGAGGAGATCGGCGTCGACATCGGGACGAGGTGGTTCCTGCCGCTATCACTCCTGGCGTTCGGTCTCTACGCCGCCCTTCACACAGTCACCGGCCGCGAGCAGGCCGCGGGCGTCGCGGCAATCGCCGGATCCGGCGCGGCCTTCGTCGCCATGGCATTCGCGGCCAACGCCTCAGCCGAGGTCTACGTGCTGGCGCTCGCGGCGCTTTCCATCGTCTTCGGCGGCGCGATGGTCGCGGCGAGCGTCGCGCCCGAACGGGCGCCCCTGCCGCGAGAGTTCGACGGCATGCTGCGCTGGGCGGCGATGGTCAGCACCGGAGTAGCGCTGATGGCCGCGCTGTTCCTGCTGGAGGCGTCCACCGGCGAGGAGCCCGCGTACGACATCGGATCCCGCTGGTTCCTCGCGGCCACATTCGCGCTCATGGCGCCGTTCTACGCCGTCGACGCCTTCCTGCGGCGCGAGCGGTCCGGGTTCGCGGCGATGATGGTCGCGCTGACGGGCGTGGCTGCAAGCGCCGTCTTCGCGCTGGAGATCAGCCCCGAGTACTACGCCTTCGCGTTCCTGGCACCGGCGGTGGCGTTCGCGGTAGGCGCGCGCTGGGCCAAACACCCGCTGCTCGAGCGGCTGCACGACACCTGGCGCGAAGACGCGTTCGTCCTCGGCTACGCGGCCGTAGCGACGGGCGCGGCGATCGGCGTGGTAGCGGCGTTCATCGGCGCCGACGAATTCTCCGGCTATGAGCCCGGGTTCCGCGCGTACCTGGCGATCGCGTTCGCTCTAGCGGCGGCATTCGCGGCGATCGACGCCTCACGCACCAACAGGCTCGGCGGCATCTCGCTGGCGGGCGCTCTGGCCGGCGTTGGCTGCGGCGCCGTCTACGCGATCGATCCCAGCGCGGAGATGTATGCGTTCGGCGCGCTCGTACCGGCGATCGCCCTGGGCGCAGCAGCGCGGTTCGCCCCTCAGCGGTGGACCTCGTGGCTCCCGCCGTCGTGGCGGCCGGACACCTTCGTCGTGGGATGGGCGGCTGTCGGGCTGGGGCTGGCGGTGGCCATCGGCGCCCTGGGCGTATCGGAAGACCGGACCACAAACCCGTACGAGCCAGCGACGCGGTGGTTCCTTCCGCTGGCCTTCGCCGCGGCGGCCGCGTTCGCGGCGCTCGACGCCTCGCGGGGCCGGCGTGTGGAGACAACGGCCGCTCTGCTCCTTGCGGCAGGGGCTGCAGCGGTGAGCGTGCCGTACGCAATGGAGCTGGAACCGGAGGCGTACGGCCTCGCGCTGATCTCGGCGGCGGTGGCCTTCGCGGCGGGCGGACGAATGTGGACGCCAGCCTGGGTTGACGAGCGCGTGCGCGACGGCATCGCTGCTGCCGGCGTGACCGCGTCGTGGCTGCTGTTCGAGGGCGCGTACGCCGACGCGCCGCGCGTGGGCGCCGCCGTGCACTTCAGCGCGGCACTGTTCTACGCGGCGGCCGCGCTGACCAGCCGCAGCGAGCGCACATTCCTCTCCATCCTCGACGTGCCGCAGGCCGGGCGAGTGCGCATCGCTGGAGCGTGGCTCTATCCGGCCGGGCTCACGGCCGTGATCGGTTACATCGACGTCCTGCGCAGCCTTCCGGCCGCGGAAGACGCCGAGGGTGGCTCGATGGCGGTGTCCCTGATGTTCGCAACGCTCGCCTTCGCCGCGGCGGGAGTCGCCGCGCGATTCGTGCGTCCCGAGTTCCGAATGCACTTCTACGTGATGTCACTGCTGGTAGCCCTGTTCTCCCTGTCGACGGGCGCGTCGGCCGGCACCCTCGCCCTCGTGCTCGCTGTGTACGTCGCCGGGTTCACGGCCCTCGCGCTGTTCGAGGACGAACCCGTGCTCGCGGCGCCCAGCGCCGTGTTCGGCTTCGCCGCGATCGCCGCGTGGCGGGAGCATGCCGGCATGGCGTGGTGGGCCATCCCGGCGTCCTATTCGGCCATCGGCGTGGCCGGCGCCGCCGCGAGCGTCCTCCTGGGCGGACGCGCGCGCTGGCGGCTCGCGGCGACCATCGTTGGCGGAGGGTATGCCATCGTTGCGCCGGTGGCGGGGTTCGGCATCCTGC
Organism: uncultured Dehalococcoidia bacterium; assembly: GCA_964371355.1. Lineage (GTDB taxonomy): Bacteria > Chloroflexota > Dehalococcoidia > DSTF01 > JACRBR01 > JACRBR01. The sequence goes on from CAYJMG010000006.1 coordinate 74,259, forward strand.
AGTCGCTGGCCAACGAGTCCGGCTACGTGGGCGAGACGCCGTTCTACGAGACCGCCCTGTACCAGTGGTCGACGGCTTCGCTCGCGGTGGCCGGGCTGTTGGCGCTTGGCGCCGCACTCGTGGACGGCCGCCGCTGGATCATCGTGCCGGCGACCGCAGTGCTGACTGTCGCGCTGTTGCTGCAAATCGGCCGCTTCAATCCGGAAAACGAGCAGGCGTACACCGCCGTGATCGGCGCATACCTCGTGGCCCTGGGGCTGCTGGGACTGTGGAAGTTCCGCCTGATCCCTGAAATTGCCGACGCGGCGCCGATCCTGGAGGCGCTGGGTGCGGCCATCATCATGTTCCCGTCGTTCGCCCAGTCGATCGAGGCGGGCTGGCGTTACCAGTGGATCCTCCTGGCCGAGGCGGTCGCCTTCTTCGCGGTCAGCGTGGCGCTGCGGCGACGCGGCATGCTGGCGGCTTCGCTGGTGGCGATGGTCCTGGTCGCCGGACGCGCGTTGTTCGACGCCGTGAACGCGCTGCCCAACTGGGTCGTCGTGATGATCGCGGGCGTGGCGCTCCTGGGCGTCGGCCTGGGCATCCTGCTGGGACGCGAACGCTGGAGCCGGTGGCAGGAGGGTGTGCTGGGATGGTGGGAAGCGGCAGGGCGGGGAAGCGAGACGTGAGAGGCGGGCCAGAGGAACGCTGCTCTCTCTTGCCCTCTCGCTGCCTCCTCTCCCGTTGTCGCCTCCCGCTTCGTCCCTGCTCCCTCCGCCTCACGTCTCCCCGGCGTATAGTGTCGGGCGAGCGAAAGGAATTCCGGCATGTTGTGGGTGGCCATCGGGCTGAGCGCCGTCATCGGGTACGCGATCGGGTCGATCCAGTGGGGGATCATCGTCTCCCGCGTCACCCGCGGCGTGGATGTGCGCGACTATGGCAGTGGGGCGACGGGCACGACGAACGTGATCCGGACGTCGGGCGCGAAAGCGGGCGCGCTGGTGATGGTGCTGGACATCGCGAAGGGCGTCGCGCCCGTCTTCATCGGCATGGGGCTGGGGCATCTGTTCGGCCTTGACGAAAAGGACGACCGCGCGTGGGCCGCTGCCGCGGGCGCATTCGCGTCTGTGGTCGGCCACTGTTGGCCCGTGTTCTTCGGCTTCCGCGGCGGAAAGGCCGTGGCGTCCGGGTTCGGCGCGGCTCTGGCCATGAACCCGCTGGCCGCGCTGGCGCTGGTACCCGTGGCGGGGCTCATCGTCGGCGCGACGCGGATCATGTCCGTCATGTCCATCAGCATGCCGCCCATCGTCGCGGCGGTGTTCCTTGTGCTCGCAGCGATGGACGTGAGCCCCTGGGCGTGGGCGGCGTACGCCGTCCCCACCGCCGCGCTCATCGTGTACCGCCACCAGGCGAACATCGGGCGGCTGCTGGCCGGGACGGAGCCGAAGATCGGTCACGGCGGCGAGAAGCGTGCGAACCCGGAGCGTGCCCCAGGGCGAGCGCGGGACGCAGACGCCGGCACAGCAGCGATACGGCACGAGTGACGCATCTATCGAGACTGAGTGCAAAAAGGAAAGCTGGCGCTTGACGGATCGCCGGTACGAGCGTATCGTCGGCGCCAAGCATCAAGGAGCGCCTAGCGCCGATACCTCAGGACAAGATGCGGGCCAGCAGGATGGGCAGCTGCTCGCGCTCGGCGGGGGTCAGCCCCGAAAGCCGACTTTCGATGCGCGCTTCGGCGCGTGCCTCCAGCCGCCTCGCGATCTCCTCGCCCTCCGGTGTCAGCGCCACTCTGACGACGCGGTTGTCCGACCGGCTGCGTTCGCGAGTGACAAGGCCTCGAGCGTGGAGCCTGTCGACGAGCACGCTGGCGCCGTTGGGACGGATGCCCACGATCCGGGCAATCCCCGACACGGGCGCGGCGCCGCGCGACAGTGCAAGCAGGGCCGCGACCTCCGAGGGGCCCAGTTCCTCGGCCCTGGCGTCGCCCGCGAGCAGCGTGGCGAATTCGCCCTGGGCCTGGAACAACAGAAGGGCCAGGTCGACCGGACCGGCATGGTCTGCGGACTGTTGGATGCTGGACGCCGCCGCTCTCATAGGCCGCCTGCCCTTCCAATCCCCGACAAACCTCGTTCACATCGTATCGGTTGTGCCGTCGCGAGGGACCTCCGGTACCGCCAGTGAGTGTGTCAAAGGCGTTGCTGTTTTGCGTCAGGAGAACGTCGTATGACCCTGGCCTCCGATACGGCCCAGCCCGGAGCCGCGATGGCCCTCAACGACCTGGCGACCACCCTCCGCGAGCGCGAGGAAGAGCTGCGGACCATCGTCGCGAACACGCCGGTGATCCTCTGGACCGTGAACGCCGACCGCGTCGTCGAGCGGGCGGTTGGCGGCGGGCTGCTGGCCTTCGACGCCGGGACGGAGTTCCGAATCGGCCCGGCGTCCGTCGACCGGCGCCGCCAGACGCCCGGGGCCGCCGAGGCCGTGGAGCGCGCGTTCGCCGGCGAGACGGCGACGATCGACATCACCTTCCGCGACCACATTTACGCCGCCACCTACACGCCGGTGCGCGACGCCGACGGCGCCGTACACCACCTCATCGGCACGGCGTGGGATGTCACCGAGCAGCGCCAGGCGGCCGCGGCGCTCGCGGAAGCGAACGCTGAACTGGAGCGTCGCATCGAGGAGCGGACGGCCCGCTGGATACGCGCGCTGGAGCACCTGCGCAAGACCGAAGAGCAGTTTCGGGCCCTGGCCGAAACGTCCGTCGACGCCGTGCTGCGTGTTGACCTCGACGGCCGGTTCATCGACGTGTCGCGATCGTTCCTGGCCCTGACGGGCTTCAGCGCCTCCGAAATCAAGAGCATGAACGTCGAGGACATCGTCGTCGAGGACGACCGGGCGGCGCTGCGGAAACGCATGGAGATCTACCGCGTCGACGACCGCCCGCAGCGGACGCGGGCGCGGATCCGACGCAAGGATGGCGGCTTCTATTGGTCGGAGGGCATCTCGTGTCCCGTGCGGGATCCCATCACCGGCGCGATTCGTGAGGTCCAGACGATCGCCCGCGACATCACGGAGCAGATACGCGCGGAGGAGGCACTGCGCGAGAGCGAGGAGCGATACCGGAGGCTGGCGGAGGAGTCCAGGGACCTCATCGCCGTGCTTGATCGGGACGGCAACTATGTGTACGCCAGCCCGTCGGCGGAACACCTGCTGGGGCGCTCGCCGGACGAGCTGATGGGCCGGGACGCGTTCGACTTCGTGCACGACGAGGACCGGGAGCGGACGCTGGCGTACGTGCGTGAGGCGACCCGCGACCGCCAGCCCGAGATCAAGGCGACGTACCGCGTGGTCCGGCCAGACGGCGGCGCCGCCTGGGTGGAATCCAGCATCCACCCGCTTCGCGATGAGACGACCGGGCGCGTGGTCCGGTTCCACCTCGTCGCGCGGGACGTCACCGAACGCGTCCACGCAGAGGAGTCGCTACGCGAAAGCGAAGAGCTATTCCGCCTGCTTGCTGAAAACTCATCGACCATCGTCGTCCGGTTCGGCCCCGACGGCCTCATCCGCTACGCCTCCCCATCCATCTACCCCGTGCTGGGATACGCGCCCGAGGACGCGATCGGGAAACCGCTGTCCGAGTACCTCCTGCCGGAGGAGCCTCCCTGGATCGATCCAGCGACCTCGCGTTTCGCCTCGACCGGTCGCCGCCGCGCGTTGGATGCGCAAGGGGACATCGTATGGCTCGACGTCAGCATTCGGGCGGTGTTCGAGGAAGGCATGCCGACACCGGCCGAGTATCACGCAAGCGCCCGCGACGTCACAGCGCGTGTGGAGGCGGAGGACGCGCTGCGATCCAGCGAGGAGCGATACCGGCATCTCGCCGAAGATTCGACCGACATCATCGCGCAGTTCGGGCCGGGCGCGGTCTGGCAGTACGCCTCGCCGGCGGTCACGCGCGTGTTGGGGTACACGTCCGACGAGCTGCTCGGGACCAGTGTGTACGACATCCTCGACGAGGAGGACCGCGAACGCATCCGCAACCTCGAGCTGGGTGGAGACTCGACGCCCGTGACCATACTCCACCGCATCCGGCACAAGGATGGGACCCCCGTCTGGCTCGAGACGAGCATCCGCCCGTTAAGCGATTCCACCGGCGAGACGGCCGGCTACCACGTCACCAGCCGGGACGTGAGCCGCCGAGTCCGCACGGAGGCGGCGTTGCGGGAGAGCGAGGAGCGCTTCCGCCTGCTTGCGGAGCACTCTACCGACATGATCGCGCGCCACGCTCCGGACGGCACGTACCTGTACGTGTCGCCGGCCGCGAGACGGCTGCTCGGGTACACCCCCGTTGAGATGGTGGGGCGCAACGCGGTCGAGTTCATCCGCCGGGAAGACTACGCCTCTATCTACCACGCGCTCACATCGACGGAGCGCGCCTCCGGCCTCGCGACCTACCGCGCCCGGCGAAAGGACGGCGCGCGGGTCTGGCTGGAATCCTCATGGCACCTGATCCGCGATGAGACGACCGGAGCGGTCGTGGAGTGGCAGTCGTCGACGCGTGACGTGAGCGAGCGCATGCAAGCCCAGGAACTCCTGGCGGCGAGCGAAGTGCGGTACCGCCTGCTGGCCGAGCACTCGGGCGACATGTTCGCGACGTTCGACGGAGACGGACGGTTCCTGTACGCCTCACCGGCCGCCGCGGACTTGCTGGGATACACGCCGGAGGAGCTGATCGGTCTGGGGTTCTTCTCGCTCGTGCACCCGGATGATATCGCGCAGTCCGAAGTCCGCATGAAGGCGGCGAGGGAGGAAGGGGGCGTCGCAACTCTGAGGATCCGCGCATTCAGGAAGGACGGGGGCGTTATCTGGACCGAGACCGTCGCCCGCTCCGTCATGGAGCCCGGCCGCGACCAGCGGATCTACAGCGTGACGCGCGACATCACGCAGACCGTCGAGAGCGAGGAGGCCTTGCGAGAGAGCGAGGAGCTGTTCCGGCGAATCTTCGACGAGAGCCCGGCTCCGATGGCCCTGACCGACATGCAGGGCTTGCTCGTCCAGGTGAATGACGCCTATGTCCGCCTCCTCGGCTACGAGCGGCATGAGATCGTGGGGCGCAGTTTCCTCCAGTTCACGCATCCCGATGAGATGGCAGCGGCGGAGGGCAGCTACCGCGCCATCGCTGCGGGCCAGGTCACCTCTGTGCATCGCCAGAAGCACTACCGGACGAAGGACGGCAGCGACCTCATCGGGAGGTTGACCGCCGCGCCCATCCGCAATCCGAACGGCGAGGTCGTGGCGATTGTCAGCATCGTCGAAGACATCACCGAGCAGCGCCGCGTCGGAGAAGAGCTGCAACGCATCGTGGCCATGAAGTCGGACTTCGTCACGCTCGTCTCCCACGAGCTGCGCGCGCCGTTGACCAACATGATGGGGGGCCTGGAGCTCATCGCGCACGACACCGAGCACCTTCCCGAGAGCGCACAGCGCACGCTGGCCATCCTCACGGACGAGACGTACCGGCTGAACCGCTTCGTCGAGACGATCCTCGACGTGTCCCGGCTCAACGCCGGGCAGTTGCCCATGGTGTTGGGCCCGGTGGCGATCAACGTCGTCATCGATCGAGCCATGCGGGTCATGACAGCGACGGAAGCGAGCCTGCCCATCGTGAACGTCGCGCCGGAGCTGCCGCTGGCCTGGGCCGATGAGCTGCAGCTCGAACACGTCCTCCGCAACCTCATCCACAACGCGTGCCATCACTCCCCGCCAAACCAGCCCATCTTCATCGAAGCAAGGACGGGCGCCCACGACATCGCGATCCACGTCACGGATCACGGTCATGGCGTCCGGCCAACGGAACTGCCCCACCTGTTCGAGCCGTTCCATCGCTCGTCCAGCGCCCAGGCTCGGTACAAGGGGTACGGTCTGGGGCTTTATTACGCGAAGCGGCTCATCGAAGCGCAGGGCGGCACCATCGAGGTCGAAAGTCCCGCCCCGGATGGCGGAGGCCGTGGCGCGCGCTTCACCGTGCGCGTACCGCTCGCCCGCCAGGAAAGGTAAGGTCATGGCCCGCATCCTGCTGATTGATGACGATCCAGCACTGGTCGAAATCCTCTCGGCCTACCTCTCGCGGTTCTCCCACGAGGTCGAACTCGTCACCTCCGGGGCGTCGTGCCTGCAGGCGTGGCACGCGTACAGACCCGACATCGTCATCCTCGACGTGAGCATGCCCGGCGTCGACGGCTGGGAGGCTCTGCGCCAGATCCGGGCCGAGAGCCAGGTACCTGTAATCATGCTCACCGCCGCCAGTGAGGAGGCCGACATCCTCAAGGGCTTCTCTCTGGGCGCCGACGACTACGTCTCCAAGCCGTTCAGCTTTGCCCAGCTCGAGGCGCGCGCGAGGGCCGTCCTCGCGCGGGCGGGCGGCCGCACCGAGCCGGTCTCGCGCGTCCTCACGCACGGCGACCTCCTCGTCGACCTCGATGCGCACCGCGTGGTACGGGGTGGCGAGCCCGTGAAATTGACGCCCACCGAGTTCCGCCTCCTGGTCACGCTGATGGAGCATCCGAACCGGGTGCTGTCGTCGGAGGTGCTGGTGCGGCGCGTCTGGGGCGAGGAGTACGCCTCAGACAGCGACTACGTACGGCGCTACATCTGGTACCTGCGTCAGAAGATCGAGCCCAACCCCGACGATCCCGCTTACATCCGGAACGAGCGCAACATTGGCTACTACTTCGCGGCATCCTGAGGCCAGGGCTCGCTTGCCGCTTCGATAAGAGGGCAGGTACTTCTCTAAGCACGAAATCGCCCCTCGCTTCCGCTCGGTGCAGCTTCCTCCCTATAATGGCCCTCGTTGCGTGAGGGAACGCGCGCCCCGCGGTGCCTGGCCTTCCCGCACCCGAGGACGTCTCGTTGATCAACCCGCTAACCGCCCTTCTGGGCCTCTTTTCCCACGACGTCGGCATCGACCTCGGCACCGCCAACACCCTGGTGATGGTGAAAGGCCGAGGCGTCGTCATCGACGAGCCCTCCGTGGTCGCCATCGACCGCCAGACCAAGAAGATCCTCGCCATCGGCGCCGAAGCCAAGCGCATGGTCGGCCGTACGCCGTCCAACATCGTCGCCGTGCGCCCCCTCAAAGACGGCGTCATCTCCGACTTCGAGGTCACCGAGCGCATGCTGCAGTACTTCATCCGCAGCGTCCACGAGCGTTTCGGCTTCGGCATCCCGCGGCCGCGCGTCGTCATCGGCATCCCCTCCGGCGTCACGGAAGTCGAGAAGCGCGCCGTCCACGACGCCGCCCTCAACGCCGGCGCCCGGGCCGCCTTCCTCGTCGAAGAGCCGATGGCCGCCGCCATCGGCGCAGGCCTCCCGATCATGGAACCCAACGGCTGCATGATTGTGGACATCGGCGGCGGCACGACGGAGGTCGCCGTGATCGCGCTCGGCGGCATCGTCGTCAGCACGTCCATCCGCACGGCCGGCGACGAGATGGACCAGGAGATCATGGCCTATGCACGCCAGGTGCATAACATGCTAATCGGCGAGCGCACGGCGGAGGAGATCAAGATCGAGGCCGGCTCCGCCTTCCCCATGGACGAAGAGGGCATGGTCGAGATCCGGGGCCGCGACCTCGCGACCGGCCTCCCCAAGTCCGTCGAGGTCAGCACCGTCGAGATCCGCGACGCGCTCTCCGGCAGTATCAACGCGATCATCGACGCCGTGCGCTCCACCATCGAGATCACGCCGCCCGAGCTGGTGGCCGACCTCATGTACCGCGGCATCGCGCTGGCGGGCGGCGGTGCGATGCTGCGCGGGCTCGACCGCCGGCTCGCGCAGGAGACGCGCTTTCCGGTGTACGTCGCCGAAGACCCGCTGCTGTGCGTGGTCAAGGGGACGGGCGAGGTACTGGAAGAGGCGAAGATGCTGCAGAAGGTGCAGTCGGCGCTCGCCGCCCGCAAGCCCCCGCACACCCGCCGCCAGTTCGGGCTTTGACGATTCCGCCGGTCTTCGAGTCGGAGGCGCCCGCTAACCTGATGCGTCTGCCTCCGCAGAGCGCATGTCCTCGACTCGGATGTCCAGCGTGCCGTCGGCCCGCGCGTCGAGCGTGTACACGATGTCGATACGCTCGCCCGGCTCCATGAACGCGTCGCCCATATCGAAGGCCATCGCCGGCCACGTCGTCGAGCCGTCGCGCAGCTTCAGCTTCAGGTGGCGCTCGCCGTTCCCGACGACACGGCACTCTGTGACCGTGACGCCGCGCGAGAGGAACGCCGGTACGGGATTCCCCACACCAAAGGGCCCCAGCTTCATGAGCCAGCGGATCTCCTCGCCCCGCAGTTGCCGGAGCGGCCACTGCGCGTCGATCTCCAGCACCGGCGCCAGCTCGCGGCCCGCAAGTTCCCGTTCCGCGTGCGCGACCAGGTGCTCGCGCACCTCCTCGAGGCGCGCGGTCTCGACGGTGAAGCCTGCCGCCGCGCGGTGCCCACCGAAGCGCACAAAGAGGTCGTGCCGCGCCCGTAGCGCGTCGGTGATGTGGAACTCATCGATGCTGCGGCAGCTCGCGCGGCTCAGCTCGTCGCCCTTCTCGTACACCACCGCCGGCCGTCCGTATAGCGTCACCAGCTTCGACGCGATAAGGCCGACGATGCCCGACGAGAAGTCGGGGTGGCCGATCATCAGCAGCGGCGGCAGCTCGCCCCGCTCTTCGATGAGCCGCGCGGCCAGCGCGACCGCCTGTGCGGTGCGCTCCTGCCGGTCGCGGTTCAGCGCGTCGAGCTGCTGCGCCAGCTCACGGCCGCGATCTTCGTCTGTGGTGAGCAGCAATTCGAGCGCCAGCTTTGCGTGGGCGATTCGCCCGGCGGCGTTCAGGCGCGGTCCCAGGCGATATCCGATGTCGTCGGCCGTGATCGTGGCCGGGTTCACGCGCGAGACGTCCATCAGCGCCCGCAGCCCGGGACGGCGTGTACGCGCCAGGACCGGCAGCCCCGCGCGCATGATGCGCCGGTTCTCATCTGCCAGCGGCGCCATGTCGCACACGGTGCCGAGCGCCGCCGCGTCCAGGTATTCCTCCTCGTCGAACGGCAGGCCCGCCGCGGCGTGAAGCGAGGCGGCGAGGTGAAAGGCGAGACCAGCCGTCGCCAGCTCGGACAGGCCGCCCGCGTTTGCGTCGCGCAGCTTCGGGTTCACCAGCGCGAGCACGTCCGGCAGCTCCGGCGGGACCGTATGGTGGTCGAGCACGATCACGTCCATGCCGATCTCCCGCGCGCGGGCGATCTCGCTGATCGAGCTGGTGCCACAGTCGGCGGTCACCAGCAACGTTGCGCCATCCCGGCGGAGGCGCTCGATGGCGGGCACGTTCAGGCCGTAGCCCTCTGTGAAGCGGTCCGGAATGTACGGCACGGGCGCGGCGCCTGCCGCCCGGAGAGCCTGCGTGAGTTGCGCCGCCGAGGTGACACCATCGACGTCAAAGTCGCCGAACACGGCCACCGCCTCGCCGTTGCGGGATGCGCGCAGCATCCGGTCGACGGCGACGTCGATCGCCGGGAGGGCGCTCGACGAAGGCGTGGCGCCGGGAGGGCCGAGGAACAGCAGCGCCGAGGCGGCGTCGGTGATCCCCCGCATCGCCAGCAGCCGCCCGACGAGTTCGGGCCACTCACCTGCCGGCGCGTGCTGGCGCCGTGGGCGGCCCCGCCAGCGGCGGCGGCGCGCGAGTCGCGCGCGAGAGGGATCGCCACCATCCGTGGCGGCACCGCGAGCCTCCTGCTGCGCCGATAGCACCATGTGCGCGCCACTGTAGCACGCGTTGATCCATACACGGCGCGCCGCTGCATGAGTGGAGGGCGCGTAGTCCCAGTTATGTCTCCGCTCAGCGAAATCCTTACAAAAGAGGCTACGGCCCACTACTTCCTGTCCGATATCTGCCTATGGACACCCCGCGCCTGCACCGTGCCGGGGGGAGCAGTCACAGGAAGGAACACACGATGAAGCGCCTTTTGATGGGGGTTGGCGTCGCCATGTCCGCGATCGCCATAGCCGCCGGCATTGCCGCCGATCCCGGGACGGCCTCAGCGGATGGGCCGACGTTCGAGTTCGATGGCCTCGAGGAACTCGCCGGCGTGGAGTTCGGAGACCTGTCCGACCTGCCGACCGACAACGTGCCTGAGCCCGCGCCCGCAAACCCGGCGCCCGCGGCCCCGGTCGAGCAGCCGTCGCTCGAAAACGGCGACGCCGCAGGTGCGCAGCCCGCCAGTTCGGGGCAACAGCCAGCCGCCCCGGCGGGAGCCACCGGGCCGATCGCGCTGCCCTCCACCGGCACCGGCTTCGGCGACGGTGGCAGCGCCCTGATCATCGCGGGGTTCGCGACGATCTTCGCACTGGCCGGGCTCGCATGCTTCGGGGGCGTCCGCGTGCTCGAGGCGGTCCGGGCGCGGGCCCGCTGAGCGGACGAATCGAACGCATCCTGAAGCGAGGCCGCCGGTGATGACCGGCGGCCTCGTCGAGCATTCGGGGGCAATCAGTCTTCTTTCTGGCGCAGGGCGCCGAACTCGCCCATCCACCAGCGGCGCTGCATCTTCGGGGCGTAAGAGAGCCCGAACTTCGTCGTCGCGACGTTGTGGATCATCGCCGCGGCGCCTTCGATGGAGTCAGTGACCTGTAGGAGGCCAAGATCGGCTTCCTCGATCGTCCCGGCGGCCAGCATCGTCGTGCGCATCGCCTCGATCCACGGCCCCCAGAACTCGGTCCCGATGAGAACGAGCGGGAAGTCCTGGATCTTGCCGGTCTGCATTAGTGTTGCCGCCTCCGATATCTCGTCCAGCGTGCCGAAGCCGCCCGGCATGGCGACGAAGGCGTACGAGTACTTCATGAGCATGACCTTGCGCACGTAGAAGTGCTTGAAGGTCACCATCTTGTCGAGGTAGCGGTTCGCCGACTGCTCCTCCGGCAGCTCGATGTTGCAGCCCGCGGTGCGGCCGCCCGCCTCCTTCGCGCCGCGGTTCGCCGCCTCCATGATCCCCGGCCCGCCCCCCGTCATCACGGTGAAGCCGTCGCGGGCGAGGAGGCTGCCCAGGCGGCGCGCCTGCTGGTAGTACGGGTGATCCTCTGCGAAACGGGCCGAGCCGAACACGGTGACGCAAGGCCCGACGAAGTGCAGCGCGCGAAACCCGCGCAGCAGCTCGAAGAAGATCTTCACCGCGCGCATCAGCTCAAACCCACGAGCCTGCGGCCCGGCCAGGAAGCGGATGTCCGGCGGCTCCCCCGAGCCTCCGGCGACCGGCGGCAGGTCGATCGGTTGCGTCATCGCGCCCTCCCCATGCAACAAGACGGCGGCGCAATCGCCCGCGCCGCCTGAAACTGTAGACGACCGACCGCTGGAATCACGCCGCGGGCGTCCCCTCGGCTTCCTGCTCCGGCGCCGTCACGGCATGGGCCGCGGTCGACATCGTCGCGGCCGCGTCGCGGTCGCGGATCAGCAGTGCCACGGCGGCGCCGGCGACGGAGAGGATCCCCATGAGCAGGAAAGAGTCCTGAAACGACGCCAGCCGGCCATCCGGCGAGAGCCCGTTCTGCGTGAAGCGGCTGGTCAGGTACGCGGCGGCCACGGCGACGCCCAGGCTGGAGGCTACCTGGCTGGTGGCGTTATACAGCGCCGTCGCCCGCCCGGTCTGCACCGGCGAGATCTGCGCGTACGTCGCGGCCTGCAAAGGTACCAGTACAAAGCCGAACGCGATGCCGCGCGCCAGCATGAGTGCCCGAATGACCCAGAGGTTCGTCTGGAAGTCCACCTGGTACAGGGCCAGCGTGACGGCCGCGCTCCCCACGAGCCCCGCCAGGATCAACCGCTGTGGCCCCACGACCCGGTAAATCCGGCTGGCCGGCTGCGCCGTCATCATCACGCCGATCGCCATCACGAACGTCGTGAGCCCCGACTCCAGCGGCGAGAGGCCGCGGCCGAGCTGGAGCTCCAGCGTCAGCAGGAAGATCATCGAAGAGCCGCCGAACATCGTGACGATCCACGCCAGGTTGCAGGCGCGGAAGAGCGAGTTGCCCAGGATGCGCACGTCCAGCATCGGCTGCCTGATGCGCAGTTCTGCCAGCGCGAACGCAGCCAGCAGCGCGAGGCCGGCGACCCCGATGCCGAGCACCTGCCCGTCGTCGAAGCCGTGCTCGCCCGCGCGCGAGAGCGCGTACACGACCGCTGCCAGGCCCGACCCCGCGAGGACGAAGCCGATGGGGTCGAACCGCCCCGCCTGCGCTTGTTTCTCCTCGCGCAGGTAGAAGTACGCGACCAGCAGCGCCGCGATGCCGATCGGCAGGTTCACAAGGAAGATCCAGTGCCACGACGCGTACTCGACCAGCGCGCCACCTACCACGGGGCCACTGGCGGGAGCGACCGCCGCCGGTACGACCATGATGCCGGCCGCCTTCGAACGCTCCTCGGGCGGGAACGCCCGCCACACCATGGAGAACGCCACAGGCGACAGCATGCCACCGCCCACGCCCTGTAGGACGCGGAACCCGATCAGCGCCTCGATGGTGGGGGCGACCGCGCAGAGCAGCGACGCGCCGGTGAACGCCGTCAGCGCGAACATGAACACGCGCTTCGTGCCGAACCGGTCGCCCGCCCACCCGGAGATCGGGATGAAGACGGCGAGACTGAGCAGGTAGGCCGTAATCACCCACTGGATGGTCGAGGGCTGGGCGACCTCGAACTCGCGCTGGAGCGTGGGCACGGCGACGTTGATGATGGTGGTATCCAGCAACTCCATGAAGATGGCGAACACGCCCACCAGCGCGACGATGTACTTGTATTCGACCTTACCCAGCATGCCGGCCTCGCTACTGCAACGCGTCGCGGATTTGCACTCACCTTAGCGTGCCAGCCAACCTCATGCTGCCAATCCGTGGCAGCAGGCTGGCAGCGAGCGACGAAGCGTGGCCCGGCGCGCCGGCTTCGGCGTCCTCCCGGCTACACTGACTCGATGGACGCACACGCGCTGCGCACACTCGAGTTCCCGAAGGTGCTGGAACGCCTGGCCCGCCACGCCGCGTTCTCGGCCGGGAAGGAGCTTGCCCTCGGCCTCGAGCCCTCGACGGACGCGGGCGACGTCGTCCGCCGCCAACGCCGGACGGCCGAGGCGCGCCGCCTTGTTCAGCTCAAACCCCGCACGGGCCTGCCGGGCGCCCACGACGTCCGCCCGCTGGCCGAGAAGGCCTCCCGCGGCGGCATCCTCGTGCCGGAGGAGCTGCTGAACGTCGCCTCCACCCTGGAGTGCGCACGCGAGCTGAAATCGTCCATCTCGCGCCTGTCCGAAGAGCTGCCGCTGCTGGCGGACATCGTCGACGGCATCGAGCCGCTGGCGCGCACCGTCGAGAGCATCAACCGCTCGATCAACCAGCGCGCCGAGGTCACCGACCAGGCGTCACCGGCACTGGGCGCCATCCGCCGCGAAGTGCGCGGCTTGCACGACCGGCTGTACAGCCGCATGCAGGAGATCCTGGCCTCGGCATACGGCAAGGGGATCGCGCAGGAGGCCATCATCACAGTCCGGGACGGCCGCTACGTCATCCCCGTCAAGCAGGACTACCGCGGCCAGCTCAAGGGCATCGTGCACGACGTCTCCGGCTCCGGCGCGACCGTATGGCTCGAGCCGCTGGCCGTCGTCGAGCTGGGGAACAAGTGGCGCGAGGCGCAACTCGAGGAGGAGCGCGAGGTCGAGCGCGTGCTCCGTGCGCTCAGCAACGAGATCGGCGAGCAGGCGCAGGCCGTGGTCTGGGACGTCGAGGCGCTGGCCGAGATAGACCTCGCGCTGGCGAAGGCGCGCTTCGCTGACGAGATCGGCGCGGAGGAGCTGCCGTACGCCGGCGCGGACCAGTCGTGGATCGTCGAGGCGCCGGCGCAGCTCCACCTGCTGCAGGCCCGCCACCCGCTTCTCAGGCCGCCCGTCGTCCCCACCACGATCACGATCGGTGGGTCACAACGGGTACTGCTCATCACCGGCCCAAACACCGGCGGCAAGACGGTCGCGCTGAAGACGGCCGGGCTGCTGTCGCTGATGGCGCAGGCGGGGCTACCCGTCCCGGCCGACGCGGGCTCGCGCGTGCCCGTCTTCGGGTCCGTGTTCGCCGACATCGGCGACGAGCAGAGCATCGAGCAGTCGCTCTCTACCTTCAGCAGCCACATCACGAAGATCATCGGCGTGCTGAGCGGCGCGGGGCCGAAGTCGCTGGTACTGCTGGACGAACTGGCTGCGGGCACCGATCCGACGGAGGGCGCGGCGCTTGCCCGCAGCATCCTGCGCTCGTTGCTGGACGCGGGGTCGCTGGTCGTGGCGACGACGCACCACGGCGAACTGAAGGCGTTCGCGCACAACACGGACGGCGTCACGAACGCCTCGGTCGAGTTCGACCTCGCGACGCTCTCGCCGACGTATCACCTCTCGATCGGCCTGCCAGGGCGCAGCAACGCACTGGAGATCGCGCAGCGGCTGGGCATGCCGCAGCGCGTCATCGACGACGCACGCTCGTCCATCGCGCCCGAGCAGCTGCAGGTAGAGGATCTGCTATCCGAGCTGAAGCGCGAGCGCGAGCAGGCCTCGGCCAACAAGCGCGCTGAGGAGATCGCGCGCCGGGAGGCGGAGGAGATCCGCGAGAAGCTGGCGGAGAGGCTGGACGCGGCCGACGAGGAGCGCGAGCGGCTGGTGGCGAAGGCGCGCGCGGACATCGAAAAGGACGTCGAACGCGCGCAGCGGCTCATCGCCGAGGCGGAGCAGGACATCGAGCGACAGAAGCTGGCGGCGGCCGACACAAAGGCGAAGCAGGCGCTCGAAGAGGCCGTGCGGCTCGCCCAGAAGCACGCGCAGCCGCGCCCCCCACGCCGCCGTCGCGAGCCGCGCGTGGCGGCGATCCCCGCCGGCCCGCCGCCGGAATCGATCGAGGAGGGCGACCACGTGTGGCTGCGCGGCATGGACCGCTGGGGAGAGGCGATTGGCGCGCCGGACGAGCGGGGCGAGGTTGAAGTGCGACTGGGCCCGCTGCGTTCGCGCATCAAGCTATCGCAGGTCGAGAAAGTGCAGCGCGTGGCGCCCACGAAGATGCACGGCGAGGTGCGCACGAACATCGCGCCGGCGCGCGAGGTGTCGCCGGAGCTGGAGGTGCGCGGGCAGACCGTCGACGAGGCGATGCCGACCGTCGAGCAGTACCTGGACGAGGCGTTCCGCGCCGGGCTGCCCTGGGCGCGCATCATCCACGGGAAGGGGACCGGCACGTTGCGGCGCCAGGTGCGCGACATGCTGGCGAAGCACCCGCTGGTGAAGTCGTACGAGCAGGCGCGCCCGGAGGAAGGCGGCGAGGGCGTGACGATCGCGTACCTGGCGGTGTAGTCGTTAGGCGTTAGGCGTTAGGCGTTAGGCGTTGGTCGTAGGTCGTTAGGCGTTAGGCGTTAGTCGTTGGTCGTTAGTCGTTGGTCGTTGGTCGTTGGTCGTAGGTCGTCAGCTATCCACCAGTCTGTGGCCGAACGCAAAGGCAAGTTCATGAGGATCACGGCGCTGGCGGGGGGTGTGGGGGCGGCGCGGTTCCTAGAGGGGCTGATCGCCGTCGTGCCGCAGGAGGACGTCACCGTCATCTCCAACGTTGGCGACGACGAGGAGTTTTTCGGGCTGCACGTCTCGCCCGACATCGACATCGTCATCTACACGCTGGCGGGCGCGATCGACCCCGAGAAGGGGTGGGGGCTGCGCGGCGAGACCTTCCGGACGCTCGAGGCGCTGCGCCGCTTTGGGTACGAGACGTGGTTCAACCTGGGCGACGGCGACCTGGCGACGCACGCCCACCGCACAAAGATGCTGCGCGGCGGCGCGACGCTGTCGGAGGCGACACGCTCGATCATCGAGGCATTCGGGTTGCGGCTGAGGCTCCTGCCCGTAACCGACGACCGCATCCGGTCGGTCGTGATCACAGATGGCGGCGAGCTGGCCTTCCAGGAGTACTTCGTGAAGCGCCGGACGGAGGACACCGTGCGCGGCGTGCGCTTCGACGGGGCGGATGTCGCCTCGCCTGCGCCCGGCGTCATCGAGGCCCTTCGGGACGCCGACATCATCGCGATCGCGCCGAGCAACCCGATCGTGAGCATCGGGCCGATCCTGGCGGTGCCGGGGGTGCGCGACGCGCTGCGTGAGACAACCGCGAAGGTGGTCGCCGTGAGTCCCATCGTAGGCGGCCGCACGATCAAGGGCCCGGCCGACCGGATGATGGCCTCGCTGGGCATGACGCCGACCGCCGCCGGAGTCGCGGAGGCGTACGGGGACTTCCTGGACGTGCTGGTCATCGACGAGCAGGACCGCGAGCTGGCACCGGCCGTCGACGCGGCGGGGGTGCGGGCCGTGGTCGCACAGACCATCATGCGGGGGCCTGCCGAAAAGCGGGCGCTGGCCGCAACGGTGCTCGCCGCGGTTCAATGAAGCCGTGAGAGCGGCCCTGATCCCCATGAAGTCGCTGGCCGACGCCAAGATGCGGCTGGCCGACGTGCTGGACCGGCGCGAGCGGTCGGAGCTGGCGCTGGCGATGCTGGTCGACGTGATCACGGCGTGTACCGAGAGCGAGTGCTTCGACCGCATCGGCGTGGTGAGCGGCGACAGCGACGTGTTCTGGCAGGCGCGCGAGCTGGGCGCGATGCCGATCGCCGAGCCGGCGACGCTTTCGGGCCTGAACGACGGGCTGACGTTCGGCGTGCGGTACCTGGCGCGGCGCATCGGGGCGGAGGAGGTGGTGATCCTGCCGGCTGACCTGCCACTGGTGCGCGCCGCAGACGTGTGCACGGTGGTGAATGCGCTGGCGGGCGCCGAGCGGCGGGTGGTGCTGGTGCGCGCGTACGACAACGGCACGAACGCGCTGGGGCTGCGGCCGCCCGAGATCATCCCGATGCGCTTCGGCCTGAACAGCGCGGACGCGCATCGCGCCGAGGCGGAGCGTGCGGGCGTCGAGTGCGTGGAGCTGTCGCTCGAGCGCCTGACGTTCGACGTCGACGCGGCCGACGACCTGGCGTCGCTGGCGGCGCGTGCGGTGGGAGCGGCGACGCGCGGGTGGATAGACGCGCGAGCGTCATACGGATCCGCGATCTCTCGAGCCGGCGACGCGGGGGGCGGTTGATGGAAGCGTTGGAGGCGATTCGTACGCGGCGGTCGTTGAGGCAGCTCGCGGAGAAGCCGGTGCCGCCCGGCGTCGTCGACGAACTGCTGGAGCTGGCGTGCCTGGCACCGGCGCCGCACCACACGCGGCCGTGGCGGTACGTCGTCGTGTCGCACGAGCGGCGAGCGCGGCTGGCGGAGGCGATGGGCGCGGCGTGGCGTGCGGACCTCGAGCATGACGGACATCCGGCGGAGCTGATCGAGAGGCTGCTGCGAAAGTCGGCACGGCAGGTCGTGTCGGCGCCGGCGCTGGTGCTGGCGTGCCTGACGCACGAGGGACTGCGCGACTGGCCCGACGAGCGGCGGCAGCGCAACGAGTGGGCGATGGCGCAGCAGTCCGTCGGCGCGGCGATGCAGAACCTGATGCTGGGCGCGCACGCGCGCGGCCTCGCGTCGTACTGGATCTCGGCGCCGCTGTGGTCGCCAGAGGCGGTGCGGGAGGCGCTGGACCTGCCGCAGGAGTACCTGCCGCAGGAGTACGTGGCGCAGGCGTTCGTGGTGCTGGGGTATCCGGCGGGGGCTCCGCACGGGCGCGCGGCTGTCGATACGTCGAGACTGGTGATCGAGCGATGAACGGAAGTGAGTCAGCACGTCAGCACGTCAGCACGTCAGGCGCCCGGTTCGCACGCCACGACAACCGAGGGACAACCGACCGCCGTCGAAGACTGAGAACTAATAACTGAGACCCTGACACACTGAGCCACGCCCTATGTCTGAACCGCTGCGCGTGATGACCTTCAACATCCGGGGGTACTACCACCCGGACGACGGCGTGAACCAGTGGGAGCACCGCGAGGGGCTGAACGTCGCGACGATCCGGCGGACGGCGCCGCACCTCATCGGCATGCAGGAGGTGCAGACGGGCAACCTGAAGGCGTACGACCGCGCGCTGCCCGAGTACCACTGGCTGGCGTGGCCGGAGTACGGGAACCAGAAGCCGTTCGAGTGGCCGGCGATCTACTGGGACCCGCGCCGCCTGCGGCCGCTGGACTCCGGTGGGTTCTGGCTGAGCGAGACGCCAGAGGCTCACTCGCGGTCGTGGGAGACGGACTGCATCCGCTCGTGCCAGTGGATCCGGTTCCGCGATCTGGGCACGGGCGCGGAGTTCGTACACGCGAACACGCACCTGGACCACCGGAGCGAGCACGCGCGGTTCGAGGGCTCGCGGCTGATCATCGACCGCCTGACGCACCTCGATGACGTGGCACAGCCGTCCCCGGCTGTGCAGCGCCCACTCCCACAGATCGTCACGGGCGACTTCAACGACGTGCCGGGGTCGCGGACGTACCGGGCGTGGACGGAGGCGGGGTATGCGGACGCGCACGTGGCGGCGGGGTGCAGCGGCGACCCGCACGAGTCGTACACGAACCACGGGTGGCGCGGCTATCCGTTCGGGCGGGACGACGACGCGCCGCAGCGCATCGACTGGATCATGGTGCGCGGCGTGAATGTGCGCGCGTGCGCGATCGTCCGCGACGGCGCGCCGCCGGTGTGGCCCAGCGATCACTTCCCGGTGGTAGCGGAAGTGTCCGTCGGGGCGGTGTGACCGGCGTGAGCCCGTTATAGCGGCTTCGAAAAGCTCCACCTTCGCAGATTCACGACCACGCATTCTAGATTCGTTGAACGGTAGTTTTCGATACTGGACATTGCTCGGCAGTTTTGACCCCGGCGGGCCCGACTGTGTGCGCGTGCGGGTCACCGTGCCGCGGGTGTTTGGGCCGAGCGTAGGGGCGGTGGCGGCGGATCTCCAAGCCGCTGGATCACTTTCGCGGATTTCTTTTTTCACCGCAGAGGCGCGGAGGTTCTCGGGTTGGCGGTGAGGGACGGTGGCGCTCTCGCATGGAGGTGACGTTGGTGGACGGAGAAGATTCCTCACTGCGTTCGGAATCGTACATGGGAGGCTTGCGCCTCGCACACAAGAGGATGAACGTCGAGCATCCGGCGGTGCTTGAGGCACTGAGCGGAGCTGAAGCTCCGCCGCTACTGGGACTTTCAAGGCAATGACGGGCGAGCGCTGGTGCGTGCAGGCGACTCTTTCTGACTGCAGTGCGGCGGAGCTGTCTCCTGCGGCGACTCTGCGAGAGGCCCCGGGGCTGCTGGCTTACAGAACGGACAGCACGTCCAGGTCGCGGGCGGCGGCGAGGGCGTTGGTGAGGAGGCTCCGCCAGGTGTCGCGAGGAACGCCTGTTAGCCAGTGGCCAGCAGGCACACAGACCGCGTACGCAACGGCGAGACGATACTTGTCGGCGAATGTGGCGGGTGTCTCGGGCCTGCCAAGCTCCGTCGACCGGCGGCAGTATGCCTCGATCAGGCGCGCCTCCCAGCGACGGCCTGCCTCCCGAGGCAGGTTCAGCGCGACGGCGTGGGCGACATCGATGGCGCCGGGGCCGAGACACGCGTTGCCCCAGTCGAGCAGCACCGCGCGCGCCGGGGCGTAGAGGGCGTTCCAGTAGTTCGCATCGCCGTGCAGGATCGTCTGCTCTTGCGCGAACCCGGCGAGGCGCTCGTGCGCGGCGGCGACAGCGGTCATGAGGTCTCGCTCCCATTGGGCCAGATCAGCCCCATTGGCGTGGAGGAATCGACTGATGAACTCGCGGCGCAGGCCCAGGCGGCCGCTGATGGTGTCGTAGCCCGTGCTTCCCACACCTTGCGCCCAGTCTTCGGCGAGGGACGCCTGGGCGGACGCGTGC
This sequence comes from uncultured Dehalococcoidia bacterium, assembly GCA_964371355.1. Classification (GTDB taxonomy): domain Bacteria; phylum Chloroflexota; class Dehalococcoidia; order DSTF01; family JACRBR01; genus JACRBR01. Next base: position 94,117 of record CAYJMG010000006.1, read on the forward strand.
AACTCGGCGAGCGCTTCGACGAACAGGGTCGCCTGTTCGAGCGACGGACAGGCGCCTTCACAGAACTGGTGCGTGCTCCCCAGATCCTCGAGCAGCAGCGTGGCGACGCCGTCCTGGTCGGCGGCGAAGAAGCACCGCGGCGTCAAACCGGGCGGCAGGGCCGGCGCGATGCTGCGATAGAAACGTGCCTCGCGAATGGTGAGAAACGCGGCCGGGCCAGCGCCCGAGCGCTTGAAGATCAGCGTGGTGACTGGCGCCTCGGGATCGAGCAGCCGGATGCGCGCAACGTATGTGTGCGCGAGGGTGGGGATCTCGTCGACCTTGAAGGCGTCCGAGCGGGGGCTCGGGAGGAGACGCGCCTGTGAGAGGGCCAGAGCTATTTCTTGTCGCATGGGCTCATTCAACTTCTGTTCCAGCATCGATTGTTGTTCACCACAGAGACACAGAGGGCACAGAGGGTCTCCCTGCGATCATGTATGAGGCTTCGTGGGCGCTGGCGCATGGATGCTGGTTCGTGGTCGGGGAATTTCAACTTCTGTTCCAGCATCGATTGTAGTTCACCACAGAGACACAGAGGGCGCAGAGGTCTTGCTGGGGCCTGTTCCGGCGGCGATTGGAGCACTGAGCGGAGCTGTCTCCTCTGGCGACTCTGCGAGAAGCTCCTCCGCTACTGGGACTCTCGGGCTACTGGGACTTTCAAGGGGATGACGAGCGGCGGATCAGGGTGGCAGTGTCGCATGACGGAGGCCCACTTGCGGGGCACGCCGAGGCGTGCCCCTACGACCGCGTCTACGACGTGAGCTGGTCGGCGGCGGTGTGGGGGTCGAGCTGGCGGCGGGCGACCTGGTGGACGAGGTCATCGAGGCGGCCGTCGGCGTGGTGGGCGATGAGGGTGTCGAGCAGGCGTTGGCGGGCGAGGGCGAGCACCTGGTGGCGGGCCTGGTCGAGGCGGTGTTGATCGCGCGCACCGGAGGACTCGATGTGGGCGCGGTGGCGGTCTAGGGCGTCGGCGAGGGCGTCGATGCCCTCCTGTTCGGCGCCGGAGGTCTTGAGGATGGGGACCTCCCAGCCGGGGCGGCGGCCGCTGAACGACTCGTAGATGGCGGCGAGCTGGCGGTAGAAGAGGTCGGCGTTCGGGAGATCGCACTTGTTGACGACGAGGATGTCGGCGATCTCCATGATGCCGGCCTTCATGGCCTGCACGTCGTCGCCGGCGCCGGGTGTGAGGACGACGACGGTGGTATCGGCCATGGCCGCGACCTCGACCTCGTCCTGGCCCGCGCCAACGGTCTCGACGATGACCACGTCGTTGCCGAAGGCATCGAGGGCAGTAACGACGCCGGTGGTGGCGGGGGCGAGGCCGCCAAGGTTGCCGCGCGTGGCCATGCTGCGCAGGAAGACCCCGGGGTCGGACGTGAGGTCCTGCATGCGGATGCGGTCGCCGAGGAGGGCTCCTTGAGAGAACGGCGACGTGGGGTCGATGGCGACGATGCCGAGGGTGCGACCGCGGCGGCGCAGCTCTCGCGCGAGGGCACCAGACAGCGTGGACTTGCCGGCGCCGGCGGACCCGGTGAGGCCGACGGTGTGCGCGCGGCCGGACCTGGGGTAGAGCTGCGCGAGGGCGCGGCGTCCCTCGGGTGCGTCGTTCTCGATGAGCGTGAGGAGGCGGGAGAGGGCGCGGCGGTTACCGGCGAACAGCCGCTGGACGAGTTCCTCGACGGTGGGCATGGGCCTAGGTCGCGCGGACCGGGCGCTGTGCGGCCCAGTCGCGGACGAACTTGATGACGTCTTCGGTAGAGGTGCCGGGGCCGAAGATGGCCTGGAAGCCCAGCTTCTTCAGCGGCTCTATGTCGGCGTCGGGGATGATGCCGCCCGCGAACAGGAGCACCTCATCGGGGTTGACCTCGCGGTCGCGCAGGGCCTGGACGACGCGGGGGAAGAGTTCCATGTGGGCGCCGGAGAGGATGCTGAGGCCGATGACGTCGACGTCCTCCTGCAGCGCGGCCTCGGCGATCATGTCGGGGGTCTGGCGGATGCCGGTGTAGATGACCTCCATGCCGGCGTCGCGGAGAGCGCGGGCCACGACCTTGGCGCCACGGTCGTGGCCATCGAGGCCGGGCTTTGCGACGAGGACGCGGATCTTGTCATCGGGCATGGCGGTGGGAGTATACGGAGGGAACAGGGAATGGGGAATAGGCTACTTGTCAGCGCGGACTGCAGGGATTCACCACAGAGACGCAGAGGGCGCAGAGGTTCTCTTGGGATCTGCGAGAGGTTGTGGTGGGCGCTGTCGCATCGCGGCACGTCGCTAGCGGGGAAGAGATGAAAGTCGAGCGTCCGGTGGCACTTGAGGCACTGAGCGGAGCTGAAGCTCCGCCGCTACTGGGACTTTCAAGGCAATGACGCATACGGACGCTGTGACGCTGTCGCATGGTGCGGCGAGCGACAGAGGAGCGCGGGCTGAACGCCCGCGCTACGATCACTACAGAACTGAGGCGACGGCGCGAGGAGGCGGCGTGTTGGCCCCGTTCCCCTGGAATGCCGGGGCCAACACTGGCTGCTACTGAGACGGGCGGCGGACGCTGTTATCCGGCGCCGTTGCCGCTCCAGACGATCTCGGCCGGATCGCGGGTGAAGGGGCCGAGGGCCTGCTCCCACTTGTACATCACGAGAATGTCCATGAGTTCGGACGGCTCGCCGCGGCGCCGCTTCTCCATCTCGGCCTTCAGGGTGTCGACGGAGCCGCTGACGTCGGAGCCGAAGAGCGACTCGAGGTAGGACAGCGGGATGCGCTCGCCGCCTTCGTTGAAGGAGCCGTCGGGGTTCAGCGGGGCGGGAGACAGCGGTGGCACGTAGAAGACGTTGGGCTTGGTGCCCCACTCGGCGTGGAGGGGCAGGGCGACCTTCCACTTGTTCACCATCTTCGATACCGGGCCGTACTCGTCGTCGAGGAAGCCGATCCAGGCGGCACGGCCGGGGCACTGGCGCACGCACGCGGGCGCGACGCCCTGCTCGATGCGGGGGAAGCAGCCGATGCAGTGCTGGCTGACGCCGAGTGACGGGTTGAAGTAGATCTTCTTGTAGGGGCAGGCGCGGGCGCACAGCTGGGCGCCCTTGCAGAGGTCCTCGTTGCGCAGGACGAGGCCGTTTTCGGGATCCTTGTGCAGCGCGTCGTTGGGGCAGGCCTCGACGCAGCCGGGCACCGTGCAGTGGTTGCAGAGGCGCGGCAGGTAGAAGAAGTAGGCGTTGGGGAACTCGCCCCCGCCTTCGTCCTCATCCCAGTTGGGGCCCCAGGTCTTGCTGCCAGCCACCTTTTCGAGGTGGGCATCGCGGCCCTTGCCGCCGCGCAGGACCTCGTCGTAGTTGTAGTCCCACCCGCCGCCGAACTCCTCGGGCGAGGGCAGGCTGCCGAGCGTGGCTTTGCCGTCCTTGTAGCCGCCGCCCATGGTCTCGTAGTCGCGGGGGGTGCCACGGCCGGGCTGGGTGTTGACGGTCATCCACCACATGTGCTCGGAGCCCTCGTCCTGGTTCCAGAGCACCTTGCAGGCGACGGAGCAGGTCTGGCAACCGATGCACTTGTTGAGGTCGAACACCCACGCGAGCTGGCGCTTCGATTGCGTGATCGTGCCCATAGTCCTTGTTCCTTTCCAACGGCGACGGGCGCCGGCTCACGCGGGCTGAAAGCCCGCGCTGCGTTGTGCCGGGGGGGGGGGGGGCCCCGGGGGGGGGGGGGGGGAGAAATT
>CAYJMG010000006.1:97869-136567 GCA_964371355.1 uncultured Dehalococcoidia bacterium
TTATCGTGCCCATTGTCCTTGTTCCTTTCCACCGGCGCGGGGGGCGGGCTCAGGCGGGCTTAACCCCCGCGCTGCGTTGTGCCGCGGGCCTTCGGCCCGCGCTGCTGTTCCGACTAACTGATTTTCTCGACATCGACGTGCACGGCGCGGTCGGCCGGCACGGGCTGCCACTGGAGCGGGCGGTACTGCAGGTGGCCGTAGCCGCCGACGAGGCCGAGCCACTTCACGTGGCCGGGCTCGACATCGGCCTGGCTGTACCACTCGCGGTGCATGTAGGGCTCGAAGCCGTTGTAGACGATGACCTGGCCGGGACGGACGGAGGGCGAGAGCTTCGCGGTGATCTGCATGGAGCCGACGTCGCTGACGACGCGCACCCATTCGCCGTTCTCGATGCCCTTGGCCTTCGCGTCGCGATCGTTGATGAACATGAAGGGCTCGCCGCGGTGCGTGTTGAGCAGAATGTTGTTGGTCATGTTCATGGAGTGGATGCTCCAGCGGTTGTGACCGCTGGTCATCTTGAACTTGCGGGCAGGTCCGCCGTGGCCCGGCGGCTCCTTGTGCACGGGCAGCTCTTCGCCGGCCTCGAGGAACCACTCGTGGTCGATGTAGAACTGGGCGCGACGGGTGAGCGTCGGGTAGGGCATCTTGTCTTCGGTGTGCCACCGGAAGGGGTTGTGCACCTCGTCGGGCTTGATGGTGGAGGCCTGACCGAGGCCGTGGCCGACGAGGCCCCAGCCGGTCCACCGGATGGTGCCCTTCTGGCGCGCAACCTCGAGCGAGCTATCGGGCGGGAGGATGCCGTAGGCGGCGTCGTCCTTCAGCGTCTCGTCGACGCGGAATTCCTCGTCGAGCAGGGCGCCGTCCATGGTCATCTTGTTCGTGATGTCCCGCAGGTCGTGCACGACGCCGTTGCGGTCGGTGAACTGCAGCATCTCGCGGGCGGCGGCGCGCTCCTCGATCTTGCGGACGAGGCCGATGCCGATGTCGTAGTCGTTCAGGACATCCGGGGGCGGGTCGACGGCCTTGTCGATGAGGACGAAGTTCAGATGGTGGACGGACGGCATGCTGTTGCCGATCTTCTCGTAGTGCTGGGCCGCGGGCAGGATGAAGTCGGAGTACATGCCCGTCGTGTTCATGCGGAAGTCGACCGAGACGATCATCTTCAGGTCGGGCCAGAGTTTCTCGAGCAGGAGCTTCTGGCCGCCGCGCTGGCGGCGCAGCATGTTGCCGCCGGACTCGAAGAGGACGCGGGGCGTGACCTCGCTGTAGGTCTTCGCGAGTCCGGAGTCCCACCAACCGCGATCGATGGCTTCCGTGAGGTACTCGTCGAAGGAGCGCTTCATCGAGGGGTCGTTGTTGTCGGGGTTGTTCCAGCGTTCCTTGTAGCCGTACTGGTAGTACCAGAGGAAGGCAGGCGGGATCATGCGGCCCAGGCCGCCCAGCTCGGCCGCCATCTGGGCGGCGCGGTAGGTGACCATCTCGAGCGTGAGCGTGGGGTCGTCGGCGGTGAGCATGCGGCGGGCCTTCGCGAGGTTGGTGAGCCACTCGCGAGCGGCGTCCTGGCCCAGGCGTCCCTTCTGTCGCATGAAGCTGCCGCCGTCGAGGCCGGAGATCGCCCAGGACCGGGTACCGGTGCCCTTCTTGCCCCAGTTGCCGGTGAGGCCCAGGAGGAGGGCCATGGCGCGCTCGTAGAGGTCGCCGTGGTAGTACTTGCCGGAGTTCCAGCCGATGAAGATCTTCGTGCGGCGCGTCGCGACCTTGCGGGCCAGCTTGCGGATCGCGTCGGGGTGGATCTCGCAGATCTTGGCGGCGGCCTCGGGCTCGTAGTCCTTGAGGCGTTCCTTCAGGCGCTCGAACGCGGGGACGCACTCGACCTGGGAGCCGTCCTTCAGGGTGACCATGAGGGTGCCCTCAAGGGCGGGTTCGATGTCGGCCATGGCCAGCGTGCCGCGCGGGGCGGGCGCCAGGACCTTGGCGCGGTTGTCGAGCCAGAAGAACTGGTCGTCGCGGTCGCCCTCGGTGACATCGGAGCCGCGGAGGAAGCGCAGGTTGTCTTTGCGGATGAGCAGCGGCAGGTCGGTCTGCTCCTGCACGAAGCGGCGGTCGTACAGCTCGGCATCGACGATGACCTTGCACATCGAGAGGGCGAAGGCGGCATCGCTGCCGATCTTCACCGGTACGTGGTAGTCGGCGTGGATGGCCGAGGGGCTGTAGTCGGGCGCGACGGTGACGACTTCGCCGCCGTTGTAGCGGGACTCGGCGACGTAGTGGTACCAGTGGATGTTCGTGTAGACGGGGTTCGCGTGCCAGATGAGCGTGAGTTCGGCGAGGAACCAGTCGTCCATGGAGCTGACGGGGTTGAACTTGCCCCAGGTAATGTAGTAGCCGGGGCTGAAGTCCTGGAACTCCGAGTTGCCATCGGTCGTGGGCGTGCCGAGCGCGTTGGAGAACATGCGGGCGGGGGCGGCGCCAGGCTCGGGCGTCATGAGGTTGATGATGGACTCGGGCCCTTGATCCTGGACGGCGTCGAGCATGGCATCGGCGATCTCGGTGAAGGCCTGGTCCCAGGAGACCTGCTCCCACTTGCCCTCGCCGCGCTCGCCCGCGCGCTTCAGGGGGTGGAGGATGCGGTCCTTGGAGTAGTGGATGTGGCACCAGGAGGCGCCCTTCTGGCACCCCATGGGGTTCATGTCGGGGACGCCCTGCTGGATGACGGGCAGCTTGCCGCCCTGTTCTTCGCGGATGATCTTGCCGTCGCGGACGTAGACGCGGAACGGACAGCCGCCGGGGTAGCAGTCGACGGAGTGGCTGCCCCAGGTGACCTTGTCCCACTTCCACTTGTTGCGGTAGCGGTCCGCCCAGCTACCTGATGCGATGGCCCGTTCGCTAGGTTTCGCCATGTCGTGCCTCCGTAGTCCTTTCGCGTCCTCACACTAGATCCGGTAGCCGTCGATGATGCGGCGCGCCGCGGCCAGGCCCAGCACTTCGTTGGCGCCGTCCTCGATCATCGAAGCGCGCGCGTCGCGGAAGAGCTTCTCAACGTGGAACTCCTGGCTCAGGCCGTAGCCGCCGTGGAGCTGGATCGCGTCGCTGGCGACTTCAAACGCCGTCTGCGTGCTCTGCACCTTGGCGGCGATGGAGTACTCGGTAGCGGGGGGCATGGTCGTGCGGTTGTACAGGGATACGGCGCGAGAGAGAGAGCGCGCAGCCTCGACCTTGCGAAACATCTGGAACAGCCGGTCCTGCACGAGCTGGTGCTCGCAGATCGGCTTGCCGCCTTGCTTGCGATCGCGCGTGTAGGCGAGCGCCTCCTCGAACGCAGCGCGCGCGAGGCCGGTAAACGTGGTGCTCATGCCAGCGTTGGCGCCGGCCAGGATGCCGTCGATGACGCGCGGGTAGGCCTCCGGGTCGACGAGCATGTAGTGGCGGGGGATGCGCACGTTGTCGAAGAAGATCTCGCCCTGGTTCAGGTCGCGCTGGCCGAGCTTGCGAAGCGGCGGGCTCTTGGTGACGCCCGGCAGGTCGAGGGGTATGACGGCGACGCCGCCGCCGTTCATACCGCGCGAGGGGTCGACGGTCAGGAACGTGCATGCGTGCGTCGCGATGGTGCCGTTCGACACCCACGCGGACTTCTGCCCGCTAATGAGCCAGTCATCGCCGTCCGGGCGCGCCTGCACGTTGAAGGTGATATCGGGTGTGCTGAACTGCTCGGTGCCGAAGAGCAGGGTGTCGGAGCCGTGGTCCGGCTCGGTGATCGCCCAGCAGCCGATGTACTTGCCCTCGCGGTCGTTCACGTACGGCATGACGATGTCGTCCATGAGCGTCTTGTTGCCGGTGATGGTCGCGTACTGCAGCGCGAACGAGAACGGGAAGGCGGTAACGCCCATGCTGATGGAGAGGCCGGCGGAGGCCCAACCCATCTCCTCGCCGACGATGTGCTGTTCGAGCGGGCCGAGGCCCGCGCCGCCGAGCTGCTCGGGGAAGCCGCGCACGTGGTAGCCCTGTGAGTACGACTGGCGGAAGACCTCCCACAGACGCGAACCGGGGGCGATAACCTCGTCAGCCGTGAGCTTGTCCAGCTCGAGCGCGGCCGGCCGCATCACCTCGGCGGCGAAGCGGTGCATCTGGACGCGGAGGGCGTCCTGCTCCGGCGTGAGGGTCTTGTTGAGTTCGAGGTACATTCGAGCGCGCGCGCTTTCGCTACGTTACCGTATCGTTTCTTTCCGCTACACTACCGTATCGTTGTGGGACCTGTCTATGGGCCATCCATAGGCCAGAGGGCACGTTTTGCACATGCCGCAACACCCCCTGCACGGGCCGCCGGATACCGAGGCGCTCGACCCGCGAGTCATCAGGTCCCGCGCCGCCATCCTGCGGGCGGCGGCCACCCTGCTGATCGAGCTGGGGGCAGGCGGGGTGACCATCGAAGGCATCTCCGAGCGGTCGGGGGTGGCGAAGACGACGATCTACAGGCACTGGAAGTCACGCTCCCAACTGGTGTTCGACGCGTTCTGGAGCCTCTTCCCCGAAGTCGAGCTGAGGGTGTTCGAGGGCACGATCCGGGAGCAGTTGACGACACTGGTCTCGCGGCTCATTGTGGGCGTCACGTCGTCGGAATGGGCGCCGGCCATCCCGGCGCTGGTCGACGCGAGCGCGCGCGACGCGGAACTGCGCAACCTCATCAGGGAGTTCCTGGACGTCAGCATGGAACCCGGCCGTGACATGTTGCGCGCCGCGATGGCGCGCGGTGAACTGCGTCCCGACCTGGACGTCGACGTTGCCATCGACCTGCTTGTCGCGCCGATCTTCTACCGCCGCCTCGTGAGCTTCGAAGAGCTGGACGAGACGCTGGCCGCGCCGATCGTCGACCAGTTCTTCCGGGGCGCGGAAGCATGCCGGGAGCAGGCGTAGGCGCCGCTCCCGCGAAGGAAGCGGCTACCGCTTCGATCGTGCGTTCCTGCTTCACCACTCCTCCACCCACCTCCATCGCTCGCGGCCAAGCGTTATGTCGTGAGAATGTGGACCGTGGTGGCGGCGGCTTCGCCACGCACCATGCCGCCACCGTTTTCGGTGAGGCCGACCCTGGCGCCGGGCACCTGGCGATCGCCGGCTTCGCCTCGAAGCTGGAGCCAGATCTCGTAGAGCTGGGCAACGCCGGTCGCGCCGACGGGATGGCCCTTCGCCAACAGGCCGCCGCTGGTGTTCACGGGGATGCGGCCGCCCAGCTCGGTAGCGCCCTCATCGACGAGGCGGCCACCCTCGCCTTCGCCACAGAGGCCCAGCTCCTCGTAGATGCCGAGTTCGGCGGGGGCGGAGGCATCGTGGACCTCCATGACGTTCACGTCGCCGATGCCGAGGCCGGCCATCTCGAAGGCGCGGTGGGCGGCGCGCTCGGTGATGCCGCCCACGTGCGCGCGGTCGTCGGCGCCGGAGACGAGAGCCGACGCGCGTACCCAGACGGGCTTGGTGGTGTACTTCGCGACCTTGTCGGCGCTGACGAGCACGGCGGCCGCGGCGCCATCACCGATGGGCGCGCACATGAGGCGGGTCAGGGGCTCGGAGATGAGCGGCGACGCGAGGATCTCCTCGGGCGTGTAGCGCTCGCGGTACTGGGCGTGGGGGTTCAGACTGCCGTTGTTGTGGTTCTTGGCGGCGATGCGGGCATAGTGCAGCGCCGTGGTGCCGTGCTTCGCCATGTGGGCGCGGGCGCCGGCGGCGTAGATGTCCATGAAGAGGCTTCGGGACTTGCCGGCGCCGCTCTCGGCCCCGGCCGCCTGCTCGGACGGGGGCTTGAGCTGCTCCATGATCCCGCGGAGCTGCTCGACATCGACGCCGGCGCTGAAGGCGGCGAGGGCGCGCGACTTGTCGGGCGTGAACATTTTCTCGACGCCCAGGGCGAGCGCTACGTCGTAGACGCCGGACGCCACGTACAGCCACGCAAGCTGGAAGGCGGTGGAAGAGCTGGCGCAGGCGTTCTCGGCGTTCACCATGGGGATGCGGTCGATGCCCATCTCGCGCAGGACGACCTGGGCGCGGATGCACTCCTGGCCGGTGGTAAGGCCGGCGGCGGCGTTGCCGACGATGGCGACCTCGAGGTCGCCCTTGTCCATGCCGGCGGCATCGAGAGCGGCGTTGACTGCCTCTCGCGACAGCTCCTTCAGCCCGCGGTCTGTGTACTTCGCGAAGCGGGTCATGCCCGCGCCGGCGACAGCGACGTCTCTCATGGCGCCTCCTGAAGGGCGTATGTCAGCACTGGATCAGTTGGTCGGCGGCCTTCAGCGAGACCATCTCGTTGGTACCGTCCATGATCTGCAGGAGCTTGGCGTCGCGATAGAACTTCTCGACCGGATGCTCCTTCGAGATGCCGTAGCCGCCGAAGACCTGGACCATGTCGGCGGTGACGCGCATCGCCATGTCGGTGGCCATGGTGCGCGCGGCCATCGCGGTCGGCAGGTGCGGTTTACCGGTGGCGATGAGCCACGACGACTTCCAGAGCAGGGCGCGGGCGCCTTCGATCTGCCGGTAGGCGTCGAAGAGCTTCAGCTTGACCGTGTCGTGCTCGCAGATGCGCTTGCCGCCCTGCACGCGCGTCTTCGCGTGGGCCAGCGCCTCCTCGTAGGCGGCGCGGGCGACGCCGACGGCCAGCGTGCCGACGGCGGTGTTGCCGCCGGTGACGATGTTCTCGAGCATCATCTTGTAGGCGGGCCCGGGCGGCAACATCAGGAACTCGGGCGGGATGCGTACGTTGTCGAAGAAGATCTCGGCCTGGTTGAGGCCGCGCAGGCCCAGCTTGTTCAGCGGCTTGCCGCGCGAGATGCCGGCCAGGTTCCCCGGGATCGCGAAGGTGACCGTGCCCTCCATCCCCTGCGCCGGATTGAGGTTCACCATGAGCAGCAGCGCGTCGGCCATCCAGCCGTTGCTGACGAAGGCGGACTTCTGTCCGTTGACGATGTAGTCGTCGCCGTCCTTCGTGGCCGTGGCTTCCATGTGGATGTCGGGCTGGCCGAACTGGAACAGGTCGGAGCCGTGGTTGGGCTCGGTGATGGCCCAGGCGCCACTATGAGCGCCCTTCGTGTCCTCGACGAAGGCTTCGAGGTAGTCCTTGTAGAAGGGATGGCGGTCCTTCGCGCCGGCGGAGATGCCGGCGATCATGGGGGCGACGAGGAAATGGCTGGCGATTCCGGCGTCGCCGACGGCCAGCTCTTCCTGCACGACGATGCTCGTCATCTCCGGCGCGCCGATGCCGCCGACCCCCTTGGGCAGGTTGAGCTTGTGGAAGCCGAGCCCGTACGCGTCGGCCAAGAGGCGGCGCATGCGGTCGCTCGTGTAAGCGGCTTCCGGATCGGGGATGCGGTCGATCTCAATCCCGGCTGGGCGGATCTCGTTGCGGGCGAAATCCCGCGTCATGTCGCGGATGCGCTCGACCTCTTCGGGCAGCGTGAAGTCCACCATGATTGGTTTCTCCACGTCCGGCCGGGGGGTGGACGTTGGGCCATCCTAGGTGGCCCGGGCCAGGGACGCATGGGGCAATCGGCCCGCGAGCGGCAGTCATTCGGCAGGGAGTGGGGGTAGGGGACGGGGGAACGGTATACGCTTTCCGATGATGCGCCGGGAAGCGGTACGAACGCAAGGAGTGCAGTGCGATGGATGTGCGAGACGTTGAGTCGATGCTGGGCGAGGATCGGGCCGAGTGGGAGGCCCTTGTGGCGCTACTGGAGGCGCGCGGGGGAGTGGGGAACGTACACGCGGACTCGGCGCCGAGCTGGACGAGTCGCGACGTCTTCGCACACCTGGCGCGATGGATCGCGCACTCGACGGCGGACCTCGAAGGATGGCTGGAGGGTCGCCCGATCGCGTCGCTGGACGGGAGTGACGAAGAGATCAACGCGCGGTGGCAGGCGGAAGACTCCGCCCTCGACGTGGCCACGGCTCGGGAACGGGCGCAGTCGGCGTTTGACCGACGGGTGCGCGCGATCGAGTCGGTTCCGGCTGAACGATGGGCGGACGCGGCGCTGGTGAAGATCGCGCGCGCGGATGGCGCCGAGCACTATCGCGCGCACCGCGAGTATCTGTCTTCGTAGGGTGGCGGCCGTGCGCGCTCCGAAGCTGCGTCAGGCCACCTTTCGTACCGATTGCGTGGCCAAACGGGATGCGTCGTCATGACTGAGGCGACCACAGCCGGTCTCCTCCGGCGACTCTTCGAGGGGCGGCTGTGCCACACGGCGGCTGTGTCACACGGCGCGACAGCGCGGCTAGGTGTGCTGGATGAGGACAACGGGGACGCCGTTGGTGGCGGACCTGGGGAGGCGGACAACTCGGGTGCGGGGATCGCGGCCGGGCACTGGATCCGCGAGGTCGATGCCCTTGACGCGGAGGTCGCGGACGGCCTCGTCGATGTTGTCGACGGCGATGGCGATGGCGTGCATACCCTGGCCACGACCGGCCATGGCAGCGGCGATGTCGGAGCCTTCGGCCGGCTGGGTGAGCGCGACGTAGGCGTTACCCGCCGGGATCTTCGCGACCCGGCCCTCGCCCGCGATGTCGTGCGTGTCAGTCACGGCGAGGTTGAGAGTGGAGGCCCACTTCGTTGCCGTGCCAGGCAGGTCGGGCGTCGTAACGGCGATGTGGTCGAGCGCGGTGGCGGTGAAGGCGCGCTGCTGGGGCGTGTTATCGATGGCGCCGCGCTGGGGCAGCCGGGAATCGGCCTCAAACGACTGCGGCATGTGTTCGATGAGCAGGGTAGCGACGCCGTGGGTGGCGGGGCCTTTCACCGTCGCGACGAGCGTGCCGGGCTTGATGCCGGGGCGAGGGCCGGAGGTCTCGACGCCGGCGGCGGCCAGACGGGCGCATGTCCTCTCGATGCTGTCGACGCCCCAGGCGAGGCCGAAGAAGCGGTCGGGCTTACCGATGCCTTCGCGGGACTGCGCGGCGCCGCCGCTGATCTCGACGGTGATGTCGGCGAGGCGGTAGAAAAGGATGCGCGTGTTGCGGTCGGGGAAGGTACGGTCGAGCGCGAGCCGCACGCCGAGGACGTCGCTCCAGACGCGGCGCGCGGCTTCCATATCGGCGGAGAGCACGACGGCGTGGTCCATGCGACGCACGCAGGCGTCGTCGTCGACGGGTTCGGCCACGGGGAGGGCTTCGGGCGGGGCCAGGTGCTGGATGAAGAACAGGCGGATGCCGTTCGTGCCCCTCGGCGCGACCATGGCGTTGCGCCACGCGCGCTCGGCGCCGGTGTTCACGTCGATGCCGTGGCCGTCCGCCGGATCCATGACCTCGAGGCCGTTCTCTCGCACGTCGTTGACGGTCGCGCGGATATCGGGCGTACCGAGAGCGATGGCGTACACGCCCTCACCACGCTGCTCCAGGAAGCGCTGGAGCTCGCCGGACCAGCGCTTGTCGCCGCGGGCCCCCGAGAGAGCGAGGAGCTCGACGTAGGTGTTGTCGATGCGGAAGAGAGTGTTGCGGGTGCCGTACTTCGGGTGCTCGCCGCGCCATGACGGCGCGCGGCCGAGGACTTGGGTGTAGTCGGTGGTGGCGGCGTCGAGGTCGTGGACGGCGATGACGACGTGGTCGAGGGTAAGGTTGCCGGCCATCAGCGGGCTCCTCGATCAGAGTCGCCGGAGGAGACCGGGTGCAAGGCGGCGTACTCGTCGAGCGGCTGGCAGAGCTCGATGAGGGCGCCGTCCATGGCGGTGGGGTGCAGGAAGCAGATGCGGCCGGCGATGCCGACGCGGGTCTGCTGGTCGATCATCTCGACGCCCTTGAACTTGAGGGCGGTGAGATCTCGCTCGACGTCGTCGGACTGGAAGCAGATGTGGTGCAGGCCCTCGCCCTTGCGCTCGAGGTAGCGCGCGATGCCGTTGTCCGTCACGACAGGCTCCAGCAACTCGATCTCGCTGTCGCCGACCGTAAGGAGCGCGGCTTTGACACCCTGCTCCTCGATGGCCTGCATCTTGTGGAGCGCAAGGCCGAGGGTATCGCGCCAGAAGCGCATGGCGGCGTCGATGTCGCGGACCACGACGCCGACGTGGTGGACCTTTGTGAGCATGGTGGCGGGATTGTAGCGGGGTTAGGGGGTGGGGGATAGGGATTAGGGGCGAGGGACAAGGGGCGAGCGGGGCTGAAGGAGCGGCAGGGCGAGGGAAGATCGCGGCCGATCGTGGCCGAGCACCGCAACCGCCTGAGCTGCGCGTGGGTGTGGCTACTTGAGGGTCGCCTTGTACTCCTGGATGGCAGGGAGGTGTTCGGCGTAGTGTCCGGTGCCGCTGGTCTCGATGAGGCGGTTGATCGTCTTTCCTTCACCGTAGCGGTCATCGGCGATGGCGCGGGCGGCGCGGAGGTAGTTGGCAAACGACTGCTTGAAGTCGGCGACGACCGTGGTGGCGTTCTGGGCGGTCATGGCGGCGGCGAAGCGCGCGTTCCATGCGTCGGCATCGCTGTAATCGACGCCTTCCGGCGTTGGGCGCTCGCCGCGGGCCATGCGCTCCATCGCCTCCGCCATCAGGTGCTGCCAGCCTGCGATGTGGGCGACGATGTCCTTCACACTCCAGGTGCCGTAGAAGACGGCCGTCAGCGCGCGCTCGTCCATGCCATCGAGGGCGGCGTTCAGCGCGGCGAAACCGTCCTGGAGGTGCTTCAGCGTGGTCTGTTTGTCCATGGCTCGATCTCCTGCATACGGCCCACGCGGCGCGGCGGTGAGGTTGAGTCTATCGCGATGGGCGACGGGGTCAACCGCGGTCAGGCGGCCTCTTCGCCGGCGTCGTACGGCTCGCGCACCATTTCAACGTCGAGGTCGCGGAGGACGTTGGTGGCGTAGAGGTCGAGGAACGCCTCGACGATGGCGGGGTCGAAGTGGGAGCCGCTGAGGCGGCGGATTTCGGCGATGGCTTCGCCGGCGGGCCAGGCGTGCTTGTAAGGACGCTCGCTGATAAGGGCGTCGTAGACATCGGCGACGGCGACGATGCGGGCGGACAGCGGGATCTGCTCGCCGGAGAGGCCGTCGGGGTAGCCGGTGCCGTCCCAGCGCTCATGGTGGTGGCGAGCGACCTGACGTGCGGTGCAGAACTCCTGGTCGTCGGAGAGGACAACGTCGGCCCAGACGGTGTGCTGCTGGATGACCTGGCGCTCGTCGAAGGTGAGCGGGCCGGGCTTCTTCAGGATGGCATCGGGCACCTGGGCCTTGCCGACGTCGTGAATGAGGGCGGCGTAGGCGATCTCGCTCGCGTCCTTCTCGTCGAGCCCGAGGCGGAGGGCGAGTGCGCGCGAATAGTGCTGGATGTGGCGGAGATGCAGGCCGGCGTCGGTATCACGGGCCTCGACGATCTGCGCAAGCATCTTCAGCGACTGACGGGTCTTGTTCTCGAGGTTCGCGCGCCGCTTTCGGAGTTCCGCAGAGAGCGAGAACGAGACGAAGCCGGTGAGGACGAAGAATACGAGGCGGGTGGGGAGCTGGTCGCGAAAGTAGGTGCCATTGTCGTAGAAGCCCAGCGAGATGCCCACGAACAGGCCGGTCCAGAGAGTCGTGAAGAGCAGCGAGCCGATGGGGCCGTAGTAGAGGCTGTTGGAGACGATGAGGCTGATGTAGATGAGCCAGAGGTCGGACTCGTAGCCGGCCTGGCCCATCCTCCAGAACACCCAGAGCGACGCGCTGAGGACTGTGAGGTTATCGAAGATGAGGCTGGTGGCCCGCAGCAGGTACATGCGTTCGCGGGCGACGAGGTAGGCCAGCAGGAAGTTGTATGCGATGGCGGCGGAGCAGGCGTAGATGACGCCGCGGGCGCCGGGGAGATTGCCCGGGACGAGCACGGCGACGATGACAGCGATGGCGATCGCGGGCCGCACGAACAGGAAGTTGCGCTCGTACGGAAGGGAGCCACCGGCGAGGAAGGAGTCGAGACGGACCCGGAGCCGGGTCGTGAGGGTACGCTCCGGACCCAGGCGCATGGCGGTCCGAAAGGCGGTGTTGTACGTAGCGGGCTGCATGGCCCCCATGGTCGAATGGTCGGTATCTCGCAACGCGAACTTGATCGAGGGGGGAGGTGGCAACACCCGCTTGACCGCCTTTCGAAGCGGAAGCTAGGATGGATTCGCGTCTACTCCTCATCGCAAGGGCGATTAGCTCAGATGGCCAGAGCGTCTCGCTTACACCGAGAAGGTCGCAGGTTCGAGCCCTGCATCGCCCACCACCTCCTCTTAGTTGACAGTGGACAGTTCACAGCGGACAGCGGGGCGCCCCCGCGCGGCCGGGCGTCAGGCGTCGATTTGTGAGGCCACCCCGTGCTGAAACCGACGGGGCGGCCTATACCGTCATTCTCCGGCGCGGGCGTACACGATGTCGTTGGACCCATCGAACACGCGTTGCCAGCCCGGGTCCCTCGCCAGCGCGCGCACAATGGGAACGTCGCGCGTCACCAGGACGACTTCGACACCGTATCGGTCAAGTATCTCCTGCCACCCGGGGCGGGCGCCGTGAACCTTCAAATAGTCGCTCATCAGTTCGTTGCCGTAGAAGTCGAAGCGCCCATCGATGAACACGCGTTGGTCGGGATACAGCGTGTAGATCAAGAAGTGGCTGGAGTTGAAGTCGTTGAACATCCGGGCGTCGCGATAGTTCTGGCGCACGAACTCAGCGCCATCGGCGGGATAGCCCTTTCCGCTAGGTTCGTAGAGTGAGATTCCTCCGCCGGTGTTCTGGAGCGTCAAGAAACCCGCCGTGAGGAACGCTACGCCCGCAAGAGCGCCACCAGGCAGTGCGGGGATCCGGACGCCCGAGTCCCGCACCGACGACGCCCAATCCCATCGCGCAGCAAGGGCCGGGCCACAGACCGGCAGCAGCAGGAGCGTGGCGAATTGCATATGCCGGACGGACTGAAAGCCAGCGGCAATGACGATCAGCGAAAGCAGCACGAGCCAGGCGCGAGGCCTCTGGGGCGAGGCAAGAGACGCCAGGAGCAGGGCTACGATGATGAAGATCGGCCACTGCGCCGGTTGGGCTATGGACGGGTGCTGGAACTCTGTGACTACGGCGGTACCCGCCGGGGACTGGACGGCGAAGCGCAGCGGATATGTAAGGATATCAGGGCCCGACGGGTTCACACAGGCGGCCGCGACCGCTGCCACAAGCACGAGCGTCGCAAGGGCCAGCGAGGACCGGCGGCCGCGCAGTTTCTCCCACGCGGACCCGAAGACCCAGCAGGTGAGGACGAGGAATCCAAAATAGAAGCCTAGGTGAACGTTGACCCAGATCAACATGATAGGCGGCAGGGCCCAGACCATCGCCGGGCGGCCCTCATGGTGGTCCAACAGGATCGCGACGAACACCGAGAAGAAGAGCCAGCTGAAGGCCTGGGGGCGAATCGGTTCGAAGGACGCGAACGCCAGGACGGCCAGTAGCTGAAGGGCAACCAGCGGCCGGGTGCCCACGCCTCGGCGTCTGGCGGCGGCGAACGGAATGAGCAGCGCCAGCAACACCAACGGCATGAGGAGCATCACGACGCCAGCGAAACCGAGCGCGCTGTGGGCGCCGTACATGGCCACCTCGGCCAACCATTCGTGAGGGACCCAGGGCTTGCCGGCAGCCGTCCAGGAGTATGGATCGCTGCCCGGGATACCAGACTCCACGATCAGGCGCCCGGTGCGGACGTGATACCAGTAGTCGTTGTCCACGGTGCGCACCCAGGGCAAGGATGTGAGTACGGCGCCCAGCATCAGGATCTGAACGCGCCACGCGGGCACCGTGGGACTCCGCAGCCGGCCGGTCGCAGACGACAGGGCGGCGCGCGGAGCAAAGTGGCCTGGGAGGTGATCCCGCATACTCCGGGCCTTTCTGTCCGGTCATTTGGGCGAGAAGCGCACAGCTTGATATCGACCAGCGGCAGCGGGCAGGGTAGTGCCGTAGATTCGCGCGGAGGTGGCCGGCCGCCGAGATGTAAAAGTTCCCCTAAAAGACGCCCAAGAAACCCCTACAGCGCCTTCCCTACGTGCCGAACCTACCTGTGACAGCAGTGTGATTCCCTAGGCGGAACACCTGCTGGGTCGCCCGAGTTTCCGAGGGCCGGGCGGCGTCCTCTCACCCGGGGTGAGGGACAGGCATCGAGAGATGTACCCGGTGGCCCTCGGACGGGACGTTCACTTCACGTGAAGGGGGAAAGATGATCAAGGATCTGGCTCTGAAGGTGCTCGTGGCGATCCAGTCGCTCGAGACGAAGGTGAAGGATGAGGAAGGTCAGACGCTCGCTGAGTACGGTCTGATCATGGCGGTCATCGCTGTGGCCGTCGTCGTGGCAGCGGTTGTGGCGTTCCGCACCGCAATCGTGACGGCGTTCGAGAGCGCGACTGACTGTCTGGACGGCACCTGCTCGTAAGGTACGAGCGACAAGTCCAAACAAGGGGGCGCCGGCGGCGCGACGCCGCGGCGCCCCCTTTGTTTGCCTGCCAGTCGAATGGGGGACAAGATGCTCACAGAAGCGGCACTGCGACTCCTGGTATCGCTGCAGCTCCTGAGCTTCCGGGTCAGGGACGAGAGAGGACAGACGCTCGCGGAATACAGCCTCATCATCAGCGCGGTCGCGGTGGCAGCGGTGACGATTGCAGTCATCACGTTCCGGGAGGCGTTGGCAGGCGCCTTCGATTCGGCTTCGCGATGCCTGGATGGCTCATGCGGTTCTTAGGCTAGCGACTACGATCCGCCAAGGCGGCTGGCGGACGCAACGGGGAGGGACAAACAGCCGCCATGCACAACGTTCTCACGTACCTCTCGTCACACCTCCTTACCGGGCTCGCCGCGACCCACGACGAAGACGGACAAACCCTGGCGGAGTATGGACTCATCATGGCAGTGATCGCGATGGCCATCGTCATCGCAGCCGTGCTGGCATTCCGCGGCGCTATTACGTCAGCGTTCTGGAGCGCGACCAACTGCCTGGACGGAACCTGCACCTAAATCGAATCGCCGGGGGAGCCGGCGGTCCGGGCCGGCAGCGCGCGCGGCAGCCCGGCCCGCCGGGATCAATAGGGGTCAGCTCTCGCCGAACCCGCGGGGCGCGCGGCTTCGGCCGTGCGAGGACAACTGCCGATACTCCTTCGATGACCACGCAGATTCGAATGTCGGGCGCTGGGGGCCCGTCCCCCACGGGCCAGCGGGCGATCGCATGGGCTTTGGCCGGGCTGGCCGTAGCCCTTACGTGCGTCCTGCTGGCAGCGGCGGTCGTGAACTACGTGCGGGACGGGGACGGGATCGGCGGGGACTTCCTGGCGAACTACACGGGCGGCGTGCTGGCCCGGCGGGACAGCGAGCATCTGTATGACCTCCAGGCACAGGCTGCAACGCAGATCGAGGCGTCGCCGGCGGGAGACCAAGAAAAAGACCTGCTGCCTTTCGTCTTGCCGCCATTTGCCGCGCTCGCGTTCGCACCTCTGGCGGCGCTCCCATATCAGGTAGCGCTCTCGGTCTTCGCCGCCATCAACCTGGTGCTGCTGGCGTGCTTTGCGGCGCTCCTGCGCAGCGAACTCGCGCCCGTCGCCGGGCGTGTGCGCACAACGGTCCTGGCCTGCGCACTGTGCTCGATTCCAGTGGTCATCACGCTGTCGTGGGGACAGGTCGACCTGCTCGTAGTCCTGGCCCTGTTGTTGGGGTGGCGGCTGCTGCGTGTGGACCGCGATGTCGCGGCCGGGGCGGCGCTCTCACTCGCCCTGGTCAAGCCTCATTTCCTGATTGGCGTCGCGCTGTTGTTGCTGTGGCAGCACCGGTGGCAGACGCTCGCGATGTTGTCCGCGATTGCGCTGGCCGCGTTCGCGATACCGGTGGCCGTGATGGGGCCCGGCGTCACGGCGGACTACTCAGCACTGGTCGTGGGCATCAGAGATATGCCAGCGACCATGGACGTGCGGCCGGAGGTGATGGCGAACTGGCGCGGGCTGGTTGCGAGCATGGCCGGACGGGACAGCCTCGCATTGTGGGCGCCAGGAGCGCTGCTCATTGGGTCGGCCGCGCTGTTGGCATGCGCCCGGAGGTGGAGAGCGGATGCAGCGTCGCCACGGGCCTACGCGCTGGCGTCCATTCTGCCGCTATTGCTATCACCGCACGTCCACATGGAGAGCACGGTGCTCCTCTTCGTGGCGCTCACCCTGATGATCGGACCGGCGGGAGCGCGCGAGCTAAGGCTGCCGTGGCGGCGCCGGCTGGACGCCGAACTGTCGGTGCTGTACCTGGTGCCGGTGCTCTTCATCGGGTGGTTCTTAACCGCAAACGGGCTGGCGGTGATGGTGTTCATCACCGGGGGCGTGTTCGCGTGGTCTGCGTTGACGCCGCTTTCTGCGGCGGAGGCGGCCGGCGCGAGGGAGCCGCTCGCGCTTGCGGCATAGCGATATTCAGTCGACGACGGGCGCGGTTTGACGGCTTCTATAACTTCTTGATCGCCTTCCTGGCCTGGCCTATCATGCGGAAAGAAGTTTGTGAGGGGAGGCACAATCTCCCGGGATGCCCGTCCCGGCGGCCTCACCTTCGGGCGGGGTGAAGCCCCGCCCTACGAAATAGCGGTGAGCCCCGCCCTACGAAATAACGGCGAGCCTTGCCCGAAGAAATAGCGGTGAGCCTCGCCCAACGAAATAGCGGTGAGTCTCGCCCCGACGAGACGCACGAAGGAGCCCGACGTGAGCGTGAATCTGCGGATCCCCGGCCCTACTCCATGTCCTGACGACGTGTTGCAGGCGATGTCGCGCCAGATGATCAACCACCGTGGACCGGAGTTCCAGGAGATCATCACCCGCATCACGGCCAGCCTGCAGAAGTTCTTCGAGACGAAGAACGACGTATTGACGCTGACCTCGGCAGGGACGGGCGCGATCGAGGCAGCCGTCGTGAACACGTTCTCGCCGGGAGACCGCGCGCTGTGCGTCTCCATCGGCGTGTTCGGCGACCGGTTCGCGGACATCGCGAAGACCTACGGCGTGGACGTCGAGAAGCTGTCGTTCGAGCAGGGGACGGCGGCGGACCCGGACGCAGTGGCCGACGCGCTGAAGAAAGACGCGTCGTACAAGGCCGTGATGGTCACGCACAACGAGACTTCGACGGGCGTGACGAACGACCTGGGTGCGATCGCGAAGGCGATCCGAGGCGTGCGACCGGACATCCTGATCCTGGTGGACGCGATCAGCAGCCTCGGTTCGGTACCGCTGCCGATCGACGCCTGGGACCTGGACGTGGTGTTCACGGGCTCGCAGAAGGGCTGGATGGTGCCACCGGGCATGGCGATGGTGGCCGTGAGCGCGCGCGCGTGGAAGGCCGTCGAGCAGGCGCGGATCCCGCGGTACTACTTCGACTACGGAAAGGCGAAGAGCTACCTGGAGAAGGGTCAGACACCGTGGACGCCGGCCGTCTCGGTGTACTTCGCGATGGACGTCGCGCTGCAGAAGCTGCAGAAGGAAGGCTTGAAGAACATCCACGAGCGGCACGCGCGTCTGGGCCAGTTCACGCGAGACAGCGTGAAAGCGATGGGCCTGAAGATCGTTCCGGCGGAGGAGCGCTACGCCTCGAACACTGTGACCGCGGTATGGGTGCCGGAGGGCGTCGACGGGCCGGCGCTGAACAAGATGATGCGGACGGAGTACAACACGGTACTGGCCGGTGGGCAGGGTCCGCTGACGGGCAAGATCTTCCGCATCGGGCACCTGGGGCTGGTGTCGCAGGAGGACCTGCAAGCGTGCTTCGACGCGCTGAAGCAGGCGCTTCCGCGCGTCGGGTACTCGCCGGTGGCGGCCGCGCGCTAGCGGTACACTGCCCGGCAGAGGTGCGTGATGGTCGCCGAGCGCGAGCGGTTCCCGGCAAGGAAGAAGTTCCGGAAGCTGACGCCCGAAGAGGCGAAGGTGCAGTCGGATTCGCTTCTGCGAAATCCTGCGTTCGCAGCGCGTCTGGCGGAGGCTCGCGCGGCAAAGTCCCGGGGCGCATGGGTCCGGTGGAGCGATCTGAAGAAGCAGAATGGCGGATCGTGATGCCGTTCTGCTGCCTCCAGCTCGACAGTTCTACGAATCACGCCCGATTGCGGAGAGACTTCGCATCGATCGGGTGATCGCGGACATCTGTGATTCGCCCGAACCAGACAATGTGTTGCGGTTGCTGGTCGATGCTCCGCCGGACTTTCCGTTCTACTACCGAGACGATGAGTACGTCATCGTGTACGACGAGCTGAACGCCTGGACAATCGCGATCTGGGACATCTCGTACAACACGCCCGACCTCATCCTCGATCTCCGCCGACGCGCGTAGACCGCTGTCCCAAATCCTCGAGCCCGGTTACGATGAACGCCAAATGAACAAGATCCTCGTGGCCGACCCCATCGCGCAGGACGGCGTCGATATCCTCCAGCGGGAGGCGCAGGTCGACGTGCGTACCGGGCTGGCGAAGGACGAGCTGCTGTCGATCATCGGCGAGTACGACGCGCTGGTGGTGCGCAGCGAGACGAAGGTCACAGCCGAGATCTTCGCCGCGGGCAAGAAGCTGAAGGCCGTTGGGCGGGCTGGCGTTGGCGTCGACAACATCGACCTGAACGCGGCCACGCAGCGCGGCGTGATCGTCGTCAACGCGCCGCTGGGCAACACGATCTCGGCGGCGGAGCACACGATCGGGATGATGCTGGCGCTCTCGCGCAACATAGCCCAGGCGGACGCCTCGCTGCGCGGTGGCGAGTGGAAGCGGTCGAAGTTCGCGGGCGTCGAAGTGCGCGACAAGACACTCGGCCTCATCGGGCTGGGCAACGTGGGGTCGGAGGTGGCGCGGCGCGGCAAGGGGCTCGACATGCACGTCATCGCGTACGACCCCTTCGTCTCGGCAGAGCGCGCGCAGGTGCTGGGCGTGGAGCTGGCGACGACGCAGGACGAGGTGATCCGCAAGGCCGACTTCCTGTCGCTGCATACGAAGCTGACCGACGAGACGCGCAACATGATCGGGGCGCGTGGGCTCTCGATGATGAAGCCGACGGCGCGGCTGATCAACACCGGGCGCGGCGAGCTGGTGGACCTGGACGCACTTGTAACCGCGGTGAAGGAGAAGAGGATCGCCGGTGCGGCGCTGGACGTGTTCCCGGACGAGCCGCCCGAGATGGCGGCGGCGTTCCTGCACACCGAGGGCATCATCGTCACGCCGCACCTGGGCGCGCTGACGGCTGAGGCGCAGGAGCGCGTCGCCATCGACGTTGCGAAGCAGATCCTGGGGATCCTGCGCGGGGAGCCGGCGATGTACGCGGTGAACGCGCCGCTGATCGCGGCGGAGACGATGTCGTTCATCGCGCCGTACATCCCGGTGGCGGAGAAAGTGGCGACGCTGGCGACGCAGCTCGCCGCGGGGCAGATGGGGAACATCGAGATCGAGTACCTGGGCGACATCGCCGAGCACGACACGACGGCGCTGAGGGCGGCGGTGATCAAAGGGCTGGTGTCGCAGATCAGCGAAGACAACGTGACCATCGTGAACGCCAGCCTCATTGCCGAGCACCGGGGGATGCGGATCACCGAGCGTAAGGGGCCGGGCGAAGACAAGTACGCGAACCTGGTACGGGTGCACATCCACGCAAGCGCGGGCGACACGGACGTGACGGGGACGATCGCCCACGACGGGCCGCGCATCGTGCAGATCAACGAGTTCTGGATCGACATCCCGCCGGGCGACGGGTGGCTGCTGCTTTGCGAGAACCAGGACCGGCCGGGGATGATCGCGGCGGTATCGACGCTGCTGGGCGAGCACGACATCAACATCAGCTTCATGAACGTGGGCCGCATCGAGGTGCGGGGGCGGGCGCTCATGGCGGTCGCCGTCGACGACGCGATCGCGCCCGAGCTTGTACAGCGGCTGACGCAAATCCCCGGCATCACGTCGGCGCGCGTCGTGAGGTTCGGGTAACTCCTCTCAATTCACCACAGCGGCACCGAGGGCATAGAGGCGTCCCCGGGCGTGGATGAGGCTGCGCTGGCGCTTTCGCATGTCGCATGTACACCCGGGCCGCGTGCGACAGCGACGAGTGTGCCTCTCACAGATCCCCTGAGATCCTCTGTGCTCCCTGTGGTTCGGTGATGAACCCTTCCGGCGTGGTGGCGTAGAATCGTCTTGTGAAGACGCGGGCGAGCATCGTGGCGGACGCGCTGACGATGGAGCGTGAGCTGTGATGGCGTTGCGGGGCATCGGCGTGTGGCTGGCGCTCGGGTGCGCGTGTGCGCTCGCGGCGGCGTGCGCGTCGGATGCT
Source organism: uncultured Dehalococcoidia bacterium (assembly GCA_964371355.1). GTDB lineage: Bacteria > Chloroflexota > Dehalococcoidia > DSTF01 > JACRBR01 > JACRBR01. The sequence continues at coordinate 118,105 of CAYJMG010000006.1, forward strand.
GGCGCGCCCGAGACCGCGCCGACAGCCGCGGGGTCGGCAACCCGGACGGCGGGAAAGGCAACCGCGACGACTACGGCGACCGGCACGGCTACGCCGACAACTGACACCGGCGCAACCGCCTCGACAGCGACGCCGGCGGCGGGGACGGCGGGCGGGCCGTCGGTGACGATCAGCGCGGTCGGCGACATCTCACTGGCGCGGCAGGTGAACGACTGGATGGAGCTGTACGGGGCTGGCTACCCGTACGAGCTGGTGCGGCCACTGATCACGGGCGACATCGGATTCGCGAACCTGGAGGGGGCGTTGACGGACCGCGGCGAGCCGTGGCCGAAGGCCTTCAACTTCCGCACGCCACCGAAGTTCGCGGTCGGGCTGGCGGAGGCGGGGTTCGACGTGGTGTCGCTGGCGAACAACCACGCGATGGACTACGGCACGGTCGGCCTGGAGGACACCGTCGCGGCGCTCGACAGCGCGGCCGTGCGGCACGCGGGATCCGGTCGCGACTCGGTCGAGGCGCGACAGGCGGCAGTGGTCGAGACAAACGGTGTGCGCGTCGCGTTCATCGCGTGCGTCTTGACCCCGGTGGAAGGAAGCGGCTTCACGGTCGGTGAGTGGACGGCGGGCAGCGGCCTGGGGATCTCGATCTGCGAGAGCGGCGGGGTCGCGAGCAGCGTGACGGACGCACGGGCGGCGGGCGCGGACTTCGTCCTCGTGTCAGTCCACGCGGGAGACGAGTACGTCAACGCGCCGAACGCCACGCAGCGTGAGCTGGCCAACGCGGCGCTGGCGGCGGGCGCGGACGTGGTGCTGGGGCATCACGCGCACGTCGTGCAGCCGGTCGAACAGCGCGGCGGGCAGCTCATCGCGTGGGGGCTGGGGAACTTCATCTTCGACCTGGACCAGTGGGACCTGGCGGGGATCCCCGAGCCGCGCGTGTCGCTGATCCTGAACATCACGCTGACGAAGGGCGCCGGCGTGACATCGTGGGAGGCCGTGCCGGTGGTGCTCGACGCCGAGCAGGACCGGCCGCGCCCGGCCACGGCGGAGGAAGCGGCGGTACTCGACGCGCTGATCACGCCGTAGCCGCCTTAATCAACAGATTGAACAGATGGAAACAGATGGACGGGGGAGTGGAGCGGCCCCTGTCCCTGTCCTGATCGCTACGCGTAGCCTTCGGCGGCGGCTTCCCAGCCGGGGACGAACTTGCGCCACTGCTCCTCGCGCTCGAGGTAGGGATAGACGACGTAGTAGCTGGTGACGCGGGGCTGGAACGGCTCGCGCATGAGCTGCATCTTGGCCTCCGTCGGCGTGCGGGCGGCCTTGCGGTGGTTGCAGGTCTTGCAGGCGGTCACCAGGTTCTCCCACGTGTGGCGTCCGCCGCGGTGGCGGGGGAGCACGTGGTCGAGCGTGAGGTCGCGCGAGCCGCGGTGGCCGCAGTACTGGCAGGTGAAGCGGTCGCGGTTGAAGACCTCGCGGCGGGAGAGGCGCATCTGGGGGCGGGGCCGCTTGATCATGTAGATCAGGCGGATGACCGACGGCAGAGGCCAGGAGCGCGTGGCGGATCGAAGCGAGCCGCGGCCGTGCTCGAGCACCTCGGCCTTGCCGCGCTCGAGTAGCACAAACGCCCGCCTTGGGTGGCAGACGTTCAGCGGCTCGTAGTTCTGATTGAGGACAAGAACGCTTCCCGCCATCTGCTTGCCAGTCTGTTGCGCTGGCATCATAGCAGGGCCTGATTCCGGGCAGCAAAATGGCCGCTCCAGAGGCCCGGCTGTGCGGCAGTATCGCCCGAGGCGCTGCCGCCCTACAATCGTCCGAGCAACCGAACTTGACGGACGCGTGCCGCATACGGCGGAGGGAAATGGATATGGCGAGCAGGGACGAACTGATCCAGGGCCTGGAGCTGCTGATCCAGGAGGGAACGCGGCTGGCGGACTCGCTTTCGGCGGCGCAGCTTGAGGCGGTGGTGGACGTGGACGGGTGGAAGGGGAAGGAGATGTTCGCACACGTCGCGGGCGTCGGGGCGATGGTGGCGCCGATGGTGACGGGCCTGGCGAACGCGGCCCCGGGGACTGACACGTTCGGCGCGATCGACATCGACCAGCTCAACGCCGGCGTCGTGACGCAGCGGGCGAGCAAGACCGCGCGAGAGCTGGCGGACGAGCTGGCGGCAAACTACCGCGCGGTCATCGACTTCGTGCGCAACGCGCCGGACGACCTGCTGGACAAAAAGGCGACGGCGCGCGGCTACAAAGACGTCCCCGTCAGCGACCTCGTGAACCGCATGGTGGTGCTGCACGGTCTGGCGCACATTTACAGCGTGTATGCCAGCGTGTTCTGGTCCGCGTAGGGAATAGGGAGCAGGGAATAGAGTCGAGAGCGGGCCCGCGGGCCCGCTCTTGTCGTTCGCGGTGAGGGCAGGACGGTCAATCCAGCGAGGCGACGGTGTCGAGGCGGATGATCTCCGGGCGGCCGGCCAGGCTGCCGCCGATCTTGCCGCCGAAGGCCGCCATGTGCGGTGTCTTGCTGTGATCGGCGAGCGCGGCGTCGTCGGCGTAGGCCTCGATGAAGTAGAAGACGGCCGGCGTCTTCTGATCCTGGGCCAACGTGTACATGAGCGTCCGGCCGGCCTCGTTCGCCTTGACGGCGGCGACCATCTCCGCGCCGGCGGCCTTGAACTCGTCCTCCTTGCCCTCCTGCACGGTGAGCTTGGCGATCACGCTAATCATTCCGGTCTCCCTTTCAGCTAACAGCGCGCGGATGGCGCCCCGAGTGCAAACACGCCGTCATGGTGGGCGATCCGCACCTTACGATCACGGCCGCAAGAAGGCCGCCGGAGCAGTGCTCCGGCGGCCTCGCTACTACCTGTGTTCGACCTGGGCGCTACCGCGCGCGCGAGCGCGTGGCGACTCCGAGGCCTCCCAGCCCGAGGGTCGCGGTCACGAACACGAGCACGGTCAGCAGGCCGCCGGCCGCGCGGGCCGGTGCGCCCGTGCCCGACTCCGGAAGCTCGCGGGCCGGGCCGCGGGACTCGCCAGCGACGATGAGGACCGGGGTGGAGGTCGGCGGGACTTCGGTCGCCGCGGCCGTCGTGTTGGTGGGCTCCGGCGTGTCGGTCGATTCGGGCGTGGCGGTGCGCGTCGCCGTGTTCGTCGCCGTGGCGGTGTTCGTCGCAGTCGCCGTCGCGGTGTTCGTCGACGTGGCCGTGGCTGTGTTCGTGGGGGTGTTCGTCGCCGTTGGCGTGTGCGTCGGCGTCTCTGTCGGCGTGTTCGTCGGGGTAGCCGTGGCCGTGTTCGTCGGCGTGTTCGTCGGCGTGTTCGTCGGCGTCGCGGTCGGCGTGTTCGTCGGCGTGTTCGTCGCCGTTGGCGTGTGCGTCGCGGTCGGGGTCGCGGTGAACGTCGCCGTGGCCGTGTGCGTCGGGGTATGCGTGTTCGTCGCCGTCGGCACCGCCGTCGGGGTCTCGGACGGCGTCCTGGTGGCCGTCTTCGTCGCTGTCTCCGTCGGCGTTGGGGTGTTCGTGGGCGTGTTCACCGGGGTGTTGGTCGGCGTCGGCGTAGACGTCGGACTGTTCGTCGGCGTCGGCGTCTCGGTCGGTGTGTTCGTCGGGATGAGGGTAGCGGTGGAGGTCGGCGTATTGGTCGACGTTTCCGTCGGCGTGTTCGTGGCGGTGTTCGCCGGCGTGGGCGTCGAGGTGGCCGGTGGCGTGCACGGCGGGATGCTGACGGACTTCGCGTCGTTCAGCGTCTGCTCCACGCGGATCGTGTTCACGCCATCACGCACGGCGCTGACGTCGAGCGGGCCAAAGGCCAGCGTCGGGCCGTTCGCGGTGACGGTGACGCGGCTGCCCGGGATCTCGAGGAAGAAGCCTTCGCCCGGCAGGTGGTCGGTCACGTAGATGTCGAACACCTGCGGGTACGGGCCCGGGATGCCGTACATCGTGCCGCTGAGGCCGCCCGACTCGTCGCAGGCCGCCTCGATCGACGAAGCGCCGGCGGTCGCCGTGGCCGACGGGCTAGGCGCGGGCGTGCTAGTCGGCGTGCAGCCGGGGAAGTTCAGGCCCAGCGTGTCGGTGTCGTCGAGCTTCGTGTACGCGCCGGACTGCTTCGAGTACAGCTTCACCGTGCCCGAGGTCTGGACAGCGCCGGTACCCGACCGCTGGAAGAGCAGGTAGTACGTCTGGTGGCCCAGGTGTCCGGGGGAGTTGTCGAAATAGAAGGTCTGCTGGATGATCTCGCCGTTGACGACGACGTCGACGACGGCTTTGCGGTCGGCGCCGCCGCCCATGTACTCGCCCTTCGCGGACCAGCCGCCGCAGTTCGCGCTCTCGGTCACCTGCGTGTGGTGCGCGAGGGCCGTCCCGATGCCCAGCGCGAGCGCGGCGACCGCGACCGAGGCGATCGCGCACAAGGTGAGCGCAGCGCGCATCACCGCCTTCCCGGATTCACTCCTCGTCCCTGTCCTGTGCTTCACGTCGTCCTCCGGGGCTCTCGCGATGTTGGCGGGTGGGTTCGTCAAGTTTCTTCGTCAAGAACAACGGAGGGACTTGACGACCATTACGGGCCAATCGGACGGCATGCGCCGGCGCGGCAGGACTCGGCCCGGGATTCGCACAGACGTTCTGGTATACTTGACGCCATGTCGAGCGAGCGCCCCAAGCCTCCGGCCTGGCTCAGCATCTCCGGTTCGCCCCGGGCGACCTCCGGCGCTGCCGCGGCGCGCAAGAAGCAGCGGAAGCAAGCCGCGAAGACGGCGGCGCAGCCGATTCCCGCCGCGAAGACGCCAGCCACCCCGAAGCCAGCCCGTCGAGCCGGGACGCCGGGCCGCAGCGGGCCAGACCTGTCCGACAACGCGCGGACCGTCCTGGAACGCCGCTACCTGGCGAAGGATGCGCGCGGACGACTGGCGGAGACGCCGGAAGAGCTGTTCCGGCGCGTCGCGCGCAACATCGCCGAGGCGGAGGCACCGTTCGGGACGCCGGGGACGGCCGGCGCGCGCATCGCCGAGGCGGAGACGCGGTTCTACGAGCTGATGACGTCGCTGCGCTTCCTGCCGAACTCGCCCACGCTGGGGAACGCCGGGCGGGCGATCCAGCAGCTCTCGGCGTGCTTCGTGCTTCCCGTCGAGGACTCGATGGAGCGCATCTTCGGCACGCTGAAGGACACTGCACTGATCCACCAGAGCGGCGGCGGCACGGGATTCGCGTTCAGCCGGCTGCGGCCCGCCGGCGACATCGTCGCATCGACGGGAGGCATTGCCAGCGGGCCGGTGTCGTTCATGAAGGTGTACGACGCAGCGACGGAGTCCATCAAGCAGGGCGGGACTCGGCGCGGCGCGAACATGGCCATCCTCAGTGTCGACCATCCGGACATCGAGGCGTTCATCAACGTGAAGTCCGACATGGTGACGCTGCAGAACTTCAACATCAGCGTCGCCGTGACCGAGCGCTTCATGCAGGCCGTCGAGCGCGACGAGGAGTACGAGCTGCTGAACCCGCGGACGCGCACGGTTGCGGGCAAGCGCCGGGCGCGCGAGGTGTTCCGGCAGATCGTGGCGAACGCGTGGAAAAACGGCGACCCGGGGCTGGTGTTCCTCGACCGCATCAACCGCGACAACCCCACGCCGCAGCTCGGCCGCATCGAGGCGACGAACCCATGCGGCGAGCAGCCGCTCTTGCCGTATGAATCCTGCAACCTGGGGTCGATCAATCTCTCGAGGTTTGTGAAGCCGACGGCGCCGGCGAAGACGGCGCGGGGACGCGGGAAGAACGGCGCAGCGCCGGCCGCGGCGGTCGAACTCGACTGGGACGCGCTGGCCGCGGCGATCCCGGTGTGCGTGCGGTTCCTGGACGATGTGATCGAGCAGAACCGCTACCCTATCGCCGAGATCGACGCGATGACGAAGCAGACGCGCAAGATCGGGCTGGGGCTCATGGGGTGGGCCGACCTGCTGTTCCTTCTGCACATCCGATACGACTCCGACGAAGCGATCGCGCTGGCCGAGCGCGTGGCTTCGTTCGTGTCCGAGCACGCGGACCGGGCATCGGAGGCGCTGGCAGCGGAGCGCGGGGTGTTCCCCGCGTGGCAGGGCTCGATCTACGACCCGGCGTCGGGCGACGTACGCGGCGGGCGACGCTTCCGGAATTCGACACGGACGACGATCGCGCCGACGGGCACGCTGAGCATCATCGCCGACTGCAGCGGCGGCATCGAGCCGGCGTTTGCGCTCGCGTTCATGCGACAGCACCACCTGGACCGCAAGGATCCGGCGAAGGTGACGCGACTGCCGGAGGTGAACAGCACGTTCGCCGCCATGGCCAAGGAGCACGGCTTCCACGGCGAGGCACTGATGGCGTTCCTGGGCGAGGGTGGGCCGCTGGCGGAGCGGGACGACGTGCCGGCGTGGGCGAAGGACGTGTTCCGCACGTCGCACGACATCGACCCGGAGTGGCACGTACGGATGCAGGCGGCGTTCCAGCGGCACACGGACAACGCCGTAAGCAAGACGATCAACTTCCGCCACGACGCGACCGTCGAGGATGTCGAGCGCGCGTACCTGCTGGCGTACCGCGAGGGCTGCAAGGGCATCACTGTGTACCGCGATGGCTCGCGCGACCGGCAAGTGCTGTCGCACGCGACGGTGAAGGGGCCGGAGCAGGCGGAGGCCGTGGCGGCGGAGATCGCGCTGGGAATCACCGAGGAGATCGCGGCGGCGAACGGACCTCACCCCGCGCCCGTCGGTTCCACGGCGCCGCGGCCGGAGGGCAAGCCCTACCGGCGGCACCTGCCCAACGAGCGGCAGTCGGTGACGCACAAGTTCCGGGTAGGTGAGCAGGAGGGGTATGTCACCGTTGGCCTGTACGACGACGGGTCGCCGGGCGAGATATTCGTGAACATCTCGAAGGAAGGCTCGACGATCCGCGGACTCATGGACTCCGTCGCCGTGCTGACGTCGGTGGCGCTGCAGTACGGCGTGCCGCTGCAAAACCTCGTCGAGAAGTTCCGGGGCGTGCACTTCGAACCCGCGGGCCTGACGGGCGACCCCCGCATCCCGACAGCGTCCTCGCTGGTGGACTACATCTTCCGCTGGCTGGAGGTGCGATTCTTGCGCTCCGGCGCGGCACTCGAAGACTCGCCGCGGCGAGAGCCGCACCCGGCTGTGCCGACGGGCACGGGGACGAAAGCAACGGGTTCGCGTCGCGCCAAAGCCGAATCCAACGTGGCTACGGCGCGGGCGCAGCAGGCTGCGCCCCTACCGACGACACCCACCGGCGGGACGAGCACGGGGATGGGGTGCCCGCAGTGCGGGTCGATCCTGGTGTTCGCCGAGGGGTGCTTCCTGTGCCCCAACTGCGGATTCACCCGCTGCTGACCAGCGGCCCTCGACCGCCGGCACCTCTCCGCCCGGACTTTCAGCCCGCACTGCGGCATTCAAAGATCATGAGTTCCGTGAGTTCGGCGACCTGCGTGAAGATTCGCCGGACAGCACAGCCGGGGCGGTCGTGCCACACGCCTAATGCGCGCAGCCGCAGCCGCCGCCACCACAGGCGCATCCACCACCCGGCGGCCCCGGTGACGGCATCAGGTCGAAGCCACCGTCCGCGCCCTTCGACACGGCGGCGAACACGGACAGCGTGCGCGTCGCGCCGGCGTGGCCCTTCGCGCAGGTCGCGGGCTCATCGGCGCGGGCGATCGGGCGGAGCTGCTCGAACTTTGATGCGCAACGGCGGCAGTAGTACTCGTAGATGGGCATTGGTGTAGTCGCTAGTCGTTAGTCGTTGGTGGATGTGATCGAGTTGCCAGCGTTAGCGCGAGTGCACGGCCCGCGGCGACTCGGCCATGGCCTTCATCCAGGATTGGCTCAAAGATGCAGGCCACAGCGCCGATCGCAATCGCGGCCCCTCCGCTTGGGGCCCAGGTCACGCCGACCGCGCAGCGCTACCAACGGCTGCGATGGACGCAAACGCTGGCAGATTACGGAACTCTCGCGGATCCCCCCGCCCAGGCTACTTCTTGGGGGACACTGCGGACGCCTTTGCGCCCTTCTTCTGACCCTTCGGCTTCTTCTTCTCTTTGTTCTTCGGGCTCTTGTCACCCACGGTGTTCGCCTCCTGCGGGCTGGCGCTACGCCATTAAGGATAAGCGGATTATCGGCCAACACGGGCCCATATGTCCATCGCCGTCTGCCGACGTCCACTCCGGCTGCCGTCGGCGAGTGCTGTCGCGACGAGCGCACGCGCGCGGATCGGGTCGCCGGAGGTGCCCGATCAGGTTCGATTTTGGTGCCAAAGGTGTGCGTCGAACCCACATCCCCGTTGCCCAGGAACGGTTTGGCACTGTAGAGATTCTGAACGTCCACCTCGCCAGGCCCCAGGTCGGGGACGATCTGCTTGATGATGGCGAACTTTTCTGTCCGCGGCATCCCGGTAGGTCGCGTGATCAGCCGGACTCCTCGGCTTTCGATGGCATGCGAACTCCACTGCTGCTAAAGAGCCAGCGTCAAGTTCGCTTGTCGCGGCGGTAGAAACCAACTTCGGTCTTGCGGTGAGCGAACCGCCAGCCATCCTCGGTCCGGACGAAGCGGTCGCGGTATTCGCCCACCATCAGCGGGCCGTCGAGCGGCGCCGCCCTCCGGTCGCCATCGCCGTCATGCCGGTAGAGGGTGAAATACACCACGCCTTGCACGTGCCTCTCGTCTATCACGTTGAAGAGCGCGTTTGTACACACGTGGCGGGAGGTGCGGTTCGTTCGATCCTGGCGCGCCTGAAGGCTGTCCTGGATGCGACCGCGGCCAACCAGCGCTGCCTCCGGCGACTCCCAGATGCCGTCCTCTGTGAAGAGCTCCGCCACTCGCGCGGCCTCGCCAAAGTCGATGTGGTGGGTGTAGGCGGCGATCAATCGCTCACAGGCGCGCTCGATAAGCAGTCGTGCGAGATCGTCCACGGTCACCATCCCCTCGATAGATTTCAACTCGCGGGCCCTGGACGGGGGTCTCGAGTCCGAACACGCTAGATCGCCGTGTACCCGCCATCGACCATTACCGCCGAGCCCGTAATGAAGGACGCGTCATCAGAAAGCAGGAACGCCACGGTCGGGGCAATCTCGGCCGGGTCCGCAAAGCGTCTGATGGGCGGTTCGACTCTGAAGCGAGGCGGGTGGTAGGCCGTAGGGGACTCCTCCCGGGGAACCGCTTCCAGTGAGTGCTGGCTCAGCTCGGTTCGCACCGCGCCTGGACAAACGCAGTTCGCGCGAATGCCGTGACCTGCATACTCGACAGCGATAGCCCGGGTCAGTTGCAGAACGCCGCCCTTTGAGGCCTTGTAGCTGGCAGCGCTCCGGCCCGACCCAATGACGACCGACGAGACGGAGCCGATGGTGACGATCGACCCCCCGCCCGCAACCATCATGTGCGGTAGTACGTGTTTCGCCGCGATGAAGACTCCTGTGAGGTTCACCCGCAGGACCGCTTCCCACTCACGCAAGGGAAGCTCATGAATCGCGCCACGGGGAGCGATGCCTGCCGCCGCTACCATGGCGTCCAGGCCGCCGAACTCGGCTGCACAACGATCGACGGCCGCGGCGACCTCTTCCTCCGAACCCACGTCGCATGCGAGGGCGATGGCGCGCCCTCCATTCGCCTGGATTTCCCCTGCGACGGATTCCGCCAGCGGCATGCGGACATCGAGCACGGCGACGGCGGCGCCTTCTTTTGCCATGTGCAAAGCGCAGCCGCGTCCGATTCCGCTTCCCCCACCGGTAACGACCGCGCGTCGCCCTTCAAGCCGGCCGTTCATATGGTCCTCCCACACCCGCGTACAACCTCATCGCGGCGCCAAGTTGTCCCCTCACGACAGCGACTCGTTCACCCTCGCGGCTCATCGTCCGAAGGGCCTTGTGACGAACACTTCCTTCAGTCGGACTGCCCATCCGCAGTGGTGTCGTCAGCAGATGGCTCGACTCCCAGGAGGAGCGCGAGGAACTCCCGATCTCGGAACGCCGGGCTCTCGGCCTGATGGACAACGACGAGGTCCAGGGACGGGATGATGTACAGTCGCTGCTTCCCGTGTCCCGCCGCCAGGACCAGGTCGGCGGGGAACTTCGAATCGCGTGGCGGCGCGGAGCAGCTCGTCACGATCTTCGGAGTGATGGGCACGCCGAGCCAGAAGGTCAATCCGTAGCCGGGGTTGATTTCGGAGCCGTGGAGGCACTCCGCGAGGATGGCCGAATCCAGGACCTTCCTGCCTTCCCACGTTCCCCCTTGCTTGATCAACAGGCCGTATTTCGCCCATTCGCGGGCGGCGAGGAATGCGCCGGCGGGTATGTGCGGATTGCCCGCGTCGTCCTTCACCCACTGGGCGACCTGCAGCCCGATTGGTGTGAAGACCCGTCTGGTCAGGTAGTCCAGCGGGCTCTCATTACGGGAAAGCAGCTTCCTGCGCATCAACTCGCCGAAGATATAGAAGCTGCTCGGCCCGTAGATGAATGCGGTCCCCAGAGGCATGACTTGCTCGGCATCCAAGGCCGCGAGGTATCGATTCTCGCGTGAGCGCGCACCCTGCAAGAGACTCGTCGCCGGTTCCAGACCCGCAGTCAGGCTCAGCAACTGGCGAATGGTGACGACCGCCTTTTCTGGATTTCTGGCGTCCACGTCCTCCTGCCATTCCGTGATCGTGTCGGAAACGAGCTCATCGAAACCTTCGAGCAAGCCATCCTCCACGGCCGCCACGGCGATAGCTCCGCTGAAACTCTTCGTCCCGCTGGCGAGGCGATGGATCTGCTCATCGGTCGCGTACCGCTCGAAGGTGACATCCGGCCCCTGCATCACGAGGATCCCGACTCCGCCTCGCGCAAAGGAGTACTCGACGGCTCTCTCGAAGTTCCCAGGATCAAGCGTGACCTGGGAAGGCGGCGCCGATACCTGTCTCTCCTGGTTTGCAGGCGTCCCGTCTCCTCCAGGGTCGGGAGCCTTTTCGCCGTCCGCGCAGCCCGCGAGTATCGATGCAGCCCCGCCTGCCATCAGCGCCGATCTGGTCAGAAACCGTCGGCGAGTCAGGGGCAGGCCGGCCAACCTCGTACCGATCGGACGACTTAGGGCTCTCATGTCGGTATGAAGCACATTCTCATCGTCCGATTTCACGGCCTCTCCTCGACTCCGGCAGCCAAGCGAGGTGCGGTTGGTGGTGCCGCCTTGTCCAGAAACGGGTGGGCGTAAGTCTGCATCAGAGCAGCCAAAATCTGCGCGTAGGCCGGGTCATCGACGACGTTGCGGTTCTCGTCAGCATCGAGATTCAGGTCAAATAACTGGACAGGTTGCCGGGTCTCTTCGAACACCACAAGCTTGTGCTGCGCCGTCCGGAACATGCCGAAGCCGTAGTTCTCGCTGTGCACCACGTCGCGGCAAGCATCCTGTACCTCGGGGTCGAGGTCGAAGTAGTGCTGGAGCGAGCGCCCCTCGCTGTGAGGCAGGTGACCAGCGCCTGCGAGCCTCCTGATCGTCGCCGGGACATCAACATGCTCGACGAGGTCATCACTCGTGCAGCCCTGGAACTTCGCTGGCGGGCGTATGATCAACGGGATCCGCACCGAACTTTCATAGAAGGACATCTTGGTCAGCATGCGGTGGTCACCCAGCATCTCCCCGTGATCACTCGTGTAGATGATCCACGTGGAATCGAGTAGACCGCGATGCTCAAGGGTTGCCACAATGTCCCCGATTCGCTCGTCAATGAGCGTGACGTTCGCGTAATAGAACCGCCGCACTTCCCTGATGACGTCGTCGGTGAGCCCGTCCGAATATCCGAAACGCTGGAGCGCCTTCATGAAGGGCGTCACGGGGTTCCCCGGGAGGAACTCGGGTGGCTCGAGGGGACCGAGAGGGATCTCCTCGCGACGGTATCGCTCCACGTACTCCGCCGGCGCGTCCCACGGATCGTGCGGTCCCGCGAACCCGACCCACAGGAAGAATGGATCCTCGGAATCGTATTCGTTGATCCACCGCACGGCGCGCCGGCCTAACCAGTTGTCCAGATAGGCGTCTGCCGGCAACGGCGACGATTCCGTGTGCCACATCGGCAGCCGGTCGACCATCTTTCCTTCGACTTCGATCTGCCCGCGCCCGTACCGCTTGGTGGCCATCCACCGCTGGTAATCATCGTAGAGCCCTTGCTCCTGCAGGTAGTCGGTGTACTCGCTTCGAATGGACCTCGCGGCGTGCTTCCCGACGCCTTCCAGGGGCTCCCTGAAGCCCAGATTCCTCAGCAGTCCCTCGTGGTGCCGCGTATCGCGAGAAACGGACTCCCCTTGCGGACCGGACCTGGCCCCGCTGTGTACATAAAGGTGCATCTTCCCAATGCATGCGGTGTGATATCCCACGTCTCGCACCGACTGCACGAACGTCGGAAATTCCGGGGGGACGTCCCAGTCATTCTGCGACACACCATGATCCCGGACGTAGCGCTCGGTAAGGAACGATGCCCGAGCCGGCATGCAGAGCGGTCCCTGGCAGTACGCCCGGCCGAAACGCACGCCCTCGCTCGCCAGCCGATCGAGATTCGGAGTCTGCACGACCGGGTCGCCTTCGCACCCCATGGAGGCCGCTCGGTGCTGGTCGGTCATGATGAGCAGAACGTTCGGTCGAGACTGATCGGACATCGTGGCAGGCCTCCGACTGGAATCGTTTCCATCAATCCACAGCCTACTCAGACCGCCCACGACACGCAAGCACACAGGGGGAGCGCCGCCCGCGTTTCCAGCACGCGCTCCGTTGCTACTTCAGAGGCCGTTGCGGACAGTCGAAACCCCCTTAAGAGGACGTGTTGTCAACCGAAGATCTCGTTCGGCTATCAAACATTTGTTCTGAGCAGCAGCCGGATCTGGCCTCTTTGCGCAGGGCGTGTGAGGTCGTCAGGGTCGCGCTCGGCGCGGACGACGCCTATGTACTGCAGTCGGGCGACCCTGAGTTCGTACGTCTAGATGCTGTCAACGACACCGCCGCCCATGACATCAAGCAAAAGGGCTACTGGCTGGTGTGGCGCGAACTCTCCACCCACCCCTCTGTCCCAGCGGTGATGTTCGACGCCGAAGAGAAGATCGTCCAGCGAATTGGTGATCCTGTAGCGGTTGGAGCGCGCGGAACGCACGTCGGATCGATCCTCCCCGCAGAGGAGAGCGGCTCGGAGTTGCTGATCGCGCGCGGGCCCTGGCAGTCCAAGGGACTTACAGCGGAGCAGGCGGGATTCGTAGTCACCGCGCGCCTACCGCTGGCGTACCTGGTCGGCCGTCTACTCGACGCCAGTCGAACGGCACGGCAGCGGAGCCAGCTGCAGGTCGTCGCCGACATATCCAGGGCGTTCAACGAGGCGGCGGACATGAGCGACGTCCTCACGTCGCTTGCAACCGCGCTGGCTAGGACCTCGGGGTTCGAATGGGTCGTGATCAACCTCTTTGCGGGTGATGGCAAGCAGGTCGTCGAACGAGCGATCAACGTCGCGCGGCACGCGACAACCAATACTGCCGCCATGCTTCGCGATGGGAAGGTCGCCGGCGCCCTGAGCGGTGACCAGATGATCTGGTGGGAATCGGTGAGCGCGGGTCGTCCTTTCGTGTTGAGCGATGTCAGCAGCATCGCAGGACGCCATCCCCCGCTCCGCGCGTTTCTGGAGCGTGCCCACATCGTCTCGATAGCCGTCCTGCCAATACGATTTCAGCAGGAAACGATCGGGACAGTGAAGTTCGGCTCGCCACAGATACACAACTTCGGTGCCGAGGACGTCACGTTTCTCGAGGCGCTCGTCTCGCAGGCCTCGACGATTGTCCAGGGGATGCGCCTGCATCGTGATCTCCGAGCTTCGCTGGAAGCCCTTCAACAGCGAGCGGCTGAACTCGAGGACACGTCTCGGATCCAGCATTATCTCGCTCGCACCGATTCCCTGACTGGCCTGCCGAACCGGCGATATGTCGACGAACTGCTCGCTGTTGAGTGCGCGTACCTCGGGCGGTCTTCGAACGCCCTAAGCGTCATCGTCGCTGACCTCGACCGTTTCAAAGAGATCAATGATCAGTTCGGGCATCGTGCCGGAGATGAAGCGCTACGGTACTTCGCTTCAATTGCCAGGACCGCGTGCCGGCAGCAGGACGTTGTTGGAAGGTTGGGCGGTGATGAGTTCGCTTTCGTCCTGCCCGGCACCCCCGCACAGTCTGCAGCCGGCATCGCCGAGAACGCGCGCCGAGCGTTGCGGGCTGCCGACTTCATCGAATCCGGCGTATCTAGAAAGATCAGAATCTCGGCCAGCTTCGGGGTTGCGGGCCTTGATGCTTCTGATTCAGGTCTGAACGGTGCGGTCCTTCTGGAACGGGCCGACCGCGCGCTCTATCGGGCAAAAGAGGGCGGGCGAGATCGCGTCTCCGTCGATGCCGAAGGCGCATCTCGCGCGGCCTGATCGATTCCGCAGGCCGTTCAGCCGACGGGCGGTACTGCAACTGACCCACGGGGCACGAACTCTGACGGCAGTGGTTCTGGAACGGGAATACTGGGCCAACCCTCAATCCGTGCGATAAGCCGCTCCATGTAAGAACTTGCTTCCGCCGAGTAGTCGAAGCGCACAACGGAGATCGGCGGACGGTGGGCCACCGCCCAGGGCGAGTCACCGAAGCTGACAAACGACACGTCGGCAGGAACCGTCAGCCCGGCGTCATAGATTGCGCTGAGCAGTGGGGCGGCCAGCACGTGGGAACCGGCGATGTAGGCCGTTGGGGGATCTTGCAGAGCTGTTAGCCGCTGCACTTCGGCCCGGCATTGTTCCGGTGATGTGACAACGAACATGGAATCGTCGACGCTCGCTCCAACCTCGGACAGGGCTCGAGCGAGTACCTGCCTGCGAATCTCTGTCGCCGATGATGGGACAGAGGACGAGGATCGATGTCGGGCGAAGAACGCGATCCGTCGATGCCCGAGCTTGAGCAGCGATCGAAATGCGGTAAGGCTCGCGGCCTCCTCGAGGGCGGCCCTTGGAAGAGGGACTTGCTTTTGGCCCGGCAGGAACGGCTCAATCGGTACGCCGGCCGCGCAGAGGGCGTCGAGGGCGGCCATCGGCACGGGGCCGGCGAGGAGCAGCCCATCTACCCGGTGCTCGTAGAATCGCTGGAGGCCACGCACCTCCGCGTCCGGCGAGTCGTGCCCATCGCACGCCAGCACCGAGAAGCCGTGCCTCTCGGCGACCGATTCGGCGCCACGCAAATAGCTCACGAAGATCGGATTCGCCAGGTCGGGAATCAGGAGGCCAATCGTCATCGTGCGCCCCTTACGTAGGCTCCGGGCCGTACCGCTGGGCTGATATCCCAGCCGCCTGGCGGCGTCGATGACGCGTACTCTCGTTCGCTCCGATGCGGCGCCACTCCCGTTAAGCACGCGCGAAACCGTGGAGACAGCGACGCGCGCATCACGCGCAACATCGCGAATTGTCACCAGCGAAGCACGCTGGCGTTTGGCGTCAGAGCGCAATGAAGTCACTCTGGTTCCCTTCCTTTCGACATGCACCTGCCGGAGTATACTAGGAACCGTTTCCATCGCACCGAACTCGAGCTATTCGTGGTATCGCAGGTTCCCCCAGAGACACATGAACGCCTCGCCCGATCTGACGAGGCCCTTCGTGGAGGCGGGCGGGGCCCAGCCTAGGTCGGTTGCACCGCGGACGCCGGCCTCGCGAGCTTCCGGTTGGGAGGGGTGGCGCGCCGATCCTGGTGGATCTTGACGCCGAGCTTCGCGGGGGATCTTGCGCGCTCTTCCTCGGGCCGCGTAAGATAGGAAACGTTTCCACGGTGTCTACAAGGATGGGCTGGAGGGTTCCGCGCCGCCACAGGTTGGGTGAGTCCGTTGAGTCGGGTGGCACCCCTCAAGGACCGCTGTCGGCCGGGTGTAGGGCTAACGCAGTGGCGGTGATCGAACCGGAGGGCTACCTCCCACAGATGGCATCGGGAGCGCGGGGGCGTGGAATCGATTGCACGCGCCTGAGGCATCTGGCCGCAGGCATCCCGCCGTCATGAACGTGGCCCGCGGGTGCCTCCCCAACCACCAGTCGGCACCCGCGGGTCCATCGTTCGATCGTTGGGGTCGCCTCCCCCGGGCGCATAGACCCCTCGACGGGCGAGGTAAGGAGGTCCCGCGATCGCAAACACGCAACCCAACGACCCAACGAGGCAGAGCCAACGGGAGGGATAACTATGCCATGCAAGCTCGCGATGCTCGGAGCGTTTACCGCAGTCTTCGTCTTCGGATACCTCGGCCTTTTCAGCGGTAGCGTCGGCGGCGCCCCGATCCAGCAGTTTGACACGAGCGGCGCCTTCGAAATCGACGTGAACTGGTGCTACGGCGGCGCGTACCCTGCGCCGGACGGCTCGGGTGGAGTGCTCTGTGGCAGCGGCTCGTCTTCGACGGCCGCGCCGAAGAACACGGCGCTGGCGTCCTATACCATCATCAGCCAGCCCATTGGCACGCGCGGAGGTCTGCCGATCGTCTACACGCCCAGCGACGGGACGGCCGAGTGGCAGGTGGTGGCCCCAGCGTGCGGCGCACTGGATGGGAATAACGAGTGCACGGCCGCGACGAGCACCGGGGATGTGACCGCGCGCACGGACATCCTCTGCACCAACGGCGCCGACGACGTCCTGGGTGCTCCCGGTGCGACGGGCGGTGATCCGGCCACGGAGTGGCCGAAAATAGACCCGGACGGGGTCGGCCCAGGCGCGGGTTGGAACAATGTGAGCTTCATCAGGACCTCCGCGGCCGCGTTTGAAGGTGGTGGAGGTCCGCCGACGGGTGGCCCCAACGCGTATGTGCCCTCCGTGGCGCCATTCCCCAATGCAGCACCGAACGCGTTCACGTTCGGGTCGATAGACACGGCCCTTCTGACGCAGCTGTACCTCGCGGGAACCGCCCCATACACCCTGCCAACTCCGTCTAAGCTGCAGCTCATCTCCGTCTTTGCCTCGTACGCCTCCCAGTCGTCTGATGCCACCAGCGGCGAGGGCCTCAACATCTCGGCGGCGCTTCTCGCGGGAAGTCCTGACAACCCACCTGGAGACGGCTTCCGATGTATCGACTCACCTGAGGATTCCGTCTCGACGATGTCGTACTTGAAGACACCGGACGCTGATCGTGTGATCCCTCGATGGGCCATGATCGCGTCCGGCGCTGATATCGACGATGGTTCGCAGCGGTCCATCCTTGACTGGCAATGCGTCTCAATTGGCGCGGGAGAACCGGATGCCGATGGCGACTGCGCGCCGGATGCAACCGACAGCAACGATGCGAACAAGGACACGGACGGCGACCTTGTTCCGGATGGCATCGAGTCCTTCGTAGGTTCCAGTCCCACCAGCGCCAACAGTGATGGCGATGGCGCGGACGACTACGAAGAAATGGGCATCTTCACCGATCCAACGGTCGCTGACTCGGATGGCGACGGACAGCTCGATGTGCAGGATGCCACGCCCACGAACGGAACCGAGACCGCTGACGCGGGTGATACCGCGGATGACAACTGCCCGGCCGATGCGAATGGGTCCGCAGATGGCGATCCATCCCGATCAGGTATCCAGCCCTCGCAGTTGAACACAGATTCGCTCTATCTCTATCACGGTCACACGAAGAACGCGGATGGTTCGCTCGCGGGTGGAACCGGCGTGACGGGTGACAAGTCGAACCCCGACGAAGACGCGCGTGGTGACGCCTGTGACGCCGACGATGACAACGATGCGTTGCAGGACGCCGCGGAACCCGGCCTTACGATTGTGCCATGGTCTGGCACGACCGACCCGGGAGGCGCGGACCTGCCTGAGACGGCGGTGTGCGCCGGCCCAGGTGTTGGCTCCGCTCCAGCTGTTCCGCTCAGCCCCTGGGACGGCGACAGCGACGCCGACCTGGTGCTGGACGGCCGCGAGTGCATGTTCCGGTCCCGGCCGGACGAGGCGATCAAGGCGACCGCGTCCTGCACGACGGCACCGGTGGACGCCGACGGCTGTGCCCAGCCGAAGAACGGCGCCGGTGGTGGCGCCGACGACCCGGACGGCGACCTGCTCTTCCTGAACGGTGGCTCGCACACCCTCGTGGAGGCAACGATGCGCACGACCGGCATCAACGTGTGCCGCGCGACCGATAGCGAACCGCCGTGCCCGGTGGGATTGTCGACGACCGGCCAGGACAACGACGTCGACAACGACGGTCTGGCGGGCAACCTGGACCGCGACAGCGACCGCGACTACTGCGACAGCTCAGTCGGCTGCTCGCGGCCTGCGACTCCCAGCACCGCCGCTCTGGTGCAGGACGGCCCGGAGGTGCTCTTCTACGGCACCGGCCCGTCGTCGTTCGACACCGACCGCGACGGCTGCCCGGACGCGGAAGAGATCTCGGACCACAGCGGTGACTTCCGGACGACGGCGGGCGACCAGCTCCTGTTCGTGATCGCGAAGAACGC
>CAYJMG010000007.1:0-68363 GCA_964371355.1 uncultured Dehalococcoidia bacterium
ACCCCCCAACCCCACCCCCCCCCCCCCCCCCCCCCCCGGATTCCTTGCATGCTCCATCGGTCCTCGTGGTCACGACGTACCTATCAACATCGCCTGCGCGGCGCAACGCTGGTGCCCCGGAAACGAACGCCGTTCGCGCGCAGCTCAGAACGGCCCCGGCGGCGCGCTCCTCGCGACCTTCGCCCCGCCTTCAGTCTGGATCGCGCCGCCGTCCGCGAGCCGCGCGATCTCGCCGTCCTCCATCCCCAGCCATTCCTTCAGGATCGGCGCCGTCGACCCTGCCGGGGTGTCGGCGCCGCGTTCGAGGTGGATCGGTGTGCGCGAGTAATGCAGCGGCGACGCTGGCACGCGCATGATGCCGCCGTCCGCTGGCAGATCGGCGAACATCGCGCGCGCGTTCACCTGTGGGTCGGCGGCCGCCTGCGCGATCGTGTTCAGCGGAGCGATCAGGCACGCGTCCCGCAGCCGCTCTATCCACGATTCCGTCGTGTCCCCGCGGAACGCGTCGACCAGCAGCGGCTCCAGCGCGGCGTGGTTCGTCGTGCGCACCTCGTTCGACTCGAACCGGGCGTCGCCCGCCAGGTCGTCGCGTTCGATCAGCGCACAGAACAGCGTCCAGTCCTTCACCCCCGCGATCACCAGGTACCCGTCGCTCGTGGGGAACGCCTGGAACGGCGTGATGAGCGGGTGGCGCGTCCCGATGCGCTGGGGCTCGCGCCCCGTCGCGAAGTAGCGCGTGAACGCGTTCTCCAGCAGCGCGATCTGCGCGTCCAGCATCGCTACGTCCAGACGCTGGCCCTTCCCGCTGCGTTCGCGCTCGTGCAGCGCGCCCAGCACGCCGATCGCCGTGAACATGCCCGCCGCCATGTCGGCGATCGAATACCCGGCGCGGGCCGGCGGGCCGTCCGGATGCCCGGTGATGCTCATCAGGCCCGACATCGCCTGCACGATGACGTCGACGGCGCCGCGTTGCGTGTACGGCCCCGTCTGCCCGAACCCCGACGTCGAGGCGTAGATGATGCGCGGGTTGCGCGCCGCCACGTCGTCGTAGCCGAGCCCCAGCGAGGCCATCGTCCCCGGCGAGAAGTTCTCGGTCAGCACGTCCGCTTTCTCGGCGAGCGCGAGGGCCAGGTCGCGCCCAGCCGGCTTCTTCAGGTCGATGCAGACGCTCCGCTTGCCGCGGTTGATGCTGAAGAAGTACGTGTTGGTGCCGTCGACGATCGGCCCCGGCCCGCGCTCCGCCTCCGTGATCCCGACCGGCTCGATCTTGCACACGTCAGCGCCCATGTCGGCGAGGATCATCGTCCCGTACGGCCCCGCCAGGGCCCAGGTGAAGTCGAGGATTCGGACGTTGTCGAGCGGACGCATGAAAGGTGCTAGCTTCTAGTCCCAGGTTCTCGGTTCCTGGTTCTTGGTTTTTGGTTCTCCGGAAGTGTATTGGAGCGCGACATGACACCGAAGGCGTACCGCATCGATGTCCCACAGCAGGTGCTCGATGACCTCCGCGAGCGCCTCGGGCGGGCGCGCTGGCCCGAGCCCCTGCCTCAGGCGACCGGCCACGCTTGGGAGCGCGGGGCGGATGTGGCGTACGTGCGCGAGCTGTGTGAGTACTGGCGCACGTCGTACGACTGGCGGGGGCAGGAGGCAGCACTCAACGCTTGGCCGCAGTTCATGAGCACGGTCGATGGGGTCGACCTCGACGGGGTCGACGTCCATTATTGGCACGTGCGCGGCCAGGGCCCGTCGCCGCTGCCCCTCATCCTAGTCCACGGCTGGCCCGGCTCCATCTTCGAGTTCCACCACCTCATCGGCCCCCTGACCGACCCGGCGTCGCACGGCGGAGATCCTGCCGATGCGTTCGATGTCGTCATCCCGTCGCTCCCGGGCTTCGGCTTCAGCGGCAAGCCTCGCGAGCCTGGCTGGGGCCCGCAGCGCACCGCCCGCGCCTTCCACGACCTGATGACCCGCGAGCTGGGCTACGCCCGCTACGGCACGCAGGGTGGGGATTGGGGGTCGGCGGTGACATCGGCGATGGCGGCGTCGCACCCGGAGTCGGTGATAGGCGCGCACCTGAACTTCGTCATGGGCTTCCCCACGCCCGAACAGGCGAAGGAGCCGGAGGCGAAGGCGTACCTGGACCACGCGGCGGCGATCCAGCGCGACGAGATGGGGTACTTCCAGGTGCAGAGCACAAAACCGATGTCGCTCGGCATCGCCCAGTCGGACTCGCCCGCCGGGTTGGCGGCGTGGATCGTCGAGAAGTTCCGCACCTGGAGCGACTGCGGCGGCGACGTCGAGAACGTATACACGAAGGACCAGCTCCTGACGAACATCATGTTCTACTGGGCCCCCAACAGCATCGCCAGCGCCGCGAACATGTACTACGAGTCCCGCCGCGAGGGCCTCGGCATCGCCGCCGGTCGCATCACCGTACCGGTGGGCGCCGCCGTCTTCCCCGAGGAGCTGGTGCGCTGCCCCCGGAGCTGGGCCGAGAACCGCATGAACATCACCCGCTGGACGGAGATGCCCCGCGGCGGCCACTTCGCCGCCCTCGAACAACCGGAGCTGCTCCTCGAAGACGTGCGCGCGTTCTTCCGGGACTTACGCTAGGAAAGGACGGTACTCCATGACGCAGATGACGAAGCGAGAGCGGGTCCGCGAGGCGCTCGCCGGCCGGGAGGTCGATCGCACGCCGCACGCCCTGTGGGGCCACGACTACCTGCGGGAGTGGAGCCCCGAGGACCTCGTGGCCGCGACGATGGAGGCTTATCGGGCCGACGACTGGGACTTCATCAAGCTCAACCCCCGCTGGACGTACTTCGCCGAGGCCTGGGGCAACACGTACGAGCGCCCCACCGAACAGCGCACCCCTCGCCTCGCGTCCGCCACCGTCCGGCAGGCCTCCGACCTGGCGCGCATCATGCCGCTCGATCCGCGTGCGACGGCCTTCGGCGAGCACCTCCAGGCGTTGCGGATGCTGATCGCGCAGGCCGGTGATGTCGACGTCGTCCACACCGTCTTCTCACCGCTCGCGGTCGCCGGGTTGCTCTGCGGACCCGACACGCGGTTCAAGGATCTCGCCGCCGAAGATCCGGCGGCGGCGCACGCCGCGCTCCAGGCCCTCACCGAGACGCTGATCGGCTATGCGAAAGCGTCGATCGATGCCGGCGCGTCCGGGATCTTCTTCGCGCCCCTGTTCTGGGCCAGCTACGACGCCTGCGACGACGCCTTCTACGCCGAGTTCGGGCGGCCGTACGACCTGCGCGTCCTCGCGGCCGCCGCGGGCGCGCCCTTCAACATCCTGCACGTGTGCCGCGATCACAACATGCTGCTGTCGCTGCTCGATTATCCCGTGGCCGCCTTCAACTGGGCCGACCGCGGCGACGGCAACCCCAGGCTGCGTGATGCGCGCGCACGCACATCGAAGGCCATCATGGGCGGCATCGACCACACCCGCCTGCACACCATGTCCGCGTCCGAAGTGACCGAGCAGGCCCGCGACGCCATCGCGACGGGCCCGGGCGTCTTCCTCACCGCCGGCTGCAGCATCCCGCCCGTCACCCCACCCGCCAACCGCGCCGCCATCGCCGCGACGGCCAGAGGCGAGTGACCGGCAGCAGGCGACCGCTCGACACGCACAAGTCGCCGGCTCTGTGTGAGATTGCGGTAGTCTCATCGCATGGAAGGACTTGAAGCGCCCGAATATCCGCCGCTAGGCCCATTCGCGACGCTGTACGAGGAATGGCTCGACGCGTATCCGCGCCCTCGCGATCCCGAAATCGAGGCGCGGCTTGCGGCCACCTATCGTGACGCGTGGGCTGGCGGCGACCCGATGGAGCAGTACTACGTCCTGAGCTTCGTGATGCACCGGAAGAGCGAAGGCGACACCGACATCGTCTTCGACGGTTTGGCGAGTGAGGACTCCAAGGTCGCTGGCCACGCGTCTGCGATAGCGTCAGTCTGGCAAGGACTCTACAGCTACGACCTCGGCCCGACAATCGTCGAGGCGTGGCGTAATCATGTGCTGAGGCATCCTATCGGAGACATCACACGTCCGGACGAGTTCCGGCGGCCAGGCGACGGCTGGCCCCAGGGACGGCCATTCATCGAGCTCTACGAGCAGTGGATGAGCGATCCCTTCCCGCGCGATGCAAAGATCGAAGAACGACTCGCAGCGAGGTACCAGGACACCTGGGATCATGGCGATCCGGTCGATCGTGCGTTCGTCTTACACTTCCTCGGTTATCATCGTGGCGATCCTCGTCCGGATCTAGTGTTCGAGGGGCTCCGAAGCGAGGATTACCGCCTTGCCCGAACGGCCATGTTCCGGCTTCACGATGTGATCGAGGCCGGCCACGATCTCGGTTCGGACATACGCGACGTGATCCGCGACCACGTACGTCGATATCCAGCCTCGTACACGATGGCCGTGGGAGCATTTCTCGATCTGAACAAGCGTGAGGGCAAAGAGCCGGCGAAGTAAAGCCTGAGCCTGTGCCCTTGCCACAAATTACAGGTGCGTGGTCAGCCCGCCGTCCACGAACAACACCTGCCCCGAGATGTACCCCGTCGCGTCGCTCGCCAGGTACACCGCCAGCGGTCCCAGCTCCGCCGCCTTTCCCGCCCGCTTCATCGGCACGAACCGCACCGTCTGGTTCGCCTCCGGGTTCGGGTCGCCGATAGCCGGCATGTGCTCCATCCACCCCTGCGCGATCGCGTTCACCGTGATGTTGTGCGGCCCCCACTCCTGCGCCAGCGCGCGCGTCAGGTTCAGGATCCCCGCCTGCGCCGCGCAGTAGGCGGCGGCGTTCGACAGGCCGCGCTCGCCGAGGACCGAGGCGACGTTCACGATGCGGCCGCCGGCCTCCTGCTTCAACATCTCCTTGCCGACAGCGCGGCAGGCGTGGAACGTTCCTGCCAGGTTCACCTGCATGACGCGGTTAAACTCGATGTCGGTCGTCTCCGCCGCGGGCTTGCCCAGGAACAGGTCCGGCGCGTTCACCAGCACGTCGATGCCGCCCAGCTCCTTCGCGACCTGCCGCACCATCACCTGCACGCCCGCACCCAGTGTCACGTCCGTGCCCGACGCGATCGCCTGCCGGCCCGTGGCCGCGATCTCGTCGCGCACCTTCTTCGCCCGCAGCATGTTCTCGCCGTCGTTCGTCGTCGACGACACCGCGACCGCTGCCCCCGCCTCCGCCAGCGCCAGCGCGATCGCCCGCCCAGACGCGTTGTCCGCGCCGACGACCAGCGCCCGCTTCCCCCTCAGGTCGAACGCGTCGGTCCCGGAAGGATGCTCCCCCCACTCAGTCTTCACCCGCTAGTCCTCCGGTTCCGATAAGGCGTCACCGTGCACTCCCGACTGACGCACTGAGCCACCGAGCCACTGACACACTCACCCCAGCCGCACGGTCGGGGCGAACGTCGTCGGCGCCAGCCCGCCCGCCAGCCCCGCCCCGTCGATCACGAACCCCTGGCCGGTGACGTAGCTGCTGGCCTCCGACGCGAGATAGATCGCTAGCGGCCCCAGCTCCCACGCCTCGCCCAGGCGTTGCACCGGAAGATACTTCCCGCGCGTCTGCGCGAAGATCGCGCTGCGGTCGCTGTCGGCCGGCGACTGCTGTACGTAGCCGGGGATGATGCAGTTCACCCGGATGTTGTGCCGCACCAGCATCGCCGACAGCGTCTTCGTCATCGCGATTACGCCGGCCTTCGCCGAGCCGTAGCCGATGTCCAGCGTGTACGCGCGCGTCGCCGTGCCCGACGCGACGTTGATGATCGCGCCCCCCTGCCCCTGCTCGACCATCACCTTCGATGCCGCGCGCGCGCAGTAGAACGCCGACGACAGGTTCACCTCCAGCGTGTCCCGCCACGCCTCGTCCTCGATGTCCCACAGCTCGCGGCCCGCGGAGCGCATGTCGCCGATGCCCGCGTTCGACAGCATCACGTCCAGCCGTCCGAACTCATCGACCGCGCGCCGGATCAGCGCGTCGCACGCCGCCGACTCGCGCACGTCCGTCGGCTGCGCGACCGCCCGCCGCCCCAGCGCCCGGATGTCGCCCGCCGTCCTCTCGATCTGGTCGAGGGAGCGTGCGGCGCACACCACGTCGGCGCCGGCATGGGCGAGGGCGAGGGACATCTGCCGGCCGAGGCCGCGTCCGGCGCCTGTGACGATGGCGACTTTGCCGTCGAGGCGGAAGGAATCGAGCATGTCAGCCTGCCAGCCAGTCAGCGGGTCAACCCGTAAGCGTTTCAGCTTTCTTGCGGAAATTGTAGGCGGAACCGTGGTACGGGGAAGGCAGGTGACAGGGGGTGGGGTAGTGTGGTATGGTGCTTGTGTAACGCAGCCTCACTCGCAGTCCTCCTGTTCGACACGGTTCGCCGAGACGCACACGACGACTTCGCCGATCGAGGTCGACGCCCATGGGGCGTGTGTGCAATCGTGTAGAACGCCGTAGCTCGCGGGACGAATCGTAGAGTCCGTGAGAGTAGAAGCGGCGACGGAGGAAGTCACATGGCAACTGGACAGATCAAGCGCCTCGCGCGCGACCGTGGGTTCGGATTTATCCGGCCGGACGGGGCGAGCGAGGACCTTTTCTTCCACACCTCGGCGGTGCAGGGCGGCATGTTCGACAGCCTGAACGAAGGCCAGACGGTCGAGTTCGATCAGGCGCCGGACGAGCGCGACCCGCGCCGGCAGCGGGCGATCAACGTCCGCGTGGCGGGCTAAGCCGCGAGGAGTCTGACCAAGACTGGGGCAAGAGCCCGGTGCACTGCACCGGGCTCTTCTCTTTTGGTGGCGGATCCGCGGGTGTCGAGGATTGCGCGGATGAGTTTCTGGCCGGTAGTTGGGTGGTGTGGCCACGCTACAGGGTCTTCGCGTAGCGGAGGGCTTGCTCGATGACGGAGTCGACGCCGGAGCGGCCGGCTGTGAGTGTGCCGTCGACGACGGTGAGGGTGGGGATCACCCACGGGTGATCGGGGACGGCGGTGAAGGGGTTGTGGCCGAGTTCGTGCACGCCGGTGCTGCCGCGAGACGGATCGCCGGTCGATAGGTGCAGGAAGTGACGGTTGTGCGGGCCGAAGGCGATCTCGGCCCAGCGCGCGGGCTGATTCGCCTGCGAGAGCGGCGTGATCGCCCCGAGCGCGTCGTACCACCCTTCGCCGGCGACCAGGAGATCGGGGAAGCGCGACTTCAGCTCGTCCCGCAACGCGACGAGGCCGGCATAGATCTCGAAATTGGCGTCGTTGATCCACACCTCCTGCGTGTCGAAGAAGGCGGCGGGGAGGTCGTAGTCGCGGACGAGCGTGCTGACCTGCTGGACCAGGTGCGCGCGCCATGACGGCGCGCCGGGGTTGAGCCAGGCCTGCCAGCCGGGGTCGTGGGCGCGGCTGACGTCCCAGTCGGGTCGGTTGCCGTGGAAGACGAGGCCCGAGGCCGACCGCATCTCCGCCGGCGCGCCCCACTG
This sequence comes from uncultured Dehalococcoidia bacterium, assembly GCA_964371355.1. Taxonomy (GTDB): domain Bacteria; phylum Chloroflexota; class Dehalococcoidia; order DSTF01; family JACRBR01; genus JACRBR01. The sequence continues at coordinate 7,470 of CAYJMG010000007.1, forward strand.
CTCGTAGCCGGGCAGGTCCCTGTTCGCACAGTTGGCGCCGAACATGGGCATCAGCTTCACGCCGAGGTCCCGGGCGCGGGCGGCGAGGCGCGCGAATCCATCAGCGCCGCCGAGCAGCGGGTCCGGGCGGTAGTCGCCGTACTGCCAGTAGTAGCGGCCCTCCCATCCGGGCAGGAACGCGAGCACCCGTCGGCCCTCGATGCGCCCGCCGGGGCGGCCAGCGACGTATTCGAGCGCGGCGCGCATGTCGTCGTAGGTGTTGAAGGTGTAGCCGCTCCAATGCATGCCGTGGAGTGCGACGACGAGCGCGATCTCGCGCATCCACGGCGGCACGTCGGGACGCGAATGCCAGGGCTGGAGTCCGTACGCGCGTGCGACGTGCGCCGTGTGACGGCGGACGACCGCCTCCGGATCGCGCGTGCGGCCGATGCGCCAGGGCGGCGACTGGCTCGAATCCGCCATTTCGGTGGCGGCGTCCTCGTGGATCAGCTCGACTGTCAGCGCGCCGTCGCGTTCGAAGGCAGTGAAGCGCTTGCCGCGGACGCGGGTGTCGAGAGACTCGAAGTAAAGGTGGTCGCCGTCGGGAAGGGCGAGGAAGACGAGGGGTGTGGGGACGGTGCCGGGGTAGTAGACGGTCGTGCCGTTCGCGCTGACGCGCGAGGGGTTCCAGCCGTGACCGATGAGTTCGCCCGCCGGCAGGCCGGTGAGGATGAGCTTGGTACAGCGGATCGTGTGCTCGGCCGTGGCGGCCAGCGTGATCTCGATGCCGTCCTCGGTCTTTGTGCCGACGATTTCGGCGGAGCCGGGGGCCGTGCGCTGGGCGCCGGCCCAGGTGAGGTGCGGGACGCGGACGCGGAACGCGGATCCGGTGCGCTCGGGCTCGACGGCCGGGATGCCGTAGGTGTTCTCGAAGCTGATGACCTGTGCGGACAGCCGGAAACCCTCGAACTCGAAGGTGGGGTCGCGGGGATCGAAGGAGAGCTGCTGCATGGGTGGTCGTTATTCGCTGGTCGTTAGGGGTTTGGGAAGGTGGTCGTTGGGCGCTGGTCGTCGGGGGTCTAGTATGCGGGGACGCGTGCGGACGGGAAAGTCCGTCGTGGGAGGAGAAGGACCATGTCGGACTACACATTCGAGCGGGAGACGCGGACGGCGACGTCGGAGGCGTACACGATCGAGGTGGAGGGCGAGCCGATGGGCCGGGTGGACCTGCACTTCGCCGCCTCGTCGGTGGTGCACGCGACGCTGTGCGTGCCGGTGGAGTACGACGAGGACGACATCGAGGATCTGATCGCGGACATTGACGAGCGGCTGGTGCTCAGCCACGACCCTGGCCGGGCGGATTTCATTGTGACGGTGTGGCGAGGGACCGCGGCTGGGGTGTATTCGGAAGATGAGGAGTTGGGGGAGGGAGACCGGGGACAGGAGACAGGGGACACGGGACAGCGGATAGGGGACAGCGGATAGGGGACAGCGGATAGGGGACAGCGGATAGGGGACAGTAGAGAATAGGAAGTCAGCCGCCGCCGGCGGGGGCGGTCTCGGCCTCCCAGGCGGCTTCGCGCTCGGCGCGCTGCTGACGGACGGCGGTGTCCAGGGTGCGGAACTGCGGAAACACCGCGTAAGTCACCAGCACGGTGAGGATGAGGAGGCTGGCGCCGATGGCGGTGACGGCCTCGACGCCGATGATCTCGGCCAGGACGCCGGCGGGGACGACGCCCAGCGGCATGAGTCCGAACGTCATCATGAGCACGCTCGACACGCGGCCGCGGACGCTATCGGGAATGAGTGATGTGATCATGGTGTTGTTGACCGTCATGAACACCATCGAGCACAGGCCGACGAGGGCCAGCATCGCCAGCGCGACACCGAAGATGGAGTAGCTGAAGGCGATCAGGAACACGCCCGACATGCAGGCGGCGACGAGCATGATCCAGCCCTTGCGGGGCGAGGAGTCCATGTTCGCGGTGATGAGCGTACCGGTGAGACCGCCGACGCCGGCCATCGCCTGCAGTGCGCCCAGGCCCGTGGGCCCGACGTGCCAGACGTCTTCGGCGAACACGGGGAGCATGGTCTGGTAGGGCATCGCGAAGATCATCGGGATGGTGCCCAGCAGCAGGAGACCGAGGACGAGCCGGTCGCCGCGGATGTAGCTGAAGCCGCCCTTGAAGTCGGAGAAGAAGGTGACCTTCGTGTCACGGTCCTTCGGTGGCATCTTCGGGAGGCCGAGGGTGAGCACCGCGGACAGCACGTAGAGGGCGGTGAGCACGGCGAAGCCGCCGCCGATGCCGATGGGGGCGATTAGCAGGCCGCCGATGGCAGGGGCGATGATGCGCGTGCCGTTCATCGCGCTGGAGCCCAGCGACATGGCGTTCATCAACATGTGCCGCGGCACCAGGTTCGGCATGGCGGCCTGGCGGGCGGGCATGTTGAACGAGAAGGCGATGCCCGAGAGCACCGACATGATGATCAGGTTCCACATGGCGACCGCCCCGGTGAGGATGAGGACGGTGTTCACTAGGTTCACGGCGGCCACGGCGAGCTGGGCCGCGAGCATAAGCGTGCGGCGGTCGACGCGGTCTGTGATGACACCGCCGATGGGCGCGACGATGAGCATGGGCAGCGAGACGCTGAGCATGATGATGGCGAGGGCGCTGGAGTTGTGGGTGAGGTCGTAGACCAGAAAGCCGCGCAGCACGATCATCATGTTCATGCCGGAGAAGAAGGCCAGCATGCCCCAGAAGTAGAGCGCGTACTGGGGGACGGACAGCGAGATGAAGGTCGCCCGCCAGCCGGAGGCGGGAAGGTCGTGAGGTCCGCTGGGGGACGTATCGGCGTTCATGGAATGGCGCGTCTGCGCCCGGCCTTTCGCGACGGGGTGCGGTGTCCGATGGGACGCACAGCCGTGGGGCTGTGCCGCACTCCTGGCGGTCGCAGCGGTTACTTCGCCGTCTGCGCCTTCGACTGCTCCTCGAGATGCTGGAGCCAGGTGTCGTACTGGGCCAGCTTCTCCTCGAGGTGCGCTTTCATGTCATGGAGGGCGGCCAGCTTCTGGTCGATGACGCCTACCTGGCCTACGGTGACCTCCTTCGCCCTGCGGATCTTCGCGCGCCGCTCGGAGATCTCGGCGTCGCGCCGATAACTGGCCTTGATCTGGCTCTTGACCTCTTCGGCCTCGACCATGTCCTTGATCTCGGCCAGGGTGAAGCCGAGGAGGTTCTGGAGCCGCTTGATTTGCTCGACCCGGCGTACGTCGTCCTCGGAGTAGAGCCGGAAGCCGCCTTCGAGGCGGGAGGGGGGCTTCAGGAGGCCCTTTTCCTCGTAGAATCGGAGGGTGCGCTGCGTAACGCCCGTACGCTCGGCCACCTCACCGATCTGGAGGTAGGCGTGGGCCGGGGTTTCCGGCTCGGCGATGACGGCGCTCCGCTTCTGCGTCATGTGAGATCGATCGTAGCCGTTCCTTAACGCGTACGTCAAGGTGAAGGAGTTGTCAGCGGTCGGTCCTCAGTTATCAGTCCGACTGCCCGGCCGTGGTGGGTGGGCATGGGATCCGAGCCGTGGAGCGAGACGTGATGGTCGAATCTGAGTTCAACGCCGACGCGGACTACTGCTACATCACGACCGCGGGGCGGGTGACGGGCCGGCCGCACACGGTGGAGATCTGGTTCGGGCTGCGCGGGCGGACGCTGTACGTGCTGGCGGGTGGCGGACGGCGGGCCGACTTCGTGCGGAACGCGATGAAGACGCCGGACGTGGCGGTGCGGATCGGCACCCGGCGATCGCGGGAGTTTCAGTCGACGGCGAGGGTCGTCACGGCGAGCGATGAGGACGCGCTGGCGCGGACGTTGTTGCTGGAGAAGTACGCGGGGGCCGGCGACGACCTCGACGAGTGGGGTCGGACGGCGTTGCCGCTCGCGTTCGACCTGAAGGACTGAATGCAGGCGGGCCCCCGGACGCGTCATGCCTGCTGTGTCACGGAGTTGAGATGACCGGCCCGGCCGGTTGTTACGTTTGGCCCTCCGATTCCATTTGTGCGGTACCGACTCCATATATGTAGGGCAGGGTGCGCGCCCGGCGGGTGCGCGGCTTCAGGTCGGCGCGTCGAAGGCATGGGGGAGCCCGCCCAGGATGAGCGTGCGCCGCGGCGCTGCGCGGCTGAGGGTGTCGTATCGTGAGACGCTGGACCTTTTCTCCGTTGTCCATCCGCGCGATCACGATCGGGCTTGGGCTGGCCGCGTTCGTTCTCGCCGCGGTGTTCGTGCTGGTGCTGTACCAGACGACCCGGTCGCGGGAGCGCACCAACAAGCAGGTAGAGGCTGAGGTCGCCGAGCTGGAGGGCCTGCAGGAGGCGCGCCTCGCCGCTCTGAATGAGGGCCTGAACGTCACGTCGTACTTCATCGCGCGCGATCCGCGCATCGCCGATGAGTTCCGCGTGCAGAGTGACGCCGCCGATCTGGCGTTCCAGGGGGTGCGCGAGAACGTGGCCGCGCGCGAGCCGGACGAAGTGCCCGTGATCGACAAGCTCATCGCGGACCACGACCGCGTGCAGGCAGCGGAGAATGCGATTCTTGCCGCCCTGGAACGCGAGGATCTCGCGGCCGCGCTGGCGGCCAGCGAAGAGTCGAACATCACGGGCATCGGGCTCGCCCTGGGCGATGCGATGACGGACGCCGTGAACGCATCACAGGCCGACCTCGTGGCGGCGCACGAGGCCGACGCGGCAGCGCAAAGCCGCTCCCTTCGACTGCTCGTGGGTGTGGGCGCGCTGTGGCTGTTGCTGGTCGCCGGGCTCATCTCCGCGGCGTTCCGCTGGCTGGTTCGGCCCCTCGAGGAGGTCAGCCGCACCAGCCGCGCGATCGCGCACGGCGATCTGGCCGCCCGCGTGCCGGAAACAGGGCCGAAGGAACTCGTGGGCGTCGGCTACGACGTGAACCAGATGGCGCAGGCGCTCATCCGGCGGTCGGAGGAACTGAACGCCTATCTGTCGAAGAACCTCGAAGAGCGGACCGTGCAACTCGAGGACGCGAACGCCGCGCTGGAGCGAAGCGAGGCGCGGTTCCGTTCGCTGGTGCAGAACGCATCGGACGTGATCGCCGTCGCGGCGCCGGACACCACCCTGATGTACGAGAGCCCCGCGGCCGAGCGCATTCTGGGCCGGGATGGCGATTCGCTGCGTAATGCCAAGCTAGCCGACCTGATCCACGAAGACGACCTCGCGGCGTTCCTCGCGTTCACGCGGTCGCTGATGACGGGCGGCACGGCGACGGCGGCGGAGGCGCGGTTCCGGCGTCAGGACGGCTCGTGGCGCCACCTGGAGATCGTGGGGAGCGACCAGCGCCACAACCCGGCCATCGGCGGGCTGGTGTTCAACATGCGCGACGCGACCGAGCGAAAAGCGCTGGAGGAGGAACTGCGGCGGCAGGCGTTCCACGACCGGTTGACAGGTCTCGCGAACCGCGCGAGTTTCTCGGACCGGCTGGAGCACGCGCTGGGGCGCGGGGTGCGGACCGGCTCGAGCCTGGGGGTGCTGTTCCTGGATCTGGACAAGTTCAAGGCGGTGAACGACCGGCTGGGGCATCCCGCGGGCGACCGCCTGCTGGAGCACGCGGGCCGGCGGCTGCTGGAGTGCGTACGGGCCGGCGACACCGTCGCGCGGTTCGGGGGCGACGAGTTCGCGATCCTGCTGGAAGACCTCACGAGCGTGGAGACGGCGGTGGAGACGGCGAACCGCGTGCTGCGGACGCTGCGGGAGCCGCTGCAGATCGATGGGAGCGAGATCAGCCCGCGGGCGAGCATCGGGATCGCGTTCGCGGACAGCCGCGACACGAGCGCGGACATCCTGCTGCGGAATGCCGACATCGCGCTGTACGTGGCGAAGGACCGCGGACGCGATCGGCTGGAGATCTACGACGAGGGTATGCACGCGTCGATGCTGGAGCGGCTGGAGCTGCTGGCGGACCTGGAGGGCGCGGTCGAACGCGGCGAGTTCTCCGTGTTCTACCAGCCGACGATCTGCCTGCGCGACCGCAGCATCGTGGGCGCCGAGGCGCTCGTGCGCTGGCAGCACCCGAAGAAGGGCCGCCTCAGTCCGGACGAGTTCATCCCGCTGGCGGAGGAGTCGGGCGCGATCCTGGCGCTGGGGCATTACGTACTGACGGAGGCGTGCAAGCAAGCGCGGGCATGGCAGACGATGTGGCACGGCCGCGAACGGTTCAGCATGAGCGTGAACGTGTCGATGCGCCAGCTCAATCATCCGGGGTTCGTCGACGAAGTGCGTGGCGTGATCGAGGAGACGGGCATGGACCCGGCGGGCCTGGTCCTGGAAGTCACCGAGAGCATGATGATGCGGGATGCGGGGCAGACGGTGGAGGTGCTGCGGGCCCTGAAGGAGTTGGGGTTGAAGCTGGCCATCGATGACTTCGGGACGGGGTACTCGTCGCTGAGCTACCTGCGGCAGCTTCCGTTCGACATGCTCAAGATCGACAAGTCGTTCCTGGGAGGGGAGCACCAGGACCTCCAGCGCGACGAGGACCTGGAGAAGGTCATCGTGGATCTGGGGAAGACGCTGAACCTGGAGATCGTCGCCGAAGGCATCGAGCGGGAGGACCAACTCACGCGGCTCCAGGACCTGATGTGCGACCTGGGGCAGGGGTACCTGTTCGCGGAGCCGATGCCGGCCTGGCAAATGGCGGCCCTGATCGAGGACGAGGCGCCAGCGCACGAGGCCGCGTGAGCCGGCGGTCCCGGACGAGCCTCCGCGGATTCTGTCGCCGGTGGCGCCCTGGGTGATAGGGTGAGGGCGGCGACCCCCGCCTCGACGAGCGGCCCGCACCTCACGTGTCGATGCGGCCCCGGCGACACCGGGCGGTCCCGGGGATGGCGCCCCTTGTCCGACATCTCGACGCTGCGTGACGTCTGCGCGGAGCCGTACGGCTTCTGGCTCGACAGCGCTGTTGCCCATGAGGGCAGCCGGTCGTACTGGGGCGCGGAGCCGGCCGCCGTCCTGCGCGCGCGAGGCCGCGAGGTCACGGTCGAGCGCCGGTACGGTTCCACCGAGCGGCACGACGCCGATCCATTCGACGCGCTGCGCGAGCTGCTGGCCGAGTGGGCGGCCGTCCGGGACGGCATGGCGGTCGGGTACTTCGGCTTCGGGCTGAAGCAGCACATCGAACGGCTGCCGGATACTGTGGCGGACGACCCGCAACTGCCCGACCTGCAGCTCGCGTTTTACGACCGCGTGCACGCATTCGACCCGCGCGAGCTGCTCCCGCCGGCGCCGGCGATCGGGTTGCCGCCGTCGTTCGACGGGCTGGCGGGCACGTGGACGCGGGAGGCGTACGAGGCGGCGGTGAGGCGGGCGCTCGGCTACATCCGCGCGGGCGAGATCTACCAGGTGAATCTCTCGCAGCGCTTCCAGGCAGGGCTGGCCGGGCGGGGGCCGTTCGACACGTACCTGCGGCTGCGCGCGCAGTCGCCGTCGCCGTTCGGCGCGTATCTGTCGTTTCCCGACAGCGCGCTGCTGTCGTCGTCGCCCGAGCGCTTCCTGCGGTACGAGCCGCGGACACGCGCGGTCGAGACGCGCCCCATCAAGGGCACGCGCCCGCGGGGGCCCGGCCCGAAGTCGGACCGCGCGCTGGCGGAGGAGCTGCTGGCAAGCGAGAAGGACCGCGCGGAGAACGTGATGATCGTGGACCTGGCGCGCAACGACCTGGGGCGCGTCGCCCAGATCGGCAGCGTGTCCGTGCCCGGGCTGTGCGAGCTGGAGTCGTACGCGACGGTGCACCACCTGGTGTCGACCGTGCGGGCGCGGCTGCGCGCGGACCGCGACGTCGTCGACCTGCTGCGGGCGACGTTCCCGCCAGGGTCCGTGACGGGCGCCCCGAAGATCCGGTCGATGGAGATCATCGATGAGCTGGAGCCGGTGGCGCGTGGCGCATACACCGGCGCCATCGGCTACATCCGCGCGAGCGGCGAGCTCGACCTGAGCGTCACCATCCGCACGATGGTCGAGGCGAGCGGCGTCGCGTCGTTCCACGTCGGCGGCGCGATCGTCGCGGACTCGGACCCGGCGGCTGAGTACGAGGAGACGCTGCACAAGGGCGCGGCGCTGGCGCGCGTGCTCGTTGGCGAAGGCCGGTGACGGCGTGACGCTGGTGTACCTCGATGGCGCGTTCCTTCCGGCGGACGAGGCACGGGTGCCGGCCACCGGCGGGGGTGCGCTCTTCGGCCGCGGCGTCTTCGAGACCATGCGGGCGCTCGCCGGGCGCGTGTTCCTGTTCGACGCGCACATGGAGCGCCTTCGCCATGGCGCGCGGTCCCTCGACTTGCACGAGCCGGATACTCCCACGATCGGTGAGGCCATCGCCGAGCTGACGCGACGGCTGGCGATCGACGACGCGCGCGTGCGCGTAACGCTGTCGGCCGGCGAGGCTGCGGGCGGGATCGGATCGGCGTCCCTGCTCGTCCAGGCGCGGCCGGCGACGGACTACCCGCCCGAGCTGTACGAACGCGGCATCAGCGCCATCGTGGCCGGGGTCCGGCGCAACGAGACGTCGCCGCTGAGTCGCGTGAAGTCGGTGAACTGCCTGGACAACGTCCTCGCGCGCGAATCGGCGCGGGCGCGAGGCGCGGATGAGGCGATCCTGCTCAACACGCGGGGGCTGGTCGCCGAGGGAAGTGTGAGCAACGTGTTCGCCGTGGTGGCGGGCGCGCTGGTGACGCCCCCGATCGACGATGGCGCGCTGCCGGGCGTGACGCGCGCGGCCGTCCTGGAGCTGGCGCGTGATGCGCGCGTGGCCGTGCGCGAGCGGTCGCTGACGCTGCGGGAGCTGGAGGCGGCGACCGAGGCGTTCGTGACGAACGCCGTCATGGGCGTGATGCCGCTGGTGTCCGTGGGTGGGGCGGCGATTGGCGCCGGGCAGCCGGGGGAGCCGACCCGCACGATGATGCGGCTGTACGCCGCGGCCGTGGATGCTGCCTGCCAGCCGAACACGGTGTGAGGGCGAGAGCGAGAATGCCCGGGGGCGACCGGTGTTGGGCTCGCGAGCCCCTCGCGCGACGAATCCGAATGGACCCTGGTTCATTGAGATCGCCGGGCCCGGATGCGCTGCGGTCCCGGCATGCTCGCGCGGCTGAGGAGCTACTCGGCGAGTAGCCGCGTGCTCGCTTTCACCTGGTTTTCGAAGATGGCCCGGGCAGCGTCGAGGATGCTGTAGATTCGCTTCTCCGGTACCGCGTACCAGATCTTGTTGCCCTCCCGACGGGTCGCGACAACGCCTTGAGCCCGCAGCAGCGCCAGGTGTTGCGACACATTGGAGGAGTCCAGGCCGAGCCGCTGCTGGAGGTCGCCCACGGTCGCTGGGCCGCCCCGCAGCTCCTCCAGCAGGCGTACGCGCACCGGACTGGCCAGGGTCTTGAAGAAGGACGCTTTGAAATCCTGGAGCGTCTGCGGCATATCCGGCCCTCCCGTGGTTGCACCAGAGCGTGCATATCTTAGAATACATGCATTCTCATGTGCAAGCAGATGACTCGGTGAGCGCGCAAGGAACGATGGTCGACAACCTGCTCGCAATCTCACTGGCCCTCCTCCTCGTGGCTTCCGCCTCGTCGTTCGCGTTCCCTCTCCGCCGGCTTCGTCCCGCTCTCGTCCTCTCCGCTCTCGCCTCGGCACTCGCGGGCGCCGCGGCGATCTACGTCACGGCCACCGGCGATTCCGTGACGTTCACGCTTTGGGAGCCGTCACCGTACGCCACGCTCGAGCTGAGGCTGGATCCGCTCGGGGCCGCGTTCGCCGCAATCGTCGGCGGGGTTGGCCTGGCCTCGTCGGTGTTCGCCATTGGCTATGCGCGGCACAGGCTGATCGACGACTTCGTCTACCCGCTGTTTCTCCTGATGCTGCTGGTCGTCACCTGCGCGGGCAACGTCTACACCTTCCTCGCGGCCTGGGAGGGCATGGCGCTCGCCAGCTTCATGCTCGTGCTGGGCGACGGAGCGCCTCGCCCGCGCCGGCAGGCCGCCATCATCTACCTCGTGATGACGCACGTCGCCACGGTGTTCGTCGCCGCGTCCTTCTTCATCGTCGCGAAGGAGAGCAGCTCGACCGACTTCGCCGCCATGGACGGTTCAGCGCTGTCCGTCCCGCTGGCGTCGCTGGCATTCCTCTTCGCCGTTGCCGGCTTCGGCACGAAGGCCGGCCTCATCCCGCTGCACATCTGGCTGCCGCGCGCGCATCCAGTCGCCCCGTCCCACGTTTCTGCGTTGATGTCTGCTGCGATGGTGAAGACGGGGCTGTACGGGATCGCGCGTGTCGGGTTGGTGTTTCTTGGCCCGGGCGAGCCGTGGTGGGGAATCGTGCTGATGGCCGCTGGCGCAGTCAGCGCCGTGCTCGGCGTCCTCTACGCTCTGATGGAGCGCGACATGAAGCGCATCCTCGCCTACAGCACCGTCGAGAACGTCGGCATCATCACCGTAGCGTTGGGCGCCGCCGTCGCGCTCCGCGCGGAAGGTCGCGATGCCCTTGCCGCGGCCGCCCTTACGGCGGCGCTCCTCCATGCCACCAATCACGCTTGGTTCAAGACACTGCTCTTCCTGTCTGCCGGCTCGGTCCAGCGTGCCGCACACACGCTGAACATCGATCGTCTCGGCGGGCTCGCCCGCGCGCTGCCGGCAACGGGCGCGGCCACCCTCGTAGGCTCGCTGGCGATCGCGTCGCTGCCGCCCCTCAACGGCTTCTCCGGCGAGTGGATACTGTTTCGCACGCTCATCGGGGCTGGCGGCGAAGGCGGTACCGACGCTGTGCACCTGAGCGCCCTGATTGTCGTAGGAGCCCTGGCCCTCACGGGCGGTCTCGCCGTTGCCTGCTTCGTCCGGATGTTCGGCATCGCCTTCCTGGGCCTTGCACGCACACCTGAGGCAGCGGAAGCGCGGGAGCCCGCGCCGATCATGGCCGGCGTGCTCTCCGCCCTGGCCGTCGGCTGTCTTGCGGCTGGCGTCGCCTCGGCATGGATCGTCCGCTGGCTAGAATCGATCCCCGACGCTGTCCTTGGCGTTCGGGCGACTCACTCGGCGGACAGCGGGCAGCTCGCGCTGGCGGGTGGAGGCTCGTTCTCGCCCGTCCTCATCGCGGTCGGGCTGATCGCGCTCGCGCCCCTCCCCTGGTTGCTTGCGCGTGCCCTGATCGGAGCGACAGGCCAGCAGCGCGGCCCAGTCTGGTCGTCGGGCGTCGTCTTCCGGCCGGCCATGCAATACACCGGGACATCGTTCTCGAAACCGCTGCGCATGTTCTTCGGTCGCGTGCTCCTGCCGGAGCGCCGGATCGACGTCGTCTACCACGGCGCTTCGCCTCTCCCGAGGCTGGTCCGCTACTCCGGCCGCGTGCCTGCGCTGTTCGAGGAGCGGCTCTACCTGCCACTCCGCGCGCTCGCCCTTTGGAGTGCCGGCCGTCTTCGGTTGGTCCAGAGCGGCAGCGTCCAGGCCTACCTGCTCTACATGATGGCGGCGCTCGCCGTGCTCCTAGTGGTGGCGCGATGAGCGGTGAAGCAGAAGCCGCAATCCTCGGCGTCGTTCAGGTCACTGCCGCCGTCGCCTCCGCCCCGTTGTTCAACGGCTTCATCAAGAAGATCAAGGCGCGCTTCCAGCTCCGAAAGGGCCCGCCACTGCTGCAGGGTTACTTCGATCTCGCCAAGTGGCTTTCCAGGTTCGAGCAGGTAGCCGGCTCGTCCTCGTTCGTGCACGCGCTCGCCCCCGTCGGTGTCCTCGCCGCAACGCTCACCGCATTGTTGTTCGTGCCGGTCTTCAGCGAGCGCACTCCGTTCACGGCCTCTGGCGACCTTATCGTCGTTGTGGGGCTGCTGGCGCTCACGCGCGCCCTGCTGACGCTCGGCGGCATGGACAGTGGCGGCGCGTTTGGCCAGATGGGGAGCAGCCGGGAGCTTGCGGTGGGCGCGCTCGTCGAGCCGGTGCTCCTGCTCTCACTCGCCGCGCTCGCACTCCAACCGCAGAGCACGCGGCTGGGCGACATCGTGGCATTCGGCGATGCGCATCCGGGTGAGTTCATTGGGCTCGGATGGGCCTTGGCCGCCGCCGGCTTCGCGGCCGTCCTCGTTGCCGAGACCGGCCGTATCCCGGTCGACAATCCGGACACGCACCTCGAGCTGACCATGATCCACGAGGGGATGCTCATCGAGTACTCGGGGCGAAGCCTGGGGATGCTGCACTATGCGGCGATGATCAAACAACTCCTCCTGGCGGTCATGCTGGTCAACCTGTTCCTGCCGTTCGGGATGGCCCGTTTCGAAGGCGTATCAGGCTACGCTCTGGGCACGACGCTCCTCGCCGTCAAATTGACGCTCGCCGGGCTCGCCCTTGCGATCCTCGAATCGGCGCTCGCCAAGCGACGCTTCTTCGAGCTGCCCGACCTGATCGGCGCGGCGGCATTCTCGGCGATGCTGGGTGCTGGCGTGACGGTGCTGTTCACGTGAGCCACGAATTCGCGAGCGACGCCATCGACGTGCTCTCGATCGCGATGCTCATGGTCGCGCTCGGAATCGTCTGGACGCGCTCGCTCGGCTGGGCGCTGGTGCTGTTCGGTGCTCAGTCGTTGATGCTCGCCGGTGCCGCGCTCTACGCGGGCCTCGCGACGGACTCGCCTCACATAGTCGCGGCGGCAGGCCTCACCACGACGGTCAAGTGCGTCGCGACCCCATGGCTGCTCTGGTTGCTGTTGCAACGGTTGCCTACGTCGCACGATGCGCAGCCGTCGCTGGGTCAGCGTACCGGGCTTGTCCTCGCCGTACTCATCGCGCTCGTCTTCGCACGCACGCTCGACGCTCAGCCCTTCCACACGGCGATCGGAGCGGAGCGCGTGTTGCCGACAGCGGTGACGGTGATGCTCATCGGCATCCAGATCATGGTGACGCACCGGCAGGCGCTCTCTCAGGTGATCGGCTTCCTGGTGCTGGAGAACGGCATGGCGCTGGCCGCGCTTACGGCCGCGTACGGCATGCCGCTCATCGTGGAGTCCGGGATCTTCCTCGACCTGCTGCTCGCCGTCTTCGTGGCCTTCGTCTACACGCAACGCATGCACGTGATCTTCGGCTCGCTGGACACGGAGCGGCTCAGGAGTCTCCGCGGATGATCGCCGCAGCTGTCTTCTGCCTGGTCATGCTTCCGCTCGCAGCGGCAGCCGTCATCTGGGCGCTGCGTCTGCGGCGTGCAGTGGGCCCCGTCGCCATCGGCTTGTCGGCCGTCATGTTGGTGGCGGCGCTGGCTGTCTTCGTTCGCGTTCAGGAGCGCGGACCCCAGACCGCCTTCGGGGACTGGATATACATCGACTCGCTCGGAGTCGTCGTGCTCACGCTCATTACGGTCGTGGGCCTGTGCGCGGCTCTGAATTCGCAGTCGTACATCGCGCATGACGTCGCCCGCGGCGAGCTGCGCGTCGAAGATGAAGCGCGCTACTACGCCCTCTTCCTCGCTTTCATGGCGACGATGACCGTCGTCCCCGTGGTGAACAACCTCGGCGTGATGTGGGTGGCGATCGAAGCGACGACCGTCGTCTCCGTGTTGCTGGTGAGCATCTATCGGACCGGCCACTCGCTCGAAGCGGCGTGGAAGTACCTGGTGCTGGGATCCGTGGGCATCGCGCTCGCGCTGTTCGGGACGATGATGACGTACTACGCGGCTTCGTCGGCGATCGGTGAATCAGCGGGCGCTCTCAACTGGACCGAGCTTCGCGCCACGCCGGCGCACCTCGACGGTGAAGTCATGCGGCTCGCCTTCATCTTCGTGCTGGTCGGCTACGGCACGAAAGTGGGGCTTGCCCCCATGCACACCTGGCTGCCCGATGCGCACAGCCAGGCGCCGTCACCGGTCTCTGGGCTGCTGTCCGGCGTCCTGCTGAACTGCGCGGTCTATGCCGTATTGCGCTTCCGCGTGCTCACAATCGACGCGACCGGCGCCGCGTACACGGAACACCTGTTGATCGGCTTCGGGCTGTTCAGCATCGCCATCTCCGTGCCGTTCATCGCGGTCCAGCACGATATCAAGCGCATGCTGGGCTACAGCAGCGTCGAGCACATGGGCATCATCGTGCTCGCCGTCGGCGTTGGCGGCCACCTGGCGCTCTACGCCGCGATCCTGCACCTCATCGCCCACTCGCTGACGAAGTCCACGCTGTTCCTCGCGGCGGGGTCGGCGGTGCAGGCGTTCAACAGCCGCTCGATGCATCGGATGCGCGGGCTGCTTCGCGTCGTGCCAGTTCCCGGCGCCGTCCTGGTGGTGGGCGTGCTCGCGCTCACGGGCATGCCGCCATTCGCGACGTTCACCTCCGAATACGGCCTCGTCTCGGGCGCCTTCGCCAACGACCGGGCGTGGGTGGGTGTCGCCGGTGTCCTGCTGATCGCCCTCGCCGCCGGTGCCATGCTGTACCACGTCGTTACAATCGCCTACCGGGAACCGCGACCCAACGCCGTGGTGCGCAAGGGATCCCTCGCTTCAGCTGCCAGCATCGTGATCCCCGTCGTGATTTTGCTCTGGGTCAGCATCGCTCCCCCCGAACGATTCGAGCGCACCATCGACGACGCCGTGGCGATTCTGGAGGCCCCGCGATGATCGCCCAGACGAAGACGATCCTCACCGAGGCCCCGGCCCCCATCGTCCCCGAGCGCACACCCGCGCCCAACGAGACGCTGGTGTCCTGCACACGCGAGGATCTTCCCGCGCTCGCCGCCTACGTCATGTCGAGGGGTGCGAAGCTGGCCACGATGGTTGGCCTGGATCTCACGCCGCTCCACGGCCCCTTCGCGGTCGAATATGCCTTCTCTCTCCCGGCGTATGACGAGTTCCTGCGGCTCCGCGTCTCCTTGCCCGACGACGCCCGCGAGTATCCCTCGGTAACGTCTGTCGTGCCGGCGGCGCAGTGGTACGAGCGCGAAGTGAAGGACCTACTCGGCCTGACGCCGGTGGACCATCCGGACCCACGGCGTCTCGTCCTGCACGAGCGCTATCCGCACGGCTATCATCCGTTGCGCAAGGACGTCTCTCCCACCGAGGCGCCTCCGCTCGATCAGCGGCGCTACGACTACTTCGAAGTGCATGGCGAAGGCGTGTTCGAGTTGCCCGTCGGCCCGATCCACGCGGGTATCATCGAGCCCGGACACTTCCGCTTCTCGAATATCGGCGAACTGATCCTGCACCTCGATGCGAGACTGTTCTATACCCACCGTGGCGTGGAGAAGATCGTCGAGGGCCGGACGTTCGATGATGCGCTCTTCACGGTCGAACGCACGTGCGGCACGTGCACCGTCTCGCACGCGGTTTCCTTCGCGATGGCAGCGGAGCGGCTCACGGGCACGACGATCCCGCCGCGGGCGTCCGCCTTGCGGACTCTCCTGCTCGAACTCGAGCGCCTGTACAACCACGTCGGCGATATCGGCAACATCTGCGCCGGCGCCGGTTTTCATGCCGGCTCCTCACAGGGTGCGATCTTGAAAGAGCGTCTGCAGCGCCTTAACGAGGAGCTGACCGGTCACAGATTCCTCATGGGCGGCGTCGGTGTCGGCGGCATGCGCTATGACTTCACGCCCGCATCCCTGGCGCGCGCGCTGGGCGATCTGGAGCCGCTTCGTCATGAGGTCGAGTCGTATTTCGACATGATCCGGGGCGCGGACAGCTTCGTACATCGCGTCGAAGGTCCGGGACACCTCGATGCCGATACGGTACTGGCGTTCGGCGGCACAGGCGTCGCCGCGCGGGCATCCGGCGTCCCCACCGACTATCGTCACGACCATCCTCATCTCGAATACCCCGCGCTGGGGCCCCGGCCCGTGATCGAAAAGGGCGGTGACGCATCAGCGCGGCTGAAGGTACGTGCACGCGAAGTACTCGAGAGCTTCTCCCTCGCGACTCGCGTGCTCAATAACATGCCCAACGGACCGGTCTCGGTGGTGCTCGCGCCGGCCACGTCCGGCGCGTCGGCGCTCGGATACACCGAAAGCCCGCGCGGCGCGAACGTGCACTGGCTCATGGCCGATGGCCAGGACCGCGTGTATCGGCTGCGCATTCGATCGGCGTCGTACGCGAACTGGCCGCTTGTCACCCGCGCCGTCGTGGGGAACGTCGTCCCCGACTTTCCCTTGATCAACAAGAGCTTCGAGCTGTGCTATGCCTGCTGCGATCGATGAGGTGATGTGACCATGGGCCTGGTCGATGTCCTGCTGAGACCGCTCCGCGCTCCCGTCGTCACGCGCGAGTATCCTCCGCACGCCGATGTGCCCGGCCGTGGCCACCGTGGCACGCCCGAGCTGGATCCCGGCCGCTGCCGCGCGAGCGGAGACTGCGCCCCCGCGTGTCCGACGGGGGCAATCGCCATCGCGGAATGGGGCGACGGCACATCGCGATGGCAGCTCGACTACGGCTTGTGCATCTTCTGCGGACGTTGCGTTGAAGCATGTCCGGAGGACGCCATTGTGGCGACCGGAGAGTTCGAACTCGCCGGACGCGAGCGCGGCGATGTCATCGCCATGTACCTCGTGAGGAGATCTGCCCGTGACTGAAGTACAACAACTGAGGCGCGAGGCCGCCAGGAAGCTGGGACGCTCCCTTCACATCCGCCACCTCGACAGCGGATCCTGCAACGGCTGTGACTGGGAACTGGCCGCGCTCTTGAGCCCCGTCTATGACCTCCAGCGCCTGGGCATCGACTTCGTCGCCTCGCCCCGGCACGCCGACCTGCTGCTGGTGACCGGCGTCATGACCCGGAACCTCCAGGAAGCCGCCGTCCTCACCTACGAGGCGATGCCGGAGCCACGTCTCGTCGTGGCCGTCGGCGCCTGCGCGGTGGGTGGCGGCGTCTTTGCGAACACATACGCCGCCGCGGGATCGGCCGGGCTGATCTTGCCGGTCGATGTGTTCATCCCGGGTTGTCCACCGCGTCCGGAGGCGATCATCCACGGCCTCCTGGCCGCCGTCGGGCGAATGAAGCACCGGCCCCTCCCGACGTGCTGATGCCACGAAGACCTGCTTGGGCCTGATCGCGATCGCGGCTCGTTGTGGTGGGGGGGATATGGTCGGGGCGACTGGATTCGAACCAGCGACCTCCTGACCCCCAGTCAGGTGCGCTACCGGGCTGCGCCACGCCCCGAACCGCCTGATCTTATCACGGTGCCCGCCACGCCGACAGACGCGGCGCCCCACCCCGCCTGCGGTATGGTGCCAGCGAGGAGCCGCGAATGTCGAAACTGCCGCTCGTCGTGTCCGAGGCAGCCTGCATGGGCCACGCGCCCGAGAACACGCTTGCCGGTATCGACGCGGCGCTGCGATTCGGAGCCGACGCCATCGAAATCGATGTCCACTGCACGGCGGACGGCGTACCCGTGCTCCTACACGACGAGTCCGTCGACCGCACCACCGACGAGACCGGCAGCGTCCACCAGATGACGCTCGCCGCCGTGCGCAAGCTCACGATCGCTGCCGGTGAGTTCGCGCCGGCCGTGGCGGACCAGCGCGTGCCGTCGCTGGCCGAGGCGCTGGAGCTGGTGCGCGGCAAGGCCCTGCTCGTAATCGAGATCAAGCAGCTGGGCATCGAGGACGCAGTTGTCCGGGCGGTGCGTGACGCCGGCGCCGTCGCCGGCTGCGAGGCGCACGCGTTCGCGCCGGCTGCCGTGCGCGCGATGCGCGACGCCGAGCCGCGGATGGCGGCCGCGCTCCTGACAATAGGCAACGAGGTGGCGGATTGGACGGCCTTCTTCGACCGCGCATTGTCCCTGGGCGCGCAGGGCGTCAGCGTGCACGGCGCGTACGCCACGCCCGACGTCGTGCGCGCGGCGCAACGGCGGTCGCTGACCGTGACGGCGTGGATGGTGGACGAAGAACGCCACGCCCGGCGTGTCCGCGACGCCGGCGTGGACCGCGTCTGCACGAACTTCCCCGGCCGTGCGCGGCGTTGGTTGGCGGGTACCGGCTCCTAACCCACTTCCTTGATCGCGCGCTCCAGTTCCACCATCCGCCCCCGCACGTCCGCCAGATCCTCCGCGATCTGCCCCAGCTCGAACGTCGCCCGCCGCTGGCTCTCCCCCATCTCCTCCGCCAGCTTCTGGTAAGCCTCCTCGCGTTCCAGCGCCGTCCGCCCCCGCCACGCCCACAGCCAGACGCAACCCACGATCCCGATGGTCGTGAAGACCACGATGATCCCGACGATGGCGATCGCGGTTGTCGAGTTGTCCATCATTCCTCCTCCTGCTGTGCGGGGTTCTTGTCATGGTGCGCCGGCAGGGCCACCGTCGCCGCCGCTTCCGCGATGGTCTCCGGCGTCAGGTGCAGCGCGAACGGCGTCACGCTGTAGTAGTTCATCGCCTTCCCGTCGTCCGAGATCTCCAGCGTGCTCTCCACCAGCCCCGCCGCCTGCAGCCGCCGCAGGTGCATGTGCAGCAGCGGCCGGCTCATCCCGATCTCCCGCGCCAGCTGGCTCACATACTGCCGCCGCCCCACCAGCGCCGCGATGATGTGCAGCCGGTACGGGCTGGCCAGCGCCCCCAGCGCCCCCACCAGCGCCTCCCCGGCCGTACTGTCGTCATCCTGATACATGTGTAAGACGTAGCTTACACATTCCCCGGGCTTTCCGCCAAGGTGTCGCGGGTCGCCTGCTGAATCGACTACTCCATCGCCCCGAACTGGTGCGCCCTCCGCCGGATCCACAGGAGCTTCTTGGATCCGGCGGGGGGAAGGCACCGACGAGGAGCGCCCCGAGCGCTCCAGCGCACGGTGCGAGAGATGTGCCAGCGCCTTGAGTCGACCTTGTCAGTGCGATCGATCGCTTCTATAACTGGCGCAAACCTACGTCAATCCATCGGGACGGCAATTGCCAAGCTTCTATGACGTTCAAGGACTCTCGTGTGGGCAAATTGCTGCAGCTCTGAAGGACTGTGGCATCTCATCCGATTGGCAACTAGCAACTGACGTGATCCTGTCGCCGGCAAGTCTGCCCTTCGGATCCCTCAATCAGGACCGAGCAGGGCGGCCAAAGAGTGCATTCCAAAACCTAGTTGTCGGGACGATCGCTGAACATGCTTTTCGCGAGCAACATCTGGCCGCACTCGAAAAGGATGGCTTCGGGGTCGTCGACTACCACGAGCAGGGCGAGAACCGAGACTTCGCTATCGAACACGGGCAATTGGAGTTACCAGTCAACGTCAAAGTAGCCAGCACGATATTTCGGAAGGCATGGGAAACCGTCAAACTTCAACCTCAGGATTGCATCCCGATAAGCGCGTACAAAGCGATAGGCGCTTCGGAACGCGTGCCAGATCTCGTTTACGTGGTGCTCGTGGACTTCGAACTCAGAGAAAAAGTCGACGCCTACATGGATGCCTTGCAAGGATCTCCGGGGATACTGTGGGACTTGCTTTCCTGGTACGGCGGCCGCGGGGCTAAGAGGGCACAGGACGAATTCGTAACGCGGCTGTTTGATTCACCACATGGCGCGGCTCTATTGAAGCTAATACCCGGCGCAACGCACTTCCGAGCCGTGAGCGCTCAGCGCGTTCTCGCCGTCATGAGAAGCATGCCACGAAGATGCCCGGGACTCGGCGTGAAGGCGGCGGGAACAGGAACGTTCAATGCGGAGGTGAACATCCACCTCTCGGTGGCCGCCGAAACCGTGCCCTGGGATGAGGTTGGGGAACTCCTCCGGCGCGACGGTATTCAGATGCTGCTCGATCGAATCCGGAGAACTGAGGACGCGACGATTCCGGCGCCATTGCTGTGATCAGGCGGTGGCAAGTTGACGGAAGGCCAGCTGCTGTTCGCTCGGGGACACAGAACCGCTGAGCAGCTGCGCGAGTGGCTTGGCGACTAGCTCCGCGAGACGCGGAGGAACAGCGTTTCCGAGCTGCACCTGCGCCGACCGACGTGACCCCACCAGCGCATATTCATCAGGAAACGTCTGTAAACGCTTGACTTCGAGGAGCCGAAGGCGGCGATTCTCCCAGTGGAATGGACCGACGTAAGGTCCAGGCTGCGACTGTAGCGTCGTAGCTGGGCGTTCGGGATCGAGCTTCAGGAGAAAAGTCCAGTAGCGGGAGCGCCACTTGAATAGCGGTGTCGGGTGTCCACGTTTCTCTGTGAAGAAGAGATAGTTATCGCCCGGCGGGATCTCTTCGAGAAGATGGCCGTACTTTCCGTTGACAGCCTCTTCGGCTTCGCGAAGATCATCTCTTTCCTGCAGGTCTCCGATCACCTCTCGGCACGTAACGTAGGGAGCAAGTCGAGGATCGATGCGACGGCTGGTCTCAGTCCAGCCGGAGTGTGTTGCAGGAGGGAACGGGGGAGGCAGTCCGTCCCGCGTCGCGTAGATGAAGAGGCGTTTGCGGAGCTGTGGGATACCATAATCGGCGGCATTCAGGACCCTGCTGCGCACCTCATAGCCTGCTCTTCTAAGTGCGTCCACGAGTCGTGCTAACGGCGCTTGATTGTGGTTCCGGTACGCCAATCCATGAACGTTCTCCAAGAGTGCGGCTCGCGGTCTGGCCTCCTCCACTACTCTCGCGAACTGGTCCAACAACGAGGCATCCGGGTCAAGTCCCTTGCGCTTGTATTCCAACCAGTAACCTGATTTTGAGAAAGGAGTACATGGAGGGCCACCGAATACCAGGGCCGCCTCCCCGCGCTTGAGGCCGGCGACCTTTAGCAACTCCTCCGTCTTTACTTCGAGGATCGAACGCTGAATCACCGCCTCCCGGCGATCATGCGCATGATTGCGTCGCAGGCCCTCTGCGGAGTCGTCGTCGATTTCGTTCCACGCACGTACGTCAAACCCGGCATGGGCCACACCGAGATCTAGCCCCCCAACACCTGAGAAAAGGCTTATCGCCGGCAGCGACTCCTTCATTCGAACCATTGTGCTGATTATGTGGGCATCGGAAGGCTTTCCGCAAGACGCCAATGCTCAATAACTGGTCGAGTTCCCCTCGTGTTCGTCGTACACCCGGCTGTGCCTACCAAGTCTGTGGGATGGAAAGGGGGGAACCCATTGTTCGCTGCGTCGACATCGGTCCGGTCTCTCGTTCCACGTGCTGTTGGCGCGAAGTGCTGTGATAGCACGAAGTCAAGCTAATACAGCTTCGTCTCCTCCTCCGCCTCCATCCGCTCGACCACCTCCGCCGGCACCGCCTGATACCCCGCCATATCGCGCGCCATCAGCGCGAACTTCGGCATGTCCCCCGGCGACAGCATCCGCTCCGGATCCCACAGCCCCGACCGGATGATGCACTTCGGGCAGTGCATGTACGCCTCTTCCACGTGCACCCCGATGGCCAGCGCCGGCGCCTTCCCGTTCACCGCGCACCGCGCCAGCACCTCGGCGTCCCGCACGATCGCCGCCCGCCCGTTCACTCGCAGCGTCCAGTCCGCGCCCGGCACCACGAAGATCATCCCGATGTGCGGGTTCTGCAGGATGTTCGAGATCGAGTCCGCCCGGTTGTTCCCCGGCCGGTTCGGCATCACGATCGTCTCGTCGTCCAGCACCTGCACGAACCCCGGCGCGTCACCCTTCGGCGACACGTCGCACCGCCCGTCCGCGCCCGACGTCGCGATGAACACGAACGGCGCCCGCTCGATGAACCACCGGCAGTGCTCGTCCAACCGCGACAGCTCCTTCCGCAGCGCCGGCTCCGACGGCATGTCCATCACCGTCCGCAGCTCCTCCACCGAAGTGACCGTGTCCGTAAAGGCGTAAGGCATCGTTTCTTCGCTCCTGACTGTGCCCGAAAGAAGGAGTGTAGCGACTCCCGGAGAAGTGAGAAGTGAGACGTGAGAAATGAGAGCGAGTCCGACTTCCCCCCCCCGCCTCCCGCCTCCCGCTTCTCACATCTCACTTCCCACTTCTCACTTCTTGACCGCCCACTTCCCACTTCCCTCGCCCCGCGGTACGTTCACCGCTAACGATGGGGGCGGCCGCGGATGCGGCCGGACACGCGGACAGGAGGGCGTCATGCCGGGACAGGGCTCCTCGGGCGGCGGGCAGGGCGGGATTCCCGGAGGCCCGCTGGGGCCGATTCTGGCGGCGTTAGCTGCGCTCGGGGCCGCCGGCTTGATCACCTGGACGATTGTGAACGGCGGTGGCGGCGGCGGAGACAAGACGCCGACCGCCGACGCCACCCAGCTCCCGCCGACCGTGTCGGAACCGAGCGCCGTGGCGCCGACACAGCCGCCATCATCCAGCCGGCCCCACGCACCGGCGGGGGTCAACAAAGAGGAACTAAAGGAAGGCTTCGACGACGCGGCCGTACTCGTGATAACGGCCTACGGCATGCCCGCGCGCGTTTCCGCGGCTGCCGACAACCCCGACGAAGAGCTGTCAGGCGCCTTCGTGAAGCAGTGCATCCCCGACGACATCTTTCCCGAACCCTGTGTCTCGTACCTCGTCGTGAAGCGCGGCGCCTCCGTGACCGTGCAGGCCGGCGACTCGAAGGCCGGCTACTGGCCCGTCCTCGATTCCGTGAGCGGCGCCTGCAACCTCACCGGCAACGGCCAGGATCAGACCTGCACCTTCACCCTGTACCAGGACTCCGACATCGTCGCCGTCTACTCCGGCGGCGAAAGCCCCGGCCTGTCTCACTACCAGTACCCCACCTGTCCCACCCAGCGCGGCAACGCCTCCGCCCCCTGGACCTCCCGCTGCCCCTGAGCGAGACGAGAGGCGGGAAGTGCGACGTGAGAGGTGAGAAGTACAACGTGGCCGTGCGAAGCGCGACAGCGCCCCCGTACGGGCGCGTCGCCGACGCGCCCCATCACCTCCAAGCCCCGGTCCTCGGCCACGCGGCATAGCTACAGCTAACCAGCTAAGCAGCTAACCCCCTTGCCCCTGTCACCAGCTGTCACCAGACAGCCCCAAAGTGCCACCGCGCGCTTGCACATCACCTCCCCCGCCCCGGATGATCGCGCCGCCATGACAACAACCACGCCGCAGTCCCCGCCCCACACGCGCCCCGCCACCCCGCGACAGCAAGATCTGCCGAGCAATCTCCGCCGCCCGGCCGCCACCGCGCAAACACGAAAATTACCGTTCAAGGAATCTGGAATCCGCACCAATGAATCTGAGAAATTAGCGCTTTCCGAAGCCGCTATAACGCCCGCCGGACACCGAACACCGAAAACTGCCGAGCAATGTCCACGACGACGTAGGGGCGCTCCCAGAGTCGCCGCAGGAGACAGCCTGCTGCGCCCAAAGGCCGCGAAAATCGAGAACTGCCGAGCAATACGTAGGGGCGCAGCCTGCTGCGCCCAAAGGCCGCGAGGATCGAAAACTGCCGAGCAATGTCCACGACGACGTAGGGGCGCAGCCCGCTGCGCCCAAAGGCCGCGAGGATCGAAAACTGCCGAGCAATGTCAGAAAGGAGACCGACCCGCTGACGAACTGACAAGCTGACAAGCTGACCCGCTGACAGGCTGAAAAGCTAGTCCAGCAGCCGCCCGCCGATCACGATCGTCAGCCCGGCCGCCGTCACTGCCGCGAACTCCAGCAGCACCGGCACGCTCAGGTGGTCGGTCAGGTAGTGCGAGATGACGCCCGTCGTCAGGTAGAAGACCAGGAGGAGGAACACCGCCGCCAGGAACCCGTCCAGCGGGATGAAGTACAGCACCCACCGCGCTTCCCCCGCGATCAGCCCGATGACCGCAGCGAACACCAGCGCCCGCACCGGGTCCGCCTCCGCGTCGCGGAAGATCTCGACCGACAGCAGCGTGCTGACCAGCCCCAGTGACACGGCCGCCGGCATGAGGGCGACGTCGAAGCCGTACACGACGGAGTAGAAGCCGAAGGCGGCGAGGTATGTCACCAGGTTCAGCACGAAGCGGGCGGCGGGGAACGACGGGTCCTCGACATCGACGGAGATGTGCTCTGCAAAGAGCGTGCACGCCATCAGGACGCCGGCGCCGATGACGGCGGGCACGGCCCAGTAGCCCAGCACGACGTCCTCGAGGAAGAGCCCGGCGGACAGCGAGAACAGCACCGGCACGAAGAGGTGCGGCGCGGTGTCGGCGATGGAGGCGAAATGACCCCGAGGATGCCCGCGAATGATGCCGTCGGCCCCGAGCCCCACCAGCGCCGTCAGCGTCAGCAGCACCCAGGGCCTCGGCGGGTCCACGGACACGAAGAGCGCGAGACCGATCGCGAACAGGACGGCGAGGAGGGGGATCAGGCCGGCGCGAGCGGGGCCGTGCAGACGGGATGCAAGTGGGCCGTCGTCGAGCGGTCCGTGCTCAAACGGCGGCAGCTTGCGTTCCAACAGGGGAGACGTAGCCATAGAAGAATGCCTCGGCGGCGGCGCCGTGGGAGCGCGGCGGCCGTCCCAGAAGGACTCGCCGATCTTAGCCCAAACGGGCCGAAAGAGGGAATAGCCAGGAGTGGACAGAGAACAGTGACAGCGCACAGCGGACGGGGACAGGGCACAGGGAATAGGGACAGGGAACAGTCGCCAGAATTGCTGCGAAGCTGTAACAGTTATGGCCGCGTAGCCGCTGGACGAGTTCCGGTTCGCTTCTTCGAGGGCCGCGCGGTGGGTCGCGCGCCGTTCGCAGACGCGCGTGCGCCATTCTTCGAAGGCGTGCGTACGGTGATGGCGCTTTCTCGCTTCTTGCGGGGCTGCTTGAGCCAGGTGACCTGCTCCTCGCCGTACAGCTCGGCGCCGTTGTACCACCACAGGCGCTCGCGCGCGTCCCGCGGCACGTCCAGCAGGTCGAAGATCGTGTCCCAGCGCCGGATGTGCTCGCCGATCTTCTCAGGCGACGTGTCCGACCCGAAGACCAGCTTCTCGAACCCGATCTCGTGTCCGATGAGCCGCCGCTCGACCGCGTGCCGCTCGATCGTCGTTCCGCCGGAGAAGTCGAAGTACACGTTGTGCCGCCAGCGCGCGACGGAGGCGGCCTCGTCGTAGTTGCCGGTGCCGCCCAAATGCGCGCCGATGAGCTTCAGGTCGGGAAAGTTGTTGGCGATGGTATCGAGATGAAACGGCCGCATCCGCATCGCGGAGACGTTGCGCGATGCCTGCCGCCAGATCTTCATCCACCGCTCGAATCCCGCGCGGGCCTCGGGGTCGCGGCGGGGGTGCGTCCGCTGATAGTCGATGCCGCCGCCGATGACGCCCATGTGGAGCAGGACGGGCCAGCCGAACTTCTGTGCCGTCTCGTAGACGGGGAAGTAGTCCTCGCAGTCGTAGTCGCGGCGGACGCCGATCATCTTGAGGCCGCGGTAGCCGATGTCGCGCAGTTCGACCAGGCGCTCGGGCGTGGTCGTTTCCGGGTCGATCATCGCGGTTGGAATGAAGAGGTCGGGGTGGCGATGGGCGTGCTTGATCGAGTCCTCGTGCGAGATGCCGAATCGGCCGCCGCAGAGCAGGTTGGCCTTCGTGACGCCGGCTTCCTTCGCGCGGCGGTAGAGGTTCTCCACGAGGGGTTTGGGGTTAGAGTCGGGCTTCTCCCAGTTGCGGGGGAAGTGCATGTGGATGTCGAAGATCTTGCGCACGGGTGCTCCTGTTCGTGCTGCGGGCTACGAGGTGTGCAATCAGCCTAGCAGGCCGCCATTGTGACTGCGACGGCAGGCTCTGTGGTCATTGCCTTGGCGTCCAGGTAGCGGCGGAGCTTCAACTCCGCTCAGTGCCTCAAGCGCCACCGGTGCTCGACTTTCATCCTCTTGTGTGCGAGGCGCAGGCCTCCCATGGACGATTCTGAGCCGAAAGCGAAGGATGTGCGGTGACATCGCCACCGAAATCGACTCTTCGGGAGCCCGCAAACGACCTGTCCGTACGGGTGTCGTGGGATCCCGTCGCCGCCGTGTCACGGAATGAGGCCGGGGGAGCCCTTTTCTTTGAAGGCTTTGCGCTCTTCGGGTGTGGACATCGGGCGGTCGAGGCCGTACTGCTTCACCAGGTTGTCGAAGGAGAGGTCCGGGTTGGACGCGTCGATCATCTTGTCGTACTTGGGGTCCAGCTGGTCCATCCGCGACTGGAACGACAGGTGGAACGCGAACCGGCTGATCATGCGGGTGACCTTCTTGCTGCCGCAGTCGGGGCACTTCGGCACCCAGTCGTCCGGAGGGACGGCGCGGGTGATGATCTCGACGAACTTGCGTTCCTTGTGACAGGCGAATTCGTAGATGGGCATGGTGTTAGTTCACAGTCGGTCGTGGGTAATGGGCAGTAGACGTGGCTACTGCTTTACGGTCATGTAAGTGTAGCGTGTGGCCGTCGCTTCGGGGGATCAGGCGCGCCGTTCGAGGACGTAGCCGGCGATGTCCTCGAGCGAGCTGCGCGCGTCCGTTGCGGGAAGCGGCGCCAGGGAGGCGATGGCCTTGTCGCGGAAGTCGCGTGCGACCTGATACACCTCGTCGAGGATGTCGCTGTTCAACACCATCTCGACGGCTTGGTTCACGTACTCAGCCTTCGGCTTCTTGGTGCGGAACGCCTTCTTGATGGGGTTGTCCTTCGGGTAGCGCTCCATCAGCAGCAACGAGGGCAGCGTGAGGGTGCCCTGCATGAGGTCGCTGCCGATGGGTTTGCCCATCTCCTCCTCGTCGCCGGCGAAGTCGAGAATGTCGTCGACCACTTGGAAGGCCATGCCGACATTGATGCCGTATGCGGTCAGGGCGTCGATGTGGGACTCGGGGCAGCGGGCCACCATCGCGCCGCCCTTCGCGCAGGTGGCGAAGAGGGAGGCAGTCTTGCCCTCGATGCGGGCGAAGTACTGCATGGTGTCCTGGCTGTACTCGTACGCGCTCAGGTCCTGGTGCAGCTCGCCGCCGGCGATCGCCATGATCGTGTGCGCGAAGAGCCGCACGACCTTTGTGTTGTCGGTGCGCGAGATAAGCTCCGCGGCGTGCGCGAACATGAAGTCGCCGAGCATCACGGAGGCGGCGTTGTTGAAGAGGGCGTTCGCGGTCGGCTGCCCGCGCCGCGACGGCGATGCGTCGATGACGTCGTCGTGGACGAGCGTGGCCGTATGCAGCAGCTCGATCGATGCCGCCAGCGGCACATGGAGGTCCGGATTGTACTGCCCGAACTTGCCCGCCAGCAGCGCGATGGCCGGGCGCAGGCGTTTGCCGCCACCGCTGAGCACGTGGGCGAGCATCTTCGAGAGCGCGGGGAAGTTCTCGACATGCTTGATGCGGTCGAAGGTGTCCTCGACGAGGCGCAGGTCTTCTTGTACCGGGCCATAGATGGACGCGACCTTCATCATGCGCCGCCTCCGGCGGAAGGCGGCGTGGGCTCGGCGGCGATGCCGAACAGCCGCAGGGCATTGTCTGTCGTCGTCTGAGCCACGGTCTCGACCGGCAGGCCTTTCAGCTCGGCCACCTTCGCCGCCGCTTCGGCCACGTAGGCTGGCTCGTTGCGCTTGCCCCGGTAGCGCTGTGGCGCGCCGTAGGGGCTGTCTGTTTCGAGCACAAGGTACTGTACCGGCGTCTCACGCACGACCTCCGCCAGTTGAGCTGCCTTCGGGTGCGTGACCGACGTATGCACGGAGATGATGAAGCCGAGGTCGATGTATCGCGCCGCGAGTCCGGCATCGGCGCTGAAGTAGTGCATGACGCCGAGTGGGCGGCCATCGGGGAGGCGTCCGCCCATCTGGCGCGACCACCCCGTCAAGAGCGGGAGCATGTCGTCGTGGGCCTCGCGGGCATGGACGGCAACAGGCTTTTGGACGCGGCGGGCCGTCTCGAGCTGACGGCGCAAGACGGCGAGTTGGCGGTCCCGCGGCGAGAGGTTGCGGTAGTAGTCGAGGCCGATCTCGCCCACGGCGACGACCCATGGGTCGTGGGCCAGTTCCTCCAGCGCGCCCAGGTCGGCGTCCGTCGCCTCGGCGGCGTCGTGCGGATGGACGCCGGCGGCTGCCCACACGATCGGATCGCGGTTGGCGAGCGCCAGCGCGCGGCCGCTGTTTTCGGCCGTGACGCCGAGCGTGAGAATCCCGGCGATGCCCTCGCGTCGCGCGCGCTCGATGATCGCGTCGCGGTCCGCGTCGAAATCGCGGTCGTGAATGTGGCTGTGGGTGTCGAAGAGGCGCATCGGATCAGGCGGAGAGCCGCGCAGCTCCTTCAGCGTCGGCGACGTCGATCTTCTTGAACAGCGGCTGCGCTGGACCGAGCTTCGTGCCGGAGGCGAGCAAGTCCGCGGACCACCCGGCGTCTTCGATCGAGCCGCCGAGGCCGAGATCGTCGTGGATCTGGCGGCTGGAGAAGGGAAGGAAGGGGTAGAGCGCGACCTTCAGCGCGTTGATCACGTTCAACGCAACATACAGCGACGTGCCGGTGCGCTCGCGGTCGGTCTTTGCGGTCTTCCATGGCTCCGTCTCGCTCAGGTATGCGTTTGCCTCCTGCGCGACCGACATCGCGGTGGCGAGAGCCGCCTTCAGGTGCACCGCCTCGATCTGTGACGCCACCTCCCCGAGCATCGCCTGTGCGCGGGCGAGGATGCGGTCGTCGCGGGCGTCCAGCGGCCCGGGCTGCGGGATAACGCCGTCGAAGTTCTTGCCGGTCATGGCGAGGACCCGGTTCACCAGGTTACCCCACGTGGCGACCAGCTCGTCGTTGTTGCGGCGGATCATCTCCGCCTCGGTCATGTCGGTATCGGAGGTCTCGGGGAAGTTGGCGGCGAGGCCGTAGCGGATCATGTCGGGCTGGTAGCGCTCGAGGTAGGAGAGGACCGTGTCGCCGACCCCTTCGCTCTTCGACGCCTTCTCTCCCTTGAAGGTGACGTACTGGTTGGCCGGGACGTTGGTCGGCAGGTTGAGGCCCTCGTACGCCATCAGTACGGCCGGCCAGAAGAGCGTGTGGAAGAAGATGTTGTCCTTGCCGATGAAGTAGTAGGTCTCGCCCTCGGGATCCTCCCACCAACGCTTCCAGGCTTCGGGGTCGCCGTGGAGTTGCGCCCACTCCCTCGTGGCGGAGGCGTAGCCGATGAAGGCCTCGAACCAGACGTAAATGCGCTTCCCGGGGCCCAGGTCCTCGACGGGGATGCTGACGCCCCATTCCATGTCGCGCGTGATCGCGCGGTCCAGCAGGCCCTCTTCGACCCAGCCGATGCTGTAGTTCTGGACGTGCTTGCGCCAGCCCTGCCGCGCTTTCAGCCACTCGAGAAGGCGCGGTCCGAATGCGCTGAGGCGAAAGAAGAAGTGTTCGGTGGGGCGCATCTCGGGGGTGGCGCCGGTGAGACGGCTTCGGGGGTTGATGAGCTGGTCGGGGTCGAGGGTGCGGCCGCAGTTGTCGCACTGGTCGCCGCGCGCCTTCTCGTAACCGCAGTTGGGGCACGTGCCCTCGACGTAGCGGTCGGGGAGGAAACGGCCGGCCTGCGGGTCGAAGAATTGCTGCGTCGTCCCCTTGTAGATGTGGCCCTTGCGGAGGAGGGTCATGAAGAAGTCGTGGACGACCTCCTCGTGGTTCTTCGTGCCCGTCGTCGTGAAGAGGTCGAACGAGATCCCCAGCTCCTCCCAGTAGCGGAGGAACTCCGGGTGGAACTGGTCGACGACCTCCTGTGGCGTGCGGCCCTCGTTCTCGGCGCGGACGGTCACCGGGGTGCCGTGCTGGTCGCTGCCGGAGACCATGAGCACGTCGTTGCCGGCAAGGCGGTGGTAGCGGGCGAAGACATCAGCGGGTAGGTAGGCCCCGGCGATGTGGCCGAGGTGCAGCGAGCCATTGGCGTAGGGCCAGGCGACGGCGACGAGGATGCGGCGTGGGGATGTGCGGGTTTCAGCCAAAGCGCCGGTATTGTAGACCATCCCAAGTCTATTGGGCGTAAGCAGTCGGGCCTGGCGCGCAGGCTGGAGGGACGGCATGGGGGACGCGGGCATATCGTTTGGAGCGGATGCGGCGATCTACGACCGGTCACGGCGCCAGCTCATTCCCTGCTTCGACGACTTCTACGGTTCGGCCCTGAAGGCCGCCCCGCACGATCGCGACGCGGCGATCCGTGTGCTGGACCTGGGGGCCGGGACGGGGCTGCTGTCGGCGTTCTTCGCCGACGCGTATCCCAACGGGACGTTCGTGCTGACGGATGCCGCGCCGGAGATGCTGGAACGGGCGAGGGAGCGGTTCGCCCGCGAGATCACCCGGTTCGAGTTCGTCGCGAGCGCGCACGAGGCGGGTATCCCCTCCGGGATGTTCGATCTGGTGATCTCGGCGCTGTCGATCCACCATCTGTCCGACGCCGACAAGCGGGCGCTGTTCGTGCGCGTGCACGGGTCGCTGCGAGAGGGCGGCGCCTTCATCAATGCCGAGCAGGTGCTGGCGCCGACGCCCGCGCGGCACGGGCGTTACCACTCGCAATGGATGGCCGAGGCACGCGCGTTGGGCGTGACCGAGGACGACCTGGCGGCGGCAATGGAGCGGATGAGTCACGACCGCTGCGCGACTCAGGACGACCAGCTCCGCTGGCTGCGCATGGCCGGCTTCCACGATGTCGACTGTGTGTACAAGTACGGGTTCTTCGCCGTGATGTGCGGGTACAAGTAAGCCGGTACCTTCTGAAGCGGCCAACGCGCCACCAACAACGGGACTTCTGGCAGGTGACGGCCAGGGGCGCGTCAGGTCCCATTTGTGCATGCCGAAACGTGTCACACGCACAGCGACGCTGGACGACCTTCGCGATCTGCTCGATCGCCCGCCACGCGCCTATCTCGCGTTTATCGACCACGGCGAAATCACGGCGGCGCCGGTAGCGCTCCGGTTGACGCATGGCCGTTATTTCGTGGCGCCCGTCCACGGTCCGGCAGGGACCACGCCGCGGCCGGGCGAGCGGGCCATGCTGCTTGTCGATGACGGGCAGTACACGCTCGAGCTTCGAGGCATTCGGGTTCGCGGGCACGTCGGTGAGAACCATGAATGGGATACGCCGGGCGCGACGGACGAGGGCTGGCTGGAGTTGATTCCCGAGAAGGTGATCTGCTGGGATTACGGCTCGATGCGTCGCACGGCTTCAGAATGAACCCGGATGAGCCCAGAGCAGTGTCTGTGATGGGCCGAGCCAGGGTCGCGCGGATCGCGACTTCATCGGCACGAGGCGCGCCGCAGATCATGCCCCTGTGGTTCGTCCGGATCGACAGGAAGCTCTACATGACGAATGCGGCGACATCACCTACGGTCCGCAACATCAAGGCGGACCCGCGGGTTGTCGTGCTCCTGGAGGACGAGCGGGGAGGCCGCTGCCTTCGAATCCGGGGCGTCGCTCGCTATCTCGACGACTCCGGCACGCTGCGGAGAGTCGTCTTGCACGAACTGCTGAAGTATCACCTGGCGCCGGGTGCGCTGCTAAGCGCATCCAGCCGTCCTGCGCGGATTCCGGAGATGATTCGATACTATGTCGAACGTCGGGATGGCGGCGTGATCGAGGTCTCACCGAATGAGGCGGAGTTCGTAGACCTTCCGTGGAGGCGTCCTTCGCGTTAGCTGCGCTGACTCGTCCCGTGCCACGCTGCGTATGCCGCGCGACGGGAGAACCCGCAGCGACGCATCAGCTCGGCGACCGCCGCCTTCGACTCCGCGCGCGATGCGCGAAGCTCGGCGATGACGGCGGAGGCTGTCTCCACCGGGGCCGATGCTTCAGGCGGCCCGCCCTCAATGACGAGCGTGAACTCACCGCGCGGCTCGGTGAAATGTTCGAGCGCGCCAGAGAGTGCGCCGCGCCAGATCTCCTCGTACATTTTCGTCAGCTCGCGGCAGACGGCGACGCGGCGCTCTCCGAGAGCGGCGAGTGCGTCTTCGATGGTCGCGCGTACACGGTGGGGGGACTCGTACACGACGAGCGTGTCGCCGGAGGCCGCGGCGGCGGCGAGGGCGCGGCGGCGCGGGCCGGATTGGCGCGGTAGAAAGCCGAGATAGTGGAAGCGTCGCGATGGTAGGCCGCTGACGGCGATCGCGGCGATGACAGCGGTGGCGCCGGGGATGGGGACGACGGCGTGGCCGGCGTCGAGCGCGGCGACCACCAGATCGTGGCCGGGATCGCTGATCGCAGGCATGCCTGCGTTGCTGATGAGTGCGACATCGCCATGCGAGAGCGCGTCGAGCAGTGCGGGTGTCTTCGCGCGCGCATTATGTTCGTTGTATGAGGTGGCGCGTGCGTTGATGTCGTGGTGCCTGAGGAGGATGGCCGCCGAGCGCGTGTCTTCCGCCGCGATGAGTTGGACTTCCCTTAGCACGCGCAGCGCGCGGAGGGTGATGTCCTCGAGGTTGCCGATGGGCGTGGCGACGAGGAAGAGCGTACCCATCAGGGGAGGCCGATCGTTACGGAAACGAGACAAGCGAGTAGACAGATCACGAGAAAACGCCCGAAATTCTTGACCGCCTGAGTGCAGCAGCGGTAGACTGGTTCAAATATAGCCTCAACCACCCTACAGGAATGCAGGTATGAAGTAGTCAGTCGGTAGGAACGCCTCCGCCGGCCTCGATCGCGTCATATCCGAGAAGGTGAGACGGGACGGGGACCAAGCAGCGAAGCCCAAGGCGGGCAGGCCCGGCGGCATAGTTGGAGGTACCCGAACCATGTCACAGCCTCAGTTCAAAGAGATGCGGCGCGCATACGGATTCGATGACGTCGCGATCGTGCCCGGCGGGCACCACACGGTCAACCCCGACCTCGTAGAACTCACCTTTCACCTCGGCCATTTGAGCTTCCAGTTGCCCTTCATCGCCGCGGCGATGGACGGTGTCGTCGACGTCGGCATGGCGGTGACGTTCTCGAAAGCGGGCGGCCTGGCGGTACTGAACCTGGAAGGTGTGCAGACGCGCTACGAGAACCCGGCGGAAGTGCTCGAGCAGATCGCCGTGGCCCCGAAACACGAGGTGACGGCGCTGATGCAGAAGATCTACTCGGCGCCGATGCAGCCGAACCTCATTGGCGAACGCATCCGCCAGATCAAGGATCAAGGCGGCGTGGCCGCCGTCTCGGCGACGCCGATGAACACGAAGAAGTTTGCCCCGATCGCCCGCGACGCGGGCGTCGATGTTTTTGTGGTCCAGTCGACCGTGACGAGCGCGCGTCACATCTCGAAGAGCGAGAAGGGCCTGATCTTCGATGAGTTGGTGCAACAGATGCGCGACGTGCCGGTGGTCGTGGGGAACACGGTGACGTTTTCGGCGACGAAGGAGCTGATGGAGACGGGCATCGCGGGCGTGCTCATCGGTGTGGGGCCGGGCGCCGCCTGCACAAGCCGGGAGGTGCTGGGCATCGGTGTGCCGCAGGTAACGGCGACCATCGACGCGGCGGCGGCCCGCGACACCTACTACCGTGAGACCGGCCGTTACGTGCCGATCATCACCGACGGCGGCGTCAGCAACGGCGGGGCGATGTGCAAGTCGTTCGCGGCCGGCGCGGATGCTGTGATGCTGGGTTCGATCCTGGCGGCGACGAAGGAAGCGCCAGGCCGCGGACACCACTGGGGCATGGCGACACCGCATGGCGAGCTGCCGCGGGGGACCCGCGTAAAGGTGGCGATCGACACGACGCTGCAGCAGACTCTGTTCGGGCCGACCTCGCGCACTGACGGCCGCGAGAACCTGGTGGGGGCACTGCGCACGGCGATGGGCACGTGCGGTGCGCGCACCATCCGCGACTTCCAGAAGACCGAGATGGTCATCGCGCCGGCGATCAAGACGGAAGGGAAGTCGTACCAGATCGAGCAGGCGTAGCGTGTACTGGACGGCGGACAACGGACGCAGCAAGAAGGCGCTCGCAGGAGCGCCTTCTTCGTTTCCCGGATCAGCGCCTTCTATTCGGGGCGGAAGGGCTTGCTGACGACCATTACGAACGACCGGAAGAAGGTCGGACGGGCGTCGACGCTGGCCTGGTGGTCCATCACATCGGCGAGTTTCCGGTCGTAGGCCGAGCGCTTGTGGGGTGAGCCCAGCACCTCGTACGCCTCGTTGATCTGCGTCAGCTTCTTCTGGAGCCTTCGGGTAGGCTCGACGTGCAGCACGTGGTGCAGCTCGTGCGCTTTCTCCCAGTATTTCTCTTCGATGACGCGGGCATGCGAGCGCGGCGATACGCCGAGGACGGCGTAGAAGTCCTTGAATTTCGCCACAGCGAGACCTCCTGCTGTTACCCCAATCCTCCACGTCAGCGGGGTACAGCTGTACCTCGTGGACGCGGCCCTACCGAAAGCATCGGCCGGTATGCGGGAATCTCCACAGCGCGACAGGGCGGTATGTCGTTGTCGGGAACGGGCGGGCGTGGCTATACTGCCGCTTGCCCCCCACGGACGGCAGCGCCGTTCGAGCGTGGGCCAGCCGCGGAAGTAGCTCAGCGGTAGAGCACGTCCTTGCCAAGGACGGGGTCGCGAGTTCGAATCTCGTCTTCCGCTCCATGCGAAGCCAGGCGCGCGATCGAATCCGGTCGCGCGCCTTTGTGTCGCCTCCTTGGCGTGCGTTCTCTGTGGGAATCAGGCAGCGTGGGTCGCGCCGCCCGAGGTCTCCGCGTCCAGGCGCAGCCAGCGCCCGGCCTCGAAGTCGTACCGGCGGATCAGGCGGCCCGGGTTGCCGGCCACGACGGACCAGGCGGGCACGTCGCGCGTGACCACGGCCCCAGCGCCGACGACGGCGTTTCGGCCGATGCGTACGCCGGGCAGAACGACGGCGTTGATGCCGAGGAAGGCGCCGTCTTCGATGTGGACGGCACCACGCCTTTCCAGCGGCTGATCGATCACCGGACGGCTGATGTCGGCGTAGCCGTGGATGGTGTCGCCGATGAAGACGTTGCTGGAGATGAGCACCTTCGACCCGATTGCGACTTCGTCGATGCAGCCGATGACGAAGTTCTGTCCGATGCTGCAGTCGTCGCCGATGCGCCGCGCCGGATCGTATCGGTCACCGAGGTGGGCGGTGACGACGGAGAGGAGCGCGTTGGGGCCGATGGTCGTGCGGGCTCCGATGAAGATGCACCGCGGCGAGACGAGGGTATAGGGTGGGCGAATGATGGAGCCCGCGCCGAGAGCGCCGAACCCATGGATGCGGCGTTGTACCGCGGACAGGATGCGCAGGGCGCCGAGGGCGAGGCCCGATGGCGCGGGCCGCCCCACGGGCCGTGTGTGCGTGCGGCTGGCCGCCCGATCAAGCGCCACGGACAACCTCGAAGCCCATGGCGTTGTTGCGGCGAACCATGCTGACGAGGTCGCGCGCGGTGTAGTAAGGCTGGGCGATGCGCCAGTACCAGTTGCCGTTCGCGCGGCGGTACGCCGCTTCGATGGCAGTGAAAGCGGGTTGGCTGGAAGCCGCGGGCCCGCGCACGCCGACCGCGAAGACGGTGTGGGGCTTCTCGGGGTTGCCCTGGAAGCCGACGAGCGTCTCGCCGAAGGGGCGAAAGAGATACTTGAAGGCGCCGGGCGTGAAACGCCAGTAGTCGGGTTCGTTGTGAATGAAGAGATCCATCACCGACGTGGCGACGGCGACGCCGCCTGGCTTGAGCACGCGATAGACCTCGGCCATGGCGCGCGGGGGATCCTGGACGTGCTCCAGCGTGTCGAGCAGCACAGCCGTGCCGACTGAACCGTCGTCGAAGGCGAGAGACTCGAGGTCCTCAACGCGGTCGACTCCGGGGCCGGGGCGGATGTCGGTGCCGATGTATTGTTTGCCGGCGAAGACAGGGCGCAGATCCGATATGGACCCGGGTGTGACCTGGTGCGAACCAAACTCTACGATCGGCTGCGGCAGATCGATGTGGCGCGAGACGATCTCGATGAGGGCGCGGGTGTTCCTACGCACGGAGACCTCCGTTCAGCGCGACGGCACGCCAGAGAAACGGAAAGACGCGTGAGGCGACGGCCCCGATGGGCCGTTGCCAGGCGCGGAGCGGCGGCGTGTATCCCTCGATCTCGATCCGCGTGAACCCGGCGTCTTCGAGGAGGCGTTGTAGCCCGACCCGGCTGAAGGCGCGGACGTGCGTGTAGTCGTCGTAGAAGTTGGCGGGGAAGGGGTACAGCTGGGACCACTGCGTGGGGACGTAGCACAGGAACGTGCCACCCGTCCGCAGGACGCGACGCATCTCCGACGCAAGGACCAGCGGCTGTTGGACGTGTTCGAGCACTTCCTTGAGCCGGACGATGTCGAGGGCGCCGGTGGCCACCGGGAGCGACTCGCCGGCGGCCTGGACGACGCGCGCGCCGCGCGTGGAGGCGGCCCGAGCGGAAGCGTCGTACGCCTCAACGCCGACCGCGTCGATGCCGCGATGATTGCAGGCGCGGACGAAAGCGCCGTTCCCACAGCCGACGTCGAAGGCTGGACGGGCGCGGGAGGCGGACTGGACGAGGGCCAGGTCGCGGGCAAGAAGCGCATCGGGCTCGCGAAGGCGCTCCCAGTAGCGCGATCCCGGTGCCGGCGTCGAGACCGTTGGCGCCTCGGCCGGATCCTGAGTATCCGGTGCCAGCGTGAGGGTGGTCATGCGCGAATCCTTTCGCTCTGGCGGCGCTACCAGCGGATCAGCCG
Organism: uncultured Dehalococcoidia bacterium; assembly: GCA_964371355.1. GTDB lineage: Bacteria > Chloroflexota > Dehalococcoidia > DSTF01 > JACRBR01 > JACRBR01. The sequence goes on from CAYJMG010000007.1 coordinate 43,918, forward strand.
CCGCATCAGGGCGTTGTACCCGCGAAAGAAGGCGTTCGCTATGCGCGTCAACCCGTATGTTTCGCCGATGCCGGTGGGCAGGTTGGGACTGAGGCGGGCGAGCAGTTGGCTGTCTGGCACGCGGCGGACGGCCTGGACCCGCTGCCGTTGGCGCAGGATGGCCGGGAGGCCGGCAATAATGGCAGCGTATGAGGCGATCTTTGCACGCGCGAGACCGCGGCCGGAGCGGATGGCGAACCACCACACGCCGAGTTCGGCTATGGCGAGCGCGGGCATGAGAGCGACGAGAGTCCTGAGGCGGAAGATGTTGGCGAGCATGAGGAACCGGTTCCGCTCTAGGTAGTAGAACTTGGATGCTGCGATGTCCAATGCGTAGTCGTGTACCACGCGGGACCGCGGGGCGAGGACGACATCCCAGCCGGCGAGCCGTGCGCGCAGCGACAGCTCGGTGTCCTCCATATACATGAAGAAGCGCTCGTCGAAGCCGCCAATCTGTTCAAGGGCATCGCGGCGCGCGATGAAGGCCGCGCCGGAGACGGCAGGCACGGACTCGGGTCGTACGAAGTGGTGTTGGTCTTCGTCGAGGCCGCGGCAGAAGGCGATGCCGGAGAGGTGGACGATGTTGCCGCAGGCGTTCACGCGGCGGGGATCCGAGGCGAGGAGCACCTTGGAGGTGGCGAGGGCGGCCTGAGGATTGTCTTCCAGCGCGCGGACGAGCGAGCGCAGCCATCCGCGCTCGGGACGCGCGTCCGGGTTAACCACGGCGACGTACTTGCTCTGGGAACGTGCGAACCCCAGATTGTTCGCAGCGCCGTAGCCACCGTTTCGCGAGCAGCGGACGACATCGACGTCCGGGAACTCGGCCTCGACGTGTTCGGCCGTTTCGTCGGATGAGTCGTTGTCGACGACGACGACGCGGTAGGAGCCGTAGTCCTGGTCGATAAGTGCGGGCAGGTTCTGACGCAGGTGGCCCCAGGAGTTCCAGGAAACCACTGAGACATCGACGACGTGCTCGCTGGAGGGTGCACGCATCATCATCGGACGTCCTCCGTTGCCCTGCCGCGGCGAGTGCCGAGTATCGCGAACGCGGCGGCAGCGAGGACGAGGGCAGGTGCAAGCCAGTACACGCTGTTGCTCTGGGCGGGCCCGAGGACGTCCTTTACGGGGAAGGGAATGCTGGCCTGTGTTGCTACGGCCGCCACGTACAATGCGCCGCAGATGGCCGCCCGCGTCAGGGCCGGGAGGTCCGTGAGAAGGACCAGCGCGATGGCCACAAGCACGAGAGCGCCGTCGTAGAACTGGGCGTACGGTGTCAGGGGAATCAGCATCAAGGCCGTGACGGCAGCGCTGCCAACGCCGTCCGTACGCGTCCATGCGAAGAGGGCCACGGCGAGCGAGAGTGCGATGAGGTCGAACGTGAGAAGCGGGTTCGCTTGGTGTCCAAGTGAGAGCTGGACGCCGGTCCAGGAGATCATCCACGACTGCTGGACCGGCAGGAGGTTGTCGGTGCTGTTGGGGCCCCAGTCGAGGTAATACGAGACGAATTGCGATACGGAGCCGGGGCCGATAACGGCGAATCCCGCACAGGCGAGGACGCCGCTCGACACTGTGGTGATGGCCAGCAGGCGCACACGCCGCTTCCAGGCCAGGAATATGACGGGCGCAATCAGGTACTGGGGCTTGATCGAGACAAGGGCAAGCATCGCCGCGCCACGTGTCGGGCGCGTCTGGAGCAGAAGGAGCGACGCGAGCGTGACGAGCGCGAGAGCTGGCGTCACATGGCCCAGCCGAAGGGCCCAGTGCACTTGTGGAAGCGCCAGCGGTGCGAGAGCAACGGCGACCTTCGCCTCGAATGGACGGACGGCACGCTGCATGATGAGCGCCAGGCCAACTAGACAGGCGGCGTTGAAGACGAAGAAGACGCGATATGCATCCATCTCCGGAAGCAGGGCGATCGGGTAGAGCAAGACCACCAGAAACGGGCTATAGAGGCCGGGCAGCTCGCGGTTGTGGGCGGGCTGGTAGAGGTTGTGGAAGTCCGCGGTAGGACCATGCAGGAACCGGTCGACCGTGTTCGGAAGGAAGGCAGTCAGCAGTGCCAGCTCGACACCGATGGCGGCGAGTAGCGCGTAGGGCGCCAGGGCCCGAAGAGATTCGGCTGTCGTTTCCAACAGCGCGAGGCGACCATCGACGGCCCGAACCTGCGTCGCGAACATGCTCGCTCTTCTCCCTCGGAGCGCGCGTTACGCCCGCATAACGAGTCGGTCACAAGACGAGACACGTGGATGGGGAAATCCCGTAGGCGGAGGGCGGCGAACCCCCGGTTAGTCGGGGGCCAGGGAGGTGGGGATGGGCGTGAACTCGAAGGTCACGATGGTCTGGTCGGTCCCGCGCTCGACCGTGAGGCGAGCGAAGTGGGTCATATAGCCGTCGGAGCCGACACGCGCGAGCGTCGTCACGAACTCATCGCCGGAAGATGGATCCTGGGTGAGGCGCCAGCGTGGGCTTTCCGCGAGATGCTGTTCGAACTGGGTTTTGAGGTCCGCAGCATCGAGGTTCGAAGTCCACTGCGCCCTGTAGGCGAGGTCGGGCCCGCGGCCGGCCGCGGCGAGCGACACGTCATAGGGCAGCGGTGCGTCGAAGGGCAGGGCTCGCATCACCGCGCTTTCTCCGTAGGGGTTGTAGGCGCGGCCCTCGAACGGAGGCGTGCCGCCGACCCAGGCCGATCCGAGGAAGGCGCCGCCTACGATCGCGAACGACGCGAATGCCCGCAGGGCCGCGCCCGGGACGAGCGTCCTTGCCGGTGTTCGAGTGGGCGCGGTGTTGTGTAGGCGGGCGGCATCCAGCACGAAAGACGCATCGTCGGCTGTGAGCCCGGGCCCCATTAGGTGATTCCCGCATCTCCTTCGGGCGGACGGCCGTCTGGGTGCAGCCACCCTGTCACGGACAGTGCAAACGCCCCGACGATGTCACAGGGACATCATGCAAGGACCGCACCGCACCTGTACGCGTGCCGTGGGGCGAGCGCTGCTCGCCGGAGCAGTGCTGTGCCTGGTGGCCGGCAGCGCGCGGACGCCGCAAAGCGCGGAGGCGGTGCCAGGCGGCCAGTTCTCGATGAGTCCGTCGAACGTGTATCTGGACATCGGTGACGCCGTGTCGATCACGTTCATCGTCAACGGCGGCACAAACATCCACGAGGTGTATTTCCAGCTAGCCTACGATCCGGCGGTGGTGCAGCTCATCGACGCGCAGGGGAGCCAGCCGGGGGTTCAGGTGCTGCAGGGCCCGTTCCCGGATGCGGGATCCGGCACGATGCTGCAGAACAGCGCGTCGGGCGGGCTGATCTCGTACCAGTACATGCTTCCGGGCACGGCGGAGGAATCCGGCACGGGCACCGTTGCGACGGCGCAGTTCGTCGCGATCGCGAACGGCGACGCGAGCTTCGTGTGGCAGACGCTCCAGCTCGTCGACGGGAGCGGCACCCCCACCGCCGCCACCGGTACCGTCGCGACGCTGCTGGTCGGCGCTGACACTCCGACGCCCGGTCCCACGGACACGCCGACCATGACGGCGACGCCCACAAACACGATCGTCGCGTCAGCGACAGAGACGCCGACCGCCGCGGCGACGGCCACGCCCGCGGACACGGCGACCGCCGTCGCAACGTCGACGGCGTCCGCAGCGACGGCCACCGGAACGCCGGCGGCGACGAATACGGCTGCGGCGACTGCAACGCCCCGTATCACCGTCGTGGCAGATTCGAACCAGGGCCAGCCCCCGCAATCGTCGCAATTGGGGGTGGATCCCTCGCAGACGGACCGGGCGGGTGGGCTGCCGAGCGCAGGTAACGCCGGCGCGGGCATCGCCTGGTGGCGGTGGATCTTTTTCCTGGCGGCGCTGCTGTTGGGGATCGCGGGGTGGTTCTTCACGCTGGCGGTATACAACGGCAGCAAAGAGGTGGTGCTGATCGACCGCTTCGACAAGCGCCGCCGCCGCCGTTAGGCGGACAGACACCGGAGCCGAATCCCACGGACGGGCCTGTTTCTGCTTCTCTGCCTATGCGGCCAGCTGCTCATCTTCGGCACGTGCCTCGTGCTGGGCACGCACGACGCCCAGCGCCGCGGCCACGAGGTTGAGTTCGCTGATAAGGTCCTCGATCAGGACTTCCCCCGCGAGTCCCACCAGAACCGTGCGGTCCACCCTCTCGATGCCGACGGTCGTGAACATGTCGAGCAACGAGTCGGCGCCGCCGGCGCCTTCTGTCTCGACGGGGTCGGCCGGCACCGCGGCGAGTGCGCCCATCGTCGCCGCATCCGCATCGGCCGCTTCCTCTGCGTCCACAGTCGGCTCCTCGCCCGTGGGCTCGCCGACGGGCTCTTCGTCGGGCGAGGCGTCAGCTTCGTCCTCCTCGATGGCGTCGGCGGGCTTGGCTTTCTTGATGAGGGCCATTGTGCGCTCCCCGTGGTCGGTGCGGCGGCCGAACGCGACCGCCTTCCATAGAGGAGTATCGGCCGGATGAGGGCTGGCCCTTAGGTGCGGCCGCCTAGAACAGGCCCTGGCGGGATGCCTTGGACAGCAGCCGGTAGAGTTCGTAGAAATTGTTGACGCCCTGTTCACCCAGCTTCTGCAGCAGGGCGGCACGGCGGTCGAGTTCCTGGTAGATCTGGCGGCGGTTCTTTTCGGAGATGCCGCGCGAGGGGGCGATGCGCTGCTCGAGCAGGTAGCTGTTCATGTACCCGGTGAACTCGAAGATGTCTTCGATGGGGTTCCAGCGGAAGATCTCGACGAAGGCGAACGAGTTGCTGACGGGGTCGTAGGAGATGATCTCGCTGATGCTGAGGATGCGGCGGCCATGCTTGCCGCTGGGCAGGCGGACGGCGCTGGCGATGACGACACAGTTCAGGTTGTCGACATAGGTCTTGGGCACGCTGATGGGCGGGCCGGTGACACGCTGGATCAGCTTCTCGACGCTGGAGGCGTGGAAGGTGGCGCAGACGGCGTGGCCCGTCATCATGGCCTGGAAGGCGATGTTGCCTTCTTCACCACGGATCTCACCGATGATGATCTCGTTGGGGCGCTGGCGCAGGGCGGCCTTCAGCAGGCTGAACATGTCGACGCTGCCGCCGCCCTGGCTCATGTTCCCGCGGACGACCTCGCGAGTCCAGTTGGGGTGGGGTACCTGGACCTCGGGCGTGTCCTCGATGCTGACGATCTTGGCGTACGCGGGGATGAAGGTCATCAGGGCGTTCATCAAGGTCGTCTTGCCGGAGGCAGTCTCGCCGGAGACGAAGAAGTTCATGCCCTGCTCGACGACGAGCGACAGGTAGGCGGCCATCTGCCACGTGAGGGCCCCGGAGTTGCAGATATCGATGATGCTAAGGGGGATGCCCATGAACTTGCGGATGGTGAAGTTCGAGCCGTTCTTTGAGACGTCGCCGCCGTAGACGATGTTGATACGCGAGCCATCGGGCAGCGTGGCGTCGACGATGGGGTTCCGGAAGGTGACGGGCTTCTTGATCTTCTCGGCCAGTTTGAGGACGAAGTCGTCGATCTCCTCGTGGTTGTGGAACTCGATATTGCTCTTGAGGCCGCCGAAGATCTTGTGCTCGATGTAGACGGGGCCGATGCCGCTGCAGCTGATGTCCTCGATCCAGTCATCGGAGATCAGCGGCTCCAGCACGGCCATGCCGATCTTGTCGCGGATGAGGCGGTACTTCAGGGCTTCGGCCTCGGCCTGGGTGACCCTCAGCTTCGCCGTCCCGCTCCCCTTGGACATGAACGGCAGCTTCAGGAATCCGGCTTCACCGTCCTTCACCGCCGGCATCGGCGAGGGCGCCACGCGGTCGACGATCTCGCAGGAATCGTCGATGGCCTTCAGCAGCACCTCGGTCTTGGCTTCGGGCGTCTCGGCGTCGGCCAGCAGCTCGACGAAGTCGAGGAGGCGGATCTCCACCTCCTCCAGCAGGTCGGTGGTGCGCTCGCCGCCAGGTTCGATCGCGACGTAGAAGTTCCGGGCGTCGGAGTGGTCCGGGTAGACGTGGACGTAAATGCCGTTGCCGACCGGGTAGATGAGGTTCGGATCCTTGATGTCGCCTAGCTTGCGAGAGGCCTCGGGATAGAAGTCGGGCATGCCGTGTTCGGCAAGGGGGGCGAAGTGCAGGTAGTTCATGAGGTGCGGCGAGCTGTCGGCGCACTCTCGCAGCTCCGGCGAGAGCAGGTTGTGGATGGGGCATTGCGCCTCGTTGCCGTGGACGGCCGCCGCGTCTGCCATGCTTACGCCTTCGCGCTCGAGACCGGGATGATGCGCATGCCCAGGCCGGGCTCGACATCAAAGTTCACAATGTTGCCTGTGCTTTTTTCAGCGCCGCGTACCTTCGCGACCTCGAGCACCTTCATGAGTTGATCGCCGACTTCCTGAACGCGCAGGCGCAGGTGCGCGTCACAGAGCGAGCGCATGCGGATGAACATTGCCTCCTCGAACGCGTAGGAGTGGATGGTGAAGAAGATCGTCATGCGGCGATCGCAGAACGCCTTCACCTGGGTCAGGAAGCGCAGCGTGGCCGATTCCGGCACCTGCGAGACGAACGAAGTGAGCGAGTCGACGAAGACGACGTCGTACCGGCCCTCCAGCGCGCTAAGGTGATCGAGGATCTCGTCGAAGATGGTGGTGGCCATCTCCGGATCCATCGCCGCCGGTGCGCGGTAGACATTGAGCGCGCCGAGCAGGAAGAAGTCCGTGACATCGAGGTCCAGGCTGGCCATTTGGCGGAAGAGGCTCTGTGGCGTGTTTTCGGTGGTGTAGAGGATGCAACGAAAGCCGCTGTTCAGGGCGCCGTTGAGGAGCTGCTGAGTGACGACGCTCTTGCCTGCGTTGGATTGACCCTCGATGAGGATCAGCGAGCCCTCCGGGATGCCGCCGCCCATCTTCTTGTCGATCTCCACGCTGCCGGTGGAGATGATGCGGCGCTCTTCGCTGCCGGTGACCGCGGGAAGACGCCGGGCTGCTGGGCTGGACATGTGGTGGCCTCCGTCTCCTTGCCTTCGGCGGCGTTCCTGCCGGATCGCGCGGACAACGCGCGACGACCCGAGCGAGCCCGGGCTTGCCTATGTTGTCGGCCCGGCACAGGCGTTGCATAGGGGTGTACACCCTCGTCATGTCACACGAAGGTCACCTCCCGGGCCCTCCCAAGGGTGATTTTGGTGCGGAACGCGGGATGCCCCTTACGGCGATTCCCTCACGGCCGGCGTAGGAATAGGGGCTTTGCGAGTGACGGCAGCGCCCCCCTGGCGGCGAGAATTCATCTCTGGACATGCGACTTCTTTCGATCCCCCGCCTGCGAGTCCCACGGGGAGTACGCCTGCGCCCGCCCCCCGGTCTGGGTGTGGTTGTGCGCGACGCGATCGGCCGGCCCGGGCCGCCGTTCCTGATGGCGGCGCTTGTCGCCGTGCTGGGGGGTGCACTCATCGCCATCGCTGTGAGCATCGCGGCGGAGCGGTCGTCGGCCAGCAGGGCGGAGGCGCGCGCCGGTGCGGAGGCGGGGTCGTTCGCCGAACACAGCGCGACGCTGGCGACGGGCGATGCGTTCGGCGGGTACATCCAGCTCCTGCGCGATGCTGACGACGCGGAGGTCCGGAACATCGCGACACCGTCGGATCTCCGTACGAACGCGTTGCGCCGGCTGCTGGGTCTGAACACAAACCGGTTTTCGGGGCTGGCGGTCATCGATCTCGGCGGGAGCATCGTTGCGGCGACAGACGGCACGATGCTCGACGCGACGATGAGCCCGGCGTTCGCCGCGGTGCGCGCCAACCAGGGCAACGCGAACTCTGACATCATTCTCGATGAGGCGGGCCAGGCCGGGCACGTCGACTACGCCGCGATCCTGGTGGATGCGGCGGGGGAGCGCTGGGCCGTGCTGGTGGCCCGTGCGGATGCCGACGTGCTGTGGCAGACGACACTGCGCTCATCGATCGACGGCGGGCGCAACGTGATCATCAACCGCGAGGGCCAGCTGGCCGCTGGTGCGCCGGACGCGCTGCTGGGCGGGCCCTGGCGCGGCAGCGAGTTCGCGGGCGGGACCATCCGGTCACGCGTCGCCGGCGTCGATTCGATTTGCGGCCTCGGACCGATCGCGCGGGGCACGCAGATCGACCATGAGTGGAACGTGGCATCGTGTCTGCCTGCAGCGACGGTGCTGGCGGGTTCGGGAGCCGTTGGCCGCGTGTGGTTGACGGCCATCGCCGCACTCGCCGCAGCGGGCATCGTCGGTAGCGCGCTGCTGCGTGTCTTCGCGCGGGAACCCGGGTCGGCGGCAGCGCCGGTGGCCCCGGCGCTGGACGCCGACAAAGACCCTGAGGCGGAGTCAGAGCCGGAGGCACCGCCGGTGCCGCCGGAGCCGGAAGAGCCGCTGCCGAACGTCGACGCGCGGACGCTCATCGCCGCGTACGAGGAGCGCAACGCGCGGCTGGCCACGCGGGTGCGGGAGTCCGTGCAGGCACGATTGCTGGTCGCATCGTCTCGCGTGGAAGAGGCAGCGGAGCTGTTCGAGGAAAGCCCCGACCTGGCGCGCGTGATGCTGGAGCGGGCGGGGACGGAGCTGGACGACCTGAACGAGCACGAGCTGCGGGCGCTGGGGCAGGAACTGTACCCGGACCTGGTGCGCCTGGGCCTGCCGGCCGCGCTGCGGGCGCTGCGCAAGGACGTGGGTGACCTGATCGAGGTGGAGGTGGATGCGGAGGCGGCGGCGGACAGCGTGGACGAAGGCAGCGACCGTTCGATCGGCATGGCACGGCGCATCCTGCTGTACCGGCTGGCTCTGGACTCGCTGCGGCAACTAGCGGCAGCGGGGCTGGAAACGTGCACGGTAAGCCTCCGGCGGACGCCGGGCACGGTGTGGCTCTCGGTGAAGGGCCACGGCGAGACGGCGCCGCTGGACGAGGAAGCGCTGGTAGCCCACCGCCTGGGGGCCGAAGCGCACGGCGGGGAACTAACGCTGGACCACGCCGCCGACTCGGTGCAGATCGCGGTGGAGTTCGGTCAGGCGTCTGCTCTGGAAGGGGCTGGATCCGCTCCGGACAGCGGCGACGATGACGAGGACGTCGGCGGTGAGACGGAGTTGGCCGAGGCGCGTCCTGTCGAAACCGTCTCAGTTTCGGGCGACGTGGACACTGACGACGAAGCCGCCTAGCGGGGTTTCAGGGTGGCGGCACCCAATCCAAGATCAGCGTTATCCCCATTCACGCATCACAGACATATCACGACTCTTAACACAAAGCGACCGTTCGGATCGTGAAGGGCTTGCATCGGGCATGCCCGGCGGCCCGAAGGCGATCCGGGATGCCGGACTGGCATCGGTCAAGGAGGTGGCGACGCGAGCAAGAAAGTTCGGGGGAGGGCTCCGAATCGGGAGCATTGCCATTTCCAACAAGTACAGGAGGCTTCACGAATGACTCGAATCAAGAACTTCATTCGCCGGCTCGGCGAGCAGCGGGGCATCACGGGACTCGAGACTGCGATCATCCTGATCGCGTTCGTGGTCGTCGCGGCGGTCTTCGCGTTCGTCGTGCTGAGCACGGGTCTCTTCAGCTCCGAGCGGAGCAAGGAGACGGTTTACGCGGGTCTGAACAAGACCCGGGGCAGCATGGAGCTGACGGGTGCCGTGGCCGCGACCTCTGATGGCACCGAGGTTACGGAGCTGCGTTTCGACGTGACGCTGGCGGCCGGCGGTTCGGCGGTCAACTGGGACGAGACGGCGACGGTGAACCAGACCATCGTCTCGTACATCGACGACTCACTCGAGATCGACGACCTGACCTACGTGACGACGGTCATCTCCGGCGACTCGGACAAGCTGTTGGAGCCGGGTGAGCTGTTCGAGATCGCGCTAACGGGTCTGGCCGCGCTGACCGAGATCAACGAGAACGACAAGTTCACGCTTCAGGTCCAGCCGCCGTCGGGGTCGTACATGGTCATCGAGCGGACCATGCCGCCGTCGATCGCTGAGACGATCGTCAACCTCAACTAAACGGAAGTACGGGAAGGTTTGGGCCCGGGGCACGGACGCCCCGGGCCATCTCTCCAACGCAGGGAGGCAGGAGATGGATCGGCGCAAGGACGTGCGGCGGCTCCTCCAGGGGCAGCAGGGCATCACCGGCCTTGAAACCGCGATCATCTTGATCGCGTTCGTGGTTGTGGCGTCGGTGTTCGCCTTCGTTGTCCTCGCCACCGGACTCTTCAGTGCCGAGCGCAGCAAGGAAACGGTGCTGGCGGGACTGGCGAAAACGCGGGGCAGCATGGAGCTTTCGGGCAGCGTCATCGCCACCTCCGACGGGACGGAAGTGACCGACATCTCCTTCGACGTGACGCTGGCAGCCGGGGGCTCGTCGGTGAACTGGGACGCGGCGGCCACGAACAACAAGACCGTCGTTTCCTACCGCGACGACGCTGTGGAAGTAGACAGCCTGACGTACACGACGACCGTCATCGCCGGCGACACGGACGACCTGCTGGAGCCGGGCGAGCTATTCGAGATCACGCTGACGAGTGTGGACGCCGTTGCAGGCGTCGACATCAGTGAGAGCGACACCTTCACGCTTCAGGTCCAGCCCGCCTCGGGAGCGGTGATGGTCATCCAGAGGACCCTGCCTCCGAGCATATCGGACACGATTGTCAACCTGAACTAGCGTTGCGGTCGACAGGGGCGCGCCCGCGGCAAGTGGGCGCGGCAGGGTAGGAAAGGCAGGAATGCCGTGGAGAGCAGTGCCGCTCTCAGCAGCAAGGTCTCCGCGCTCGAAGACGAGATGCGGATCATCAAGGGTGAGGTGAAGCAGGTCCTCACCGAGATCCGCAGCGCCGTCCTCGCGCAGGACAGCCCGTTCGAGGAGGGGCCCAGCCGCCCTCGCGCGGTGCAGATCGTGCCGGCCGTCGTGGAGGAGCCCGCGCGAGTGGAGATCGTCATGCCGCGCATGGAGCCCGAACACCTGCCGACCGCGCACCCTGCGCAGCCGCCGCATAATGGGCCCGCACCGCACCCGGACCAGGCGGCAATTCACGCGCCGGCGCCCCCACACGACCCGTACGCACCGCCGACGGGACACGCGCAGCCGCCACACGCGCCCGCCGTGCACCAGCAGGCCGCCGTCTCGCACACCGCGCGCTGGAGCCTGCTGACGGTCGCGAACCTGGCAGCCTGGGCGGAGGAAGCCATCCAGCGGGTGGGGGCGGAGCGGCTGACCATCCTGCTGGACCTGTGTGAGGTCGCCGGGTACTTGCCGCCGGAAGCGCGGCAGGCTCTGGCGCGTGTGTCGGAGTTGGAGATCGCGCCGCCGGATCGCCCGGCCTCGCCGATGGAAGTGACGGTGCTGCTGCGCCAGCTCGACGCCCTGCTGCAAGGCGAGCATGCGGATCAAGGGCCGCGGCTGATCTACTAGGCAAGGAACGTCTCACCCGGGGACGCTAAGGAGTGGCGTCATCGATAAGGCAATCACGACCGTCCTGCTTACCATCGCCGCGATCGTGGCCATCGTGGCCGTGACGAACGCGGTGCTGCCCGCCGTCAGCCGGACGACGGGCTCGCTGCTCGCGTCTTCGAACGCGGTGCAGGACCGCATCGCCAGCCAGATCGAGATCGTGCACGCGACGGGGGAGGACGGGAACCCGGACGCGAACGTGTGGGTGAAGAACGTGGGCGCGGCGAAAATCGCGCCGCTGGACCGCATCGACGTGTTCTTCGGGCCGACGGGCGACTTCCAGCGCATCCCGTACGGAACGGACTCGAGCTGCACGGCGCCGTGCTGGTACGAGACGCTGGAGAACGCGACGGAGTGGACGCCCACGGCCACGCTGCGCGTCACCGTGAAGGCGTCGGCCAACCTGGCGACGGGAACGACGTACTACGTGAAGGTGGTGACCCCGAACGGCACGCTGGATTCGAAGTACCTGACGGTGTAGGCGCGATGGAAACCAGCATCCCGGCCCTCTTCGTTGCAGCGATCTTCATGCTTGGCACCGTCCTGGTGGGGCGGGGCGGCTTCATCGGCATGGACGGCGTCGGCCAGTCGCTGCGTGCGTCGGAGGCGCGCAACCTGGAGCGCACGGGTACCGAGCTGTCCGTCACCTCGACGTCAATCGACGGATCCGGCGCGAACATCACGATCACCGTGCGCAACGACGGACAGACGCCGATCGGCGACTACTCCGCCATGGACGTGCTGGTGCAGTACTTCGGGGAGACAGGCACACGGTACGACAAGTGGATCGCGTACACCTCGGGCGCGCTGGCATCGGATACGTGGACGACGGGGACGTTTACGGATGACATATTCGAGCCCGGAATCCTGAATTCCGGCGAGACGATGGAGATCCTAGTCCGGGTGAACCCCGTCGTGGGCGCCGGCACGACCAACAAGGCCGTGATCGCGTCCGAGCAGGGCGTGACGACGCAGACGCTGTTCTCGGGGCCGCCCTGATGGCCTCTATGTTGATGATCACGAAGTTACTGCCCGGCGCGAAGAAGGGCGGCCGGAGCGAGGCGATCGAGGAGGCCGCCAACTGGCAGCGTCCGACGTCGTTCTTTCGGCCCGCGCCGACCGAGTTCGACCTCATCACGCAGCTCACCTACATGTCCGCGCTGGCCACGGCGAACGTCGGGCGGGAGCAGCTGTTCGAGAAGACGGCCGAGCTGGGGTACAGCACGTCGGGCTACTTCCACCGTGTGCACCTGGTGGCGCAGAAGCTGAACTACGACTACGCGCGGGCATGCCAACTGGTGGCGGATGCGACGGACAACGACATGCTGGAGAGCCTGCTGTTGCGGTTCTCAGCATCGCTGGCCTCCGGCGAGGCGGAGGCGACGTTCCTGGCGCGCGAGACCGAAGTACAGCTAGAGACGTACGCCCGCAAGTACGAGCGCGACCTGGAGACGCTGCAGAAGTGGACGGACTCCTTCGTGGCGTTGATGGTGTCGGTGACGCTAATCGTGGTCGTCTCGATGGTCTCGATGATGATCTACAGCGTCGGGACGCTCTTCATCCTGGGCCTCGCGACGGTGATGATCGGCATCGCCAGCATGGGCGGGTGGATCATCTACCGGTCGTCGCCGGTGGAGCCCAAGACGCACAGGTTGCACGTGAAGTCGCACACGCAGGATCAGATGTTCCTGCTGGCGAGGATCCTTCTGCCGGTGGCGGCGCTGCTGGGTGTGGGGACTACGCTCGTGTTCAACGCGGGCGCGGGAATGATCGCGGCAGCGGTGACGATGGCGCCGGTCGGGGCGATGGCGTTCATCGACGACAAGAAGGTCGACAGGTACGACAAAGACCTCTCGACCTTCTTGCGTGCGCTGGGCTCGATCGTCGGTGCCATCGGCACGACTGTTACGGACGGCCTGGGACGCATGAACCAGCGCTCGTTGGGGTCGCTGGAGCAGAACGTGCGCCGGCTGCACATCCGGCTGCGCTCGGCCATCAAGCCCGACCTCTGCTGGACGCGCTTCGTGGGGGAGACGGGGAGCGAGCTGGTCGACCGGTCAGTGAGCACATTCTGGGACACCATCAAACTGGGTGGCGACCCGGACAGCATCGGCTACCTGTCGTCGCTGCTGGCGCTCAAGATCTCGCTCCTGCGTGAGAGCCGGAAGCTGGTTTCACAGACGTTCATGATGCTGATGATCCCGCTGCACGCGGTGTTGCTGGGGGTGCTGCTGTTCGTCTCGGAGGTTATCGTCGTCTTCGCGGGCCAGCTCAACGCGGTGCAGGAGCAGGCGGCGGCAAGCTCGACCGACCCGTCGCTGACGGGCGGCACGGACGTCACGGCGGTACTCACGTTCGCGTCGCCGAACGTCGGGTTCATCCACGGGTTCGCATTGGTGGTGACGATCGTGTTGACGATCGTGAATACCTGGGCACCGCACGCGGCCAGCGGCGGCCATCATCACCGCGTGTGGCTGTACGCGGCGATCATGCTGCTGATCTCCGGGCTGGCACTCATGTTCGTCCCGTGGATGGTACACGGGCTATTCAACAGCGTGGCGGGTGACACGGCGACCAGCGGCGCCGCGATCCCGGAGATCTAGGCAGGGAGGTGGAACCCGTGAGCGACCCCGAGAACAGGACACGGCGGTTAGCGCCAGATGAACCTGAGCCGTGGCTGAAGGTGCCGGCCTCTGCGCGGTCGCCGGAACGGTACCGGTTCGCGGATCCGCCGGCTGAAGGAGAGGTGGAGGAGGACGATGAAGACATCGAATTTCTCTCGGCGCTGGCCCGCCAAGCCGAACGCGAGGCAGCGGCGACGCGCGAAGTCCGGCCCGCGCCGGCCCGCCGCTTCAACGTGCTGGCGGATACCACGCTGGACGTGTTCCGGGACACCAACGTCGAACAGCCGCGTCCGCGCGTGCTGCGCAACATAGTGGTCGAGCCCGTCGAGATGGACGACCTGCTCGAGCAGCTCTCTACAACTGCGGCCGCGCTGCGCCGGCGGCGAGCCGCCTAGGCGAATGCGATGAGCCGACGCGCGAAAGCGATCTTGCTGGCCGGGATGCTGGGCTGGACGGTGCTGACGATGGCCGCCGGCCTGTACGCCGTCGGCGGCTTGCAGGCTGCGGGCGGCTCGGCAGGAGCCAGCGCCGGGGCGCGGGCCGTAGCGGCGACCGGGACGGCCTTCGCGCGCACGCCCGCGCCGATCACGCGCACGCCCGGCGCGGGAGCCACGCCCACCGCTGCGTCCGCAGGGCCCACACCGGAAGCCACACCCACGTCATCGAAGGACGCGCACTCGACGCCGGAGCGCGCGCGGGCCACGCCTTATCCGTACCCGGAGCCGGACTACGCACAATCGGCCGGGGGCGAGGGAGACGCGATCGACTCCGACGGTCGCATGCCATCGGCGCGGGACGCGGCGAGCCGCCCGCACAAGGGTGTGGTCGTGCTCGACCCGGGCCATGGGCGCGGCGACCCGGGCGCCGTGCACTACCTGGCGGACGGGAAGGCTAACGTGCTGGAGGCGGACTCCAACCTGCGGAACGCGATCCTGATCCGTGACGAGCTGGCGGCGATGGGGTACGACGTATACCTGACCCGCGACGGTGCGGGGCGCGGTCCCGACGGCCCCCTGGCCCAGCAGTTCATCGTGTCGGACCTGCTGTGGCGGGCGCAGCTGGCCGCGGCGGTGGACGCCGACGTGTACCTTGCGCTGCACGGGAACGGCGCGACCGTGACCTCGATCAGCGGGCCGGAGACGTGGTACTGCGGCCAGCACCAGCAGGGCAGCGCGAACCAGCGCCTGGCAGCGATGGTCCAACAGGCGACGATGGATGCGCTGCACGAGTACGGGTACTTTCCGCCGAACCGGGGCATCATGGAGGATGCGGAGCGGCACCATTCCGGCGACTTCTGCCAGTTCGTGGTGACGCGCGAGGCGGTGGTCCCCTCGGCGCTGCTGGAGTTCCTCTTCCTGACGAACGAGGACGACGCGCGGGTGCTGGCCGATGACCGTTCGCACCAGCTCCTGGCCCGGCACGTGGCCGCCGCCATCGACCGCTTCCTTTCGGCCGGGGACGGCGGCTGAACCTCGCGACGGCCGTTGACATGGGGCCCGGCGGCTAAGGCCGGGCGCCGCTACACTCCCGCCGTCCGGCCGGTGGGATATCCTGGTGGCGGCCGGACGCCAACACACCCTCACCCCGCCTCGCACGTGATACGCGGCCCGCCGCGTGGCGTTGGTGTCTGCATGACCGTACTCGCGCGGCCGAATCATCCTGCGCGGCTTGCCGGCGTGTTCGCGTTCAGCGTGGTGGCGTTCGCGCTGGTGGCGGCGGCCGCTGGAGCGGTGCTCTACATCTTCGAAAACGAGCGCGCTTCCGGCGCCCCGTCTCCCATTGCTGGCGGCGGCACCGTCGACCTGCCCACGGGGATGGTCCAGATCCGCCGGATCGACAGCTTCGCCGAGTGGAACGACGCGTTGGGGTTCAAGCCGCTGCTCGCCGATGCGCTGCCGGACGGCGTGGACGACGCGCCTGTGCTGTACCTGCAGCAGCCCGACGATGCCGGCCGACGCACCGGCCACGTGCGCTACATGCGGGACAACGGCGCACCCGCCGTGGTGCTGATCGAGCAGCAAGGGACGATCTCGGCCGAACCGCCGATGAAGACAGGGGAGACGGCGGGGACGCGGATGCACGCGCAGACGTTCGTCTGCGGCTCGCTGGTTATCCAGGCGCAGCTGTACTTCCAGTCGGACCCGGCACCGCTGCCGGCGATCGCCGAGACGGAGGCGACCAGCCGCGCCTTCGTCGACGGGCTTCGCGGCCTCTGCGAGTAGCCGCTGCCCTAATCGTGCTGAGGGATGCAGTAGAAGAAGCCGATGGCCTTCGGCGTGATCATCGAATACCGGTTATCGAAGACGAAGGAGTAGTCGCCGTCGGCACGTGCGGAGACGACGAAGTCGTAGTTCGATGACTTCGGCGACTCGAACAGCACCTCGTTGTTCGGCGAGATGATGCGCATCAGGACGTCGACCTTGCCGAAGCCGCCATTGACCTCGTAGGTCGCCCGCATGACCTGGCGGTTCGCCAGGTGCACGGTCGCCGTTGTCGTCGAGCGTGCCTTCACGGAGAGATCGATGGTGGTGCACTCCTCCAGGTTGCCGTTCGAGATGGCGCCGGCGTGTGCGGGCGTGCCAACCTTCCCGGGCTCGACGCGGCTGACTGTCACCCAACCGCCCACGAGTGCGGCCGGGAGGCCAATGACCAGGATGACCACGACGAGCGCGAGGCGCATATCAGAACCCCCCGCACAGGTATCGGCAGCCGCGAGCAGCCGCTTAGGGGGTTGCCCCTACACCGGACATACGACCAGCCGATATGCGTTCGTTCCGCATTGGCCTCGGGCAGCCGGCTGCCCGCGTGCCCGACGGGGTCACGCGAGGCCGAGGCGGGCGAACTGGTCGTCGGGCGCATCCACGGCCTTCAGCGCTTCGCGCAGCCGATCGGCGGCCTCGCCCTCACGCGGCTCGCCGGCACGGTTCTCGTCCTCGCCGGGATCGGAGCGCAGGTCGTACAGGTGGTTGCCGGAGAAGCGGCCGTAGGCCCAGTAGGGGAGCATGTCGCCTTCCCGGAAGGGCTGGCGGATCACGGGGATGGTCGAGCCGGGCATGCGGTCCAGCCAGGCGCGCTCGTCGGGGGTCGGGAAGTCGTACTCGGGCATCGCGTGGTGTACGGGCATCGACGACCAGCGGTTGGACCACATGGAGAGCGGGAGGTTATCGCCTTCAGGGGCCCGCGCGTACTTCGTCTCGGCGTCGATCAGGTGTACCTCGCGCCCCCAGACGCCGGCCAGCAGGTGGTCGCGGGCGTGGGGACGCTCGCCCGTCAGCACCGGCAGGAACGACACTCCATGCGTGCGGTGCTTCGGAGCGACGCCAAACAGGTCGACGAGGGTCGAGAAGATGTCGACGTTCGTCGTCAGGGCGCCTGTCGTGCCCGGTGATGCGCCGGGCCAGGCGACCATGAGCGGGATGTGTCCCAACGGGTTGAAGATCGGCGACTGCGGCTTGCCCCAGATGTCCTTCTCGCCCAGGTAGTGGCCGTGGTCGGTGCAGAGGAAGACGGCGGTGTCATCCCAGAGCTTGTTGCGGTCGATCGCGTCGAGGACGCGGCCGAACCAGCGGTCAATCATCGTGAGCTTGCCGCCGTACTGGGCGCGGATCTGGCGGGCGGCTCGTTCGTCGATGAGACCGCGCTTCTGCGCCGCTACAGCGTAGGGTGGCCAGATGAGGTGCGGGCCTTCCCACGACTCGTCGTACATCGAGGCATAGGGTTCGGGCGTGTCGAAGGGCTCGTGCGGGTCGAACTCGTCGACGAAGAGGAAGAAGCGGTCGTGGTAGGCCGCGTTCTGATCGAGCCACTGCTCGGTGGCGCGCATGACGCGAGGCCCAGGGAAGTCCTGCTCCTCGCGGAAGTACGAGTGGGAGTTCTCGTACGTCAGGCGGCCGGGGGCAGTGATGATGGGCTGACCGACGGCGCTCGGGTCGGGGCGGGTCTTCCACGGGTCGGACTCGTGGCCGCGCTCGTACTCCCAGCCGTGGAAGTCGGTGTGATAGTTCTCGCCGCCGCTCTCGAACAGGTGCGGGTGGTCCGAGATCAGCATCGTCTTCACGCCGGCGCGCCGCAGGTGGACGGTGAGCGGCTTCTCCCACAGCTCAATGCTGCCCCATGGCCGCCACAAGAAGTCGAGCGCGCCGCACAGGATGTCGTGCCGCGCGGGCATGCACGGCAACGAGCCGGAGTAGTGGCGGTCGAAGCGCAGCGCGCGGGCGGCGAAGCGGTCGAGGTTCGGTGTCGCGAACTCGCGGCTGCCGTACGCGCCCAGCATGTGGCGGTTCAGGCTGTCGAGCAGGATGACGATCGCGTTCTTCGGGCGCTGAGGCGGCGGGGCGGCGGCGTCAGGCATGGGACCTCCTGCGGGGCACAGTATGGCACTCGATCCACTCATCGCGCGACGAGAGGTCCATCGGCTCGACCACTCGCGGACGCCGCGTGCTATGCTCGCGCTCGATGCGATTCAAGGCCCTGGCGCTAGACCTCGACGGCACCCTGCTCACCTCGCGCGAGGAGATCAGCGACCGCAACCTGCAGGCGCTGGCGGCGGCGCGCGATGCCGGGCTGCAGATTATCCTGGCGAGCGCGCGCTGGTACCAGCTCGCCGAGCGGGTTGCGCGCGAGGTGCACGCGGCGCCGCCGGTGGTAGCGTGCAGCGGGGCACAGGTGCGGCGGCTGGACGACGGTCGCGACCTGTTCGACGTGCGGCTGCCCGACGGGTTCGTGGGCGAGTTGTACCGGATCTGCGACGAGGAGCGCTGCATCGGCACCGTGGTCCTTGACGAAGAGGTGGTGGTGAAGATGGAGAACGCGCCGCCGCAGTCGATGGCACCGGCGGAGTTGCGATGGGTCCCGTCGCTAAGTGCGGACGCGCTGGGGCTTGTGCGCATCGGACTGATCCAGGGCAGCGGTGCCATCGAACGGCTGCGCCGGGAGCTGGAGCCCGCATGGGGCGACAAGGTGCACTTCATTATCTCTATCTCCACCTACGGCAAGCCCATCCTCACGTTGACGGCTATGGGCGCCCACAAGGGCAAAGCACTGGGTGTCGCCTGCGAGGACCTCGGCATCGGCCTGGACGAGGTGGTGGCGTTCGGTGACTCCGGCAACGACCTCGAGATGTTCAAAGTCGCGGGCGCGTCCGTGGCGATGGGGCAGGCCAATGACGAGCTGAAGGCGGCCGCGACGTTCGTATCGGCGCGCAACGACGACCACGGCGTCGCCGTCGCGGTCGAGCATCTTCTGGAACATGGCGGCTTCTAGGGAGCGTGTCAGCGTGTCAGTCTCCTTTCTGAAGTTCCCCGGCGGTTTTTCGCCTCTGCGGCGGGTTGGGCGCAGCAGGCTGTCTCCTGCGGCGACTCTGCGAGCGTCCCTACGAGTTGGTGCGGACATTGCTCGGCAGTTTTAGCCTGTTGGCGCCGCCCGACGCCTTTTGTGTTTCGGTTGGTTGTTAAATAGCAGATTCGAGGTCATGTATTTTAGATTCGTTGGACGGCAGTTTTCCGTCAGCCAGTCAGCCCGCCAGCGTGTTCCTGGCCAGCCGAGGTGACTGACGGGCGGACGTTGCGTGGGGCGAGCGTAAGGTGCGTCGGGGCGGAACTCCAAGCGCGCCGGATCACTTTCGCGAAATAGATTTGTACAGGAGTTGCGGCCGGGCAGGTCACAAAGGGGCCTACGGCGGCCTGGCGAGGGACTGCCAGGGGGGCGGGTCAACAGGCGATCAGATGCCTACTCCCTTGTCGCGCCTGGAACGGGCTTGGGCGCGCCCGTGCCGTTCGGGGAGGGCTGCTCGACCAGGGGGATGAGGTCTTCCTTCGCGGTGCGGGCGGGGCGGCGGGAGAAGAAGTAGTTGAAGCCGCCGTTGAACGCCTCGTCGACGGCGAACGCCGATGCAGGCCGGCCCTCGGATACGTGCTCGCGATAGCGGCGCCAGGTCGCCGTCACAGGGCAGTCGTAGCACACGAGATCGCCGCGGCCGGCGCCGCCGGGACGGTCGGCGAACATGCGGCGCGCGCTCTGGAAGTCGGGGTTGTTCCACACGTCACGGAAACTCGCGGTGGCCAGCGCTGACGCGGGGACGGCGGGCTCGCGCCTGGCGGCAACGGCCGCGGCGACTGAGCCGAAGTCGTCCTCCTTGTAGAAGGTCGCGCAGCAGGGGGCGACGCCGCCATCGTTATGGACGACGGCGTGGTCCCAGAGGAAGCCGCAGCGGCCGGGCTCGGGCTTGAAGTCGCCGTTGTACTCGCCCTTCGTGTCCCAGTCGGGACCGGCGACCCAGCCCTTCGACACCATCAGCGTCATGCCGAGTTCCAGCGCTCTGGCGCGCGCCGCCTCGACTTCGTGGAGGTTGTGGGGGAAGAGGTGGTACTCGTAGATCAGGTCGGGGGTGGCCGAACCGAGGCGGCGCTTCGCGGCGGCGATCTTGCGCACGTTGTCGAACACGAGGTCGATATCGCCGCGGACGCGGTACTGCTCGTACACGGCCTGCGTGGCGCCGTCGAGCGATACGCCGAGGATGTGCAGACCGGACCGCACGATCTCCTCGGCGCGGGCGTCGTCCATCGGGAAGCTGAGGTTGGAGCTGATGATAGTCGAGATGCCTTTGTCGGCGGCGGCGCGGATCATCGTGCTGACGTTCTTGTTGAGCAGCGACTCGCCCCAGTTGTAGAACTCGATCTGCAGGAGGCGGTCGCCCAGTTCGGAGAGGAGGCGTTCGTACACGGGCAGGGGCAGCATGGATTTCGGGCGGCCGGTCTGGCCGTCGCCGGTGAAGCAGGCGGGGCAGCGGAGGTTGCAGACGTTCGTGGACTCGACCGTGAGGACGAGGGGGTAGCCACGCAGCCTGACGGTCCCGCGGCGCTGCTCCCAGTGGACGAGCCAGTAGTTCAGAAGGCGCTTCGGCGTCAGGCGGACGCCGGGGTAGTTGTGGGGGAGCGCGAAGAGTTTCGCGTCATTGATGGCGCGTTTCGTGCGGTTGACCGCTCTGCGCAGGAGTGCTGGCCTCACGGCATCGCTCCGGGGCTGCGACCGGCTGTCCCGGCGGGGGATTCCTTATACCACGCAACGCCCGGGGGCTTCCATTCGCACGGGGCAGCGTCAAGCGCAGATTCGGCGACAAGCGCAGGGAGCCAGGATCAGCGCACCTCGCGTACGGCGTCCACGATGCCCACGGTGCCCACAATCTCGATGGTCGCGCGGGAGCGGATGTCCTCCGACGACGACCCAACCATGATTTCGACCGTCCCGGGCTCGACGACGAGGCGCATCCGCTCGTCGTACAGGGCGAGCTGCGACATCTCGAGCGTGAAGGTCACGGTGCGAGCCTGCCCCGGCTCGAGCGCGACGCGCGCGAAGCCGGCGAGCTGTTTCACGGGGCGGGTTGTGCTGGCGACGACATCGTGTACGTAGAGTTGCACTACCTCGTCGCCCGCCCGGTCGCCGGTGTTCGTGACGTCCACACTGATCTCGACGGCACCGTCCGCGGGCACGTGGGTCGCCGAGAGGCGGAGCTGGCCGTACGCGAACGTGGTGTAGGACAGCCCATGGCCGAATGGATACAGCGGCGTCGAGGGTGAGTCGACGTAGTTGCCACGCCAGTTGCTGCGGCCGCCGGAGGGCTTGTGGTTGTAGTAGATGGGCACCTGGCCAGTCGCCCGCGGTAGCGACACCGGCAGCCGGCCCGCGGGGTCCACGTCTCCGAAGATCACGTCGGCCAGCGCGTGGCCGCCCTCCTCGCCGGGGCACCATGCTTCGATGACGGCCGGCACGTGCTCGGCGATCCACGGGATCGCGAGGATGCCGCCGTTGATCAGCACCACGACCGTTGGCGTGCCTGTGGCGACGACGTCCTCGACCAGCCGCTGCTGCGCAGGCGTGAGCGAGAGGTCCGTGCGGTCCGAGGACTCGCCGCTGGTGGCCCCTTCCACCAGTCCGGACCGCGTCCCTACGCAGACGACCGCGACCTCGGCGGCCTTCGCCGTCTTCACCGCCTCCGCGATGCCGCTTGCGTCGTCGCCGGTAATGCCGCAGCCACGCGCGTACATGACCTCGGCGCCCGGCGCGGCCTCGCGGATGCCCTGGCGTACGGTGACGTGCGGGGTGAACGCCGCCCGCAGGTCGACGCGCGGTCCCGCCACGCCGGGTGCGTCCGTCGCGACGGAAGGCATGACGCCGGGCGCCTGCCCGTCGCCATCCTCGCTGATAGCGCCGAACATGACTTCGACGTGGGCGGGGAAGTGGTAGTCGCCCTGCAGCAGCCGCACGCTGTCGGCGCAGGGGCCGATGATGGCGATAGAGCGCGTCTCCTTCGAGAGCGGAAGCAACCCACCGTCGTTCTTCAGCAGCACGATCGACTGGGCGGCGATGCGACGGGCGAGCGTGCGGTCGGCAGGGGTGTCCAGCAGCGCGGGGGCGGCGTCCGTGTCGACGTAGGGCTGTTCGAACAGGCCGAGTTGGAACTTCTGGCGCAGGACCCGCGCGGCGGACTCGTCGACGAGGGCCACATCGATGCGGCCGGACGCGAGGGCGTCAGTGAGCGCGCGATAGTAGTGCAGCGTCGGCACCTCGAGGTCGATGCCGGCCTCGAGCGCCCGCGCGGCGGCCTCGGCGCGGTCGCCGGCGATGTGGTGGTACGTCTCCAGCGTCTGGACGGTGAAGTAGTCGGAGATCACCGTGCCGTCGAAGCCGAGATCGCCGCGGAGGAAGTCGCGCAGCCACTCCTTCGACGCGCCGAGCGGCACGCCGTCGACCTCCGCGTAGGAGTTCATGATCGACGCGAGTCCGGCTTCGTGGATGGCGGCGGCGAAGGGCGCGGCGTAGATCTCGCGCAGCTCACGCGGCGGGATGTGCGCGGGCGCCCAGTTCATGCCGCCCTCCGAGGCGCCGTAGCCCAGGAAATGCTTGCCGGTTGCGACGACGCCCTCGCGCAGGTCGCCGCCTTGCATCCCGCGCACGTAGCCGATGCCGATGCGGCCGGCCAGGTATGGGTCCTCGCCGTACGTCTCCTCGCATCGTCCCCAGCGGCCGTCGCGCACGATGTCGAGCACCGGCGACAGCGTGTGGCGGATGCCGACGGCGCGGAGTTGGCGGCGGATCGTGCGCGTCATCTCCTCGATCAGCTCCGGATGCCACGTGGAGGCGAGGCCAATGGCCTGCGGGAAGACGGTGCCGCCGCGGCCGGTGTAGCCGCCGGCGCTCTCGCCGTGCGCCACGGCGGGGATGCCGAGCCGCGTGCGCTCGACGAGGAAGCGTTGGGCTGCGTTCAGCAGCGCGGCCAGCTCGCGCGGGCCGAGCGCGGTGACGCCGGACGGGTACGAGATGTGGCCGATGCCGTCCGACAGGGCGCGCTCGGCGAGCGGTTCTGAGAAGGCGTCGCCATCCATGAAGAAGCGCGGGAAGACGCCGCCAAGCTGTGCGATCTTCTCATCGAGTGTCATGCGCGACGTCAGGTCGGCGACGCGCTCGTCGATCGGGCGCGAGGCGTCGCGATAGGGGGCGGCGGCTAGCTCGATGTCCATGCTGCACTCCCGTTTCGGATGCGGAGCCGCAGTCTCCTGCGGCTGCGAGATTGACACAGATTTTCACAGATGAGAGGGTGGGGAGACAGGGCCGGGCGGTCGATTTCGAGGGTTGCCGTCCGTCGACGAAGCGCACAGCCGCGGCGTCGCGGCGAAGGAGGAGCGCGATGATCAACGGGCTGAAGTCGGCGTCGATCTGGAGCGAGGACCACACGAAGAAGCTGCTGCCGTTCTATCGCGACGTCGTGGGACTGCCGGTGGCGCTGGAGGTGCCGGGATTCGCGGTTCTGGGTAACCAGGCGGGCTCGACGCTGAACCTGGGCACGCACAGCGAGGTGCGGGGCGACGCGTCGGACCCGTACCGGCATATTGTCGGGCTCGAGGTCGACGACTGCCGCGCGGAGACGGCGCGGCTGAAGGCGGCGGGTGTCGAGTTCATCGAGGAGCCGAATTCGCCCGCGCCGGGGATCACGATCTCGACGTTCCGGGATCCGGAGGGGAACATCGTGTCGCTGTTCCAGCCGCCGGCGTAAGCAGATTCACAGAGGACAGGGAGGACACAGAAGGCGCTCGACAGGATGCGGAAGAGCGTCCTTATCATCCGGCGAACCAGAACGCGCGGGCGGAAAGCCCCCCCTGGAGGGGTGAAAGGGGCGGTTCAGGCAACAGCAATTTGCCCCCGGGGGCGCGACCGGGCCGAAACACATCCCCGACAGGGGCGCCGAGGGGGGGGCCGCGGCGGCATCGGCGCTCACGTTCGTGCGCAACCGCGATTGGCCGAAGGAGGAGATGGCCGAAGCCATTCCTGACGGGGGCGAAGTCCGGACCGGCGTGTTCG